>JAYOCQ010000026.1:0-31409 GCA_038105525.1 Opitutales bacterium | reverse complement strand
CCTCGAAGCATCGGTCCAAATGACTGGCATTTAGATCTCCGCCTGCCAGACTTTCCTTGGACTTGCTCAGGTTATGAAGAATAGCCTGGCCAATCTCATTCACTTTTTCCTTCTCCTCTTTCCACACCCTGGCGAAGTGCGGCAAAAGATCGAGCATGGAGGATTTCGGGAAATAGGTGCCGGCAAAGAAAGGAACTTTTTCGGGAGTCATGATCACAGTCATGGGCCAACCGCCGCGACCGGTCATCATTTGGGTGACCGCCATATACACGTGATCGAGATCGGGTCGCTCCTCCCGGTCCACTTTTATACAGACGTAATCCTGATTGAGAAGATGAGCGACTTCCTCATCTTCAAAGGACTCCCGTTCCATCACATGGCACCAGTGACAGGTGGTGTATCCTATGGAGAGAAAAATCGGTTTGTTTTCTGAAACGGCTAAGTTCAGCGCTTCATCCTCCCATGCTCTCCACTCTATGGGATTACGGGCATGTTGAAGCAGGTAGGGACTGCTTTCAAAAATCAAGCGGTTAAATTCGTCTCCTCCGTCTTCGGGCAGCCGGCTGATTTCTGCTGAAGTGGGCAATTCAACGTGCATGCGCAAAGGAGGTTCTACTTCCTCGGGAGTTCTTGCGTTTTCATGACTGCAACATGAAAGAAGCAGAAAAAGAAAACAAATCGGAAAAGCCCGAAAGCAAGAATGTTTGGCTTTTGCAGAAGAAATCAGAATTGTTTCAGGCCACAGAGATGAGCTTCTGCAGAGTCTTTACGCGTTGCTCAATTTCTGAGCTGCCGGCAGACTCCAGGCGGTCGCATCCAAAAGCTTCCACGGTGAGACTGGCGGTGCAGGTGGCAAAAAGCATCGCTTCCTTGATCGCAGAAAAATCAGTGCGGTTTCTGGAAGCCAGTCGGCCAATCAGAGCGCCGGCAAAGGAGTCTCCCGCACCGGTTGGGTCATGTAATTGAGAAACTGGGTATGCGGGCAGGGCAAACAAGCCGTCTTCATGAAAGAGAACGGCTCCATGCTCCCCCTTTTTGATGATCACGCTTTTAGGTCCCATCTGCCGGAGCTTTTCGCCGGCTAGAATGACGTTGGATTCACCGGTAAGTTCTTCCGCTTCGGAATCATTGATCACAAAAAGACTGACTTTTTGAATCAGGGAAAGGAGGGCTTCCCGCTCGGTCTCAATCCATAAATCAATGGTATCTGCCAGAACAAAGGATTCACCGGATAATTGATCAAGCACGTGCATCTGCAAAGCGGGATGTATATTGCCTAGAAGAACGAATTTGGAATCGATATAGGACTGGGGTAAGTCCGGGCGGAAGTTTTCAAATACATTCAGCCGGATATCCAGGGTATCTCGGCGGTTGAAATTCTCGTGGTATCTGCCCTTCCAAAAGAAGGTGGGTCCGGAATCATCTCGTTGAACCCCTTCCAGATCGATGCCGCGGGCTCGAAGACGGTCAAGGTCGGATTCTCCGAAATCATTTCCCACGACGCCCACCATGCGGACCTGGGTATAATAACTGGCGGCGAAGGAGCAGTAGGATGCGGCGCCGCCGAGAATTCTTTCCTGCTCCGCTTGGGGAGTGATGACGTTATCAAAGGCGACCGAACCAACGACCAAAAGAGGAGAGGATTGGGAGGAATCAGATGCAATTAAATCAGGCATGAGGTAGGAAGGCTATGCAGATGAAGAATGGACGCAAGGGGAAGGTTGTCACAAAGGTAAGGAGAATCCCGTTAGGATGGCATTTTAACCTCAATAATCGGAAAGGAGCTGGCAAGAACCACCTGATCATCAATTTCAATCAGAATGGAATAGTTGCCGGGCTCTTCAAATTTGAGACGGTGAATGTCATTGATCAGATTGATTCTGTGCTGCGGGCCGGGAGATTCGAATTTGCGGTCGATGATGGTTCTCGGTTCCTCTTCAGCCATCGGAAGACCGATGGTCATTTTGAGTTTATGCTTGCCCAGGGTAAGATCGGAAAAGGAGAGAAACCAGACCATTCTTGGATGAACCACGGGGAATTCCTTTGCCCGGAGACTTGAAAAGATGCCCAGAAGGGTGTGTTTGCCGGTTGCAGGATCGACGTATACGCTGTCACAGGTGATCCATGCAAGAACTTGTGGTTTGGTGGACATGAAATTTTTTGGGTCAGACGGTTTTCTCGGTGAGTCCACTGCGGATGAGCAGAGCATTTGCATCGGGTGCTCGGCCCATGAAGTCATGGAATAATTCATCGGCTGGGCGGGAGTTCCCTTTGCTTAAAATAGATTCACGAAAGGCCCGACCAGTATCTGGATTCATAATTCCTTCCTGCCGGAAACGGGTAAAGGCATCCGCATCCAATACTTCTGCCCATTTGTAGGAATAATAGGCGGTGGCATAGCCCATCGGGTTTCCAAATAAATGACTGAAGCGCATCGCAATGGTGCGGGGAGGAGTCTTGCGCTTGGGGAAATAATCCGCCAGAATACTCTGCAATGCATCTTCCATATCTTCCGGGGTATCAAGAGCAAGAGAGCGGTGCATGACCAAATCCATCTTCGAGAAAGCCAGTTGTCTCATCATCGCATTGCCAGCCATGAAATTTTTTGCCCGGATCATTTTGGCAAATAATTCATCCGGTATGGGTTCATTGGTTTCATGGTGCCGGGCAAAAAGATCGAGACTTTCCCGTTCCCAGCACCAGTTTTCCATAATCTGGGAGGGGAGTTCCACAAAATCCCAGGCAACGTTTACCCCATTGAGACTGGGGTGGGCAACTTCCCCGCAAAGATGATGAAGCAGGTGTCCAAATTCATGAAAAACGGTTTCCACTTCATAATGGGTAAGCAGGGCTGGCTTGGAGGGGGTAGGAGCAGTGAGATTTCCGCAGATCAGCCCAAGGTGAGGAGTACGCTCGCCATTTTCCGTAGGCTCGCCGGTTTTAAAGTAATTCATCCAGGCTCCTGCACGCTTGCTTGAGCGTGGGTGCCAGTCTGCATAAAACGATCCCAATAGACGATTTTTTGAGGAATCATAAAGATCATAGAAATGAACTTCCTTGTGCCAGACTTCCACGGGTTTATCATCATTTGGTATGTTTTGAGCAATCGTTCCTTCGCAGATGGTTGAGCGTTCCACGATTTTTAGTCCAAAAATTTGGGTGACCAAATTGAACATTCCTTCCAAAACCGACTGAATAGGGAAGAAGGGGCGCAGATCTTCGTCATCAAAATCATAGCGATCCTTTTTCAGTTTTTCTGCCCAGTATCCAACTTCCCAAGGTTCAAGGAGGTCTGAAATACCACCAGTTTTTTCGGCTTTGTATGCCTCCAATTCCTCATTTTCTTTGATGAAAAAAGGAATGGTTTTTTGATGGAGATCAGATACGAAATCGTCGGCATTTTTTCCGCGCTTTGCCATGCGGCGGGATAGGGCGACATCGGAAAAATCGGCCTTGCCCAAAAGTTGGGCTTTTTCCTGTCTCAACCTGAGGATGTCTGCTACCAGCTTCTGATTATCAAAAGGGGCTTTGCATCCGAGGTCATTGCTGGCAGACCAAATCTCCTTACGTAAATTGTCATCTTCCAGGTATTGCAGAGCCGGAACCAACGAAGGAGCATGCAGGGTGAAAATCCATGCATCTTTTCCTTCTTCTCGGCCCAATTTTTCGATGGCGGTTTGCCGGGCCGCTTCCTTGGCAGTTTCCGGAAGTCCGCTTAATTTGCCTTCCTCTTTGATGACGATTTGCCAGTCATTGGTTGCATCGAGTACTTTTTCGGAAAATTTCTGAGTAGTCTGTGCGAGTTCGGAAGATAATTCCTCGAGCCGTTTCTTTTTGTCGTCGGGTAGATCCGCGCCCGCTTCCCGGAAATCAGCCAAAGTTTCCTCAAGTAATCTCTGATCAATCGCAGCTAAGTTTTCTGCTTCTTCGGTCTGGGAGTAGGCGAGGATGACTTTCCACAGTTTGGGGTCTAGCGGTATTTTCGCGCCAAATGCGGAAACAGTGGGAAGCATTTCATTGTGGGCATCACGAAGTTCAGGAGAATTACAGACTGCGTCCAGATGGCTGACTAATCCCCAGGCATAGTTGAGATCTGTGGTTGCTTGCTCGAGCGCTTTGATAGTGTTTTTGAAGGTCAAGAAATCGGGCTCAAGTGTCCGGATATCCTCAAGATTTTTCTCTGCCTGTTCCAAAGCATGAGTGATCTCCGGTTTAATCCGGTCGGAGGTCAGCTTGGACCAGTTTGGATGATTGTTTTGATCGAGAAAGGGAAATTCTGACATCTTTCTTAATTTAGAGAGGCTTTGGTTGAGATCTAAAAACTACGGAAGTCGCTCTCTTAGGCAATCCAAAGACAATCGGGGTACCTTAAACCGGTGTTACTTTTGTTCGTGGGCAGAGTGGATTTGGTTTGAAAGATACGGCAAGCTGAGCAAGTTTCATAGGTAATGATGAAAGAACAAGTATTCACTCTATCTGCTGCACAAAGCCCAGCCTCTCACCGGGCAGCTTTTATTCGCCGAACGTATTCCCACCTAGCGGTGGCGCTCTTGGCTTTTATTGGATTGGAATATTATTTGGTAAATGCTCCTTTCGCTGCCAAATTGGCTATGAGCATGACCGGTGGATACAGCTGGTTGATTGTGATGGGTCTGTTTATGGCAGTTGGATATTTGGCAGACAAACTTGCCAGGTCGGAGAATTCTGAGCAAATGCAGTATCTTGGACTGGGGCTTTTTGTAATCGCGGAGGCGATTGTCTTTCTACCTCTTCTCTTTATCGCAACCATGTTTGGGGGAGCAGGATTAATCCCCACGGCTGGATTAATGACTCTTCTTTTGGTCGGAGGAATTACTGCCACTGTTTTTATCAGTAAGAAAGATTTCTCCTTTATGAAGGGTATACTTTCCATCGGCGCCTTTGTTGCTCTTGGATTTATTGTCTGTAGCATCCTTTTCGGTTTTTCTCTCGGGTTGGTGTTCGCATCGGTTATGGTATTGTTTGCCGCCGGTTGCGTCCTCTACACCACCTCCAACGTGCTTCATCATTATTCTCCCCATCAACACGTCGCCGCATCGCTGGCCCTCTTTTCATCGGTGGCGCTGCTGTTCTTTTACGTCTTGCAGGTATTGATGAGCTTGACGAGCGGTTCCGACGATTAGTCCGGAGGCGAGGAACGCTCGCCTCTTTACCGGAATCATCTACCGAAAATTCGACCGGGGCCGCTTTTCGGAGATGCATCCGAAGTTCCCGTCAGGGAAAATCGCACCGTTATTTCATCGAAAACCGTATCGAGCAACTGATTGGGAGCCAGGTCGAAATCGGTTCTGGGAAGAACAAACTCACCGTTCAGGCGAAGCAGGTCTCCCGTCTTGCCGTCATGGTTCCTGCGCTGATTGGGAAGAAGCTGGATGAAAAGAGGAAAGGAAATGGGCTTGGCGCAATCCTTGATCCGCAGTTCCCCCAATGCCTTGCCACGGCCCTTGTCTCCCTTCCAATCCAACTCGGTCAATTCGAACAAGGAAAAGACGATTTGAGGAAAGCGGGTGGAGTCGAGCCAATCCGAAGAATGGGTGTCGAAGGAAACCCGATGGTTGCCGAAGCGCAGGCTGCGTGAATTGAGGTGAACGATGCCGTTGCAAAGGGAGGGTTTCGAAGGAGTGAAGTCGATTGTTCCATCGATCGACTGAAAGGTTCCCCGTATCTTTCCGCTTCCGAAATTCGTGGAAAGAACGACCTCGATTCGCGAGAGGGATTGGAGGGAACTCAAGTCGAAGGCAATGCCCGGCAATTCGACGAATGCAAAGGTCATGGCGCACGCAAGAAAGATCGAAAGTCTGCCGGGAATCATAGGGGAAACAATAGCTGATTGAGCGGTTTGTCCAACTTCTAAATCCAAGTTCCCGCGTCCTCGCATGGGGAATTTCGGTTTTACTAAAAAGTGAGAATCGATTATCAAAAAAAGATGAGTCGCGGAATATGGTTGCGGGCAGCAGGGTTCATCATTTGCGGAGGATCCTTCCTCGGCGCCATGGATGAGCTCAACCCGATGGTGGTGGTGGAAAGCAGAATGCCCGTTGCCCTGGATGAAGCGTCGCCGTGGGTGACGAGAATTTCCGGAGAGGAACTGGACGCCAGGCAGGTTTACGATCTTTCCGAAGCATTGCGGCAGGTCCCCGGAATGGCGGTCGCCAGAGCAGGACAGGCAGGCGCTCAGACCTCCCTTTTCAGCAGGGGGTCGAACAGTGACCAGACCACCTTCCTCTTGAACGGGAGAAAGCTAAACGGCGGGTTTTCCAAAACTTACAACCTTGGTCAGTTGTCAAGTTCAGGATTTTCCTCCGTGGAAATTCTGCGGGGAGCGTCTTCGGTTCAATACGGAGCGGAGGGAATAGGGGGGGCGGTTCAACTAAGGACTGCAGGTGTTTCCGAAAGAGCGGAATCGGCAAGGGTAGAGGGCGGATCCTTCGGCACTTACAGGGTAGAGACGAAGAGTTCGCTGATGGAGAATGACTTCGGGGCTGATTTCAATTTTGCCTACTTGGAAACGGACAACCAACGAGCAAACGCGGAGTACGACAATTTTTCCGGAAACCTGAACCTGCAGGGAAAGTTAAACGAGGAGTGGGAGTGGGAGTTTTTGGGATTTGCCTATCGAAGCGAGATGGGCTTGCCGGGGCCTGTAAGTAATCCATCTGCAACCGATTATCAAAAAAATCTCCACTATTTGTTTTCTCCCGGAATATCCACGCAAGGGGAGAGTTGGTCCTTCAAATCCTTTTACTCCAGAAGTTTCGAAAGAGTCACTTCTCCATGGGGCCGCCAGGATTTGCGGGGTGACCAAATCGAGACCCTCTGGAATTCACGGATTCTGGATGAGTTGGACCTAACTTTGGGAATGAATCTTCAGATGGAAGAATATGAGGACAAGGAGTCCAAAGTAAGCGAGAAGGTAAATGACTGGGCGCATTTTTTGCTGGTGTCGATGAGTCTTTCCGAACGATCAATCCTTTCCGCCGGGCTGAGAAGGGAAGAATATTCCACGTTCGGTTCCGAGTGGACTCACTCCGTTTCGGCCAGTCGTCAGCTATCGGACTCCACAAGCTTGTTCGGAAGAGTTTCCCGGAGTTTCTCCCCCCCGACGGCGCTCGATTCCTTCGGGTGGAGCGGAGCGAATCCAGACCTGCTTCCCGAGCAAAGCAAATCACTCGAACTGGGTTTGAGGTGGAGGAACCAATCCTCTTCTTTGGAGATATGCGCCTTTCAAAACCACTATGACCATCTGATCGTGTTCTTCGACCCTGACAATGATTGGATCGGAGAAATGCAAAACGTCGAAAAAGCGAAAGCTCGAGGCATAGAGGCCTCCATCACCGAGAAAATTTCCAAACGTCTGGAGGCGAGGGCTACTTACACCTATCTGGATGCCAGGGAGGAGGGAGGCTCGAGACTCGTACGTCGTCCGCGGCACACCGGTTCCTGTGGATTTCATTGGCGTGAAAAAGAATATCAGACCGGATTCGAAACCAGTCTTGCGGCGGACAGGATGGATTCCTCCTACGAAAGAGGAGAGGACTACGCGGTTTGCAGATTATATGGGCGAAAGTCCTTCGGCAGGGGGCTTCGACTTCACGCCCGACTGGAGAATCTGTTTGACGAGAAATACGAGGAAATCAAGGGATACCCTGCTCTTGGGAGGGCGATTCACATGGGGTTTGAATATACCTTTTAGGCCTTTGTCAGACAATCAGGGCAGGTTCCGTAGAGCATTACCTCGAAGCCCTGAACCTGAAATCCTTCGGGAGCTTTCACCGGCGGGTTTTTCCCGGAGGTGTCATCGATGGCGAAAAGCTTGTTGCAGCAGCGGCATGCGAAATGAGCCTTGTCCTTGCCGTCGGCCCATTCGTATCGAGGAGGTTGACCGGGATAATCCACCCCGACGATACTTTGCCTTTGGCATAGGTTTCGCAGGTGGCGGTAAGTGGTGGCGATGCCAAGTCGAGGAATCTTGCGGATGGCCAACTGATGAATTTCCAGTGGGGTGAGAGGCCGCTCCGCCTTACGAATGGCCGCTGCAATGACTTCTCCGCGAGGGGTGTTTCTTTTCATGGCGGAGTGATCGGATCGGGATTGCCTTTCTTCAATCTCTCCATGGTTTGACGCTTGAGCGCCTGGGTCTGCCTTTTGACTCCAGCGAAGGTTGCTTTTTCCATTCGATCGATGAAAAGGATTCCGTTGAGATGATCGATTTCGTGCTGGATGCATCGGGCCAACAGGCCGTCGCACTCCAGGCTGTGTCTTGCCCCGTCCAGGTCCTGATAGGTGGCAAGGATTCTCTCGGGCCGAGCGACGTCACCATTGACCCCTGGGAAAGACAGGCATCCCTCCTCGTAATAATACTCGTCACTGTTCAGGGCTTGAATTTCCGGGTTGGAGAGGCAAAGGGGCATGAGCAGGGCAGGGGAGACAGGCTTTCCGTCGAGGATGCACACGGAGGGATAATCGGGGTTGTCGGGTACATCGACGACACAGAACTGCAGGGCCTGGCCGATTTGCTGTGCGGCCAATCCGATGCCGTCGTTGGCCCTCATCGCCTGAAGCATTTCTTCGGAGAGATTGGCAAGGCGGTCGTCAAACTCCCGTACCGCCACCCCTTTGGTTCTAAGAATCGGGTCTCCGAAATATCTTATTCTCAAGTTCATCAATCCCCCAGAATAAGGGCTCTGGGGAAATTGAACAAATTGAAATTGCATTATGGCGCGCTTTGGGAAATAACCGATCACCTGTCGGGTATGGAAAAAAAGATCAAATTCAGAGGAGTTGTTTTCCTTCCCCTGTCCTTGGCATTGGCGGTTCTGGGATTGGGTTCGCCGGTTTATTTTGCCACTGTTTCCGAAAGATCCCTGTCCGATATCGGTCAGGGGTCGAAAACCGTTGACGAAGAGATGATTCAGCAACTTCGTCAAAACAACGTCGGCCCTGCCGAAATGCTTCTTCCCCTTGCCTCCCATTCGAGGCGCAATGAATTTTCCGAGGCGATCGACACCAAGAAAAAGGCTCATCCGGAGCTTTCCATCTCTGGGGGAGGAAGCATTTTTGACGTGCTTACCTTCAACCAATATTTCGGTGGCTTGGACAATTACAACC
This sequence comes from Opitutales bacterium, assembly GCA_038105525.1. GTDB lineage: Bacteria > Verrucomicrobiota > Verrucomicrobiia > Opitutales > Seribacteraceae > Chordibacter. The sequence continues at coordinate 22,262 of JAYOCQ010000026.1, read as the reverse complement.
TGGACCGAGGTAGGTTTGAAGCGTTTTTCGTCTACAACCGAGCCGCCACCCGCGGAGATTTGTGGGAAAAGCTGAGAAACAACAGTTCCAACGACAACGTGCAGGCTTTGCTGCGTTCCATCCCGGTAGACGGCAGGCCGGGTTTCTTTTGGAACAAATTGATGAACGAACCCTTGGTCTTCGCTTTTCCCGGAGTCAAGGTGGCCAAGCTCGTCGACTTTCCCTTCTTTAGCGGTCGCAAGGTCTTGCTCTCCGTGGGCTTGCGCGGACCGCAAGCTTTCGAAGGCAACGCTTCGGAGGCCGACGTGCGAGACCTTTGCCTCTCCGAAGCAAAGCTCGCCTTGGCTCGATTCGATGGCAGCGCCGATTGGTTCGAGGTCCGCAAAAGCGGCGCGGACACCGAGATCGGCAGATCGAAGGATCAGTTGCAACTGCCGCAAGGCATCGATTTTGCGGACGTTTCGGATCGTTCGGTGATGCTCAAGCTTGGTCGGACGCCCGATGGCGGTTATGCGGTCATCGTCGGAGGAATCATCAATGCCGAAGGTCAGATGGAGAGTCATGGACGCTGGTTGCCTTATCCCATCCTCGTGCCCATGATGGTCGGCACCGCCATGTCCATCGAAAAGGATTACTACTCGACGGACACCGCGTTTGAAATCGGCCGGCTTTCCCAAAAGGCATTGGACGGCGATCATCAATCCAAGGAACGCATTCGATCCTTCTATTGGTCGGCGCATCAGCTTGCCCGCAAGATGAATTTCATTCAAATGGCCGAGCTGACCAAAAGCTGTCCGAATTTGCAGGGCATTTTCGACTTGGCCGCCTTGATAAGAATGCGCAATCGCGACCTCTCCGCTTCCATCGGACGAATCAAGGAAGCGGAAAGGAAATCTGCCATGGTTTCCCTGGATGGTCGCGAAGCGCTTCGGTCGGAGATTCTCGAATTGATTGGAGAGAAGAAAGTGATTCAAGCCAAGTTCGAGCGTGACCTGCAGGTGATTTACGCCGCTACGCTGCTCTCCGGCAACCCCAGTGGCATCCTTCGTTTCGTTCGCAATTATCCCGTTTACGTCAAGGATGGAGACAAGATTGCGGCCGATTCGGCGCTTGGCGACCTGGAATTGGCGATGTCTCACGGCAAAGGGGCATTGGATCACCTGCTCGTTCGCAATCGACCGATACACAAACCGACGGTCGCCGTCGATTTGGTCACGGAGGTCTTTCCCATGCTTGGCGGCGATCTCCTGACCTTGCTTTCTCACGAGAATCGAGATCTTGCCCTTGGTTTCAAGGTACTCTTTCTCGTTCTCTCCTTTCTCTTCTTCATCTTGTTCGTATCCAAGACCTTGCCGACTCCTGCATACCGCCGATCGAGCAGTAGTTACGGGGTTCGCTGGACTCGAAGGTTCTCCTCGGCCGCCTTGCTTGCTCTGCTGTGCATGTTGGCCCTCGAACCTAACCTTTTGCAGACTCCCCGAGGGCAAGTCTCCGTAGCCGGGTTTGATTTTGCGCTTGCGAATCTTCTCGCCTACGCCAATGAGGAATCTATGGCGGATCAAAACCTAACCATCGTCACTGCAATCGTCGCGGGAGTTTTCCTGCTGATTCAAATCGTGATTTTCATGATTTGTCTCTCGCGTGTTTCGCAAATCAAAAACGAGGAGCTTCATTCGGGCCTCAAGCTCGGTCTGCTCGACAACGAGGAAAACCTGTTCGACTTGGGGCTTTACGTCGGGCTTGGAGGGACCGTGCTTTCCCTGATTCTTTTACTCGTTCTCGACGTCAAGCAGGACGCCCTCATCGGGGCCTACACCTCGACCCTTTTTGGAATCCTTTTCGTCGCGGCCCTCAAGATCGTCGTCATACGACCCTATCGCAACCACCTTCTGGTCAAGCAAGCCGAAGAAAAGAGAGCATGAATCGTAGCCTGCTGCTGGTAGTCTGCGATTTTCTCCTGCTGAGCATTCTCGCATTGGCTAGGTTCGACGTTCCCAAGGGAGCCGTCATCGCTCAAGACGACCAAAAGGTAGTGTCCAAGGAAGTCGTGGAAAGGATTTCCGACGGAGAAAACTACGATGACGTCGTCGCCGAGTTGGAGGCGACCAATGAAACCCTTTTGGAAAACCTCAGCAGCGACAAGGATTCCTTGTTGGAGGAAAAACTGAAATTGGAGGCGGAAATCGCCGAACGCCAGAAGGAATTGGCCGTGAAGGATCAGGAGATCGCTTCCAAGAATGCGGTCATCGAAGGGAATCAGGAAGCGTTGGCTCAGGCGAAGAGGGATGCCGAGCAACTTGAAGCCAAGCGGATGGAGATCGAAAGAAAAAGAGAGGAACTGCTGCAAAGCAACGCCGCTTCCAAAAAGGAACTCGAGTTGCTTGCCAAGAATTTGGCGGAAGCCAAAAAGAAATCGGAAGAGCTTGCCGCGATGAAGCTCAAGAAAGAGAAGGAAGCCGAGGCCGCTCGACTGGAACTGGCCGCTTCGGTGGAGAGAGCAAAGGCACAGGAATTGGCTGCCGCGGAAGCCAAGGCTTTATTGTTGGACGAGAAGAAGCGGTCCGACGAACTGCTGGCTTCAACTGCCAAAATCGATCAAAAGATCGACGACTTGAACCTTGGCTTGGACGGCGTCGGACAGGGGTTGAAGGACGTCGGAGCGGGCTTGGCCGGCGTAGGGGAGAGAATCACTACGGTCTCTCAGGAAGTTTCCGAAGTGAAGGATGGAGTCTCCAAGGTGGAAGAGAACGTTCAGCAATCGGTGGACGTGTCCAGGGAAACCGCTCTAAAGGTCGGGAAGTTGAGTGAAAGACAGACGCGTTCGGCAAACGAAATTTGCACGAGGTATGAGCAGAACAAGGTTAGGCTCAGCCTCTCTTGCGTCTACAAATCCGGTATTATGCAAGTCAACCGAGAGGACTCCTTTTCCATGGATACGATTCTCATGGTGGATGACAACTTCTGCTATGCCTTGGTTCACTCCAAGGACAGTCCATTCAGCGTGGAATTCAATCCGCGCAAACTCGTGTCCGTAACCGGGAGCGTATCCAGTCCCAAATTCAAGTCGCCCCTCGTCATTCGAGAAGTCGCCTTCATGGACGACCCGAGAATCATGATCGTCCCTCTGCAGGTCAACCCCGAGGAACTGGCGGCTTCTTCACAAATCGAGCTCTTCAGTGCCCCGGAAAACCCCTTCCTCTTCGATGAAGCAATCGTTATTGACGTTCAAGACGGAAGATTTGGTCAGACCAAATGCCTGCGAGACGAAAAGGACGGCCGCTACATAGAGGTGGACAAGCGACATTTCGCGTTTCTTACCGGAGAATTCAATCCGGGCAAGGGAGACCTGGTCTTTTCGCAAAAGGCGGAACTTCTCGGGATCATGGTCAACGGAGACTATGCCTTTCACGTCAAGGATCTAAGAAGGCGCTTGCTGATCGACTCTCGCACCCCTTTGGGCGATTCCTTCACTCCGGAAAAGACCAATGATTTATTGCAGAGCATGAAGAAGAAACTTTTCGGACTGGACAAGAAATTCAAGTATTGAGCTTGAGTTTCCTTACCCTGATCCCTACCTGTTCTAGAAAGTAGGATTGCTCCGCGGCATTAGCTATGCTCAACTCGCGCAGGCATCATGGCAAAAGCAAGCATCGAAAACAGAGGATTCTTCAGGAATTTGGCGATTTTGCCCAAGGATGACGCTCCGTGGAGCGTAGTTCTGGTTCTGATTGTCGCCTCTTACTTGCTTGCCTTTTGGGTGCGGTTGGAATGGATCGATTACGCTCAGGATCATTATTTCGATGAGAGAGGCGAGATGGTCCATCTGCGGCCGGACATGCTGCAGGACGGCGTTGCCTTGCCCAATACTCATGACAGCTTCTATTTCGGCAGCGTGGTTCAAAAAGCCGCCTTTGGACGACATTTGGATAACAATTTGGTGCCAGGGGTCTATCGCAATGGAATGATTACGGCTCTTCCGTATTGGTTGATCCGGCTCTTCCCCTCTCTGAGCATTGAGAAACTCCTCCTTTGGTTGCCGGTTTTCGTAGCCGGATTCGTCTGCATCCCAATTGTTCTGATCGGAAGGCTGTACGGTTCCAGCGCCTGGGGTTTTTTGGCCGCTTGCCTGGCGGGCATCACCCATAGTTACTACAACCGCACCTTGGCCGGGTATTACGACACCGACATGTTTTCGATCACCGTTCCGGCATTTTCAGTGTTCTTTCTTCTGGCTGCATCGAGAAAAGACTCCGTCGGATACCTCTTTGCGGCCACTTTCAGCCTTCTTTTAGGCAGATTCTTCTACGGATCGATTCAAGCCGTCACTTGTTCCTTGGCCCTGGGTTTCATCGGGTACCGTTTTGGATTGTGCATGCTGGACAGCTTCTTTGCACGGATGAACCCTGATCGTTCCTTCGCTCTGCGATTTCTTTCCCGCCTTGGCTCTCCCTTCAATTGCATCAGTTTTCTTCTTCTTGGCTGGGTTTTGTTCGCCGAGGGTTGGTCCGCCGGAGTCGTCGTCGAGCAATCTCCCCAACTGATCTTTATCGGTTTGCTCGTTCCATCTGTTCTTCTTTTTCTTTTCTTGCGCTTGTCCAAGAAAAGCAGCATGGCTTCTTCCGCGAACGCAAGTGAAGTTGGTCGAAAACTTCGCTCCTTCTTGACCGTTTTGGCTTTGAGCCTTCTGTTCTTGGGTGTTTTTCCATTGTCCAATTTCGGTCCCTTCTCGGGTACGTGGTCGAAAATCACCGGAAAGCTACAGAGTTATTCCGTGGTCGGGAAAACCGGATCAACCATGGAAGCGGAGGAGAGTTCTCTGAAGTTTCTCGACGTCAAGACTACGATTCGCGAGGCGAGCAAGATACCATTCGAGGTGGTGCGCAACCGCATTCTGGCGGACGCCCCCACTTGCTCCTGCCCGAGGTGCATGCCAGGGGGGTTGAAGAACGCTTCCTTTGTGGTGCCCGCTTCGATTATCGGTCTGATCGGACTTTTTCTCCTTGTCTTGAGGTACTGGGAGTTTTGCATCACTCTTCCATTCGCTGCGATCGCCCATCATTGCTTTCAGGGTAACGTCGGGCTTCGCTTCACCGTTCACGTCGGTAATTACGCTGCGTTGGGGCTTGTCTTTGTCATCCTGATCGTCACCTGGGGGTGCGTTCGTTTCATCGGTCGGAAAAGAAGCGAATCCATCGATGGGTCGAGGCGACGGAAGTGGCTTGCCTGGGTGATTGGTTTCGCCTTGGTCGCTTGGATTGCCATCCCCAACTTGGAACATGCCGCTAATTATCATTCCCAGGTGGTTTATCCGAAAAAGAACATCGAGGCTCTCAAGGCGCTCGACGATGCATCGGAACCCAGCGACTTCGTGGTCACCTGGTGGGACTATGGATCGGGTTGCTGGTATTACGGAGATGCGAGGACCTTCACCTCGCCCGCTCATCAAACGGTGGACAATTTTCTGAGTTCGGAAATCCTGCGCGCCACTTCTCAAAGAAAAGCCTACAACCTTTCTCGATTGAAAACCGAGACTTACGTCAAACTGCAAGAAGACGAGAAAGAAGGGCTGGAGACCTATCCCACCGCGGTGCAAGCCATTTTCAAGGACGGCAAGCCCGATCAGGTCTTTTACCAAGGCCTTTTGGAAGATGCGGCAAAGGAAGGGTTTCCACTTCCTGGGCAAACGCGAGACGCATTCTTGTATCTCCCCTATGAGATCCTGAGAATCTTTCCCACCATCCTCAGTTTCAGTTCGAGAAACCTCTATTTCGCCGGGAACGAAGGAAGCAACTCCAGAAGTTTGCGCGAACCTCCCATGATGGTTTTGAAAAGAGGGGAAAGGCAGGGAAGTTCCTATGTTTTCGACGGCGGATACCGGTTAAACGATCGGGGAGAACTATTGATCGATCATGGCGGGCAAAAGGGGAGGATCGCCTATGGGCAGTCCTTCGAAATCGATCCTTCGGGTGGACCTGCGAGAGTGGTGGACAAAATTTCGGTTGATGGATTGAACCTATCCCTCAAATCCGACCCCACCCAAGGCAGGCGCCTTGTCTTCGTGCCTCATTTGCGCCAGTTGGTCATCTTGTCCGCCGATACCTTTCGGTCTTCCTTTGCCCGTCGCTATCTGATCAATCGTTTCGACGCTCAGGCGTATGCTCATCCTCTGTTCGAGCATGGTGCCGATCCACGAAAACAACCCTATTTCATGCAAGCGGACGCGGTTACCGGGCAATCCGCCGACCAATTGGTTCTGCACATGGGCGGAGGCTATCGAATCGAAGTCGATCTTTCCCGAAACCTTGCTCGGTTGCCGGGGGGCTCGGAACCGATCGAAATATCCTTTCATCGGCAAATGCATGACGCTCAGAACGCGCGGTTGCTTGCTTACCCGCCCAAGATCATCGATGGCGCCAAGTTTCATTTGATTCAAACCACCTTGCCTTATTATGCCGGGGATCGTCGGCACGTGGTCTCAAGAGGTATGCAAAGTCTCGATGAAATTGCTCGATCCTTCGGTGTTCCTGTCCAAGCCCTTGCTCATTACAATGGTATGGATGCATCTGCATCTCTGGAACCGGACGAAGAGATCACCGTACCCGGAACGGGGTATCGGTTGGGGCAGTCATGGTTTTTCATGGATCAGGAAGCCTTTGACAGCGTGCTGGTGCAGGGTTTTTTCATGGAAGCCTTGGACGAATCCCTCTTCGAAAAGATCTACGCAACGGCGTGGGGAAAAGTGTACAAGTTGAAAAATCGGTGAATTTTCCATGTAAGATTTATGTTGTCTGAGCTAAGCATATGTAACAAAGTTATTCTTACATCCGATTTGCAGCTATGAAAAATCTTCTTCGTCCCTTCCTTATCGCCCTTTTGATTTCCGGTTTCAATTGCTTGCTTCAGGCTCAAGACTCGAAGGGAGCCATCATCATAGTCAGTATGGAGGGCAAGGTTACGGTTACCAACAACGACACCAACCAAAGCCTGTCGGAGGATCGCGTCAAGGTGGGGGGCTTGCTGTTCGACGGCCATACCGTGGAGACGGGCAAGGCTTCCAAGGTCGTGCTTTTGTTTTCCTCAGGTACGATCACCACCCTGAAGGCCGAATCCGTGCTCAATATCAAGAAGTTCCGGCAAGAGTCCTTCGACCCGACCTCGACCGGCAAGCTTTCCGGGAGAAAGGACGAACCCAGCGTCTCCGACACGTTGATCGACCTGAACCTCGGAGACATGGTCGTTGACGTCAAAAAATTGAAGAAGGATTCATCCTTTAACATCGATTCTCCCGTCGGCACTGCCGGTATTCGAGGAACCGTACCCGCCATTCAAGTCGTCAAGTTGCCTGACGGCGGATTCAACCAGACGACCTCCATGCTTCGGGGCGAAATCGCATTCACTCCCAAAGCAGGAGGGTTGCCCACCTTCCTGGGGCCGGGGCAGAGCCTCTCCATCGGTATCGGTCCGACCGGGCTTATGCTCCCCATGAATTTAGGCAGGGTCGACCCCACGGTCATGAGGTCGATTCAAAGAGAAGTGGACCAAGGCAATTCGGCATTGGGAGGATCCGGGGGAGGCGCCGAGGCCGACTCATCTCAAGGATCGTCCGAGGAAGACGTTCCGTCTCAGGACGAGATCAATGAATCCGATCCCGAAAAACAGGCGTCTTCCAAAGGGGTCGATGACAACGGCACTTCCGCCTTGGCTTTGGAAAAGGCCGGCATCTTGGATCTCGATGATTCAGAGAAAAGAAAGAAGAGCGATACTTACGTCGAGGTCTTCGACAAAGGCGCGACCAATTACGCCAACCGTCAGGAACAAACTCAAAATCTCAGCAAGCAAGGCCTGACCTTGACTGAGGATCAGGTTTCCAGCCTTGTCGGAAGTTTGGCATCCGAGAGCTACAGCAAGGAAAGCTTCCTGGAATCGGTGGAGGATGTTGCCGGAAAGGACTTTTCCAATTTTCTTTCCGCGGTTATGGGCTTGGATGGCATGACCGAGGAGCAATTCATCGATCGAATGACTGCCAATCAGGGAGACTTGCTTGGAAAGCTTGCATCTTCCAGCGTAGATCGGAAGGAAATAAGGAAATTGCGCAAAGAATATTCGCTTGACGAGCTTTTTGTCCTCGTGTCTTCCGAATCCGAATTGGAAGTATGGAGAAACGATGCGTTTGTTTCCAACCTGACGGGGAATTTCGACGACGTAGTCGACGTCGTGGAAATCGCGGAGGAAATCGGCATCAAGAACGAGGAGACCTTCGGCAGTCTTTTGGATTCGGCCGACAACGCCGCTTCGGTCAAGAACGTCGTGCAGAAAGCTTCCGACATTGGGGTGCCTCAGGATGCCGACAACATGGAAGGGCTTTTCAAAAACGTCGATCAGGCCGATTCCGTCGCAAAGATTTTGGATGCGGCAGAAGCCAACGTCGAAAGTTCACAGACTGACGGCGCCGCTTTGCTTGGTCCGGTCATTCGCAGCGCCGATCAGGCCGAGAAACTCGAGGAAGTGGTAAACCAGACGGAGTCCGGAGAGGTCGACGTCGGCAAGAGAATGGGCAGCTTGCTTACGGTGGTCGCCAAAGTGGACGCCAAAAAGACCGCTTCCAAGAAAAGCAAGGCCAATCAGGGCAATCTGGAAAATCAAATTGATCCGGAGCTGAAGACTGCCTTGGAAACCATCCAATCTGGAAAAACCGCCACCTATGACAACAAGAGTTATTCCGGCATCAAGGGCATCGACAAACTGCTTCAGGTTTCGGGAGCCGACTTGGATAACCTCGCCGATTTGCCTGATTCCGACCCTCTTTATCCATTGGTCTCCTTCGCGTTGGGAATCAAGGACGAGCTCAGCATCACCAGCTCCTTCGACAACATCACCGACGTGGTGGAATTGACCGAGGCGGTCGAAGACCTCGGGCTCGATGAGGCTGCATTGGACAATATGCTGGCCTATGCCGACCAGGCGGACGAACTCAATGAGGTCGTAGCTACCGCGAAAAGCAGCGGGGCTTCTGCCAATTTGGACAAGGTGATTTCCAACCCTGACAATGCAGCGGATTTGAAAGCCTTGGCTGATCGAGCCAAGAATTTGGCAGGCGACGGCGCCGAGGTGGATGCCGAACTGCTTGACGGTCTGTTTGAAAATGCGGAAACTTCCGATGACTTGAACGAAGTCGTCAGCGCAGTCGCAGGTGATGCAGACCAAGGCGAAACCGTCGACGTCAGCAACTTGCTGCAAAATGCCGACAAGGGCAAAGAGCTGAAGAAGCTGAAGGACGAGGTCGACAAAATCAAGGATTCGGGAGATGCCGAGGCCGCTGATGCTTTGCTCAAAAACGTGGCCGCCAACGCCGACAAAGCGGACGTGCTTTCCGAAGTGGTCGATTCCGCAAACACCGCAGGGGCCAGTGGAAGCGTAAAGGCTCTGATTGCCAATGCAGACAAGGCGGATGCAATCAAGGCGGCCAAGGACAAGGCCGAGCAAGATGGCGCAAGCAAGGTGGGCACTCTCTTCAAGGTGATTGAAAAAGTGGAATCAAAGAAACAGGACACGCCTGATCCGGGAGGGGAGGAGCCTGAAGCCGATGCTTTCGATAGTTTGGATGCGTTGGTAGACGTAGCCGACACGCTTGCAGGCGACGGTGACCTCGGGGAACTGGAGGTATTCGACGACATTCTGTCCAACATCGAACAAGTGGAGCAAATCGCCACTGCATTGGAAGAGGATGCGGATTTGGTCGCAAAGCTGCAAAGTTCCGAAGGACCAGTGGTGAACCTCCAGGAAGAGGTGCAAAAATCAGCAGCTGGCAAATTGGTGGAGAAGTTTCCCGCCTACAAAGATTTGATCAATGATTTTCTTGCCGGCAACTCGGAAAGGGCCCCTGATCTTCAATTTATTCTCAATCACCCTGCGGTCGTAAACGATGACAATCGGAAGAGTAATTTTTTCGATAATTTGAACAAACTGGATGATTTGCTCGCCATCAATAAATCATTGGCGGATGACGCAACCAAAGTAGGTTTTGTCTTTGATAATTTGGGAACGCTTGATTTGACTGATCTGAGAAGCGTGACAAAAGACTTGAAGTACGACCTTCCCAAAATGAACCAGGTTTTCTCCGATCTGGACAACCTGACTATTTACAAGGATTTGCTCGCTTCCTACCTTGATCAACCCAAACGGTTGAACAAAATCTTCGAAAACGTGGAAAGGCTTGCCGACATTCATACCCTTGCCCTGACCACCTTCAGCGGAAAGGAAACTCAAATCAGCCTGCTTTTCAACAACTTGGACAAGACGGAACAACTGCTATCCATTGCCGGCCGGTTCGAGGGCGAAAAGCGCGACACGATCTTGTCTCAGGTCAGGAGTCTCTCCTTCAATTTCAAGAACGATGCCGCCAAGCGTGACAAGATCTTTGAAAACCCCGAGCAATTAGGAGCTTTGCAGGAATTGCTGTCTCGTTCCTACGTTTTCAACGATTTGGCCAGGGTCAACGTGGTGTTTGCATACATCGAACAAGCGGATGCGTTTTTGGAGGTGCTGGACGATTTGCGCGGACCCAGCGGAACCGGAAGTTTTCAGATTCTCTTTGATGATACGCAAAACACCTTGGAGAACAGCGGCTTGGCAAAGCTCAAGGCACAGTATCCAGTCGAATACCACCAGATTTTCGATGAAAACAAGGAGGACGCTGCAAGAATTGCCGCAACCGCATCCAAATTCAAAAGCAATCCTTCTCGATTGGACAAGGTTTTCAACAACATCGACAAACTCGATGACATCAACAAATTTTCGAATGAGTTCGATGGGGACGAGCCCAGGCTGGATATTTTCTTCAATCGTTTCGAATTCGAACTTCCTCAGCTCAAGGCTTTCAAATCCCTAAGTGAAAACGCCGGCTTGACCGGAGGTGAAGCTATGGATGCCTACGACGCCCAACCCCTTTGGCTGATCTTGGCGGAAGCCGATTTCGAGTACTTTGCTCTACTCGTTCGTTCTCTCCCCGAAGGGAGTCAATTGAACGAGGTTGGCTATGAGCTGGCCACGGAATTGCAGAAAATCGGTCTCTCCCAAGAAGAAATGTCCGAGGTTTTGTCCGATCTGTTGAATAGAGAGCCTGGCGATGAAGACAAGCCCTCTTCCAATCCACCGGAAAACGATGAGAATCGCGGAAGCTCTGAGTTGCAGACCTTGTCTTTCCTGCAGGATCATCGATTTGAGGGGTCAATCGATCCTTCCTTGGTGGTTTCCATGGATACGGCTAAAGCCAGCAGTTTCGCCACTGACGTTTTTGCCACCTTCGAGGATCTTTCTGGGCTCGAGTCCGGGTCTTCCGACAATTCCCCCGCAGACGATTTCCTCAGCGCAGGAGTTCTAGGCGGCTCGTCTCTCGAATTCAATTCCGGCAGTTACGATTTATCGGCTCTTGATTTCGACTCTCTTTTTCTGGCTGCAAACGATACCGTTTCCGTTTCCGGTAATTTGATCTTCCAATCGAAGTCACTTGATTCCGAGCTGATCTTTCTTTCAGCCGGAGAATTGAACCTTTCTCCAGGCAGTTCCATCGATTTTCGAGGCGAGCACTTGGGCTTCGGATCCTATGACAGCATGGAGATCATCGAAGTCGATCTCTACGCTCAAGGTGGGATTTCCGCTCGTTCTCTCGATTCGCTTGTTCTCAACAACGTCAACCTAAAATCAGACTTGAATGCCTTGGAATTATTGGCTTGGAACGAAATTTCCATTGATGGTCTCCAGTTCATCAACGCTCGACAGATCTCGATGGAGGCTCAAACCATCAATCTTTCCAATCTCGACTTCCCTTCCGGTTCTACGGTCAACTTGAATTCTTTGTACGGTGGTTTGGACGGAAAGTATCCAAACTTCCAGTCTTCCTTGCTCGGTCGCGTGAATTTTCTCAGGAATGTAAGTTATGCCCGTCAATTGATCATGGACAGAGCCTCGTTCGACGCGTACGGGACCAATGTCGTCATCGGTACGCTATCCAGGTGATCCAGACCCAATTTACGCAAGACTCCTTGTTTTTCATGCTCCTCAATTAATTCCATAGTCGTGCCATACAACTACTTGCCATTCGTTCATCACCGGTTGTTTTCGGGCCTTTGCCTCGGGTTGCTTCTGTCGCTTTACGGAAATGCCGATGATCAATCAGTCACGCCTTCCAAATTTGACGGGAACCTTGGGACGCTTGTTCTTCTCGACGTTTCCTCCTCGCTAGAGGAATCGTCCTCACTCGGTTCAAATGAATTTCCGGGTGCCAATGAAGATGTGGATTCTTCTCTTTTGGCGGCATCCGTTGTTCCTGATGCCGAAGAGTCCGAAAACAATTCCAAGGTGAAAAAGTCTCATGCCCCCGCAAAGCCTGAGCCTGAAAACAAGGAGCCGAATGACGTTTCCGCCGATTCGCAGGCATCATCTGGCGACGTTTTGCCTTTCCTCACCACCGACTTCTTCGCCGGTTCCATTAACCTGGAAAGCTCTATGGATGACGATTCCATGGGCGTGCAGCGCCTGATCCAAGTCAAGAATTCTAAAATCAGCTCTTTCGTTTCCGGAAATTCTTCCTTCAAATACACTTCCAATCCGGAAAAAGCGAAGGATCCTGTTTCCAGAAAAGACGGAACCACGCTTGATCTTTCCTATTCATACACTCTAAATCTAGGCGAATACGCTGCTTGGGATAGTGTCTTCGCTCCTTCCCTTAATTTCATGCAAGCGAGAACCCTCAACGACTTGCCTGGGGATTACGGCAACGATTTGAACGTCTACGATGGTGACCTCTATATCGCCGGAGTCAGTCTGCCATTCATTCTTCCAGACGATTACAACCTGATTATCGGCCATTCTTACACCGAAACTTACAATTTTCGGGGAATTTACGAAAAAACCTCTTCTCAGAACAAGCCCAGTGTCACCTTGGCCAAAAACTTCTCGCTGGCCAACGGAGATTCCCTTTCCTTGAGCGCTTCTCTCGATTACACCTTTGCGCGCAACGCTTCCTCCTACAAAGATTCCATCATCAATAGCGCGGGCCAGGACTTTTACCTCTTGTGGGAAAAGATCGTCGGTGGTGCGGATATCGTCAGTTCCAGGTTTCCCCTGAACCTGCAATCCGGTTCCTCTCATGCCTTTTCCTTGATCTACAGCAGACCGTTGGACGACCGGACCGTATTGATGCCCAGCTTTGCCTACCAGTATTATAATTTTTCCCAAGGTGACAACACCAAGCGCTCCGACAGAACCTATAATTTGGGTGTTTCGGTCATTAGGTCCGTCTTCGACTGGCTGAACGTCACCGGATTGGCGAGTTACACTCGAAAGGAAAGTTCCTTTGCAGACGGACCCAAATACGATGATTTCCAAATCGGCTTCGGGTGTAACGCCTTTTACAGTTTCTGATTCTTCCTTACCTGCCGGAAGGGGTGCTTGTACACGCTAAATACGTCTTTCTTTCTTTGGCTTTTACCGGCGTCCTCGTTTTCGCAAAATACGAAGAACCGTTAGAGGATCTGGTCGCTCGAGGAGTCCGTCTCTACGAGCAAAGGGAGTATGACGGAGCCCTTTACGAATTGAACAAGGCAATGGGCAGGTTGAAGCATACCCCCGGGCATTCCTTGTATGAGAAAGTTTCCAAAAACCTCAGACTGACCAAGGCGAAGCTTTCCTTGGAACGTTTCGCCAAAAGAAGGCTTTCCCCATCCCTCTCCAACGACGGTTTGTCGCCTCTTGCAGCCGAGACAGAGGACTTTGCGGTCACACAATCCTTTGGCAAGGTAATCGCACGCAAGGTGTGGGAGGACTTGGAGGTGGCGCCTTCGCGTCACCTGGGAATAGGGAGAACAGTGACCGTCTTGCCGGGAGCCGGTGTGGAGCTGGTCGAAGCCCAGGGAAGGAACTTCGGCTTGCGTTGCGTCCAAGCAGGTAGCTTCTCCCTCTCTTCGCTCCACGGCATCGACTTGCATTCTGGGGCTTACCTGATTCATTCGATGCGCTCAGCAAAGGAGATGAAGCTCAAAGCCGTCTTCTCCGATCTGGTCGTATTTTCACAATATCCACATGCTTTCATGACCAGCGTAGAGACAAACGGCGGCTTGAAGATCATAGGTCTACTGGGAAAGATACGCCTCTCCGCCGGTTCCGAAGAACTGGAGTTGGCTCCCGGAGAACTGGTTTTTTGCATCAACAATTCCTTCAGTCGCAAGATGGACGTGGAACTTAGTACCCTGGTCGCAACATCCAAGTTGCTCAACGATTTTTCGGTCGAGCCGGTTTTCATGAAGAAGCTGAAGCAACAAGCCCTGATTCAGGCCCTGCGAACGGAAAAGAAGTTTCGCACCTCGGTTGGAGACGTTAAGGGAAATCGTAATTTCGAACTCAAGTTGTTGCCGGAAAAATGACCCTTGTTCGATGGAGGAATGGGGTAACGATTCTGACAAGATTCTCAACGAGCTTCCCTTCGATTCCCCAGCTCAAGGGCTTCTTGTCCTATTGCTTATTTAACAAACCTGGGAAGAAAAAGCGGAAGAACGTCACCCGCCTTCAACAGCCTGATTCGATGGTCCTTCCCTTCACTCCGCTCCCTGCTTTCAATCAGGTCTCCACGCTGTAGCGAGAGCAGTTCCTTTTGATCTTCCTTAGATAAATTTCTTCTCTGCCATTCGTATTGGATTTCTTTTCCATCTATACCGATGCCCCAGAGCGTTATGACGCCCTTGCGCTTTCGTACCGGAGAAATGATGCGTAGAACTCCGGAATCCCCAGAAAGTCTCCTTGCTTGCATTCGAGAAAGAATGGACATCCCGAACTTGATTTCTCGTATCTCCAGGTTCAGGGGAAGATTGATGCGCTCTACGGAGCGAGGAGGAACGCAGGCCCGGACCTCATGACTGAAAAACTTATCGTCCTTTCTCAAAAGGGGACAGGGCATGCCATTGAAATAGGGCGCTTGCAGATGCAGCCGACTGTTGCCATCAACTGCACGAGCGCATGCTTGGTGCAAAGCCCGACAGGTTTCTCCTTCCGCTGGTTCGATCAAAATCAGGAATCCGGCCTCGTTGAGCAGGCTGGCAGTTTCCGAAATTGACTTGGCTCGGCGCTCTTCGTCGCTTCCTTCAAGCCACTCGTTGAGGGCATAACTGGATAGGATGAGGTGGTATCTTCCCTGAAGAGAGGATACTTCGAGGCGTCTAAGATCCTTGCGTTCCGTTCGGATTTGGGTATCCGGCCACAAATGAGAATTTTCACGATGAATGCGTCCCAGAAAGGCAAGGCTTTTTCCGGAGTAGTCCAATGCATCCAGATGGATGGGGTTTTTGATGCCCCAAAAGCGCAGGCAATGCAGTAGGGCAAGGGAACTCGCTCCAGAACCGCTTCCCAAATCCAAAATACGCAATGGTCCTTTTCCGGGAGCCCGCCAGCCACGGTAATTGAAAGCCTCGGCTAGGGTAAATCCGCAGGAGGCAAAGGTGCGTGGGGAATAGAAATTACCATAGGCAAGAATCGACAAGTCCCGAGCGCCGTATGAGGCCGGCTCAAAATCTCGCGTTTTGTTGAACCTGTCGCTTTGCCTGACGATTTCCTCTCTTAACAAGTTGAGAATTTTTTCCTCTCCATGCTCCGGCCATTGTCGAGAAGTTTCTCTCCACCACCAATCGGACAATTCCTCCGGATAGGAAGGTACGGTGATGGTAGCTTTCATGCGGGACCGCCCCTGTGTGTCCCTCTTGCCGAACTGGAAGCGCGGACTAGAGTTTGCCGCCGTATGCGGCGCAATCTCCTAATTGCTCTTCGATTCGCAGCAACTGGTTGTATTTGCAAATCCGATCCGTTCGGGAAAGGGACCCGGTTTTGATTTGTCCGGCGTTGGTAGCTACGGAAATATCGGCAATGGTGACGTCCTCCGTTTCCCCGGAACGGTGAGAGATTACCGAGGTGTATTTCGCTTCCTTTGCCATTTCCACCGCATCGAAGGTTTCGGTCAGGGTTCCTATCTGGTTGACCTTTACTAGAATGGAGTTGGCCACACCCTGATCGATTCCCTTTTTGAGGAAGTCGACGTTGGTCACGAAAAGGTCGTCTCCGACAAGTTGCACTCTGTCACCGATCGCATCCGTCAGTTTCTTCCATCCATCCCAGTCGTTTTCATCGCATCCATCCTCGATCGAACGAATGGGAAACTTGTTCACCAGTTCCTCGTAAAACGCGACCATCTCGTCGGAATCGCGTTCCGAACCGTCGCTCTTGCCGAATACGTACTTTCCCTTTTCCTTGTCGAAGAATTCCGAGGAGGCCACGTCCAATGCGAATTGAACCTGATCACCGAGCCTGTAACCGGCTTTTTCGACGGCGATGGAGAGCGATTCAAGAGCGGCGACGTTGCTTGCCAAGTTGGGGGCAAACCCGCCTTCGTCTCCAACCGCGGTGGAAAGACCTTGATCCTTGAGGACTTTTTTCAGGGAGTGAAAGATTTCACAACCCATGCGCAAGGCCTCGCGGAAGCAGGGAGCTCCGACTGGCATGATCATGAATTCCTGAACGTCGATGGGAGCATCGGAATGAGAACCTCCGTTTAGGACGTTCATCATGGGTACCGGCAGAACCTTTGCATTCGGACCGCCAAGGTATTTGTAGAGAGGAAGACCACAAGCGAGGGCGGCGGCATGGGCGGTAGCCATGGATGCGCCCAAAATTGCGTTGGCTCCAAGAACGGACTTGTTGGAAGTGCCGTCCAGTTCGAGCATTGCTCGATCGACGGCTGTCTGATCGGTTGCGTCCAATCCGATCAAAACCTCGGCAATTTTCTCGTTTACGTTTTCCACCGCTTTGGAAACTCCTTTGCCCAGGTAGCGCTCCTCGTCGCCGTCCCTCAATTCAATGGCTTCGTGTTCTCCGGTACTGGCGCCCGATGGAACCGCGGCTCGGCCTATTGCTCCCGAGCTCAACTCAATTTCCACCTCTACGGTGGGATTGCCTCGTGAATCAATGATTTCTCTGCCGTGTACTTCGATGATGTGCGTCATGATGGAATATTGTAATTATGGACTTTATTGGGGGGATGGAATAGCAAAGAGTTCATCATGCCAAGCGACTCGATTTTGTCAAAATCCTTTGAAATGAGCCCGCATGGTCAAGAGTCTCGCAATTCTCGGACTTTCTTTCTATGATTTCGCATTTCGATTATGAACAAGCAAAAGCATGCAATCTCCCCGACTCGGGAAGAAGACTATCCCGAATGGTATCAGCAAGTGGTGCGAGCCGCGGACCTTGCGGAAAACACACCGGTGCGAGGATGCATGGTAATCAAGCCATGGGGTTACGGCATATGGGAAAGCATACGGGATGCCCTGGACAAGATGTTCAAGGATACAGGACACAAGAACGCCTATTTTCCCTTGTTCATTCCCAAGAGTTTTCTGCAACGCGAGGCGGAGCACGTCGATGGATTCGCCAAGGAATGCGCCGTTGTCACTCATTCACGTTTGGAAGCGGACGAGAATGGCATTCTGCAACCGGCCGGGAAACTGGAAGAGCCCTTGGTTGTTCGTCCCACCTCCGAAACCATAATCGGCGAACTCTTTGCTCGTTGGGTTCAGTCCTATCGTGATTTGCCCTTGTTGATCAACCAATGGGCCAACGTGGTGCGCTGGGAAATGCGTCCCCGTCTTTTTCTGCGCACCGCTGAATTTCTATGGCAGGAAGGACACACGGTCCATGCCACCGCCGAGGAAGCGATCGAGGAGACGAGGCTTATGCTCCGCACTTATGCCGATTTTGCCGAAAACTGGCTCGCCATGCCGGTGCTGCGTGGGGAAAAGACCCAAGCCGAGCGTTTCCCGGGGGCCGAGTCCACCCTTTGCATAGAGGCAATGATGCAGGATCGAAAAGCGCTGCAGGCGGGAACCTCCCATTTTTTGGGGCAAAACTTCTCCAAGGCATGCGGAATCAAATTTCAGGGAATCGAAGGAAAGGAAGAATTTGGTTGGACCACTTCCTGGGGGGTTTCGACGCGTTTGATCGGTGGGATGATCATGACCCACTCCGATAATGACGGATTGATCGTCCCGCCGCGACTTGCCCCTACTCAAGTTGTCATCCTGCCGGTCACCCCGAAGGAGGAATCTCGGGCTCAAGTTTTGGAAGTTTGCCATCGACTGGTCTCGGAATTGAAGGAGCAAAGCGTCTTCGATGCCCCCGTTCGAGCCGAAGTTGACGATCGTGACTTGCGCGGCGGGGAAAAATTCTGGCAG
Source organism: Opitutales bacterium (assembly GCA_038105525.1). Taxonomy (GTDB): domain Bacteria; phylum Verrucomicrobiota; class Verrucomicrobiia; order Opitutales; family Seribacteraceae; genus Chordibacter. The sequence goes on along the minus strand of JAYOCQ010000026.1, from coordinate 3,993 downwards.
TGGGTCAAGAAAGGGGTTCCTCTTACCGTGGAAATCGGTCCCCGAGATTTGGAAAACGGCACCGTGTTTTTGGGGAGAAGGGATTTTGGCGGAAGGCGCGAGGCAATGAGCGGAAAAGAATTGATCTGTTCCGTTGGAAGGATTCTTCGGGAAATCCAAAATTCCTTGTTCGACAAGGCCCTCGCTTTTCGCAAGGAGCACACCCGTGAAATTGACGACTTGGATGATCTTTATGACTTCTTCACTCCCGCGCATTCTTCCAAAGCGGAGATGCATGGTGGGTTTGCCCGCATTCATTGGGATCGCAATTCCCGGTGGGAGGAACAACTGAAGAATGATCTCAAAGTCACGGTTCGATGCATTCCCGAGGAGCCCTCCGAGCCGGGCATTTGTCCATTCAGTGGTCAAGAGAGCCCCGGAAGAGTGGTGGTGGCAAAATCTTATTAGGCAATACTGCTTCCGTGGCAGAGGACCTTTCCAATTCTCAGATGGAGGAACGCAAAATCACAGTCATACGCTCCGCGAGCGAAATGCAGGAACTGGCGCTGCAGATGAGAATGGCGGGAAAGGCGATCGGATTCGTTCCCACAATGGGATCTTTGCACGAAGGACATCTTTCACTGGTCGATTTGGTTCGCAGTCGCTGCGATCTGGTCCTGCTTTCGATTTTCGTCAATCCCACACAGTTTGGAGCGGGCGAGGACTTCGAGAGATATCCGAGAGATTTGGAGGCAGATTTGCAAAAATGTCAAAATCGGGGAGTCGACCTCGTTTTCGCTCCCGAATCTTCCCAGCTCTACGCAGAGGGCTCCTCCACTTGCGTTTCGGAAGAAGTTTTGAGCAAGGGGCTCTGTGGAACTGCTCGCCCCCACCATTTTCGCGGAGTTGCCACGGTTTGCGCCAAACTATTCAACCTTTGCCGGCCCACGCTGGTTGCGTTAGGGCAGAAGGATGCGCAGCAAGTGGCGGTTCTCAAAAGAATGATCCGGGACATGCATTTTCCCATTGAAGTCTTGACGGGCTCGATTGTTCGCGAAACCGACGGATTGGCCATGAGTTCGCGCAACGCCTACCTCGAGCCCGAGCAACGCAAGGAGGCCCTTTTGATTCATCGATCGCTGGAGGTCGCAAGAAAACTGGTGGAGGAAAAAGGATCGACCAAGAGCGAACGGGTAAAGACCGAAGCCGCCGAGGTTTTGAAAACGGGAAGGTTTCTTCGGGTGGATTACCTGGAGGTGGTCGATCGGGAAACCATGCAACCGGAAACCGAAATTGTCCCCGGACGTTCCCTGCTGGCGGTCGCGGCATGGATCGGTCAGGTTCGATTGATCGACAATCTTTGTTTCTAGCTTCATGAGTCGTCCGGGAAAACCTAGAAGCGAATACGATCTAGTCATCGTGGGCAGCGGAATTGCCGGACTCAGCTTTGCTTCAAAGGTGTCTGAGGCGGGGTACCGAGTGGCCATTTTCACGAAGAAGAACAAGGCGGAATCCAACACCAATTATGCTCAGGGTGGTATTGCCGCAGTCACCTCGGCAGGGGATGACCTGGATAAGCACGTCCAAGACACGCTGGAGGCCGGAGACGGGCTGTGCGACCCCAATGTTGTCCGTGAAATTCTAAAGGACGGACCCGAGCGCATTCAGGACCTGATCCGCATGGGAGTGGAATTTTCCAGTCTCGGAGATGGAAGAATCTCTCTCGGGAGGGAAGGGGGGCACAGCAAGAGACGGGTGCTTCACGTCAAGGACGTCACCGGCAAGGCAATCGAGGAGGCTCTGCTTGCCAATATCGCCAGGCAGGGAGTGGATCTTTTCGAACATTACTTTGCCATCGATCTGATCACTTCCAAAAAGCTCAAAAAATTGGGCATTCGAGGAGCTTCTGATTCGGATCGTGTGGAAGGAATCTATTTCTTGAATGCTGAGTCCGGTGAGGTGATTACCGTTGCAGCTCCGGTTGTTTTGCTTGCCACGGGTGGTGCAGGGCAGACCTATCTCTACACAACCAATCCCGGTATTGCCACGGGTGACGGGATCGCCATGGCATCCCGAGCCGGTCTCTCGGTGATGAACCTTGAATTCATTCAATTTCATCCGACAACCCTGCATTCCCCCTTGGGTGATCGTTTTCTTATTACGGAGGCGGTGCGTGGAGAAGGGGCCGAATTGATAGATTGTCACGGACGGCCCTTTCTCAAGAAATACCACCCGCTTGCCGACCTAGCCCCGCGTGACGTCGTCGCCCGGGCGATCGACCGTGAAATGAAACGATCAGGCGCCGCATGCGTACGGCTGGATACGCCCCGTATGTCCGTGGATTTCAAGGATCGTTTTCCCAACGTGTATGAGAACTGCATGAAACGGGGGATTGATCCCACCCGAACTCCGATCCCAGTAGTTCCCGCAGCCCATTATTCCTGCGGCGGGGTGCCCACAGCACTTGATTGTTCCACCAAGCTTGCTGGACTTTATGCATGTGGGGAAGTGGCCTGTACTGGTTTGCATGGAGCCAACCGGTTGGCAAGCAACTCCCTTTTGGAAGCGGTGGTTATGGCTCATAGGGGCGCGGAATCCGTATGTGCGCACCTTGCCCTGCAAAAGAAGCGTTCCTTGGAGTTGCCAAGCTGGGTGGACGGAGACGTGCCTGCATCCGACGAGAGGGTTGTCCTTTCCCATAACCTCGATGAATTGAAAAGGGCGATGTGGGATTATGTGGGAATCGTCCGTTCAACCAAGCGTTTGGAACGTGCCCATGCCCGTCTGCGCAATCTACGCAGGGAGATCAATGAGTATTACTGGAATGCCAAGGTGGATGTTCCTTTGCTTGAGCTGCGCAATCTGGTGTGTGTGGCTGAATTAATTGTGAGGTCCGCTCTGCAGCGCAAGGAAAGCAGGGGTTTGCATTTCACCCTCGATTATCCTGATCAACAGGCAAAGCCCAAAAATACCCGGGTTGTTCCCCGTTCTTAAATTTTATGTCCTTAAACTTGGGCAGAATCGGATTGGTGGGACCGGGTGCAATCGGTGGGTACTATGGGGGTATGCTGGCTCATGCCGGTCAGGATGTTCATTTTTTATTCCATTCCACATATGAGGATGTTTTACGGGATGGGTTATCCCTGGTCCACCATGCCGAGGGCAAGAGAATATCGAGGGTTGAGCCTTTGCAGGCTTATCAAAGTGCTGCTGATATAGGCCCTTGCGATTTGGTTATTGTGGCGGCAAAAACCACGGCCAATGATTCTCTAGGGGGAATAATGAGTCCGTTGGTTGGAGCTGATACCTCTTTGCTTACCCTGCAAAATGGGATGGGCAACGTGGAAAACCTGCAGAACTTATTTGGTCAGGACCGAGAAGTAATTGGTGGACTTTGTTTTACCTGTATCAATCGTACGGCTCCCGGAATGATTGAAAGCCTGCTTCCCGGATATGTACAATTTGGACAGCTTGCAGGTGGATTGACAGACCGCGGGAAACAGGTAGCGGATGCTTTTGCGGATGCGGGAATCAAAATCCGCAAAGCAGATTCGTTGAATGAAGCACTCTGGCGAAAGCTCTGCTGGAATATTCCCTTTAATGGTTTGTCCATCGCTGCCGGGGGAATTACCACCGACTTAATTCTTTCCAATCCTGAGCTCAAACAACGGGCATGGGATTTGATGCTCGAAGTACAGGCAGTTGCCCGTGCTTACGGAGTGGAAATTGAGGATGCTTTTTTGCTTAGGCAGTTTGAACTTACTGAGCCGATGGGGCCCTACAAACCATCCAGTTTGATCGATTTTTTTGCCGGAAAACCAGTGGAAGTGGATGCGATCTGGGGTGAACCCCTAAGGCGAGGGAAAGGTAAAAGTTTGGCTATGCCCCAAACCGAATGCCTGCTTGATGAACTGAAGCAAGCCACCCAGTAAGCAGGCGATATTTAGTTGGTTTCAGCCGCGGGTGCATCCATCGGTGGTTGCCTGGCAATAGAGAAACCAAGAAAACGGAAAA
>JAYOCQ010000025.1:0-32724 GCA_038105525.1 Opitutales bacterium | reverse complement strand
GCGGTGGATGGGTGGGTGGTTCGCCCGGCCAATTTTATCCCCAGTGCGAATACCTGGCCAAGCGTGGAATGGTGGCGATTTCAGCGGAGTACCGTATTAAATCGAAGCACAAGACAACTCCTTTTGAATGCGTGATGGACGGAAAGTCTGCCCTACGCTGGGTCCGTAAAAATGCGGCCCAATTGGGTATTGATCCTGACAGAATCGGAGCGGGTGGCGGCTCCGCGGGAGGGCATGTGGCAGCTGCGGTCGCAACGGTGCCAGGATTAAATGAACAGGAAGATGATCTTTCCGTTTCCTGCCTGCCTGATGCCCTCGTTCTCTTTAACCCGGTTTGCGACAATGGACCGGAAGGGTTTGGGAACGCTAGACTGGGCGAACGATACAGGGAAATTTCCCCCTTGCACAACCTCAAGAAAAACATGCCTCCAACCATCGTTTTTCTGGGGGCTGAAGATAAACTGATACCGGTTGCCTCAGCGGAAAAATTCCGGGACGAGATGCGAAAACTGGGCAATCGTTCGGAACTTGTCGTATATCCTGGGCAACCGCATGGATTTTTCAACAAGGGCAAACCCGGAGATTGTTTTTCCAAAACCATGGAGGAGACGGACCAGTTTCTGGTTTCGCTAGGTTGGTTGAGCGAGAAATAAATATAAAAATTTTGAGATCACTAAACCTGGGGAGTTGCCAAGCCCATCCATTCATCCTTTGTTATTTTTTATGGATCAAATGAGACCGAAGTTAGGATGGATTCTTTTGCTGATCGCGGTGGTTGCTCTGGTGGATTATTTATGGATATCACCCGCCAACCAGACCTATGCCAAACGCTACCTCAATGAAAGTATCGTGCTTTCCGCCTCCACCTATGCCACCTGCCGGGTGATCAATGGCGGAGTGTCCTCCCTACAGGAATCGAGCATCAGCATAAGCCCTTGGGGAGTTGGCATTGAGTATGAGGCGGGGCAGATTCTCGATCCGATCAATGATGCGGTGGAACGCCTCTCTGAAGCCTGTGTGCATTCCATGGCATTACTTGGTGCCCAACGGATCGTGCTGGGAATTATCAACCAGTATGGATTAATTCCTTTCTATCTGACCTTGGTTGCTTTCCTGCTTCTTGTTTTTCTGGGTAAGGGCCGCCGGTTTGCCCGTTTGTTCGGTCGGTTAGCCTTGATTCTTTTACTGGTTAGGCTATCCACCCCGGTGCTTTGTTTTTTGGGCACTTTGTTGAATCATCAATATTTTGATCCCAAAATTGAGCATCATACTGCGGAGCTGGAAAAGGTGCAGGAACTCGCCTGGGCGGAATTTGATTTGGATGTGCCGGAAATTGCCCCGCAAAGCACGGACCCGGTTGCAGGTATTTGGGGATTTCCGGAATTTTTGCGCAATATTGGGCAGAAAATTTCCTGGTATACGGAGTGGATGAAAAAACGGGCGGAAGCCCTGGGGGATGCCCTTCGATACCTGAAGGAAAACTTTACCGATATTCTGGAATGCTTAACCGGCTTGTTTGTGCTTGTGATCGAGAAAATTATCCTCTTGGCAATTCTTTTGCCACTGGGATTGCTCTACTGCCTGCGCAAGGCCTACCGATGGCTGGCAGAGGAGGAATTGGACCAGTTGATAGCTTCTCTTTTTGAACCGGAGAGGGACCCCAAAGGGGAAGCTCAGTCCTGACTTAGGTTAACTTCCTCTTTTGCAGCTCGATGAGTTCGCCAATTCCTTTTTCGGCGAGGCCGAGAAGTTCATCCAGTTGAGCACGCGAATAAGTGGCTTCCTCCCCGGAGGATTGTACCTCCACAAATTCTCCGGAACCTGTCATGACCACATTGGCATCGACGGAGGCATCGCGGTCCTCCGGATAATCGAGATCGAGTACACATTTGTCCTTGTAGATACCCACACTGATCGCAGCCAGATGATCTCGGATGGGATCTTCGGCAAGTTTTCCAGACTTAAGTAAGCCGTTGACCGCAATCCGGGTGGCCAGCCAGGCTCCAGTGATGGATGCAGTACGGGTTCCCCCGTCTGCCTGCAGGACATCACAGTCAATCCAGAGAGTCTTGTCGGTAAGTTTTTTAAGGTCGAGCACAGCCCGGAGGGAACGGCCGATGAGCCGCTGGATTTCTATGTTTCTTCCATCCTGACGGCCTTTGCTGATAGGCCGGTCCTTGCGTGTTAGGGTGGCATAGGGAAGCATGCTGTATTCTGCAGTCAGCCAACCGCCCTCCACTTTTTGCTGACGCATCCAGCCGGGAACCTTGTCCTCGATCATGGCCGAGCAGATCACCCTTGTGTTTCCAAAGGAACAAAGCACGGATCCATTTGCATGGGGGGCAATACCGGTTTGGAAATCGACGGATCTCATTTCGTCGAGGGCACGGCCGGATGGGCGTTCAAAGATTTGATCCAATTGGGAGGCAAGGTCGGTGGGTTCGTTCATTTCAGACTTCATATTCGATGAGAGGCTCGGGGTCGAGAACGGGAATATTCTTGCGGTCAAGTTCTTGCGAAAACCATCTTCTTGCGTCCGGGTCGCCATGGTGCAAAAGCACTTTCTTGGCCTTAGTCATTTCAGCATATGCCAGTAATTCCTCTCGATCGGCATGTCCACTGAGATCGTATTTGCCAATCGAAGCTCGTATCCTTTGCTTGAGGTTGATGGCATCGAAAGAAAAATATTGATCCGGTTTCGATTCGAGCAAGCGCCCTCCCGGGGTAGAAGGATCGCAATAGCCGACAAAGAGGATGGAGTTGCGTTCATCCTCCAGCATGGAAGAAGCCAATAGGTAGGAAGGCGTGTTTTCCACCATCATGCCGCTGCTGACCAAATAGATTCCCTTCATGGGCAAAGGTTCGCCGGGCTTCAAGCGTCTGGGAATCGGACGAACGCCTAGGTTGCGAAGGAGTTTGCGAGAAAACCGCACCCCATTGAAGTTGCGTGAAATTTCATGGAGGTGGTTGACCAAATCCATTCCCAATCCCGAACAAAAAAGAGGGGTTGCTGGAAGGGCTTTTTTTCTGCGAGCCTCCTCCAGCACAACCAGCATCTCTTGCATTCTTCCCAAGGCGAAAGTGGGAATGAGAACGGATCCGCCGCGAGAAAGCGTTTTGCGGACGTCCTGAAGCAGACGGACGATCTCACCTTCGCGCTGTTGGTTGCCCAGGCGTTCGGTCGCTCCGCGGGTGGTTTCCATTATGAGGAGGTCCAACGGTCCGTTCGGCAGACGGGCGCCGTCAAGCGTCCGCAAGTCGTTGAAGAGAAGGTCTCCCGTGAAAAACACTCTCTCACCGGAGCAGTTCAACTCAAAGGAAACCGCCCCGGCGACGTGACCGGCATGGTGAGCCAAAATCTCAATGGAAGAGTCCTCTTTTTCAAGCAGGAGGGGGTTTCCCAACGGGACAACCTGCATCCGCTTGAAAAGCTCGGTAAGATCGGAATTTCCATAAAGAGGAAGTTCGGGCAGGTTGAGCTCGCTTCTTTGTCTCTTCATCACCGCCAATGAATTGGAAAGCATCCGCCGGGCAAGGATGGAACTGGGATAACTCAGAAGCACGGGAGCTTCAGGGTTCAACCTCGAAAGAAGGGGTAGGCTGCCGAGGTGATCCAAATGACAATGGGTCAGTAGAATGAAGTCGAGGGAGTTTGCTTTGATTTTGTCGAACTTAGGAAGGGACTCGTCGCCCGCATGCTTGGGGTGCAATCCAGAGTCGACGGCAAAACGGTACGCGCCGAGCTGGCAAATCATGCAGTTTGCCCCGATGCCTCCATGAGGGTTTAGGTCGGTGAATCTCATGAACTTTGGTGAGATTGCTCCGGATCGCGCGGCACCTCCAGTCGAAAGGGGTCCATGCGCGCGTGAACCTTTTTGCCCTTTTCGTCGACACCGTGAAAGGAACCGCGGGCCTCGGCGGAAAGATGGGTGACGTGATAGCTGTTGTAGGAAAACGATCCCCCAGGCTCCAATACCGGGCATTCGCCGACGATACGGTCGCCTTCCACAACGGTAGTGGTTCCGTCTTCGTTTTCGAGTATCCATTTTCTGCCCAAAAGGGTGACGGTGGATTCCGTGAGGTTTCGGATGGTAATGAAGTAAATGAAGGCATGCAAGTTGGCTCCTGCGAAGGCCGATTTTTCCCTGTGATGAACCAATTTGTCGAGGTAGGCCCGCAGTCCCCTGAGTTCTTGGCTGTCTAAATGCACGAGAAACGAAATTTGCCCCACAGTATCAGGCGGAACCCAAATGACCAATTCTTTTCCATTTTGTGAAAAGAGTTGTCCACAATTCATGGAAAATACTTGCCCGAATGGTCAAGCATCGCAGAAAAGTTTCGGATGTCCAAATTCGCATTGCTTTCGGTGAGCGACAAAACCGGGATGGCATCCTTTGCCCGGGACTTGGTCGAGCGCCATGGGTTCACGCTGCTTTCCACCGGTGGAACGGCCCGTTTGCTCAGGGAGGAAGGCATTCCGGTCACCGAGGTCAGCGACCATACGGGATACCCGGAAATGATGGATGGAAGAGTCAAGACGCTTCACCCCAAGATTCACGGAGGATTGCTCTGCCTGCGGGACGATCCGCAACATATGGCGGCTGCCAGGGATCATGGCATCGGTATGATCGATCTGGTTGCGGTAAATCTCTATCCTTTCGAGGAAACGGTGTCTCGGTCGGAGGTGAGCCTAAAGGAGGCCATCGAGCAAATCGACATAGGTGGTCCTTCCATGCTGCGTAGCGCCGCCAAGAATCATCGCGAGGTCACGGTGGTATGCGATCCCGCAGATTACGATTTGGTGTTGGCCGCCTTGGATGATCCGGAAAGGCTCTCGCAACTGCGACTTGAACTCGCTCGAAAGGTATTTGCCCGTACCGCATCCTATGACCGGGCTATCAGCGAATACCTCGAAAAAGAGGCAGCGGTGATTCCCGATTTGGATGAGGTCTCAGGATTTCCAGCCAATATGAAGATCCTCTCGTCGAAGGCGAAGACTTTGCGTTATGGGGAAAATCCGCATCAGCAGGCAGCTTTGTATGGCGACTTTTTGGATCATTTTGATCAGTTGCAAGGCAAGGAACTGTCCTACAACAATATACTGGATGTATCGTCTGCAGCCTATCTGATCGGCGAATTCGAGCGACCCACCGTGGCCATTCTCAAGCACACCAATCCTTGTGGTGCGGCAAGCGCGGATGATTTGGATACCGCGTGGGAGCATGCCTATGCCACGGACAGGCAGGCGCCTTTTGGCGGAATCATCGTGGTAAACAACACCATTGAAAAGGGACTGGCAGCGAAAATCAGTGAAATCTTTTGCGAGGTGATCATTGCCCCCGGATTTACCGATGATGCCCGGGAAATCTTCGCTAAAAAGAAAAACCTCCGGTTGTTGGTTTCCAAGGCGGGCTTTGGAGCAGAGACCTTGCAGGAAATTCGCTCTGTTCCGGGTGGCTATCTTGCCCAAGACAGAGACCAAAAAAAGATAAACCCCAAAGCTTTCGAAGTGGTAACCAAGCGCCAGCCCACCGAGCAGGAGTGGCGGTCGATGCTCTTTGGCTGGCGGGTCGTTCGGCATGTGAAGAGCAATGCGATTGTCTACGCCGGAGACGAGCGAACGCTGGGCGTGGGTGCCGGGCAGATGTCGCGGGTGGACAGTTCCCGGATTGCGGTTTGGAAAGCAGGCGAGGCCGATCTTTCCCTTAGCGGTTCGACCATCGCTTCTGATGCCTTTTTTCCCTTTGCCGATGGATTGCTCGCGGCTGCGGATGCCGGGGCAACCGCTGCGATACAGCCAGGAGGAAGCGTGCGGGATGAGGAGGTGATCGCGGCGGCAAATGAGCGTGATCTTGCCATGGTCTTTACCAGAACTCGACACTTCAAACATTGATCGGTTCTTGTATTACTGGTAGGTAGTGCTATCGATTAAGTTGTATGTTTTGTATCCTCAAACACCTGCGACTTACAACCATCGTACTGCTTGGCTATACCATGCTGCTATTCGGATGTGGGCAGGCCATGCTTTCGGACGAACACCTGGCCAACCGTTCCAAAAAAGAATTCGTCAAAATGAAGCAAAAAGAGACGATTTCTTCCAATGCTTACCACCAGGCAATGATCAAGGAGATTGGAGAGCGTATTGCCCGGGTTGCCCAAGTAGACCTGCCTGGAACCGAATGGGAATTTGTGGTCTTTCAAAAAGGAGAGGCCAATGCCTTTGCCATGCCTGGAGGTAAGGTGGGAGTGAACAGTGGGTTAATTGATCTGGCGGCTGGCAATGAGGATGAGATTGCCGCGGTCATGGGCCACGAGATTGCCCATGTCGCCCTGCGGCACAGCAACAAGCGGATGAGCCAGGCAATTGGTCTGGGAGTGGGCGGAGTCATACTTGATGTGGCCCTACGTAACCAAAGTTCTTCCGACCGCATGCTTGGTCGGGCCGCCTATGGTGTAGGATCCATAGTGGGTGTGGCCCTGCCATTCAGCCGGGAAAATGAGAAGGAGGCGGATCATCGGGGGCTTTACTACGCGGCGATGGCCGGGTACGACCCTCGCGGGGCGGTAAGTTTCTGGCGGAAGATGGAGGCAGAAAATAAAGGCAAACGGATGCCCCAGTTTCTTTCCACCCACCCGAACCCGGGAAACCGCATCCAATTCCTCGAACAAAACATGGATCATGCCCTAGACCTTTATCGTCAGGCAAAACGAGCAAGGGGAGAAAAGCCAAACCCATGAGTTTACTTCTTGAAAATCCGATTGAGGCGCTGAAGCGTTATGTGGCTCACCCAAGCGTGTCCGCAGACTCCGCTTTTTCCGACGGAGTTGCGGGCGCTCGCGATTGCGCCTGTTCCATGCTCAGGGAGCTTGGATTCTCCGTGGAATTAGTCGAGACCCCGATCCATCCCATCATTTTGGGCACTCGGGGTGATCCTTCTTGGCCCGGAATCGTCATTTACGGGCATTACGACGTTCAGCCCCCCGACCCTCTGGACTTGTGGAGCTCCGCCCCGTTTTGCCCAGAGGAAAGAGACGGCAGGCTCTACGGGCGGGGAGCAGCCGATAACAAGGGGCCGCAAATCGTGCACATGGCCGCCCTGGCTCGCGCCCTGAAAAAAAATCCGAATCTGCCCCTGCGAATCACCTATCTGATTGAAGGAGAGGAGGAAATCGGCAGTCCGAGCTTTCGCAAGTTTCTCGAAGAGCGCAAAGACTGTTTGAGAGGAGATTTTCTATTGGTTTCCGACACTGGCAGTCCAGGCCCCGAACAACTTGCTGTAACCACCGGTTTGCGTGGCCTGGTAGCGTTGGAAGTAAAGGTTTACGGGCCCAAGCAGGATTTGCATTCAGGGGTGCATGGAGGCGCCTTGCTTAACCCTCTGCAGGCGCTGGCTCATGCCTGCGCCTCGATGCATGACGAACACGGCAGAGTAACCGTGCCCGGATTTTATGATGCGGTCAAACCGCCCCAGAACTGGGAGCGCGAGGAGTTGAGCAAACTGCCGATCACAGAGTACGCTTATGCCCGGTTTCTGGGAGTCCCAGAGTTTTTTTCGCCTCCCGGATACTCTCCGCTGGAAGCCATCCGTTTTTGTCCCACCCTTGAATTCAATGGAATCGGAGGAGGTTATCAGGGAGAAGGATCCAAAACGGTTATTCCGGCCGAGGCATTTGCCAAGATTACCTGCCGCTTGGTCCCGGATCAATCTGCCGAGGATATTGCCGGTAAAGTAAAAAATTCTCTGCAAAATGCTTTTCCATCCGCTGTCCGAGTGGATGTGCAGGTAAAGGGGGGAGGCGATCCCTACGTCATTTTGCCCCCTGGGAAACACGGGGCGGATGAAAACTCGAAGCCTTTGTTGCAACGGGCTTTTCCGCTGGCCGAGCAATGCATCAAAAATTCATTCGGCTGCGGTCCCCTTTATTTGCGGGAAGGCGGAAGCATACCGATAATCCGTGATTTGAAGGAGGTGGCAGGGTTGGACTCTCTCATGCTTGGCTTGTTTACCAATGAGGACAACCTGCACGCTCCAGACGAGAGCTTCAATTTGGAAATCATGAGCAAAGCGATCACGGGATTCGAAGAGTTCTTTCTCGGGCTCGCAAATTCGCCCTGAGCATCTCCCGGTTGCCTGAAATTCTATTCTCCCTTGGCAATAACGAATTCCGCCTTGCGATCGAGGCGCATTCGGGCGTCCGGCGCCAATGGATCCGCCGCTTCATCCCCCAAGGACAGGGTGTCGATTCTTCGTGGGTCCGCTCCCAATTCGATCAGGTACTCCTTGATGGCATGGGCTCGTCTTGCTCCCAACGACTTGTTGTAGGCGGGCGTGCCTTTCCAGTCGCAATATCCTTCGATCAGCAAGCGGGCTGTGCGGTTTTCCTGGAGAAAAGCAGCCACTTCGATCACTTTGACCCGCTCTTCGGAGCTCAGGTTGAACTTATCGAAATCAAAGAAAACAGGGCCGAACGGACGGATGGAATTGCCCGGTTCCATCAATTTTTCGATTTCCTGACTTCGTGGAAGCAGCAGATCGGGAAGCTCCAGTTTTCCGATCAGGGGAGCTCCGGTCGGAGAAACGAGGTTGATTTCTTCGCCCCGTTCGATCAGCAAGTCCGAAGAAATGGCACTGGGAGCGCCACGGGAAAGCTCGCTTTTGGGGACAGCCGAACGGGAACAGGATGCGAACAGAAGCGCAAGCGCCCCGAGGGCGGGAAGCTTCGGACTACGCAGGATCAAAGGAATCAGGAACCGCCCAAGACCACGAAGTGAGCCTTGCGCTCCAGGGCGGAAGTGGTCGAGTCCGCATTGGGAGTTGCGAATTCGTCTCCCATGGAGAGCACGTCGATTCGCAGAGGATCGGAACCCAAATCCACCAGGTATTGTTTGACGCTGGAAGCGCGACGATCACCCAAGGACTTGTTGTAGGCGGGAGTCCCCTTCCAATCGCAATACCCCTCGACGAGTATTCTTGCTTGTGGGTTCTGGCCCAGATAATCGGCCACGCCCTGGAGTTTCGCGCGTTCATCAGCGCCGACGTTGTACTGATCGAATCCGAAGAAGATGGGCTCGAACGGACGCTGACCGGCACCCAGATTGTCTCCCCAGAAAGGATCTTGCGGAGCCAGACCATCCGATCCGTCCAAACCCGTAATGGTTGCCCCGACGGGAGAGAGCAGCTCTTCTCCCGCTTCCGCTCCGTCGATTCCGGAAACGAAGGTTCCTCGATTTTGTCCTTTCAACAGAGCAGTGTCCTCGGGGGACAGGGCTTGCTTCTTGGAACATCCGACGAATCCTGCCGACAAGGTCGCCAGACACAAAAACCACACTTTATTTTTCATGATTGTTCTCCCGCTTAGATTGTTGTGACAAAGACCCATCATCTTCGCCAATAAGATATTTCCTTGCGCGCGATCGGTTGTTCGTCAATGGGAAAAGGCGAGAAACATGCATTATTTCCTTGTCGACAACGGTTCGCTTCGGGCGAACTCGGTCTTGCAAATGCGCAGGATCGGACTTTCACTCGCCCAATCATCCGGCGTGTCCGTAGTACCCTGCGGTTTGATGCATTCTCATAAGATCGATCCGTCCGAACTGGAGGGAGAGCCCGCCCAATCGATGCAGCGTTTTCTCGAATCGGGGGAAGCCGAATCACTCGACGAGATCAGGGTGCTGCCCTTTTTTCTCGGACCCAGCCTGGCGATTACGGAGTGGTTGCCGGAAAACTTGAACGCGTGGAAGGCTGGAAAACCGGGGAGGAGAAGGTATCGAATCCTCGATCCTCTCTATCGCGAGGGTGACGAGCGTTTGGCTCAAGCGGTTTCGCAACTTTGCCGTGAAACCATCGGGCGGACCAATTTGAATCGTCCACGAGTCGCCATGGTCGATCACGGCACCCCCTTGATCAGGGTCAATCAAGTACGTGAGACTGTCGGCAAAGAGGCAAGGGCGATAATGGGAGATGAAATCGGAGAGTTCGTCACCTGCTCCATGGAGCGTCGGCCCGATCCGCAGTTCGACTTCAACGACCCGCTGCTTGAAACCCTGCTGGCCCGCTGGGTCAGGGAGGGGGCCGAGGAGATCTTGGTTTCCCAATTTTTTCTGCTTCCGGGGAGACATGCCGGACCGGGTGGAGACTTGGAGAAGATATGTCGGCCCTTCGAACAGTCCGGCGTTCGCATCGAGAGAACCGGAAACCTTGGTGAACATCACTTGATCGGCGATATTCTTTCCGAACGCATCAGGGAGGATCAGGCAGAAAGATCCTAGGCGATCAGGGCGATGCAAAGGCCGAGCAAAAGAGCGCCCAGAAGGCGCCTGAATTTGATCCACGGGCTGAGGTTTCCTTCCTCCAGTCCCATTTTTTTGCCCAACCAAGCAACCAAGAGTATGGTCCACAACCCCCGGCTGGAATAGACGACGTTCACCTCGGTGGGCACTCGGTAGCAGGCAATTGCGCTGGACATAAGCACGGCCTGCAGGGCGATCAACACGGCGCTGCCCCAAACCCAACCATCTCCGGCGCGGGAACGACTGAAAACAGGCTCTTCCCGCCAAGGGAGGAGAAGCAGGCTCAGCAGGCCCAACGACCCGAAGATGCAAAAGAGCATGCGAATGGGATCGGTTTGGTGGCTGAAGTGCGGAACCATGGAGTCAAGCAGGCTGAAGGAGGCGGCCGATCCCAGCGCAAGCAAAATTCCCTTGCCTTTGAGCGGGCCGTTTCTTTTTGACGGCCACCCGATCAGGGCGACCGCCAAAGCAGTGAGCCCGGCAGCGATCCAAACGCCAAGAGGAAGAGGTTGGTGGGAAAACCCGAGCAGAACGAGAAAGAAAGCGACCAGAATGGACTTTACTCCCATCAAGGGAGAAACCATGGACGCATCTCCGGCGAGAAGGGCCCGAAAGAGCAGCGCTTGGGCTAGCAGAAAGATCGATCCCAGGCCAGAACCGATCAGAATCTCCCGAAAGCTCGGCCATCCTGCCGAAAAGAACAGATGAGGAATGAAGCAAAGAGAGAGAACGAGGTTTGAGAGAATGACGGCGCGTACCTGTCCGGAGCCTGATTCGAGAGCTTTTTTTGCGAAAACGGCTCCGCCTGCGTAAATCAGCCCGGCTAGCATTGCAAGCAGGTAGGCGGCCCAGTTTTCCGGAGTGTTTGAGTTCATGTCATGAGAACGTCGAAAGAAGAAACGATTTCTCTTATAGTTGGTTTTGCAAACGGCTCAATCTTCAACCAAGCAGGAGAGGAGGGTTGGCCGTTCGGCCGGAGCCTGAAAATTTTTTTTTCGGGCGATTGTATGATTGAGATGGCAAGAGTAACTTCCATCCGTCATGGATGCGTTTGTTGAAAGTCACGTCGATTCGATTCCTAGGTTCATTGCCCGCCCTCGCTTTGGTTTGCGGTCTCTCGGCCGCTGTGGACTTTGAGCGAGAAATCTTACCCATTCTCGAAGAAAGATGCATCGAGTGCCACACGGCGCCCTATGAAAAGAACGGTCGGACCTACAAGCCCAAGGCGGGACTACGCATGGATGGGTTGGCTCATTTGATGTTCGGGTCCGATGAGGGGCCGGTCCTGATTCCCAATCATCCCAGCAAGAGCTCGATCTACAATCGGGTTGTCCTGCCAGCGGATGATGATGACCGCATGCCTCCCAAGGGGGATCCGCTCACTGCGACTCAGCGTGATCTCTTGCGCCAATGGATTGGGCAGGGGGCGGACTTCGGTTCATGGCGTGGGGCAACCGACGGGCTCGAGAAACTGGTTAGGGATGATGCAGTTCAACAGGTGAAAGTTCCGGAATTTGTGACTTTTTTCCAAAAACTGGGGGAGGGCAGAAAGCCGGTCGACGCACAGTTGATTGTCGATTTACGCAAAGCCACGGGTTTATTGGTTCGTCCAATCGGAAAGGGAAGTCCCTTGCTCGAAGCGCGGGTGGTCACCCGTCACGGTCGGGTAAATGACGAGGCGCTGAAGAAACTTCTTCCGCTGAAAAACTCACTGGTCAGGCTGGATATAAGGGATACTGCGGTGACGACCGAAGGGTGTCGTACTCTCAGTAATTTTTCTGCGCTGGTTGAGTTGAACCTGCGTGGATGCAAAATTGGTGATGAGGGAGTTGCTCAACTGATGGGTTTGAAACACTTGCAGACCCTCAACTTGGGAAAAACGGAAGTGAGCAGAGAAGGAGTTGCCGAGTTGCTCCAACTTCCCGCTCTTACCACTCTCAATCTCTGGCAGTCCAAAGCGGGATCAGACCCGTCCGGGTTTGGCCAGGTTCGTTCCGGTCTGCGGATTATCGACTAGGAAATTTTTTCGAATCGCCCATGCCCGTTTCAGGGGCTAGTAATTCGTAGTAAGATGAACAAGGAAATTCCCAGTTTTCAAAGGGCCTTGAAGTATGAAGAACATGGCGAGCCCAGCGAGGTTTTGTCTCTGGTCGAATTGCCCGTGCCCGAACCCGCTCCGGGCGAGGTTTTGATCGAGATGCAGGCAAGCCCGATCCACCCTTCGGATCTCGGTCTGATCATGGGCTCCTATGGCCGTCCCCGCAACCCACCTGCGATTGCCGGACGTGAGGGCGTGGGCACCGTGGTGAAGTGTGGCCATGGGGTGGATTCAAAAGTGATGGGACGCCCAGTTTCCCTACCTGAAGATGGGGGAGTCTGGCAGGAGTACCAATTGGGAAAGGCGGATGATCTTCTGCTCTTGCCCGCTCTCGTGCCTTTTGAGCAACTGGCTGTTTCCCTCGTCAATCCAATGACTGCCTGGCGCCTGCTCAATGATTTCGAATATTTGCATGCGGGAGACACGGTCATTCAAAATGCGGGCAATTCGGCTGTCGGACAATCAGTCATCCAGTTTTGTCGCAAAATGGGACTGCGTTGCATCAGCTTGGTCCGAAACTCCGATAGCATGGATCACCTCAAAGCCCTGGGGGCGAGCGAAGTCTGGCCGGACGACGAGGACGTTCCCGAGAAGGTCAAGGTATTTTCCGAGGGCAAAGGTTGCAAGCTTGCCCTCAATTCGGTCGGCGGAAGAAGCGCCCTTCGGCTTGTCCGCAGTCTATGTTCGGGAGGGGTTCACGTCACCTTTGGGGCAATGGACTCATCGGCGGTTCGATTTCCCACCCGCAATCTGATTTTCGACGACGTTCGCATGGTCGGATTCTGGCTGGATCGCTGGCGTCGAAAACAAAGCGCCGATGCGATGCGCAACGCTTGCGAACAAGTTCTTCAACCCTTGGCCATGACCGAAATCAGGCACAGCATCGATCATGTGTTCGACTTGGAGCATTTTCGTGACGCGTTGGCCAGAAACGAGAAGTCGAGAATCGGCAAGGTTCTGCTTGCCCGGGACAAGAAATTTTTGGAATCCCTGAACTGAAACTTAGTCCACCAAACGCCGACGAAGTCCCGTGAGAGAGAAGTGCTTGCCCGGGCAGACCGTGTGCCTGGGATGAAAAAGCGTGTGGGTGGTGACGTCGCTTGCCTGAAGATTGCAACGCTTCATCAAATACTCGCAGAGCCCTTCCAAGGAACTTAGTTGCTTGGAGGTGGGTGGTCTGGTTTCGAAGTTTCCAATCAAGCAAATGCCGATGCTCGTCTGATTGGAGGAATGCTTTTTTACGTGACCGCCATCGAGTTGCTCCTTCCAACGTCCGCCGACGTAAACCTCTCCGTCACGAGCCTTGCGGGAACCGTTGGAGATGACGAAGTGGTATGCCAATCCGTTCTTCATGCCCCGAGCGAGGTGAACCTTGTGCATGTTGAGGGCATCGTCAATCGGAGTGGCGGAGTGATGAATGATGATGCGCTCCCACTTGCCCGATTTCGTTGGAATCGACTGGAGTTGAGACAGCGTCGCCGCGTCCAGCAGCTCGTTCGCTGAAACTCGCCGGTACCCAGTGAGCGGAATGAGGAGTTTTTGACCGGGGCGGATAAGGTCGGGACGAACGATCTTGTTGATCATGGCCAGGTCGCCTGCCGAAACGCCGAAACGCTTGGCGATGAGACCGAGGTGGTCCCCCTGACGCACCACGTAGGTCAGTTCCTTGACGGATGCGGATGGGATTTTGAGCTTCTTCCCCACGTAAAGAAGATTGGGATTGGAGATTTCGTTGTAGGCTTGCAGCGTACTCATAGGGACACCATATCGAGAAGCGATCCCCCCCAGTGTTTCATTTCGTTGAACGACATGGACGGTTTCTCCGAACGAACCGAAGAGCGGGGCCAAAAGACCAAGAAAAGTCAGAATGCGAATCCTCATCTACCCAAATTCAATAGAGTTTGAAATCGCGCCTTCTTGGCAATCCTGAATTAACGTTTTTTCGACTTTGATCGTTTGAGTTTTGATCCCGACTCTTCAGTTCGCTAAGATTCAGGCTGTGAAACTGAAGACTAAAGCATGGTTGGCGTCGCAATTCCTGTTGCTGCTTACCGCCGCTCTCATCCAACTAACCTTTTACAAGGAGATCAAGCTTGGTCCTCTCCTGGGTACGACCAAGCGTCCTTATTGGGAAATCATTCTCGACCGTGAACCTGCGGTTCCCGACTTCGTCGACCGGAGGCAGCTCCCTCGTAAAATGTGGGATCCCAGAGAGGCCTTGAGCGAGGACGAACTTCGTCGCTACAATCTGGTGGCTCATCGAAGGGCTTTTCGCAGGGAGGAAGGGTTGCGCACGGCTTTTTACGGTGGCTGCCTCGTGAACGGCCTTTACTTTGTCGTCTTTCACCTGCTTTGCTGGCGGATATCCTCCCAGGTGTCGGCTCATTCAAAATCGCGAAGCGTTCGCCCCATCTCATCCGTTCAAAATCAATAAGATTGCCTAGGCTGGGTCTTTTTGGTAAGGGGAGCATTGCCTGTAAAATGATTGCCCTCTCCATTTATCAACGGTCGGTTTGCTTCACCGTGACGTTTCTCGTTCTGTCATTCTGCGTTGCTCATGGCCAGCGCTCCGATGCATTGGATGCTCGCCCCGTGCAGGATTACTTCCAAGACGTGGAGAGCAAGAGCTACTTTCAACAGGAGCGGATTCGTTCCATGAAGGAGGAAATGAACCGATACTCGAGAAAGTTGCATGACCTGCAGGATCGCTTCGATCGAATTTTCTACGGAAATTCGGGAAGTTCCGGGTTTCGCTCTCCTTTCGATCCAGAAAATCCTCGCGGGTATCCTCAAAGAAACTTTGCGGATGAGGTGGTCGAAAGTCCGCCGCCGCCCCCGACTTTCGAAGAAGATGGCGGATGGACCAACTCCAACCAGCTTGCCTTCGAGGTGGATCGCGGCGAAATTGATGAAAAAATCGAATCTTCCCCTGTCGAGCCGACGGAATCCTCTGAGGAAGAGCCATTCGAGCGCCAAGAGGAGGTATCATCGAATTTCTCTTTCAATCCTACTCTGCCCAATCTCGCTTCATCGGGACTTTACTTGATATTTCGACCCGGTATCACCTTCCCTTATTCCACCAAGAGTCACGGAAACCAGATCAGGGAAAAGAAAAGAGAATACAAGCCCGGCGAGCTTCTCTCCTTGTCGATGGGATATGATTGGGGACGCTTCACTTTGGGAGGCGGGGTGTTGTATCGTCGAAACAAGCATCGGGGCTTCCCGGACAGTTACGAAAGGATCGGAGGCGTGAAGCATCCTTTCGTGGACGATAGTCATTCACAAAGTTGGGCAGGTTTCGTCGAAATCGGTTACGAGCACCCGCTGGCCCAAAGCTTCGGTTTGTTCGCCAATTTGGGCTTGGGATACGGAGTTAGCATCGTAGAGGATTTTGCCGCCCTTCATCAGAGTGACCGCACTCGAAAGGACCCCTTCTTCCTGGCTTCTCCTTCCTTCGGCCTGTCTTGGGATCCGACTCAGCATTTTTCCCTCCAACTTGGTTACAGGTATTTGTACGAGGACGAGGTGCCTGCTCACGCCGCCCAACTTGGGTTCAAAGGAACCTTTTGAATACCTTCTGATGGGCGAACCCCGATCGAAGATGGGGAACGCCCCCCGGAGAACGTCACTTTTCCTGCGATTGGCGCTTTTCCCAATCGGTTGCATATACCGCTTTTGGGTAAGATCCGTTCGCATGGAGTACGACCCTTCATGCGGACTGTCCGATTTGCAGAGATTGGATGAACCGGGGATCTTCGTTCTTTGGCACAACCGTCTCTTTCTTGCCGGCGAATGGCACAGGCGCTTTCGCAAAGGGAGAAGGTGTTATGGCTTGATCAGCGCCAGTCGGGACGGAGCTTGGCTCGAAACTTTTTACGGCTGGGCGGGGATCGGCTCAATTCGTGGTTCTCGCAACAACAGAGGAACGCAAGCGGTCAAGGATTTGGTGCGGGCCCTGCGAGCGGGAAACGACGTCGGCATCACTCCCGACGGTTCTCGTGGTCCGAGGTATGAGGCAAAGCACGGGGCTTTCACCGTCGCTCGCTTGAGCAAGCGGGCGACGATCCTGCTGAACTTTCGATTTTCGCGGGCCATTCGCTTGAATTCTTGGGATGCATTTGCCATTCCCATGCCATTTTCCCGGGTTTTCGTCTCAACGAAAATCCTGCCCGTAGAAACCTTGCTTGAGCAGGGTGGAGTGGAGGATGCCGCCCGAAAGGCTCAAAAGTTGCTCTTGGAAATGACCGATGACCGAGCCTGAGAACATTTTGCAAGTCGATGGCCTGACCAAGCGGTTTCGTTCCGTAGCCGCGGTTGAAGACCTGTCCTTCGCTTTGTCGTCTGCCAGTATCGTCGGACTGCTGGGGGGAAACGGAGCAGGCAAGACCACTACCTTGTCCATGCTCTTGGGATTGCTCGAACCCACAGCAGGATCCATCCGGCTTTTCGGAAACGATTTCGTCAGGAATCGGTACGCGGTGCTGCGAAGAATGAACTTTTGCTCTCCCTACGTCGACCTCCCCCAACGACTTACCGTAAGGGAAAACCTCCTGGTCTTCGCCCGTCTCTACGGCGTTCGGCAGGCGCGGGAAAGGATCTCCGAGCTTGCATCTGACTTTCGCCTGATCGAGCTGATGGACCAACCCGTTCGCAGGCTTTCATCCGGTCAGAAAACGCGGGTTGCTCTGGCAAAGGCATTGATCAATCATCCTGAATTTCTGCTGCTGGACGAACCGACGGCAAGCTTGTCTCCGGACGTCTCGCGATGGATCAGAAACCGCTTGTCCGAATACCGTGAGAAGAAAGGAGCGACCATTCTCTTCGCCAGTCACGACATGAGGGAGGTGGAGTTGTTGTGCGACAAGGTTCTGATGATGAACGAAGGTAGAATCATTGAGCAAGGGAGTCCCGAAGAACTCAAGAACCGTCACTCGAGAAATTCCCTCGAAGAGGTTTTCCTCGCCCTCAACGAGGCAGGAGGTTTCCGATGAACAGCTTCGCCGTCGAACGAATCTTCGCTCTGCTGATGCGTTACTTTTTTCTGTTGCGCTCCTCCTGGCCTCGTTTGTTGGAAATCGCCTACTGGCCAACCGTCCAGATGATCATCTGGGGCTTTACCTCTATTCACTTTTCCCATGCGGGACCCGAACTCACCGCGGGAGGAATCCTCATCTCCGCAGTATTGATCTGGGATTCGCTTTTTCGTTCCCACATCAGTTACACCCTTTCCTTCCTCGAAGAAATGTGGTCGCGAAACCTCGCCAATTTGTTTGTCAGTCCGCTCCGTCCTTGGGAATTGATTCTGGCCCTGGCTACCATAAGCATGATTCGAACCTTGATCGGCATGATTCCCGCCGCCCTTTTGGCGATTCCCTTCTTCGGGGTTTCCGTCTTCGAACTCGGACTGCCCTTGCTGGGATTCTTTCTCAACTTGGTTTTCACCGGTTGGGCCATTTCCCAAGTGGTGACCGGAATTCTTTTGCGCTTCGGCTTGGGAGCGGAGAGTCTTACTTGGATGCTGCCCTTTCTGTTGGCTCCTTTCTCCTGCATCTATTATCCTCTGGAAACCCTTCCCGATTGGATGCAATCGGTTGCGGCTTGCCTTTCCACCACTTACGTCTTCGAAGGGATGCGTGCGCTGATCCTGCGTCAAGAATGGATGCCGGAGCTACTCTGGAAGGCGCTCTCCCTGAACCTGCTCTATTTCCTCTTCGGCTTGTTCGCGTTCTGGTTCTCGCTGCGATCCGCTCGCCAGCGTGGATTGCTTCTTCAGTCGGGAGAATAGTTCGCAGCGAAATTTTGGAGCCACCAGAAGAAAAGCGAGGAATTTACTCGCTATCGCTTGATCCGGTGGCATGGGTAGGAAAAGAAATGAAGAATCGATACGTTGTCATCATGGCGGGGGGGAGAGGGGAGAGGTTCTGGCCCCAAAGCCGATTGAAAAAGCCGAAGCACCTTTTGCCCGTCGTGGGAGATTCTCCCATGCTCAGACAAACGCTGGAGCGCTTGAAGGGCTTGGTCGACCTTCGGGCAATCTTTGTCATAACCAATGCGGAGCAAAGGGATGCGGTGATGCAATGTTGTCCGGAACTGCTTCCCGAACGCGTGATCGGAGAGCCTCAAGGCAGGGACACCGCGGCTGCGGTGGGATTGGCGGCTCTGCTGGTGCAAGCGGCTGAACCGGGAGCGGCGTTCGCTCTGTTGCCCGCCGATCACGTCATCGCCGATAAGGACGGCTTTCGCAGCGTATTGATGGCCGCCTTCGAAGCCGCCGAACAAAACGAATTCCTGGTTACCATAGGGATCAAACCCGCTTTTCCCGCAACCGGATACGGATACCTCAAAAAAGGCGACGAGATTGGAGGAACCGCATCTCTTCGGGTCAGTCGAGTCGATCGATTCGTGGAAAAGCCTAACCTGGAGAGAGCGCGTGAATACCTCGGCCTCGGGGGATACTTTTGGAACGCGGGGATGTTCGTCTGGCGGCCGGAGGTCATTCTCCTCTCGATTCGCCGCCATGCTCCCGAATTGGCGGCGGGCCTCGATGAATTGTCCGAAACGTGGTCCCGTTCGAAATCCCTCGATCAGGCGATGAATGCGGTGTATCCGAAGCTGGAGAAGAAGTCGATCGATTACGCAGTCATGGAAAAGGCGGAAGAGGTGGTCATGTTGGAGTCCGCCTTCGATTGGGATGACGTAGGTGAATGGCCCGCAATCGCTCGTCACTACCCGAAGGATGAAAAGCAAAACGTCTTCAAGGGAAAAGGGATGGCCATGGATTCCAGCGGCAATCTTTGTTACTCGGAACCGGGGCACACTATCACCCTGCTTGGTGTCGAGGATCTGATCGTGGTGCAATCGGGGGATGCAACTCTTGTTTGTCACAAGGACAGGGCGCAAGAGGTAAAGGCGCTGGCTCATCAGGTTTGCCGGCAGAATCCCGAGCTCGCCTGAATCCTCTTTCGTCGTGCCAATCTATCTGGCAATCGATTACGGGACCAAGCGAATCGGGCTGGCTTGGGCAGACGAAATGTCCGTTTCCTTGCCTTCCGGAGCAATTCCCGGCGTTCATAAGGAGGGTTGTTGGGAGGCTTTGGCCAAGCAAATTTCGGATCGAAAGATCACCGAACTCGTAGTGGGCTATCCCGTGCATATGGATGGAAGTGTTGGCGTTCGGGCCCGAGAAGTGGATCGATTCATCGAACAATTGGTCGCGCGCTTCGGTTTGCCCGTGCATCGGGTGGACGAACGACTGAGCAGCATCGCGGCTCGAGAAACCATCAAGCCGAAGGCCTTGAAGGGAAAGAAGAGGGCCGGTCGCGTAGACGCCACTGCGGCATCGCTTTTCCTGAGAGACTTTCTCTCCCAATGACCGAAAACTCCTGTTCGGAGCGCTGGCGCTGCTTGTGCGCTTACGATGGAACCGATTTCAACGGTTGGCAAAAGCAACCGGACGGCCAGTCCGTGCAGGACAAGATCGAACAAGCGCTGAAAACCGTCTTTCGCCGGTCCGTAAGAACGATCGGCGCCGGAAGAACGGATGCAGGGGTTCATGCTCGGGAGCAAGTCTTTCACTTTGACGCCCATTGGGTCCACACGCCCGAGGCGTTGCTGCATTCCTTGCGCCGATCCTTGCCGGAAGCCATCAGCCCGCGAAGAATCGAACGGGTCGGTTCGAAGTTTCACGCCCTTCTCTCCGCTCGAGGAAAAAGGTATCGTTACCGGGTATGCAAGGGCTGGGCCCTGCCTGAATTCGACCGAGTTTGTCATTCCATGCGCGATCGAGGAATGAATCTTGGCGCGATGAGGGAAGCGTCCAAGCGTTTCATCGGAACACACGACTTTTCCTCCTTCAGCGCCAATCGAAGATGCGGTGATCAGGAGTCTCCGGTGAAGACGGTATGGAGAGCGGATTGGATCGACAAGGGAAGGGAATTGCACTTGGTGGTGGAAGGAGGGGGATTCTTGTATAAAATGGTTCGTGGCATGACCGGGGCCATGTTGGACGTGGGTTTAGGCAAGATCGAACCGGAGGAGATCGGAGAAATTCTCGCCTCTTGCAAGCGAACCGCCCGCGTCGTAAGCGCTCCGGCAAAGGGCCTTCATCTGGAAAAGGTCTTTTACCGTCTTCCCGGTCGAGCGATCGGGGCGGATTTGCGATAAATGGACTGGAAGGATTGGGGGCGAGCGTTTCTTGATCTGATCTATCCGGGGTGTTGTCCCATCTGCAAGAGCTCCGCCTGGCAGACGGATGCATCCTATTGCTGTCCTGCTTGCCTCGATGCCATCCATTGGATTCGAGGTTCCAAGTGCCGATCATGCGGATTGGGGATGGATGGTGCCTCCTTGGGAGAACTTCTTTGCGCCAACTGCAGGGAATTCGTTCCTTCCTTCGAATCGGGAAGGTCGATGTTTCATCTCGATGGGGTTGGTCGAGAGTTGATTCACGAGATCAAATACGAAGGGGTCAAGGAGGTCCTTCAAGACATGCCGAAATTTCTCGAACGAGCCGAAGGCTTTCTCGAATACGTGTCAGGCGCGCTCCTGATACCCGTTCCCTTGCACTCTCGCAGTTTGAGCCGAAGAGGTTTCAATCAAAGCGTTTGGATTGCCGAAGCTTTGGCAAAGGCTGCGGGCAACCATACCGTAACCTATGATTGCCTGACACGCGTTCGCAACACCTCTTCTCAGACCAAACTGGATCGCAGGCAGCGACGAGCAAACGTGAAAAATGCCTTTGCCCTAAAGCCGGGAACTTGTTTGGATGGGTTCGACAGATTGATTCTCGTGGACGACGTCCTTACCACCGGAGCCACCCTCGACGCTTGCGCCAAGGCCTTGATCGAGAGTGGATGCCGAGAAGTCGGGGCAGCGACCTTGGGTCACGGATAAACCTTAATTTTCAGAACATGTCTTTTTTCAGCAAGCCCAAGTATTCCAAGGTAAACGTCAAGAGTCGCGAAGGAGTGGCCAAGGGTTTGTGGACCAAATGTCCCGAGTCGGGCGACATGGTCTTCGTAAAGGAACTCAAAAAGAACCTGATGGTGGTTCCGTCCAGCGGCTATCACTTTCCCCTGCCGGCTCCCGATCGCATCGATTCCTTGGTCGATCCTGGAACCTTCAAGGAATTCGATGCCAAGATGAGCTCCGGAGATCCCCTCAAGTTCAAAGGGGTTTCTTCCTATGAGGACAAACTTCGTCAAAATCGCGAGAAAACGAACTTGGCGGATGCCGTGGTTTCCGGAATCGGCAAGATGGACGGGCGCCTGGTAAGTTTGGCGGTGATGGATTTTCGCTTTCTCGGTGGAAGCATGGGATCGGTGGTGGGAGAAAAAATCACTCGAACCATAGAGCGAGGATTGGAAATGAGGATTCCCGTAATCGTAATCTCCGCCTCGGGCGGGGCGCGCATGTACGAAGGAATCCTCAGCCTCATGCAAATGGCCAAGACCAGCGCCGCGCTCGCCAAATTGTCGAAGGCCCGCATTCCTTACTTTTCGGTGCTTACCAATCCCACCATGGCCGGTGTCATGGCCAGTTACGCTTCTCTGGGCGACGTCATCCTCGCCGAACCAAAGGCCTTGATCGGGTTTGCCGGCAGACGAGTCATCAAGGAAACCACTCGCGCGGATCTTCCAGAAGGCTTTCAGACCGCGGAATTTCTGCTCGAACATGGATTGGTCGATCAAATCGTAGCCCGACATGATTTGCGCGATCGTTTGATCAGTCTCATCCGCCACTTGGCCAAGGACCTTCCCCATGGCCCATCCAAGTCCTCCTCGTCGAGAAAACCTGCTGCGCTTTCCAAGGCAAGCAAGAGCAGGCAAACGTCCAAAAAGTCATCGAAAACCTGAGGTTTCCGGAGTTAGATCCTCCGAAGGTTTAGGAGTAGGGGTGCTCTGAACGCAACGCCCGCGATGCAAGATACGCTCGATTTTCTTTACTCCTTGCGCAACCAGGGTTCCAAATTCGGAATCCAGCGGATGCAGGAACTCGTTTGCCTGCTTCATCATCCTCAGAGCTCGTTTCCGTGCATCCACGTTGCCGGTACCAACGGCAAGGGTTCCACTTGCGCCATGCTCGACGAGATCTATCGATCGCACGGATACAGGGTCGGACTTTTCACCTCTCCTCACCTCGTGGAGTTGGGAGAACGAGTCAGGGTCGATGGCAGGCCGCTGTCCTGGAAGCGCATTGAAAGGTGGGTTGAAAGACTCCTTCCCCTTTGCAGAAAAATGGCCGAGAAAGAAAAGGATATGCATCCCACCTTCTTCGAGTTGATGACGGCGATCGCCTTTCTCGAATTCAAGGAACAAGCCGTTGACTTGGCTATTATAGAGACCGGATTGGGTGGGCGACTCGATTCCACCAACGTGGTTGTTCCAGAAGTGTCCGTAATCACGAGCATTGGATTGGATCATTGCGAGTTGTTGGGCGAGGAACTCAGCCAGATCGCCAGGGAAAAGGCGGGCATTCTCAAGGCGGCGAAACCGGTCGTGTTCGGTTGGCTTGAAAAGGAGGCGGAGAACGAAATCGTTCAAGTCGCCCGTGAGCGCGGTTGCGACCTGATCCGTGCGGATCAAAATTCCTCCGATTTGCCTGAAACCAATTTGAGAGGATCCTTTCAAAAAAGAAATGCAGCCCTCGCATTTGCCGTAGCCAAGCAACTCAATGCGCGTTTTCCCGTTCTGGAGAAAAGAGTTTTTCAGGCATTGAAGAGGGTGCGTTTGTCTGGTCGATGGCAGATGATTCGAGGCGACTTCGTCCTTATTTTGGATGCCTGCCACAACGGAGAGGGAGCAAGAGCGATGAGCGAGGTGTGGGCCGGTCTTCCGCCGGAGACGGTGGTGTGGTACGCCGCCTGCGGTTTTGGGCGCGCTTCCGAAGTTCTGCCATTGCTGCTTCCTCACGCCGGCAGTTTGGTGTTGTTCGGACTTTGTCAGCCTCGGGCCTGCTCTCCCCGAGAATTGATTCCGCTGACTCAAGGGTTTTGCGGAAGGGTCACTCAAGCAATGGAAAGCCAAATCAGTGAACTTCTCCAACAAGTTCCTCCGGGAATGACGGTTTTGGTTACCGGATCGATCTATTTGGTGGCTTCGGTTTTGGGAGTCCTCGAGAAAAATCAAAGCTGGGCAAAGCAAGTTTGTTGGCAAGACCACTGGTAGAAACAAGCTTGGTTTCGGGTCTGGGACGAACCATTCTCCATCGAAAGAATGAGTTTATAATAGTGCTGAATCAATCACTTTATTCTAACTTTCTCGATCGTTGATTCTTCATGGTGTTCAAACGTGAATAATTTCTTAGAGGAGAGGGAATAACTTTGAACAACTTAGGCTTGGAAATGCGTTCCAAAAATGATCTTTTGTTCATTTTTACAAAAGGATTCAAGCAACTGCCTGCAGCAGTGAGAATTCAAGCAAAAACTTATTAACAACACTATATCTAGGGGTCTGGGGCACGCTTGCACACTACATGAAGGGTATGAAAATAAAAAAAAATCACTTTACGGACGTTTTTTTCTTTTCATTTCTTCCATCAGCACGCACTATCGGAATCGAAATGTCTTCACCCGGCGCCAACGAACACCAGCCCCACGGTTTCGCCATCGCCTCAAGAGACTTTCACAGTCAATTTTTTATCAAACAAGGGGAGTAATCTACAGCTATGGACAAAACGTACGAAATTGGGGGCAAGACCTTTGTCTTGGACGAAGACAAGGCGATTCAGGCATATCAGGAAAAGAAAGTGATCAATGGGAGGGAAAGCATGACCTTCAACCTGTTGCCGCTGAAATACCAGTGGGCCTACGACCTGTACCGCAAGATGAAGTCCAATCACTGGGAGCCTGAAGACGTCCCCATGCAAAAGGACTTGGAGCAGTGGAAGAACCCGCAGGAGCTGTCCGACGGAGAACGGTGGATCATCATGATGGGAATCGGTTACTTCTCGGCAGCCGAAGGGATCGTCGGCGACAACATCCAGCACGTGGTTCGCGAACTGGTGACCGCGCCCGAACTCAAGCTGGTGCTTGGCCGTCATGCTCACGAAGAAAACATTCATGCCGACAGCTTGCTCTACATGATCAGTTCCTTGGGCATAAATCCGCATGAATGCGAAGCGATGTTCGAGCAGATCGATACGATTCGACGCAAAAACGAGTTCGTCACTCGTGTTTCCAAGAATTTGCGTCGCGACTTGGATCTTACTCTTCCCGAAAACAAGCAGGAACTGGCCAAGAACATCTTCATTTTCGGCCAATGCATGGAAGGAACTCAATTCTACGGTTTGTTCGGCATGGTGTTGAGCCTGGCTCGCCAGAACAAGTTTCCGGGCATCGGCCAGATGTTCCGCTACACCCTTCGCGACGAGTCCAATCACATCGAACTGTTCCGCAACCTCTTTCGCGTGCTCATCGACGAGAATCGGGAAATATGGACGCCCCAATTCAGAAACGAACTAATCGAGCTGATGAAGGAAGCGGTTGAACTGGAGAAGGAATTCATCCGCGATTGCCTGCCGGTCAACTCGGTGGGTCTGAGCGCAGAGGAATTTTGCGCCTACATTGATTTCATCGCCGATCGTCGTCTCAACGGCGTGGGCTTGGAAGTGCTTAATCCGGGGCTGGAAAATCCTTTCCCATGGTTGGCCGAAATGATGGACGTGAAGAAGGAACAGAACTTTTTCGAAGGTAGAGTGACGGAGTATCAGAAGTCTTCGGCTCTGTCCGAAGCTTCGGATGACGAACTGTAGATCTGCCTGGCTTCGTCAGGCTGGATGAATGAAAGAAAACGTTAATATATAGGATGGGAATTTGACTGATGCGTAATACGATATTTGAGGAAGATCGATTGTTGACCAAAGCGGCGGAGACGCCTCGCGAAGACAAGCCGAGGTTCGACTGGGCCGAAGACTTGGGGGAAAACAGATTCGAGATTCCCAAGGTGCGTATTACGGACGGCGCGGGTGATCGTGATTTCCACATCGCCGAGGTGGCCGAGGTTATCGGAGAGGCACTGACCAACCTGATGATCTCCAGGGAAGAACAGGAAATATACACCCCACAGAACCGGGAGCTCGTGGTGGAGTCCTCCCGGCTCGTCGCCAGTCGTTTGATCGAGCGACTGGAGCAAGAGGAGGAAGGCGGCGCCCCCCGCCTCTCCTTCGACGAATTGCATCGATTGATCGAGAAAGCCTTGGTTGAGAACGACGCCTACGACGTGGCCAAGAGCCTTGTCATTTCTCGTTCGAATCGAGGCGGCTCTCATGGACATTCCTCCTTCGATTCCCCGGTGGACAGTTCTCAGATTCGCTTGATCCGCCGAAGCGGACAGGTCGTGCCCTGGAATTCCTCCAAGATCGAGGTCGCGGTGCGCAAGGCCTTCCTTTCACTGAGGATAGATTCCGAGCCGGCGGTCGAAGTGGCCGAAGTGGTGACCCGCCGGGCTCTGGGCACCGGACAGGCTTTCATCAATATCGAGGACGTTCAGGACATCGTTCAGGAGGAATTGATGAGACACGGCTACTTCAAGGTAGCCGAATCCTATATCTTGTATCGCGCCCGCCGGCGGGTGGAGCGCGAAAGCGCGGTGGAGCATCACGAGGTTCGGCAAGATTCGATGATCGTGGTAAAGAAGAAGGACGGATCGACCTTCTTCTGGGATGGAATCGATCTGAAGAAACGAATCATCTTCGCCCGGATCGGCCTCGATCTTTGTCTTTCTCCCGAGCAGATCGAGGAGAGTTTGCGCCGATCGGTCTTTTCCGAGATTTCCGAAGAGGATTTGCGCAAAACCATTATCCTAAACGCCAAGACTTTGATCGAGCGTGACGCCGACTTTGCCAAATTCGCCGCTCGCATCCTCCTGACGTACGTGTACGAGGAGGTGCTCGGATGGGACGTCGCCCACAACAGCATCGAGGAAATTCGAACCTTTCACATCAAGGAGTTCAAGAATTATCTAAAGCGCGGAATAGAAATCAACCGTTTGAACAAGAGGCTGCTCAAACTGGACGTCGAAAAGTTGTCACAAATGCTCGATCCTTCGGCGGATCTGGACTTTGACTATCTCGGAATTCAAACCCTATACGATCGTTACCTCGTGGTGGACAAGACCGGTTCCGCGCCCAGGAGATTGGAAACGCCTCAGTTTTTCTGGATGCGCGTGGCCATGGGCATTTTCGCTCATGAAGACGATCCAGAGGAGCAGATCACCTCTCT
Source organism: Opitutales bacterium (assembly GCA_038105525.1). GTDB lineage: Bacteria > Verrucomicrobiota > Verrucomicrobiia > Opitutales > Seribacteraceae > Chordibacter. The sequence goes on along the minus strand of JAYOCQ010000025.1, from coordinate 6,117 downwards.
GTACAACCTTTACAAAAGCCGCAGGTTTTGTTCCTCCACTCCCACGCTCTTCAACTCGGGCACGCCCCACTCCCAGTTGTCGTCCTGTTACCTTTACAAGGTCGATGACACGATTGAATCGATCATGTACCGTGGGATTGCCGAAAACGCATTTCTGTCCAAATGGGCCGGCGGTCTCGGCGGAAGTTGGACTTCCGTTCGCGGAACCGGAAGTTACATCGCTGGAACCAACGGTGAAAGTCAGGGAGTGATTCCATTTCTCAAGATGCACAACGACCAGTTGTGCGCCGTTAACCAAGGTGGGAAGAGAAAGGGATCCGGTTGCGCCTACCTGGAGTCTTGGCATTGCGACGTCTTCGAGTTTTTGGAGTTGCGAAAAAACACCGGCGACGATCGCAGGCGCACCCATGACATGAATACCGCCAACTGGATACCCGACCTGTTCATGAAGAGAATGGAAGCCAGAGAAAACTGGACCCTTTTCCGCAGTAACGAGGTGTCCGATCTTCATGATTTGTACGGCAAGGCCTTCGAGCGAAAATACTTGGAATACGAAGCGAAAAGCGAAAAGGGAGAAATTTGGGGAAAGTCGATACCCGCACTCGACTTGTGGAAATCGATGCTCAAGATGCTTTTCGAAACCGGTCACCCATGGATCACCTTCAAGGATACCTGCAACGTCCGCAGTCCCCAAGATCATGCGGGAGTCATTCACAGTTCCAATCTTTGCACCGAGATCACTCTCAATACCGGTGCGGATGAGACGGCGGTTTGCAACCTCGGTTCCGTGGTTCTCGATTCTCATCTTACAGCTGACGGAGAGATCGATCACGAGAAGCTTCGAGACACCATTCGCATAGCGATTCGGGCCTTGGACAACGTCATAGACGTCAATTTTTACCCAACCGAAGCCGCCAAGACTTCGAACATGCGCCACCGACCCATTGGTCTGGGTGTCATGGGTCTGCAAAACGCCCTTTTCATCAAGGACGTTTCCTTCAATTCTGAAGAAGCCGTCGAATTCAACGACGAATTCATGGAGGCGATCTGCTATTATGCCTACGAAGCATCCAGCGACTTGGCCAAGGAGCGGGGTACTTATTCGTCCTACCGTGGCTCGAAATGGGATCGTGGAATTCTGCCCCAGGACACCATTCAAATGCTGGAAGAGGAAAGGGGGGAGAAAGTGGAAGTTCCCAAGACCGCGAAGATGGATTGGTCGGTCGTAAGAAAGAAGATCGCGAAGCACGGCATGCGCAACAGCAACGTCATTGCCATAGCGCCTACCGCAACCATTTCCAACATCATGGGTTCGTCCCCATGCATCGAACCGACCTACAAGAACATGTTCGTTAAGAGCAACCTCTCGGGCGATTTCATGGTTCTGAACAGGTTTCTGGTAAATGACCTGAAAAAAGAAGGAATGTGGAACAAGGAAATGTCCGATCAATTGAAGTACTTTGACGGTGAACTCGGGCCCATCCAAGGAATATCCGATCGCATCAAGCAAAAGTATCTCACCGCATTCGACGTTTCTTTCGAGTCCGTTCTTTCCGCCGCCGCGCGTCGCCAAAAATGGATCGATCAATCGCAGTCGGTCAATCTTTTCCTGGGCAAGCCTGATTTGAAGAGTTTGTCTCACATGTATCGCGCCGCTTGGAGAAAAGGTCTAAAGACAACCTATTACCTCCGCACCCTAGGAGCATCCAATATCGAAAAGGCGACCGTAGATCTCAAGCAAGCCAAGCCTCAAGCTCCTTCTCCGGATGCGGAACCTTCCCCCAAGAAGGAATTTTCCGAAGCGGAGAAAAAGGCATGCAGCATTCAGGCAATGCTTAATGGGGAAGAGTGCGAAGCCTGCCAATAGTCGTTCCCTAATCAGGGCGACCTGCGATTTTGGACTCATCGAAACGAATCCTCATTGTCGCGGCAGAAGGATTTTCCAGTTTCATCTTCATGACGTCAGGGGGTGCGGCGAGTTCTGGAGACTTTAGCCGGGCGCCTGCCTTTCGGTTTAGTTGGCTGCAAGGTAGGGTAGTTTTGCTTCGATGAGCCTCGAAGAACGCATGAAAAAGCACTTGGAAGCGGAACCTCTCTTTGGTCCTGACGTTTTTGTCGCTCCCTCCGCAGTGGTGATCGGTGACGTGCAAATGGACGAAGGTTCCAGTTTGTGGTACGGAGGAGTATTGCGCGCAGACATCAATCGCATAAGGATAGGAAGCTTTTCCAACCTTCAGGACGGAGTGATAGGGCACTTGGCGGATGATCATCCACTGGTGATCGAATCCTACGTCACCATAGGTCACGGGGCAGTGGTTCATGCATGCCACGTAGGCGAAGAATGCCTGATAGGCATGAACGCCACCATCTTGGATGGGGCCGTGGTAGGGCCTCAGTCCATCGTTGCCGCAGGAAGTCTCGTCCCGGTTGGAATGAAAATTCCTTCAGGCAGTTTGGTTGCTGGCGTGCCTGCTATGGTGAAGCGAAAGTTGTCCCAGGAGGAAAGAAGCAAACTAAAAGGATGGGCGGAGAAGTACGTCGGAGTCGCTCAAGCGCATCGTCGAAAATTGGCTAGCTCGAGGAACCTGAATCGGGGTTGATCGCTCCCTTGGCGGGCATGCAATCCTCCATGCCGCATCGCAGGTAAAAGTCTTCGAGCGCTTCGGCTAGGTCGGGCAGGGGAGTGGAAACCGAAACGGCTTCGGCGCAACATGACAAGTAGGAACGCATCGAGGATTCCCGGGCGATTTTACCGGCTTGAGCAAGCAAGCCGATAAGCCGGGTTCGCGCCCTCTCCCAGTCCTCGTGATCAAAGGCATGATCAAGCATGACTTGATGCCACGCCTCTTGTTCGACTTCGGAAAGCTCACCCAAGGTCTTCATTGCTTCGTGAATCATGGACGGGTCATTTCTCGGAGCCAACGAGAAACAGCATTTTTTTTTTCATTTCTCTTGGATTGTGGGCTCAGGTTTGTCAAAAGATACTATTCTTTCTTCCTTTCGAATATGTCCCATCCCCACGACTCTTCTCTACCAACCAAGGAAAATCCCTACGCCGCGGAATTGCTTGTCAATCGATTGCTTAACGAGGGATCCGACAAGGAGACCAGACACTTCGAACTGTCGTTGGATGGAAGCGGATTGTCCTATGCCCCAGGAGATTCTCTGGGAGTAATTCCGCAAAACAATCCTTTGGTCGTGAACGAACTCCTGGAAGCGGTTCAACTGAGTGGAGATGAAACGGTTCAAGTCGGGGAGGTCAGCCTTTTGCTCAAGGACGCCTTGACTTCTCGTCTTGCCTGCACCGGGCTCAGCAAGATACAAATCAAAAAGTTCAACGAACTGGTCGGTTCCAGCAAGTTGGATGACTTGCTTCTTGCTGAAAATAGAGATTCTTTAGCCGATTACCTCTGGGGAAGGGAGTTGATCGACCTCTTCGAGGAGTTTCCCCAAATCGGCACGGCTCCTCAGGCATTGACTGATCTTTTGAGACCCATGCCTCCCAGGCTTTATTCGATCGCTTCGAGCATGAAGGCGCACGAACAGCAGGTTCACTTAACCGTCGCCATCGTACGCTACGAGTCTCTTGGAAGGAAACGAGAAGGTGTGTGCTCCTCCTATTTGGCGGACCGAGCCGGAGAAAAGGTGCCTTGCTATTTCCATCCCAACAAGAATTTCAAGTTGCCGGAGGATGAGGACACGTCGATCATCATGGTCGGACCGGGTACCGGCATTGCTCCTTTTCGGGCATTTGTCGAGGAGAGAAAAGCAACCGGCGCAAAAGGTAAGAACTGGTTGTTTTTCGGAGATCGTTCGTCGAAGACCGATTATCTGTATGGCGACGAGTGGGAAGAATACCGCAAGCAAGGATTGCTGTCGGAACTCGATCTTGCTTGGTCGAGGGATCAGACGGAGAAGGAATACGTGCAGCACAAAATGCTTGCTAAAGGAAAGCAGTTGTTTTCCTGGCTGCAGGATGGCGCTTGTTTTTACGTCTGCGGTGATGCCTCGCGCATGGCCAAGGACGTCGATGCCGCGCTCAGGGAGATCGCTTGCGCGGAGGGTGGGATGTCGCAAGAGGATGCAGGCGCATGGGTGAAATCCCTGCAAAAGGAAAGACGCTACCTGAAGGACGTCTACTGAGCCTGCCTGCCGAGCGTGAACTCGGCTGGAGACTTGAAATCATCCAATTCAGTTGGTCAGCTCGCCACGGACTGGCGGTAAGATTCCACTTCCCAGTTTTCAATGAACTCTCGAGCGGCATTCGACATATATTCAACTCCACCGAATGCTTGTGATAATTTGAGCACTTGCGCTCCGTCCATGGCAAATTCCAAGGCAAGGCGCGCGTTCTTTTCAGTCGTTCCCAGTCCATAGACTCGACCATTGGCAATTAACACCTTGGGGGCGAAACCATGAGTTGATCGGTAAGCGTCGGCATTTTCCCGAGTCAATGCTGCATCAAAGGGAAAAGCCCGCGCATAAACCAAATGATCGGGCGTGATTGGTCCAGGCACGCAAGTGAATGAACCGCTGGACTCGACGAATTCGGCATCGTCTCCGAAAAGTTCCTGAATGTTAGCTTCAGTTTCGGAATCAGGTTGAGAGTCTGAAATGCCGAGGCGTTCGTCAATTCCCAGCCGGTCATATTCGGAGCGGAGGGGTTCCATTATCGATGCGTAATGGGCTCGGATTTCTTCGGCGCTGTCGCCGGATACGAAAATACCGTGGTTCTTTAGGAGGATGACACCGGGAGTTTTGCCATGCGAAGCCTCATATTGTTCGATTCTCCCCTTGAGCTCCATGCAGAGGGTGTAACCGGCATCAATGTATTCCACCCATAGGGCCTCCGGGAAAAGACGCTTGGCAGCCGCTTCTCCCTCAATGGCGCAGGTCATGCCGTTGACCAGCAATGCGTGAGTATGCACCACGTATTTGCTGGACAAGACGTTGTGCAGTGGAGCTTCCACGGAGGGACGACCGTTTCCACCGCAAACCGCATCCGCCATCATGTTCTTGACGAGCTCCTCTCGGGCGGCTGAATCGGATGGGGTTTCGGTGGCATACAACCGGTCTATTTTCGAGCGGTCCAGTTGAACAAAAGTTTCTTCGGTCAATCCGGAAAGGGTGGTGCCAGAGGGTTTTACCCAAAGAGTGGAATCATTTTTGTAGGAGGTGTTTCCTCCCCCCCCTTTTACATATTCGGGAGTTCCAAATTCGTGAGACAATCGAGTGATGACGCTGAGTTCTTCCATGAGGGGTGGATTCTATCAGATGCAACAGATTGAACGAGTCGAAACTTCCGTCGATGGTTCGGCTGCCTGAACCACTTTTCATATTCGCTGATTATAATCTTTCCAATTCGTGGATCATACACTTGCATGAAAAAATGAAGTTCTTTTTGCCGTCGTACGTTTTCGTAGTGGTCGTGTCCTCGATCGGTTTGGCCGAGAACCTTCGCCGCAACGTGTTGTGGATTTATCTGGAGGACGTCAGCGGATGGTTCAGTTGCTATGGGGATAAGGTCATCCAGACCCCTCATATCGATTCTCTCGCCCGTGAGGGAGTTCGTTTCAATCGATTCTACACTTCGGCTGGCGTTTGCTCGGCCATGCGTTCGGGAACCATATTGGGAATGATGCAGACCACGGTGGGGGCTCATCATCATCGGAGCTGTCGGGAGGACTTTCGCGGAAAAGCGATGGGCGAATACGACAGGAACGTCTTGCCGGAAGGGGTTAACCTGATTCCGAAAATCTTTCGGGATGCCGGATACTACACCTTTAACGAAGGAAGCGGAAAAGACGATTTCAACTTCGAATTCGATCGCGATGAATTGTACGATCATCACACTGGCGGCTGGAATTTCAAAGGAGCCAAGAATGGTTCGGAATGGACGGGGCGTCCGGAAGGCAAACCCTTTTTCGGTCAGATCCAACTATCTGGAGGCAAGTCCGGGGGGCGGGCCTATAAGGTTACACCTAGAAACAAAGTGCCCGTACCCCCTTATTATCCGGACGTCGCCGAAGTTCGGGAAGAAATTGCCCATCATTACGATTGCCTGCTTTTTACCGACGATCAGGTCGGCCAAATCGTCGCCGCCTTGAAAAGGGATGG
>JAYOCQ010000024.1:0-35523 GCA_038105525.1 Opitutales bacterium | reverse complement strand
GATTTAAACAAGCTGTGGGATTTATTGGAGGTCAATTTCAACCTCGATCCGATGGAGAGGCTGCAAAAGATTCAATCCGAGTTGTCCATTCTCAAGCAGAATGCGTCCCGCAGTTTGGCGCCCGCAAGAGGCCGCTTCCCCGAAGTGGGCGCCTTCTTCACAAACTTAGATAACCTGATCAAAAAGGCATCCGAGTATGAGGCCCGATTAAAGTCCAATTCCTCCCTCTCTCAAAACGACTGGAACAGCCTGAAGCTTACCTCTTTGCGGAATGCTTTTGATAAGATGGAAAGCAATCACCCCATCCGCAATTTCGTGGAGCAGAAACTTCTTTCTGACCTTGATACCAAACTGGGAGGACTGCAGGAGAGAATTTTGCGCGACCCCTACAATCCATTTCCAAAAATTCCACGATCTGAAAATTTTCCGGATGAGTTCGTTTACGTCGGTGGGTTGACCAACTCCTTTCATACGGACCCGATCACTTCGGAACTGCAATACTGCCTCTTTACCTGCCCAGGCACCCTCTATCCCAGAGCTTCGAGCGGTCTTGAATTCCAGCCTCTTCTCCGCACCAGAGGGGGTGCTCTAGCCGGCACGACGAGCCTGGAAACCTTCTGGACTGGAGGCGTATTCGGAACACCCAGAAGGTTTAACCCAGATCGTACTCGTTACAACGGTTCCGGAACACAGGAAGTGATTGCAGCCTCCATCAAAGGCTCCGTCCAGGAAGGCAATCAGTCCAATGAAATAAACGTTATCTTGGTTGCGGACGTCGACTTGCTTGCCGATCCGTTTTTCAACATCAGAAGCCGAGGACCTGAGTCGGACTTTCCCTTGGACGTGGACAACGTCACGCTATCGTTGAACTTGATCGATCATTTGTCCGGTGAAGACAGTCTGCTCGACATTCGCAATCGCAGAAGATTGCATCGAACCTTGGAAGAATTCGAGCGCAGCATTGAAGAAGCGCGCGAGGTTGCCTCCCGCACCATACAAGAAGCCGAGAGCTCGATTCAGGCAATCCTTCAGGATGAAAACCGCAAGCTGAACGAGGCCCTTGCCGAAGTTCAGAACAGCCAAGGATCGATGACTCAGGGTCAATTCATGCAACTCCTGCAAACCGAAGCGGCCAAGCTTCAGAAAAATCTGGCCAAGCGCGAGCGTGATTTGCGTCAGACCACAAACGTAAGGATAAAGGATGCGGAAAGAAAACGCGACCGGGAAATCCGGGAGAAGCAAAGCAGCATTCAGCGTCTCTCCGTTTTCATTCCCCCGCTGCCACTCCTGATTATCGCCCTTTTCGTCTTTTACAGAAAACGTGACGCGGAACTGCAAGGAGCCATCGATTCACGGGTGCGTTCCTAACGGACCAAGGTCCTTCAACTGCTTTAAAAACTTGCGACATCATCAACCACAAATGAACGAGAACAAAAAGACCTTTATCTTTCTTGCCGCTTCCATAGCGGCGGTTGCGATTGCCACGCTCACCTCCCCTACCAAAAGAGATCCCTCCGCCAGGCCCAACTTGATGGGACAGGCATTGTTTGAATCTTTTGATCCACGATCCGTAACTGGTATTGAGATAATCGAAGTAGACGAAGAGGATATACAGTCCAAATCGATTGAAGTTACCAAAACAGAGAAAGGATGGTTTATTCGCCGTCCGGGAAAAGCCGATTATCCCGCCAATGCGGATAATCAGTTGAAGGACGTTGCGAGCATGCTCTTTGACTTGCGTATCATTGATCAAGCTGGTGAAGGCGCGGGAGAACATGCAAAATTCGGCGTACTCGATCCTTCCAAGGCAGATGCCACTGAATCGGGCATCGGTAGATTGATTCATCTCAAAAATATTTCCGGTTCCAATCTAGCCAGCCTTATCATCGGGGAAGAAGTGGAAGGGTTGCCCAGCGCTTATTTTGTCCGCAAACCAGAACAAAACGCAGTTTTCCGTGTTGAAGTACGAAATGCCCGCGACGTTTCGTCGAAATTCGTTGATTGGGTGGAGCAAGACTTCCTCGATCTGGACAAATGGAAGATCAGACAGGTCACTTTGGACAACTACGACGTAAATCTAGCCCAAGGGCAAATCAACCGGTCAAACGATCCCTTTGTACTGAACTTCGCAGACTCCAAATGGAGCCTTGCCGGTTCCCCGCTCAAGGATAACGAAGAGCTGGATAAAGAAGTCCTCGACGCGCTGAAGGATGCTTTGGACGATCTTGAAATTATTGATGTGGAGAGAAAGCCCGACATTTTGGTTAAGAATCTCGAGCAAGGCAGCGAGTTTTTCAGCAACCTAAGGGATGCAAATAATCAGGCAGTGGTGCAGTCCCTTCAGCAAAAAGGATTCTACACCATTGCGGCCAAAGATGCAGCCGGTCAAACCGTCCCCAAAGTGGTTTCCAACAAGGGTGAGGTGCTCGTGGGCATGGAAAGCGGAGTCGAGTACGTCTTGCGCTTCGGAGACATCTACCGCGGACCTGAAGATGATGAAAACTCATCGGGAGACAGTCGCTATATATACGCTTTTGCACGGGTGAATGAAAGTCTGCTTTCCCCTCCCGACTTGGAAGCGTTGCCATCAACCGATGGAGCCAAAGGACCAAATGGTGACAAAGGCCCGATTGCGGAGCCTGACGCTCCTCCCGACTTCACCCCTCCTACCGCGCCACCAAGCATCACTCCCCCACCTCCTCCAGCCGAGGCAAAAGCTAAAAAAGCCCAAAAGGAAAGCGTAGCGAATGACGGTAATTCATCTGCCCAACAGGATGCTGAAGTGGCTAAAAGGAAAGCGGAACAGGATGCTGAGGTTGCCCGCATCAATGCTTCCAACGTGCGCAAGCGAAAGGAATATGATGATAAGGTTGCAAAAGCCCGCCAGCGCGCCCAGGAACTAAACCAGAATCTCGCTGGATGGTACTACGTAATCTCGAATGACGTATACGAAAAAATCCGCTTGGATCGCTCGTCTTTCGTCAAAAGCAAAGACAGTCCTGTAGACGTTCTACCCGATGAGGTATCAGCTGCTCACATTCTCATATCCTACAAAGGGGCAGAGCGGGCGGACTCCAAGATCACCCGCAACAAACAAGCTGCGAAGAAGGAGGCTGAAAGAATCCGCGGTCTCATCGTAAACGAAGGATCGGATTTTGCTGATTTGGCGAAAAAGCATTCCGACGGTCCCTCCGGGCCCAAGGGCGGCGACCTTGGCAAATTCAAGTTTGAAGTCATGGCCAAACCCTTTTCCGAGGCTGCCTTTGCACTCGAGCCCGGGGAAGTTTCAGCAGTGGTCGAGACAGGATTCGGGTTTCACGTCATCAAGCGAACCGAATAGATTTTTCTCCTTTCTTCAACCTTTCGAAAAAGATAGGGTAGATAATGACCCTGTCCTTTTTCAGTAAAAAGCAGTCGCCCGTATGGGATAGGATTTCAAACGATGACGCCACTCGTTTGCGCCTCAAGTACGACACCTATTATCATATTTTCGACAAGCAGACAGGAACTCGCGTATTCAAGGAAGGAAAGGAGTACGTCATGCTCTCAAGCAACGACTACCTAGGCCTTACTCATCATCCCAAAATCAAGGAAGCCGGCATTCAAGCTCTTGAGGAATGGGGAAGCAGTACAACCGGAGCGCGCCTCGCCAATGGCGGTCGCGCCTTCCATCGTGAACTGGAAGAAGAGCTGGCAACGTTTCTCGAAAAAGAGGCTTGTCACGTTTTCTCTGCCGGCTACCTTGCCTGCGCTTCCGCCGTAACCGGATTTCTCGACCGGAAGGACTTGGTTTTAGCCGACAAGAACCTGCATTCCTCCTTGTGGAGCGGCATCAAATTAAGCGGAGCTGACTGTGAAAGATTCGCCCACAACCATCCGGAACATTTACGAGAAATCCTCAGCACGGAGAATCCCGAACGCGGGAAGGCCCTGGTGATCGAGGGCATCTATTCGATGGAGGGTCACGTCGCTCGTTTGCCGGAACTTTTGGAAGTCGCTCGAGAATTTTCCTGCTTCACCATTCTCGATGACGCACATGGATTCGGAGTACTCGGTCGACAGGGCCGAGGAACCGCCGATCATTTTGGAGTGACCGATCAGCTTGACGTCCTGTGCGGCAGTTTCTCCAAGTCCTTGTCCGGAATCGGTGGATTCGTCGCATCGTCGAAGGAGGCCATCGAATACATGCGGAGTCATTCCAAACAGACCATTTTCTCGGCCGCCCTTTCTCCGGTCTCATGCGCCTGCGCCAAAGCTGCTCTTGGAGTGATGCAGGATGAACCACAACATCGCGAGCGCCTGTTCAAGAACTTGTCTCGCTACCTCGCCTTGCTCGAGGAATTGGGTTTGGATACTTGGGAAAGTCAAGCGCCGGCTGTACCCATCGTACTCGGTCAAAAGGAAAAGGTATACTACTTCTGGAAGGCTTTGCTGGAAAAGGGCGTTTATTCAATCATCTCGATCGCCCCTGGCGTCCCTCCGGGAAAGGACCTTGTCAGAACGGCGATTTCCGGCGCTCATACGGATGAGGACATGGACCGGATAGAAGAAGCGATGCGGTATGCAGTCACCAAGATCTGAAACTTGCCTTCCTCTTTCGAGTAGCCTTTGCAGAAACCTAGCCCCTGACTCGCTCTTCAACCACTTTTCCAAGGTCAATCATCTGATGCCCGAGACGATTTTGACTATGTCAATCAACTGATTGAAATTTGCCTTGTGCGGACTGAAGAGGAAGCGATGCAGGTGAGTCAAGGCATAGAGGCCTCGATCTCTCAGCGATTCTTCCTTGCAAATCGAATCCGACCATCTTCTCTGCAATAGCTCGGCGTTTCTGCTGTTGTGCCTTTTTCTGCCTTCCGATGCACCCTTGACGTGCTCAATCACGCTTTTATGAGCCACGAAATGGCAGTAGCCTAAGCGGGAAAGACGCAAACAAAGATCGACATCCTCGCAACCATTGAGGTAGTTCTCGTCAAATCCCCCGTTTTGAAGGAACACCTCTCTTCTTACCAAGGCGCATGCGGCGGTAACTGCGCTCCACTTTCTTGGTTGTGAAGAAAAAGGATGAAAGAGGAAGCCCTGCCCGAAATGGTTGGGATTTCCGCGAGGGCCGAAGACCACTCCCATATGATCATACTTCAATGAACCTGCCAATCTCTGCACGTTCCCGACCAATCCTGCATTCGAATGCCTGTCGAACACCTCCATCATGGGCCAGAGCCAATTTTCGCTGACGTAGGCGTCACTGTTCAAAAGACAAAGGAAACGTCCTGCAGCCGCCTCTGCCATACGATTGTTGTTGAAGGCAAAACCATGGTTTGAATCGTTGAACCGGACATGGTGACGAGCATCGAGGCTCTTAAGAAAGGCTATGGTTTCAGCATCGCTTCCATCGTCAATCAGAAGAACCTCGTAGGGGATTTTTCCCGCCAGAGAAGCATGCAGGCAATTGAGGCAACGAGATAGCTTGTCCGCTTGCCCGAAGACGGAGATCAAAACGCTTAAAACCGGTCTTTCTTCAAGGGTCATTGGATGTGATCCTCAAACAATTCCATCAAGGCTTTTCCGTTTGCAACGCAGTCAAATTCTTTCTCGACGGCAATTCTTCCCTTCCTGCGAATTTCATCAAATCGGCTCGGATCTTTCCAAAACTCAATGACCTTGTCGACCCAAAGGTTAGGATTGAAGGGGCTCAACGAAAATCCGTTTACTCCGTCCACCACCGGTTCGGAGGCGCCGGCCTGATTCGAAGACAACACCAGCATACCAGCTGCCAACGCTTCCAGAACGACGTTGGGTATTCCATCTCGATCACCTCGTGAATCAATTACGCCCGTGAAGACGAAGAGATCGTTTCTCATGTAGTGTTCCCACACTTCCCTAAGCGGAAGCGAACCCAGAAAACGAACCTTTCCGTTCACGCCGATTCGCTTGCTTTCAAGGATCAGTTCGGGCAACAAGACTCCGCTTCCGATGACGTTCAGCTCAAAGGGTATGCCTTTCAAATGCAATTCGCGGGCAATTCCAAGTTGATGAAAATATCCTTTTTTTTCAACCAATCGACCCACGCTCAACATACTCACCCTGCCGGGATTGGTCGGTTCGAACTTCTTTCTCATCGGTCTTTGCTCCAAGCTTCTCCGAACTAATCTGCACTTGTCATGGGACAATCCCAACGCCGTCAAACGGCGGGCAGTCGACCGGGAAGAAGTTCTTACAAACTTCGCCTTTTCGAGTTTTATGGACAACAACCAGTCCCCGCCTAGCCTGAAGACGTCATAAGCGTGAGCGCCCATGGAAAATTCCGCCCCTGCAAGACGGGATATGACGTAAGCTGCGGTAGCAGGCATAGTGGCCCAAACGCCATGTATCGACTTGTAACCCTTCCTCCTGAATCTCGAGGCTTCAACCAAGCCGAATCCCATTCCCAAGAAAGTTTCACACCAGTTTTGAAGATCCGGACAAGGGGATGACCACAAATGGTTCAGAACTTCCTTGAATTCGGAAGATTTTTTGAAAGCCCAGTAAGGAATGAAAAAAAACAGCAGAAACAATCGTCGAAGAGGAAATTTCTCAACCTTTCTATTCTCCCAACGTCGCTCTCCTTGCCAAATGGAATGAAGATCCGGACGAAATCCCAATTGATTCATCGCCCTGAGTTCTCGCCTCAGGAAGGTTTCGGTCGCCTGGGGAAAAGTGGCGTGTAGAAAAGCTGTTTTGGGCAAGGTCGGGCGACAATTGAAAGAATGGGCGGAATTCAACTCTCGAATTTGATGTACCTCCCCGAATCTTTTCCCATGGAGGACTGCGCGGATGGAGAATGAACCCCATTATCATTGTTCGAAAGGCTCTTCGCCTGAGTCTTCAGCCGTGCCTGTTCTTGCCCATCGACCACGGGAAAATAATCGAAGGCCAACTTGATTTCATCAGCGGTTGCGGTTCTTTCTCCTCCTACGGTAATCTCGCCGGTAAAAAGAGCCAGCGGATGACGGACCCGCAACACCCGAACCTTCATGGACAGTTTGTCTCCCGGCCGACAAATTCTTCTACACTTCACGCCATCGCAAGAAGTGAAGAAAATGGTTCCCGGGTCCACTTTTTCCCGCAGGTTCTGGTGCTCTGCCTTCAAGAGAAAAAAGACGCACAATTGCCCCAACGCCTCGATCATGATCGAAGCCGGGAACACGGGTTTGTCCTTGAAATGTCCCTCGAGAAAATATTCGTTCCCGGTAATCTTGTAATCGCCACGGATTTCTTCGTTCTCGATCGTGACGCTTTCAAGGAAAAGGAAGGGCTCCCTATGAGGCATCAAAGAAGCAACCTCTTCGATGCGAAAGGTTTTCGATCTCTTCGGCGGCTCGACTCCCCTTGCCTTGGCATCGAGATAGGACTTCACGTCACCGATCGACCGCAAGTCGCGAAGTTCTTCGTTGTCGATGCTTACCTGGAGGACTTGTTCGACCAGCATGACCACTTCCAGCATGGTGAGCGAATCCATTCCCAAGTCTTCGTACATTAGCAAGGAATCGTCGCTTTTCGCCAAAATCTCTCGTTGTTCGGGCTCAAGGTGGCGGTTGATGATACCCAGTACGATCGGTTCTATTTTCGATGCATCCTTGAACTTTCTGAACTCAATGGCCGCTTCTAAGGTGCCGGACGGACATCTCTTGAGAAGCTCCCTCAGGTCATCCTCCAAAGCAGTGTCTGATTCCTCTTTCATTAGATAAGATGGGTAAAAGTGATCGCGAGTATAGTTTTTACACTTGGTTCAAGATAAGCTTAAGTGTCACAAAGACTTTCATCATGGACCAAAAAACACTTTCGGGCAAACCTAAACCTGTCATCCTCACCTGCGCTCAGCCAACGGGAAACCTAACCTTGGGAAATTATCTGGGCGCCATCCGCAACTGGTCCCAAATGCTGGATGATTACGAATGCTTCTTCGGTATCGTGGACTTGCACGCCATTACCATTCCACCGGAACCTTCCGTATTGCGGAAGAACGTCTATTCCTGTCTCGCTCAGTACCTGGCTTGCGGGCTGGATCCTGAAAAATGTCATCAATTCGTTCAATCTCACGTCGTCGGACATACCGAATTGGCTTGGATCCTTACCTGCATGACGCCTGTCGGAGAATTGCAGAGAATGACCCAGTTCAAGGACAAGCTGGGAAGACTGGGCTTCAAGACCTCGACCAAAGGCGAGGAGGACGAAATAAAGTTCGTCCACCAGGGGATGCGTCCCCAAGCTTCAGTCAACGCTGGTCTTCTCTGCTACCCGGTGCTGATGGCGGCCGACATTCTTCTTTACAACGCCGACCTCGTTCCGGTTGGTGAGGATCAGCGTCAGCATTTGGAATTATGCAGGGATTTGGCCGTTCGATTCAATCACAAGTATTCCGAAACCTTCGTCGTTCCCGAAGCATTCGTCCCCACCACCGGCGCACGCATCATGTCGCTGAGCGATCCCTCCCGAAAGATGTCGAAATCAGATGAAAACGAACGAGCCACGCTGTTCGTTTTGGACGAACCGGAGCTAATCAAAAAGAAAATCGCCTCTGCGGTGACCGATTCCGATTCTCTCATTAAGTCCAGTCCGAACAAACCGGGGATCAGCAATCTCCTCGCCATACACCGCTGCCTGTCGGGAACGGAAATCCATGATCTCGAAACGCATTTTGCGGGCAAAGGCTATGGTGAGTTGAAGAGGGAATTGACGGAACTGATCGTCGAAAGCCTTCGTCCTGCCCGAGAAAGCTACCATGAGCTTGTCAAAGACAAGTCCTTTCTCGATGAAGTACTGAGAAACGGAGCGGAAGCCGCTCAAAAAAGAGCAGCAAGGATGCTCTCGAAGGTCAGGAGAAAAATAGGTCTTACCGAAAGAATCAGGAATGGTTCCGGCTCCGTTTGATTTTTTCGCTTGGTTCAACGAAGAAAAGTACGCATTAAGGAAAGCGCGCGGACAATGGGATACGATCGAAACAGTGATCATGAACACATATTGAGCAAGGGACCCTTTTACCTTTCCGCGGCTTTCGTATTTTTTGCGCTTGTCCTATTTGCTTCCTTCGAAATCAAGGAATCCGGCAGCCTCGACCATTGGGGCTTGGCCACTTGTGTGTTTGGCTCGGGCTTCATCGCCATCCTGCTTTTTATTCCCGGGTTCTTGCAGGATTGGGTCGATGAAGTTCGTGAAGGGAATCAGCCCAGCGGAGACGAGCTCTTCAGCAAGGCTTATTTCGAACTCAAGGAAGCCCGTTCCGAATTGGAAGCCCTTGCCGTCAAAATCGACAAAGTGCCCACCCTCGTCGAAAAAATCCTCTCCAGCGCGAGGCCGGCGGTGGAAGACTTGACGGATTCCGCTCCTTCTGCCGCGCTCATCGAGCAATTAGGAACCAAAGTCGATGACGCCTTCTCTCAGCTTCAAGACCTTTTGTCTTCCCAATCGCTGCCTGCCCTGCCGGAGCCCGACCTGAATGAAATTTCGTCCACTCTTTCCGAAATCAAGTCGCGAATGGAAGAATGGGATTCCCTGCTGCGAGAACAGTCATCCCATGTTCTTCACTCCAAGGTCGAATTGCCGGGTGAAGTTTCCATGGATTCGGAAATTTCCTTGGAAAACGGCGGCGATGCCGACGATCCCGAAGCGGAGGATCTGTTAGGAATCGCGATCGACGATCAAGAAGATGCTGCTCGCCCGCCCCCCCCAGACAACCGCGACCCCAGAGAGGTCGAACCTGATTCTGAAATAGATCCTCCCGAAAGTGAAGAACTCGAGGAAGAGGAAGGGGGCGAAACGGAAGCGGAACAACTTGCGGAAACGACCGAGGGCAGCCAAATGCAGCCTGATCCTGAAGCGGAAATCACGGCAGTTGCCGAAAAATCTCCTCCGCAAGAAGTCCCTCCGGCCAACGAAGAATTGAATCTGGGATTGCCTACGCCGGAGGAAACGCTGAGGAAGGTTGACGCCTTGCTTGCCGGGAAGGACCCCGAAAAAAATCAGCCTTCCCCTGCCCCTTCTCTTAGTGATGAAGACAAAGGCGAGCTCACCACTGTCGTAGCCAACGTCATGATCGGCATCGGCAACAAGCCCTTCCTTCGGGGAGAAGGTCCTGGTCTGAGTTGGGAGGAAGGGGTGGCGATGAATTTCGTTGAAATCGGCAAATGGGCTTGGACTCCTCCCAGAAAGAAGGCTGGCCTGACGGTTCAGGTTTACCGCAACGACAGAGACCCCGACAAAGGTGGAAAACTAGAGGTCAAGCCAGGTCAGAAACTGGAAATTACTCCGGAGTTCAGTTAGGCTCTCTCTTTGGGGTGTTTTCCTTCAGAGCGACTCAGGATATTCCCCCCGCTCGATCATTTCTGCGATTGATTTTGAAACCTTCGGCTTGTCCTGTCGGTAAGTTACGCCCATCCACCGGCACTTGGAAAGGGTAATGCGAAAAATGGCCCGGCCCTCTCGAATCCATCGGTCCACCGCAAAAGGGAGGTAAAATTCTTCGGTCGAAGGTTGCCTCAGTTCGCCAAGGAATCCTCTCAATTCAGCTTCAAGCAAGGCAAAAGCGCCGGGCGGAAACACCCAAACGTTCATGGAAACCACCTCCGAGCCGGAAAGCTCGCGTTCTTCACCGGTCGGACTACGACCGATCAATCTCCCCTCCTTGCGCTCGATGCCCGACCATTCCTCAACCGACACCAAACGATCCCCTTCGATTCGACAGATTCCTCGACTCACCGACCCGTGCTCCGACAAGGTATCCTTCAGCGAGTAAGCGACCATGGCTCCAGAGATTGGATTAGCGCCTGCTATCAGTTTGGAAAGTCGTTCGATTGAACGAGCCAAAGCGTAAAAAGTGTCCGCCCCGTAGAAATCATCCGCATTGATGACTGCGAAGCAACCATCGCTCAACAAAGATCGGGCGCACCAAACCGCGTGTCCGGTACCCCAGGGTTTTTCTCTAGTGGAAAGGCTTGGGCAGGAGGCGGGCAAATCATCTTTTCGCTGGAAGGCATAATCGACCTTGAGTTTTCCCGAATACTTGGATCCGACCTTTTCCTTGAACTGATCGATCATTTCCGGCCGAATCAAAAAAACCACTCGTGAAAACCCGGCCAGCCAGGCATCGTGGAGCGAGTAATCCATCAAGGTTTCGCCATTCGGGCCCACCGGATCGACCTGTTTGAGCCCACCGTAACGACTGCCCATACCGGCAGCGAGAACGAGCAAGGTCAAATCTTCTTGGTTAGAAGTCATTTCGCAGAGCGAAGGACATGTATTCGGCGACTTGACCAACGGTCACCGCTTCTTGTCCGTGTTGCCTGGCCAAGGCCTCGGCAGATTTGGCATGCCAAAGAGCGCCCAGAGCCGCGCAGTCAAGGTTCGAACGGTTGCCACGGGCCATGAGAGCGGACACTATGCCACTCAACAAATCTCCGCTGCCTCCTCTGGCGAGAAGTGAGCTCCCGCAAAAAAGGTGCAACGCCTTGCCTCCGCCGAAAATCACGGTACGCGATCCCTTTGCCAATACGACTCCAGCAAATGAACGAGCGAAATTCATGGGATCGAGTCCTTCGGCCAAGCGCTTGATCTCACCGGCATGGGGAGTGAGAACAAGGTTATCCTGAGGCTCTATTGCATCCAGAATCCGGGGTCGCAAGGCATCCGCATCCAGCAGGATCGGTCCGGAGAACAACTTGACTACCTCACGAACCAGGCTGTGAGATTCCTGATCCGGCCCGATTCCCGGGCCGACGACCAAGGCATCTGCCTCGCTCAGATGTTGGCGTATCAACCCCAACCCCTCCAACGCCATGGATCCCTCGGGTGATTCCGGAACCGGAACCCACATGGCCTCCGGACAGGCGGCCACGAAGGAAGCGTGCAAGGATTCAGGCACGCAACAGGTCAACAAACCGACCCCGGCGTTCAAAGCTCCGCGAGCGCACATCAGAGCGGCCCCCCCCAATTTCCGCGAACCGATCACTGCCAGAAGACGACCGAAGTCCCTCTTGTCGCAATCAGTAGGGCGCAACCGACGCAAGCATCGCAAGGAAGAGGTTCTCAGAACGCGCTCTGCCTTTCCGGTTTGCATGTCGGAAGCATCGAAAAAGCCCAAGTCCAGATATCTCGCACGACCGATCCACTTTAGGTTCTCGGGAAGCATGACCGGCCGCTTTACGATTCCCGGACAGTAGGTAAAGTCCACTCGAACCGGCTCCACGTCGGGATCCACCGAATCGGTGATTCCCGATGGCAGGTCCACCGCGACGCGAACCGATATCGCATCCATGGAATTGATCATGCTTATCCATTCCTTCATCGGAGAATGCAATCCAGGCTTGGATTGCATTCCCAGCAACCCGTCAATCAACAAATCGAATCCGCCAGAGGCCTCAAAAGCCTCGATTGCGGCCTTTATTTCCTCCACTGAAGTTCCTTGGGCGCAGGCAAGCACCTCGGTACGGTTGGAAGCGAACTCGATGAGTTCTTCGAAGGCCCGGCCCGTAAGCGCGCGACACTCTCCCTTCGAACTCCATGGCCAAACTACGGCCCGAGCAGTTGGAATGGTTCGTAAAAATCGCTTGGCCGCTATCAATGCATCACCTCCGTTATGGCCCTTGCCCGCCAAAACCAGCAGGCGAGGACGATGGGGGATGGTCCTCAGTTCCCTCATGTCCCGAAGGGCGGCATCAGCCACGGCCTCCCCCGCTCGGTTCATCGCATTCCACTCTTGTTCGGGATCGCCTCGAAACAAATTGCCTTCGTATGCCAACGCTTCCGCGCAGCTTAGGATGGGATCGGAAGAAACTTCGCTCATTTGCCAACCAAGACAACCACGGCCGATGCAACCTCTTGAAGGTGCGAAAGGCTGAGGTAGGCGCCCCCGGACGATTTTTCCACGAGCAATTTGCTCGCATGAGGGGAAAAGCGAGCCAAAGGCCTTCCATCCTCATTTTTCACCACTTCAAAATCCAGCCAACCGAATTTTCCTCCGATCCCCGTGCCCAGGGCCTTGGCGGCGGCCTCCTTGGCCGCGAAGCGAGCAGCCAGATGAACCGCTGGATCGGATTTATCGCCGCAATAGACCTTTTCTTCGGGAGTAAAGACTTTGTCGAGAAAGGATTGGCCGTGCCGTTCAATCGAACCTCGAATTCTGGAAACTTCGATTTGGTCTATCCCCACGCCCACGACCGTGGACCCTTCGGGCAGGAGAGGAAATTCGATCATGAATTGAGCATTCTTCGCATGGTTGAAACCGCCTCCCTCAAACCATGGCTCAGAGAACGACAGATAATGCTGTGTCCGACGTTGAATTCCGTGACTTGGGTCAGGCGCCTCGCCCCCTCTACGTTTTCGTAATTGATTCCATGACCTGCGTTTACCTGCAATCCAAGCGAAACCCCCAAGTTGACTCCGTCCATCAGGATGGCGAGTTCCCGTTCTCTTGCCACTGGATCATACCATGCCCGGGCGAACGACCCGGTGTGCAGCTCGACGCACGGGGACTCGATACTGGCCGCTGCCTCCAATTGAGAGAAATCCGGATCGATGAACAGGCTGGTCGGTATTCCTCGTTGCGTGAAAGCCTGAACGACCGATCGGGCTCGCCCCAGGTTGGCGACGACGTCAAGTCCGCCCTCGGTGGTGACTTCCATTCTGTCTTCGGGAACCAGACAAACGCTGTCCGGGCCAAGCTCGATCGCCAACTCGACCATTTCCTCGGACATGGAAACTTCCAGATTGAGCCTGGTCTTCTTTCTTTGCAAATACCTTTCGACGTCTTCGGTTTGGACGTGTCTTCGATCTTCCCGAACGTGCATGGTGATGCCGTCCGCTCCAGCATCCTCGGCCAGCCAAGCCATGGCGGCAGGATCAGGCTCGACGAACCCTCCGTGCGTCCTTGTCTCCTCTCGATACCGGGCCTGCCGCAGGGTAGCGACGTGATCGACGTTTACACCCAACAAAATCATTATCTTCGAGAATAAGATCTCCTCAGGGCAAATTCAATCGAGATTGCCGGGAAAATTTGGCGTCATTGCCGGGAGAAGGAACAGACAACTTGCGCAAAAAGCGAGGGCGATGGCAAACGGCGCTTCCATGCTTCTCCAACGCAGAGAGATGAGCAGGCGTCCCATAACCTTTGTTGGATCCAAAATCAAACTGGGGGTATGCCTCGTGCAACTCGCGCATCCGCCGGTCTCGCGAGACTTTGGCGAGAATCGAAGCCATCGCCACCGCTAATGATCTTGCATCTCCTTTTACCAGGCCTTCATGAGCCAGGGTCAATCGCTTCATGCGTCTTCCGTCGACCAGCACCTTCCATCCAGGTTTTTGCGTCTTTTCCAAAGAAAACAAATCATCTTGCCCGCGCTCGTCGACCGACCACTCCCCATTGCTTCGCAACGAAGCCTCCACCATGGCTCTTTCCATCGCCAAACAGGTCGCTCCAACCACGTCATGCAGTTCGATCTCCTCCACCGTAGCCCAACCGGTGGCAACGACCACGACCTTTTGCTCAGATAGCCTGCGGATGACTTCGGCCAACTCCTCTCGCTCGCTTTCTCCGAGTCGCTTGGAATCGTTCATCGCTTCCACCGCCTTTCGGTTTTGCGAGGAAGCAAAGAATTTCCGCGGCAAAATCACGCAACCCGCCACCACCGGGCCGGCCAGACACCCTCTCCCCGCTTCGTCCACCCCAACAATTCCGGCGGCCCATTGGGAAAGCTTGCGGTCGTAGGTCCATCTTGGATTGACCATCTCTAGCGAACCCAGTTGGGATTCCATGCCTTTTTGGCGGGAGGCGTCTTGTTCATCGCCTCGTAAGCGGTCTTGAAATGCAACTTGCAGAATTCTCCCATCCCATTCTCGCCAAGTCGCTCGAACAGCTGGCTAGCGACTTCTTTCGCTTGAGCTCCGGATCCCTTGGGCAGAACTCGACCGGCTTTTTCCTCAAGCTTCTTCATCTGTTCCAGCCAAGTGGAGCGGGCGATGATCGATGCTGCGGCAACAATCGGATCGTCCTCTGCCTTGGTTCGCATTCGTAAATCGAATGCGCTGTCTTTAACGTACTGCTGCACCAGAGGCTGCTTGGAAAATTGATCCAGCAATCCCCATTTGGGCTGCCTTATCCGCAAAGCCTCAAGGAGTGACCTGCCGTGCAGCCAAGCGAGCAACTTGTTCAAATTACGACCGAACTTTTCGTAGAGTTCATTGTATTTCGGCATTCCCGTAAAAGCAGTCTTCACCACCGCTCCGTTGGTATTCCTGATCAGGCTTGCCATTTTCATTATGGCTCCGTCGGTGATGGTTTTACTGTCTCTTATTCCCGCCTCCATCCATTTTCCGACCATGTCTCCATCGGCCACTACGCAAGCGGAAACAATCGGCCCAAAAAGATCGCCCTTTCCGCTTTCATCCAATCCCGCGTGAGGCTCGAACCATTCCGGATGGTTGACTTCCTCGTAACCCAGGAGAAATTCTCCGGTAATTTCGGGTTCGAGCAAGTTGGTTACGAAATCTTCCGTCTTGCTTCCCTGAATCACGAGTTTGCCGCTCTCATAAGCTACGACCTTGACTCCGTCTCCGTCAAAGGCATGGCGTGCATATGGCACCACTCTTGTCGGCCAACCCCGGTTGCTCAGAGCCAATCCCAGCGCGTCCATTTGAGCAAGGCTCAGTTTTATCGTGTAGGAGGTCCTTTTCTTGCCTCCGTCTCCGTAATGCTTGTCCGACGTTCTTGCCATTTCCCGAATATCCATGAAAAAGAGTATCGAAAAAAGCAACCGCCAAGCATGCAAAAAGCGAGCAAAGAGAAACGATCCCCTCGAGAATTCCGGAAAACGCAATTTGCTCGCGCCCTCTTGAACTGGTACGACTCAAACCGAAGAGACCTGCCATGGCGACGAAGTTCGGAATTGTACAAGACCGTCGTTTCCGAATTCATGCTCCAGCAAACCCGCGTATCCACCGTGGTACCCTACTTCGAAAGATGGATGCGAAGGTTTCCCGACTTTCACTCCTTGGCATCCGCTTCGATTGAGGAGGTTCTCAAGGAGTGGGAAGGCTTGGGGTATTATTCGCGGGCAAGAAACCTGCATCTTCTTTCGCAGAAGGCGAAAGAATGGAAATCTCCCCCCGTCGGGCTCGATGGCTGGAAGGAATTGCCGGGAGTCGGACCCTACGTGGCAGCAGCGGTTACCAGCATTGCCTTGAACCAGCCTCACGCCGTGTGCGACGGAAACGTGGTGCGAGTGGTTTCCCGTCTTTTCTCAATCTCCGAAACCTTCAAAAGCGGAGCTGCCGCTCAGCGCGCGATCCTCCCCCTTGCCCAGCAATTGCTTTCCAAGAAGCGACCGGGCGATTACAACCAAGCGATCATGGATTTGGGCGCAACCACTTGTCTGGTGGCCAATCCCCTTTGCCAAAGATGTCCGGTCGCCGAATTTTGCGCTTCGTCCGATTCGGAAGCTCCGTTGGACATTCCTCGCTTCTCTCCGGCTCCGGTGAGAAACGCCAAAATCAAGCGATACTGGATCGAGCAAGACAATCGTTTGCTCCTGCTTGCAGGCAATGGGGGGCGCCTCCGTGGAATTCACGAATTGCCTTCGGAATTGCCCGGTCGGGCAGAGGAACGCTTTAGCAAGCTTGAAACTCTGGCCATTCGTGAAAGAACCATTGGAAAAGTTCGATATGCGGAGAAGATCGTGCGCCCAAGAGGGCTTCCTTCCCTGCCTCGCGCCTTGCCGCAAGGTTACGTGTGGATGAATTGGAAGGAGCTGGATGCGTTCATTCTTTCCGCTCCACACCGCAAGTGGATTTGCGAAATTCGCAATTCAACGATTTCTCCAGAAGTGAAGTAACCAGGGCAGAACCGTCGCCAACCCACCGTACAGGTAGGTCTGCCAAGTATTTTCGCAAAAGTACCCGTAGCAAAGGAGGAAAACGGCGCATGCCAGAAGGACGAAGGAGGAGTTTTTCTTGGCGTAACTGAAATACCCCAATCCGATGGCGAAGAAGACCAAGCTGCCGAACATTTGCTCCGGGTTCATGCAACCGCTTCAGGAAGGCTTGCCACATGTTCGGCAAAGGTTTGAATCACCCCGTCGAAAGAGCCATTGGAAAAGAAGACCACCAAATCACTCCTCTCTTTCTCCTTTGGCGGAGAGAGAAGTTTCAATGCCTCTCCCAGTTGGAGGTTGGATGAAAATGCCTGCCCCTGCTTGCCGCAGCCTTTGATGCGATCGATCATTTTACCGGGATCGATTCTTGATCCCTGTGGAATTCTTTCCGCTCGATGCACCTCTCCTATCATCACCTGATCCGCTTCCGAAAGGGCATCCGCAAAGCGTTCCTCGAAGACTTTGGTCACGGCGGTGTTGCTTCTTGGTTCGAAACAGGCGATGAGCCGACTGGAGGGCCAGCGAGCTCGCAGCGACTTGAGCGCTTCGGAAATAGCCGTGGGATGGTGAGCAAAGTCGGAGAGGATGCAGAGTCGATTGCACTCATGAAGGACTTCCTGCCTTCGCTTGACCCCGCGAAGGTGCGCGAAATTCACTTTCTTCATTCCAGCAAAAGGATTCCAGCCTTCGTCGATCCCACGAGAAGCCGTCAAGGATCGGGCAAGACTGGAAGCCAAAAAGCTCATCGCCAGGTTTCTTGCATTGAAGATTCCCGGCAAGGCCCAGTCGATTGAGCGAGTGTCCTTTCCCCGCCATTGCAAAACGAAGCGACTCCCCGATGCGTCTTCGGAAAAGTCGACGATGCGAAGGTCGTTGTCTCGTCCGACTCCGACGGACAGGGATTGGCTCCAATCCGCTTTCGGCAGATCGGCGAGGTTGCGATCGTCTCCGTTTAGCAGGATGAAGCCGGTGGAAGGAACGATGCGCAACAAATGCGAAAAACTGCGAGCAACGTCCTCGAGGTCGCGAAAGATGTCGCCATGATCGAATTCCAGGTTGTTGAGGGCGAGTATTCTGGGTCGGTAATGAATGAACTTGCTGCGCTTGTCGAAAAAGGCCGAATCATATTCGTCTCCCTCGATGACAAAGGGAGAAGAAGGCGCCCCTATTTCGTTGCCCGAAGGGAGATCGAGCGGCACTCCACCAATGAGGTATCCCGGTCGCATTCCCAAGGCGGCGAGACAATAGGCGGTCAGGGTCGTGGTCGTGGTCTTGCCGTGAGTTCCTGCGATCACCACGGCATTCCGGTTCCCGATCAAATCCTCTCCGATCAGCTGTGGCAGAGAGACAAAGGGAATCGATCGGTCGTCAAGCAAGCGCTCGACCTGCGGATTCCCTCGAGAGACGGCGTTTCCAACCACCACTCGGTCCGGTCGCCAATCAATCATGTCCTGCACTGAAAACCCTTCGAACAAATCGATTCCGGCGTTTTGAAGGACGTCTGACATAGGTGGATATGCCCCGGCATCTGAGCCTGCTATATCCTCCCCCTTTTTTTTGAGCATCAATGCGGCGTTGCCCATCGCGGTTCCGCAAATCCCGATAAAAAACACCCTCATCGAAGACGAAAATAAGAACCGGCAGACAAATGCAAAGACAAATTGCCTCGACTTCGGCAAACGATTGGAGAAAACCAATGATTCATGAAGGAAAAAAACCTCAGAATTCTCATTCTTGGAAGCGGTGGTCGAGAACACGCCTTGGCGAAAGCCTGCTCCCAAAGCCCCATTGTCGAACAAATTCTCGTTGCTCCCGGAAACGGTGGCATGCGCAGAGAATTCAAATCCATGCCCGTATCTTTGGAAAACAATGCCGAGATCGTCCAGTTGGCTCTGGCGGAATCGATCGATCTGGTAGTAGTCGGACCGGAAGTTCCTCTTTGCAACGGAATTGTCGACGATTTGAGAGACGCCGGCGTTCTGGCCTACGGACCTGACAAAGACTGCGCCCGGCTCGAAGGCAGCAAGGCCTTCACTAAGGATTTTCTGTTCAGGCATCGGATTCCCACCGCCGAGTACGGCAATTTTCGATCGTTGGAGCCGGCTCTCGAATATTTGCAAACCTGCTCCATTCCAGTGGTGGTGAAAGCCAGCGGACTGGCGGCAGGCAAGGGGGTGATCATCTGCAATTCCAAAGAAGAGGCCGAAGAATCGGTTCGCGAAATGCTCAGCGGAAACAGCTTTGGTGAAAGTGGGCGAGAAGTGGTGATCGAAGAGTTCCTCGAGGGGGAGGAAGCGTCTCTCCATCTGATTTGCTCGGGGGAGCAATACCTGGCTTTGCCCATGAGTCAGGATCACAAGAAGATCGGGGAGGGAGACAGCGGACTCAACACCGGAGGCATGGGCGCCTATGCCCCGACTTCATTGGTCACCCCCGCGATGCTCGAGGAATACGAACGGCTCATCGTTCGCCCCACCCTCGCCGGGCTGAAATCCGAAGGCATGGATTTTCGAGGGACACTTTACGTCGGACTGATGCTTACCGCCTCCGGACCCAAGGTCCTTGAATACAACGTCCGATTCGGCGATCCGGAGACTCAGGTTATCCTTCCTCTGGTGGAGGACGACTTGGTGCCCCTTCTGCTGGCGTCTGCTCGGGGAGAATCGCTTCCCAGGCTTCTTAACTTCAGGTCACTGTATGCTCTGGTGGTGGTTCTCGCAAGCAAGGGTTACCCGGAATCCCATCCCAAGGGTGAACCGATTTCCGAGCCAAACGACTTCTCCTCCGCTTGCATGCTTCTTCATGCAGGCACCGAAAGCTTGGATGACGGAAAAGTGGTTTCAGCGGGCGGGCGGGTGCTTGGAGCGGTGGGATTGGGAGCGACCCTTCGGGAGGCGCAGGCAAATGCATATGAACTTTGCGAAAAGGTGAACTTTTCATCGAAATATTTCCGCAGAGACATCGGACATCGCGAGTTTTCAAGAAACTGATGCTGTTCACCCTTGCAATCCGTCGCATTGCGAAAGAGATTCGTTCTTGAATGGGTAAGAAAAGCCGGGCCAAGAAGGAAAAGAGGAGACGCAAGAAAATTCTCTTCGTTTGCACCGCAAACGTCTGTCGCAGTCCCATGGCGGAGAGGCTGTTCAAGAGGGCCTTGATCGATCGAGGCCTGGAGGACAGGTTTCAAGTAGGCTCGGCGGGCATCTCGGCGATGGACGGAGATCTCGCTTCCGAAAACTCCATCGATGCCTGCCGGGAAGTGGGCTTGGATATCACCGACCACCAAAGCTCTGCGCTGACCCGAGCGTCCTTGCAGGAAGCATCGGTCATTTTTTGCATGACCGAGCCGCATCGGGCCTTGCTCAACATGTACTTCGAACTACCTCCCGGCTACCCGGTCTTTCTGATGCGCGAATTTCTCGATTTGGAATCACGGGAGCTGCCCGATCCTTTTGGGCAGAGCCTCGAAGTCTACCAGGAATGCCGTGACCGCATGATCGAAGCCATGCCCTCCTTGATAAACTGGGTTGAGAAAAACCTTTGAACCAATTATTCTGTCCTCATGTTCGAATCCGATTCATCATCCGCCCTCCTCAGTCCCTCGCTTGACTCACGCCCGCTTTCCGAAATCGATCCGGAAATTCACCTCGCCATTCTAAATGAAAGAGAAAGGCAGGAAACCCATATCGAGCTGATTGCATCCGAGAACTTCACCCTTCCATCAGTGATCGAAGCGACCGGCAGCGTATTGACCAACAAATACGCCGAAGGGTATCCCGGCAAGAGGTACTACGGCGGTTGCGAGCACGTCGACGTGGCGGAAAGCCTGGCCATCGAACGAGCCAAGCTTCTCTTCGGGGCCGAACATGCAAACGTCCAGGCGCATTCCGGAAGTCAGGCAAATACCGCCGTTTATTTCGCCATGCTCGAGCCAGGAGACAAGATTCTCACCATGAGCCTGCAAGACGGGGGCCATCTTACCCATGGACATCCCAAGAACTGCAGCGGCATGCTCTATGAAGTCGTCAATTACGGAGTGAACCCGGAAACCGGGCTCATTGACTACGACGCCATAGAATCCTTGGCATCCTTGGAAAAGCCCAAGCTCATCACAGTAGGAGCTTCCGCATATTCCAGAACCATCGATTTCGAACGAATGGGTAAAGTCGCCCGATCCAGCGGCGCCCTTCTGCTTGCGGATATCGCGCACATCGCGGGATTGGTGGCATGCGGACTGCACCCATCGCCGGTGCCTCATGCTGATTTCGTCACTACTACCACCCACAAGACGCTTCGAGGCCCTCGCGGGGGTTTGATCATGTGCCGGGAAGAATTCGCCAAGGCGATCGATTCGGCGGTGTTCCCCGGCAATCAGGGTGGTCCGCTCATGCATGTAATCGCCGCCAAGGCCACTTGCTTTCTCGAAGCCTCCAAACCCTCCTTCAAAACCTACCAGCAACAAGTCAAAAACAATGCTCAGGCCATGGCGGAGGCGCTTTCCCAACGTGGTTTGCGAGTCGTCAGCGGAGGCACCGACAATCACCTTCTTCTGATCGACCTGCGCCCCTCCCACGCCGACATGACGGGCAAAGCGGCTCAAACCCTTCTGGAAGGAGCCCACATCACCCTCAACCGAAACACGGTTCCGGGAGAAACTCGCAGCCCCTTTCAAACCAGCGGATTGCGCATCGGCACTCCCGCCGTCACCTCCAGAGGAATGATGGAAACAGACATGGAAGCAATTGCCGGCATCATCAGCTCGATTTTGGATAATCCGGAAGATCATCCGAATTTGATCGAACAACGAAAGAAGTCGCTTGCGCTTTGCGCCAGATTTCCCTTACCTTATTAAAAATTCGCCTTGGAACAAACTATTCATATGAAAAAGAAAATCGAACGAAAAAAGGGTTTCACTCTCATCGAACTTCTGGTGGTGATCACCATCATCGGGATTCTAGCCGGAATAGCTATCGGAGCATTTGGCGGAATCTTCGGTCAAGCTGGGCAATTGGCTGCAAAAGACAAGCTCATGGACATCCACAAAGCAATTGTGGAAGCGTACAAGGGACAAGCCAAGTTTCCTGCGCAAGACGCTTTGGAGGAAGCATCGCCAGCCGGTTTCGCCGTATGGTTCAGGAACAAAACCAGAAACACCGAATCTTCCTTGTGGTTCATCGAGGACGACGACAAGGTCTTGGCTTTGGACGAAGATGACGGCCCGGGTCGCCCTGCTCAAATTCCCACCAAGGCAACCATGGACGACGAACAGAAAAAAGCCATCGCATGGACGATTGCGGTGCCTGGAGAAGGTTCCAGTCCCAAACTGGATCAAAATTTGCCCAGCGGACCGTTCCCCATCATGTGGACGCGCGGACACGAGGGAGAAGAATGGTCGGCTGATTCTCCTTGGAGTGGCGACGGTGGACACGTTCTTTTTTCAAACGGAAAGGTAGAATGGTACGAGAAAACCTCAGACTCGGAAGGAAACGGAGTTTTTGCCAAACCGCCTGCTCCCGATGCCGACCCCGACGCGGACATTGAACTTGTGAATGATCCGAAGGAAGCTCTTCCTGAAGGTTGGGTTGCTCTCGAGACCAGCGAGTAACCAGCTGCAACCTCACCCTGAGTAAGAAAGTTCTCGTTGGAACCTTGCTTTTCGGCAGGCAGGGGAAAGCCAAAGTTTGCCTGGAAAATTCCGATAAGGTAATTCCACTTGGTCGTGGCACCACTTCGACTGCGTTGCATGGTGATTTGGTCGAGTTGACGAGTATCCAGTCCAATAACAGACCTTCCCGAAAATTCAGGCGCTCCAAGGCTATGGATCGTCCTGCCTACGAGGTGCGAAAGATCCTGCGTAGGGGAACGGATCAATTTCTTGCTTATTTTTCAACCGAAATGGGTCGCCCTCTGGTAAAATCCGAAAATCCCCGCATCGCACCTCCCTTCAAGGTTGCGGGAGATTGGAGAAATGCTTGCGAACAAGACAAGGTCATCGCCAAGTTCGTTCGCTGGGACCCACCAGCCCGGATTCCCACCTGCAAGATCATTCGCGTGCTTGGCCCCGGAAACGACGCCCGAACCGACCATAAGGGAATTTTGGCCAAGTATGGTCTTTCTTCCTCATTTTCATCTGGAGCAACAAAGGAAGCCCAAGCTTGCCCTAGAGTCGTTTCGCAAGAGGAAAGAAAAGGGAGAAAGGATATGAGGAAGGTTTTCACCCTTACCATAGACCCACTCGATGCACGCGACTTTGACGACGCGCTCTCCATTCGTCTACTCGCTCAAGGGGGAGTGGAAGTGGGCGTACACGTCGCCGACGTCTCGCATTACGTAAAACCAGGATCATCTCTTGACGGAGAGGCCCGCCGACGGGGCAACTCCACCTATCTGGTCGGAGAAGTGATTCCCATGCTTCCTACCAGTCTCTCCAACGGAATCTGCAGCTTGGTTGAGGGCGAGGACAGACTGGTCAAATCGGTGATTTTTCGATTTTCCAAGGAGTTCAAGTTGTTGGGGCAGGAATTTTCCGAAAGCGTGATTTGCAGCGACAAGCGGCTGACCTACGAACAAGCCCTTGTCTTTTTAACCAAGGATTCCTTTTCTGAGGCGCTTTCCTGTGCACCCGTTCATCGCCATTCGGGTAACCCTGGCCGATCTTTACAGGAACTTGAAGAGGTCGAGCTTAAAACCATCGCTGAATCCATACGCCTCCTGGGACGAATCGCATCCACCCTTCGAATCAAGAGAATAAAGGATGGCGCCTTGGAGCTGGCCTCCAGTGAAGTCAAGGTATTGGTGGATGAGATGGGACAGCCGGAAAAAATCTTCCTCAATCAAGATGACGACAGCCATAGACTGATCGAGGAGTTCATGCTCCTCGCCAATGAAAGCGTCGCTCGACTTGCCAGAAAACGCAACCTCGACGTCGTCTACAGGGTTCATCCCGACCCTGATCCTGAGAACCTGGAGGAACTGCGGCAATTTCTCGCTTTGTTCGGTATTTCCTGCGGAGAACTCAATAGCAGGAAAGCAGTCAACAAGGCCTTGGAGCAAATCAATCGACATCCGATCTCCCAAGTTCTGCGAATCAGATTTTTAAGAAGCCTTCAACAAGCGTGCTACCGCCCCGCCCCCGATGGTCATTACGGATTGGCCAAAAAGGATTATCTACATTTCACCTCGCCCATCCGCAGGTATGCGGATTTGATTGCGCATCGGGCGCTGGAAGGACATTTGCGCTCCCATAAACCAAAGAAAAACAAAAGCGAGGTCATGGCTTCCCTCGCCAAAAGGCTTTCCATTTCCGAGAGAAACAGCGTGGATGCGGAACGTGAATCGATCAAGGACAAGATGATTCTTTACTACAAGCGTGACCTCGAGTCGAATCGGGCCGTCAAGCACAAGGCATTGATCACCGAAATCAGCCGCAAGGGATTTTTCATCGAATTGACCGATACCCTCTTCAGGGGTTTCGTAACCATGCGCTCCCTACCCCGTGAAGTCGGATATCGTTTGGCTGGAAACGGTTCCATGCTGGTGGGCAAGAATCCAAAGAACAAACTGCGGCTTGGTCAGGAAATAGAGGTCTGCGTGGAACGCATTCCTCCTCTGGAAAAACTGGTTGATTTTCGTCTGGCTTGATTCAATCCCCCGCTTCTTTCTAAAATTGAAGGTAAATCCAACCGATACATGTCCTTTCGTTTTCATCTTGAACTAGCCCGCATCTGGAACAAAGCGGTTTCGCTTTATGAAAAGGGACATACAAATTCCAAAGGATTCCCTCTTGGGGAAGAGCTTGTTCTGCTTAGCTCCATGGGCATCACCATCCATGACGTTTTCGACCACGCTGAAGATTGGTGCCTGCATGGGGAACCGGATTTTCATTCCTTTCTTTTGGTTCATCACGAGCGACGCGCCTACTTTTGGGAAGAACAATGCGGAATCGCATCCACCGAGATATTGGACCCAAGCGCCCTGCCGGCAAAAAACGAAACCTTGGAAGGGATCGTATGGCTGCCCCGTATCCTGCCGAAAGCCAGAGCGAAGCTCAAGGGAGAACTCCCGCCTGAAATCATGTACGGATGCGGCGGAGACCGTCAGTTCTTCCGAGACAACGATCTTCACGCCGCGGAATTTCTCCGCCTCGTTCGCCGGTTCATGAATGACGATCAAGCGATTCTTCAATCGGTCATGCAAAAGCGTTCATCCCTCACTCTTCCTTAGTTTGCCGAACCCTCTCCCATCAAATCATGAATTTTGAAAAATACCATGCCTTGGGCAACGACTACCTCGTTTACGATCCGCTGAATCAATCTCACGAATTCACCCCCGAGGAAATCGTTCGCATCTGCCACCGCAACTTCGGGCTTGGATCCGATGGCATCCTTTGGGGACCGCTCCCTACCGACAAGGCCGACTTCGGACTTCGCATTCTCAACCCTGATGGAAGCGAAGCGGAGAAGAGCGGAAACGGCCTACGCATCTTCGCCCGTTACCTTCGTGATTGCAGACGAGTATCCGATATGCCTTTCAAGGTGGACACCCTTGGAGGAGTCGTTACCTGCAAAGTTTCCGCAGATGCTTCGGAAATTACCGTTGAAATGGGCAGGGTAAGCTTTCACAGCCAAGTCATCCCCGTACGAATCAAGGGAGAGGCGCGTGAGGTGCTTGGAGAAAAAATCGATCTTGCTGACACCTCCTTTGCTTTTTATGGAGCAACCATCGGTAATCCGCACTGTGTTTTGCCCGTCCCTCAGGTCAGCGAATCGCTCGCTCGAAAATACGGACCGCAACTGGAGAATCATCCGGCCTTTCCCAATCGAACCAACGTGCAGTTTTTACAGGTATTGGATCGAAACCGGATAAGAATCGAAATATGGGAACGGGGCGCCGGATATACGCTGGCCTCGGGCAGCAGCAGTTCGGCAGCCGGAGCAGTTGCCAAAAAAATGGGCGCTTGCGACGAAGAGATCACCGTGGAAATGCCCGGTGGCGAGATCCGGTTGAGAATCGACGAGGACTACGGTATTGAGATGCGAGGTCCGGCAACCCGCATAGGCTCGATGTCTCTCGATCTCGAGTGCTTGTCCTAAGCCCCGACCATGCCCGTCCCAGTGATTTCGGGAAGCTCGTCTATCCTCAAACCGAACTTGCCGGGATCGGGGAGTCGCTTGAAGATTGCGCTTGGCTTCAAGATCAAACTTGCCAAGGCCCCCAAAAGTTGATTTTTTAAAAGGTTTCCTCGATTTTCATGAAAGCCACCATTCGTACTCAAGGCAGCCAGTTCGTCGTGCAAAAAGGCGACAAACTTTTCGTTAACCGCTATCCCGAAACCAAGGAGGGAGACCAAGTCAAAATCAATGACGTTCTTTTGGTCGTTGAAGATGGGGCCACCACCTTCGGCACCCCTACCATAGAAGGCGCATCCGTCACGGCCAAGATTCTCGAAAACAAAAAGGACAAGAAAGTAATCGTCTTCAAAAAGAAGCGTCGCCAAGGGTACAAGCGTCGGCGTGGCCATCGTCAACTGCTTTCGGTTATTGAAATCGAGTCAATCGATTTGGACAAGTAAAGCTCATCACCCCCAACCCCCTTTATCCATGGCTCATAAAAAAGGACAAGGAACGTCCAAGAACGGACGCGACAGCAACAGCAAAAGACTGGGTGTCAAGAAATTCGGAGGTGAAGCGGTTCTTGCCGGCAACATCATCCTCAGGCAACGCGGCACGAAGTATCATCCTGGAGCCAACGTCGGTTTGGGCAAGGATTTCACTCTTTTCGCGCTCACTCCCGGCAAGGTACAATTCGACAAGCCTCATCGATTGGTTAACGTCATAGCCGATTGACTTTTGCCTCGAACCCTTGGGTTCACATACCTTTACCCTGCCACCCTTTCCTGATGCTCGAACCGGACTCCGACCCACCTGAGCCCCAGTCCTCCTGCGTTGACTCAGAGTCGGAATCATTGCCACAATTGAACTTCATAGAATGTCGGGTTCTTGGTTCATTGATAGAAAAGGAGTTGACCACCCCGGAGTATTATCCCATGAGCCTCAACGGCTTGGTCAATGCATGCAACCAAAAGAACAACCGACTGCCCAAGACGAACCTGAGCGAAGAAGAGGTCAGCCGGGCGATTGAAGACTTGCGAATCAAGAGGCTGATGCATCGGGTTGATTTCGTAGGCGCCCGCGTTCCCAAATTTCAGCACAACGCAGAAAAGGAGCTCGACCTGATCAAGGCGGAGCGGGCCCTTCTTTGCGAACTGCTCAATCGTGGTCCTCAAACTACCGGAGAACTCAACAACCGAGCGGATCGAATGTTTGCCTTCGATGGCTTGCAGGACGTCGAGGACACCTTGACTGACATGATGGAGC
Organism: Opitutales bacterium; assembly: GCA_038105525.1. Lineage (GTDB taxonomy): Bacteria > Verrucomicrobiota > Verrucomicrobiia > Opitutales > Seribacteraceae > Chordibacter. The sequence goes on along the minus strand of JAYOCQ010000024.1, from coordinate 8,249 downwards.
GTTCTCCAGCACTGATCGCAATCATGGAACCAAGGCCAGGTCAAAAGGAGTCCAGGTGGTATCACCTGCTTGCCCCCGCGCCAAAGGTTGAGGAACTCCAAGACGGCAGTTCGGTTTACGTTCCAGGGTCCGACCAAAGGCTCGACCGTGTGGACGAAACCATTTCCGAATTCAAGGAACTCAAGGAGGAAGTCGAAGCTCTCCGTTATCAAGTAAGAGAATTGTCAGACGAATTTCGGGCGTTTCGCAAGCAATTCGAATAATTTTCTGCCTGCCATCTTGGGATAGGTCGTTTTTCCATGCCCTTGAAGCAATCGCATGCAAGAACATGCAAAGTAGATTCCCATTGTCTTCCAAAGGTAATTTGTTTTTGGCTTTTAAAATGATTTTCCCCTCAAGCTTGCCGCGGCGCTTGCCTGACCATTCGGCCTGATCGGCTTCTAATTCGATGGATCCTGAGGTTGCGGTCTTGATGTCGGTTTTCAACGGACAAGAATACCTGACTCAAACCGTTGAAAGTGTCTTGAACCAAACCTTCGAGAACTTCGAATTCGTCATTGTTGAGAATGGATCTGAAGACTCCAGTCTTTCCATCTTGAACAGTTTTGAGGATTCAAGAATTCGCATTTTACCAAAAAAGGAAAACATCGGGTTGTCCAAGGCTCTTAACGAAGGTCTCTCCCATGCATCATCGGACTTGATCGCCAGAATCGACGCCGATGACCTGATGAAGCCTCAACGACTGGATCGGCAGGTCGAATATATGAGGAGAAACCCCAGTGTCGCTCTGCTGGGTTCCTCGATCGAACGGATTTTCTCTGACGGAACTTTTCGAGATACCGTCAAGTTTCCGACTGCGCATGATAAAATCTTGGCTTTCTTTGCCAAGGGATCTCCATTCGCCCATCCCGCAGTAATTTTTCGAAAATCGATTGTCGAAGGGTTGGGTGGATACAGTGAAAATTTGCAATATGCGCAGGACTTCAAATTATGGCTGGAAATCGCCAAGCGACACCAAACGGCAAACCTAGATGAAGCCCTTACAGTTTACCGCACGCATGCAAAGCAGAACTCGTCCAAGGTGGCCAAGGAGTCGGCGATGGTATTCGAGGAAATTTTGGGAGATTCTCATTTAAGGGATTATATAGACGTTAAAGAGGCCGAGAAGACTCTCCTTCGATGGCGAGCAGTTCCTTGCGAGAATGAAACCTCGCGAATGAGAATCGGCAAATGGAAGAAGTGGTCCCTTCAGCTTCCTGCAAATTCAAGGCTGGCTCTTTATGGCGGAGGAGACCATACGGTTCGTTTGCTTGATGAAATCGCTCGACTTGACAACTGTCTTCGGCCCTGTGTCATTATCGATCGCAACCCGCAGATCAGCCACCTCTCCGGCATCCCTCTTGAAAAACCCTGCTTCTTGAATGAAAATGCGGTCGATTACGTCGCGATTTCCAGTTTCTTTTATGAAAAGGAAATCAACGGCTTGCTTGCTGCCCTTTTTCCGCCTGAGAGAATTCTGCGCTTCTACGAATTGGATTAATCCGCTTGCTCATGGGTCAAAAAGGTAAAACCCTGCTTTTGGTAACCGCTCAATATCCTTTCGGCTTTGAATCGGAACAGTTTCTCGTAGCTGAAATGAAAATCCTCTGCACTCGTTTCGAGCAGATTATTCTCTTTCCAAGACGAATTGACTCCAAGTGCAAAAGAAGAGAAATCCCTCCCAACGCCGAAGTTTCCATGCTTCTGTGCTCGGGGACGAAAAACCGTCCGAAGCGTTTCAGACCCATTTTATTGATGAGAACCTTTTGGCTTTATCTGCGGTGCCTGATTTTGGAAGGAAACTGGACTTACCTTCGTCACTGGAAGTTTTTTTCCTCTCGCATTTATCGTGAGATCTGCGCTTCGGAAATTTTGATCGAGTTTTTGCGTTCCAGACGCATCTCTTCAGCGACAGCCTACAACTATTGGGCTTTCGGCAACGCGCTTAGCATCGGATTGCTTAGAAAGAAAAAAATCATCGCCAGAGCGATTTGCCGATGTCATGGCTACGATCTTTACGACGAGAGATGGAGCCTAGGCATCGTACCCTTTCGTCGAATGGTTTCAAATTTCTTCGACGCCATCCTGCCCATCAGCGAATTTGGATCGAAGTATCTGAGGGAAAGACTTTCCGACGCCAATTCTCACAAAGTTAAAACCAGTTACCTGGGGATAGAGAACTCTTCGATTTCAACTCCCCTGATTCCCGGCTTTGACTCTCATCTTGTCGTTTCCTGCTCTTCGCTTGTTCCCTTGAAGCGGGTCTCGTTGATCCCTCGCCTGCTCGCATCCGCCGGCCTTCCAATTCGATGGGTTCACTTTGGAGAAGGAGAAACCCGAGCGGAAATCGAATCAGTTGTTCAAGGGTTGCCTCCAAGCATTCGATGTGAGCTTCGAGGACAGGTCGGCAATTCGGAAATTCTCCGTTTTTACCGCGAATCAGCGATCACTTGCTTCCTTTCCCTTTCATCATCCGAGGGACTGCCATTTTCCATGATCGAGGCGATCAGCTGCGGAATACCCGTAGTCGCCTGCAAGGTGGGAGGAGTTGCGGAAATCGTGAATGAAAAAACGGGGATTCTACTGGAGGAACAGATGAATCTGGAGGAATGGACAATTGCTTTTCGCAAGATACTGACGGGAGAGACCGTCTTTGACCGAGAAGGAATCATTCGTTTTCAAAAGGAAAGATTTTTCGCAGAAAAAAACTACGAAAAATTCGTAAACGAATATCTGCTTTAGAGTCTGGTCTTGCCTGATTTCAAACCGCAGAGAAAGTCCTCGTAAGCATCGACGATCCCTTTTTCCAAACTGATTTCGGCCTTCCATCCAAGAGAACTTGATAAGGAAACGTCGAGGCGTTTAACGGGCATGCCGTCCGGCTTGCTCAAATCGTGAACGATTCTCCCCTGGTACCCAACCACTTTTTTGGTCATTTCGGCAATTTCCAAAATGGAATGATCCACTCCCGTTCCCAAGTTCACCCAGTCGGGCGGATTACTTAATCTGAGCAAAAAGAGAATTCCTTGAGCCAAATCATCCACATGCATCAATTCTCTGCGGGGCTTGCCAGTGCCCCAGATTTCAACTTGCTCCAACCCCTGGATCGCTGCTTCGTGAAACCTGCGAATCAAGGCAGGCAAGACATGAGAATTGAGCCCATGATAATTATCTCCGGGACCATACAGGTTAGTGGGCATGGCGCTGTGATATAGAGCGCCGTATTGGTTGCGATAGTGCCTGCACATCTCCAATCCTGCGATTTTTGCCAGGGCATAAGCTTCGTTTGTCTTCTCCAACGGACCGGTCAGCAAATATTCCTCTTTGATTGGTTGGTTGCATGCGCGGGGATAAATGCATGAACTGCCAAGATTGACAAAGCGTTTCACTCCAGACCTCCAAGCCGAGTGAATCAAATTGGCATTGATCAGCAGGTTTTGATGAATGAATTCGGCGGGATAGGTGTCGTTTGCATGAATTCCTCCGACCTTTGCAGCCGCATTGATGATGATATCGGGCCTTTCTCGGTGGAGGAATTGATCCACTTCGGTTTGACTGGTCAGATCAAGTTCCTCTCGCGATGCGGTAATGGGAAGGTAGGACTCTCGCTCTTCTTGCATGGCCCGAAGAATGGAGGAACCGACCATTCCTCGGTGCCCGGTTACGAATACCCTGGGCATTGAAATCAGTCCAGATTGGCGTCGAACAAGGCTTTTTCCCGCTCGGCAAGTTTCATATCCTCTCGAACCATCAAGGAAACCAGTTCGTTGAAAGTGGTCTTCGGTTCCCAGCCCAATTGAACCTTGGCTTTTCGGGGGTTGCCGATCAACAGGTCAACTTCTGCAGGACGCTCATACTTCTTGTCAAATCCGACGTATTCGTTCCAGTCCATATCCAGACATGAAAAGGTTTGCTCTAAAAACTCCCTGACGGTGTGTGTTTCATTGGTGGCTATGACGTAATCATCGGGATTATCCTGCTGGAGCATCAACCACATCGCTTCAACGTATTCCTTGGCAAACCCCCAATCTCTCTTTGAATCCAGGTTCCCTAAAATTAATTTCTTCTGCAAACCAAGCTTTATACGGGTTGCGGCCCGAGTGATCTTGCGAGTGACAAAGGTCTCTCCTCTACGGGGAGACTCGTGGTTGAACAGAATTCCACTACTGGCATGCAAATCATAGGACTCGCGATAATTCACGGTCAACCAGTGGGCGTAAACCTTGGCGCACGCGTAGGGCGAACGAGGCCAGAATGGGGTGGTTTCGACTTGAGGCACTTCCTGCACCTTGCCGTACATTTCCGAAGAGGAGGCCTGATAGTACCTGACTTTTTTGACCAAGCCCGCCTCTCGGATCGCCTCCAATATACGAACCGCTCCCAAACCTGTGACGTCTCCGGTATATTCGGGAACGTCAAAAGACACTCGAACGTGACTTTGCGCGCCTAAGTTGTAAATCTCGTCCGGCTGCAATTCATAGAGCAACTTGACCAGTTGCACCGCATCCGCCAAGTCTCCGTAATGCAGGTAGAGATTAGTGTCGTCTACCAAGGGATCCTTGTACAAATGATCCAATCGATCGGTATTGAAGGTGGATGCGCGACGAACGATGCCATGCACCTCGTAACCCTTTTCGAGAAGCAACTCGGCAAGGTAGGAACCATCTTGGCCGGTAATTCCTGTGATAAGCGCCTTTTTCATCGGATGAAACATTAGTAAGAAAAATACCGTCATCCGTAAAGAACCGAACTTCGTTCTCTGCTTATGCTCTCTTGTTCAACCGTTGACTTCACATGGTGAAGATTTATATTTCGAAGTTTATTCTTCAACGGGGGGGATTAGCTCAGTTGGTTAGAGCGCATGCATGACACGCATGAGGTCGGCAGTTCGAATCTGCCATCTCCCACCATCACTCTTTCTTATTCATTCTTTCCGCCATCGTGTCTCGCCCGAAATCAAAGACCGAATGGTTAATCATCATTGGCCTCACTTTTTTCTTTGCGGCTATTTGGGGACTTGCTCATTGGAACCTAGCCCGCAAACCTCCTTACCACAAAGGCCCCGGGGGACTCGGACCAGCGGAGGCCGGTTCCTCCGCTTTGCTTGATGAGGACGCAAAATGAGCAAGCACGTTTGCATAAGCGGTTGTTCGCGCGGGCTTGGACGGGCAATGGCAATAGAGTTTTCCGCTCGCGGTTGGAAGGTCAGCGGGGGCGCTCGTGATCAGAGCCGATTGTCTTCCTTGGAAAGGGAACTGAAGAACGATTTCTTTCTCGGATTCCTTGACGTCACCATTCCTGAAAAAGTCGAAACTTTCGCCGGTTTGGCAAAGGATAATTTCGGTCCGCCTGACCTTCTTGTAAACAATGCCGGTCTCATCAATCGCAATGCTGCCTTACTTGAAATTTCTCCGGAAGAATTCTCCGCTGTGCTTGCGGTCAATCTTGGCGGCATTCACAACATGATTCGATCCTTTCTACCGATGATGCTCGCTAAGAACCAGGGAATCATCGTCAACTTCAGTTCCTATTGGGGCCAATCCGCAGCACCTGAAGTCGGGCCTTACTGCGCCAGCAAATGGGGGGTCGAAGGATTAACCCGTTCACTTGCTCAGGAACTCCCCATGGGCATGGCCGCCGTTGCCTTCAACCCTGGAGTAATCAACACTGATATGTTGAAATCCTGCTTCGGCGAAGACGCCGCGGAACACGAAGATCCAAAATCTTGGGCCATTCATGCGGTCGACCGACTTGAATCGGTTTCTCCCTCTGCAAACGGAGAAACCGTACTAGGCTGAAGTCGGCACCCTCTTCCATCTTGGGCGAAAGTCCAGTCGGGCATTCGCCGCTCGACGGGCTCTGCTGCGGGTAACAACATCCTTGAACCACAAAGCAAAGAAGCCGCTTCCCCAAACCGGAGGAAGCGGCTCACTTAGAAAAAGAGTAACCAAGAAAGCTTACTTCTTCTTTTCTACGATTTCACCCGAGTTGTCAGGCTCGACCAAATTATCGGAACTGCTGGGCAGGTAATCTACGATGGCAATGTTGTCCCAATTAGCCAACTCTTCATATACCCCACGGTATTGGGTATTTCCGACTTGCGCTTCCAAGCCTTCGCTGGCATCGAGAATGCGACCTTCGGCATCGGTTCTAAGCGTATCTATGAAGGCTCCTTTCAGAGTAAGACTTTGGGGAACGTTGCTTGAACCGGAAACAACGAAACTTCCACTGGAAGAACCTGCGCTTGTCGAACCGGTACTATCTCTGTAGTTGCTCTGAATCGAAATTGCATTCGCTGCGGTATTGATCCTGGCAGAGCTTCCCAAGTTGACCGTGCTACCGGCGATAAGTTCGGCCGAAGCACCAGTGATTTGAGAATTGACGGTCACAATGTCCGTGGAAGAAGTACCGGATGCGGCGAGCAGAACTGATCCGCTCTTGGCATCGATCGGAGCATTGATCGTAAGCGGACTTTGGGCGATCAAGGAGATCTTTCCATTGGCGGAATCCCCGGTGAATCGTACTCCCGACAGTTCGTTGGCAAAGGCCACCCCTTCCACGGTAGAAAGATCGGATATGGCATAGCCTCCCGTGTTGACCATCGTTATATCACCGGATACGGACTGAGCGGCGAAGTGATCGACACCTTCCGAACTTACGTCGATGCCGGTACCAGCGGAAACTTGCAACACGTCCGCCTTCAGCCCGGTTGCCGATACACTGCCGGCGGTATCCAGATTGACGTTATTGGCAGTCAGGTCGGTAAGCGAGACCGATGAACCCGAAGCATTTAGAACTCCGTTCACCGCTCCTTTGACTTTCAACGCTTCGCTTGCGACAATTTGGGTGTCACCAGTATTCAGGGTGGTGTCGCCAAACTTGTTCGACTCATTCGCCAAGATCACTTCGCCACCAGTTAGAATCGTTGTATCGGAAGTAATCGCCCCGGACTGAGTGATTGCACCGGTGCCGGCATCCAAGGTAAGGTCACCTGCTGATCCTGCAGTCAGAGAAGCGATGCTTAGGCTCGTACCAGTCAAACTGACGTCATTGGCATCGTTATCGGTTAGAGAGGCTACGTCGTTTGCCGCAATCGATCCGCCGGCAGAAACCGTGATCGAACCATTGACGGTATCAACGTCGCTTAAAGTGATGGCATCGTCCTCAACGAGCTCGATCGCTCCTTCGGCGGTTGCCGACAAGTTAACCGAATCAACCGCAGTGTTCAAGGAGATCGATCCCGCGGCATCTACAACAAGGTTGCCTGCGCTTACCTTGGATCCGTCTGCCTTGCTGACGGCGCCCGCGCTGAGAAGGGTGACGTTGGCCGCAGTGCTTGCCCCGGCAAACTCGGTTGCACTGGCTTCATTGATCGATACGTCGCCCGAACTTGTAAAGTTAAGCGTGCCCGTATTGAAAGAATCATCTAAGGTTATGCTCGAAGCAAAGAAGCTTGCAGCTCCGTCAATGCTTAGCGCTCCGTTGTCGGTAATTGCACCCACGGTAGCGGTGGCGGTCAATGAGCTTGCCGAACCAGCCAAAACCAGGGCGGTATCATTTACGATCGTGGTTGCGCCACCGTTAATCGTTACCGCTTGATCCGCTTGCAGGTTATCCAAGATAATTCCTTCCTTGGCAAGATCTTGGAAGTTGGATGCTCCGACGATGCTCAAAGTACCAAGGTCCTGTATTCCGCCAGTGGTTGCGGTGGCATCAAGAGTGCCTCCTACTGATCCACTTAGACTGATTGCGGAATCGTTTACGATTTTGACGTTTCCGCCCGCAACCGTGATGGCTCCATCGGACTGCAGGGTGTCAAGATCGATTCCAACATTAGCGGTGTCGGTGAAACTCGAGGTGCCGGTGACGTCAAGCGTGGCGCTGTCGGTAATTCCGCCGGTGATCGCGGTGGCGGCCAAGGTGCCTGCTACCGTTCCCTGCAACGCCAAGGCGCTGTCGTTGACGATCGCGGTGTTGCCGCCGTCCACGGTGACCGCTCCGTCCGCTGCCAGGGTGCCAAGATCGATTCCACTGTCATCGCTGTCGGTGAAACTCGAGGTACCGGTGATCGAAAGCGTTCCGCTGTCGCTGATTCCACCCGTGCCGGCAGTGGCGGCCAAGGTGCCTGCTACAGTTCCCTGCAGCGCCAAGGCGGTGTCGTTGACGATCGCGGTGTTGCCGCCGTCCACGGTGACCGCTCCGTCCGCTGC
>JAYOCQ010000002.1:14930-129257 GCA_038105525.1 Opitutales bacterium | reverse complement strand
TCCGATGAGCTTGCCTACAAGATGCAATCCTCCGCTCCGGAAGCGGTGGATATCGATAAGGAACCTGCTCATATCAAGGATTTATATGGGGTGGATGGTTCCCGGACCGATGATTTTGGGCGCAAATGCCTGCTTGCCCGCCGTATGGTGGAGCGTGGGGTGCGCTTCATTCAGGTGTACTCGGGGGGGCATCACAACGATGCCAACTGGGATGCTCATGGCGACCTCGTCAAAAACCACGAACTCCATGCCGGCAATACAGACAAACCGATTGCCGGATTGCTCAAGGATTTGAAACAACGCGGATTATTGGATGAAACCTTGGTGGTTTGGGGTGGAGAATTCGGGCGCCAGCCCACCGCTGAGTACAAGGAGGGTACCGGGCGAGATCACAACTCCTATGGATTCACCATGTGGATGGCAGGGGGAGGAATCAAAGGTGGTGTGTCCGTCGGTTCAACGGATGAATTAGGTAGTCGGGCGGTCGATGACAAATTTCACGTCAAACGACTTCATGCAACCATTCTCAATCAGCTTGGGCTGGATCCCAATAACCTCACTTTCTTTCACGGTGGTCTCGATAAAAGTTTGGTAGGCGTGGAAGGCGCCGAGCCCATCAAGCAGATTATCGCCTAGGTTTTTCATTTTGATTTTCTTTTCAAAAGAATCGTAATTTACACGGCAATCCATAGGGTGTGCTTCGATGCAATCACTCTACCTGAAACGCACCATTGCCAATAAATGCCCCCGCTGTGGAGAGGGCAAGGTATTGGATGGTGTGTTTGTGCGAAGGGATACCTGTCCGGTCTGTGAATTGAAATACGATCGTGGGGAGGATGGGTTTTTTCTGGGTGGTGTGCCCGTTAGTTACTCCCTGATTTGCACCCTATGGATCCTGCCCATCATCACCCTCTGGTTCTTCGATCTATTTTCCCTCGAATGGATGTTGGGCCTTTGCCTCGGAGGCGCCCTCGTCTTGCCCATCGTATCCTACCGTTACTGCCAGCTCCTCTGGCTCGGGCTTTACTATTGTTTTGCCAAGAATGATATGCCTGAAAGAGAGAAGGATGAGCCCTAAATATCTTCGGCTAAGCTTACGATTTAACCCATGATTTTTATCGTGAAAAAGTTCTTGGTTTTTAGTCTTTTATTCGTGTTTTCAGTTGGTTTGTATGCCCAAGAAGTGGAGCTTTTGTGGCCCAGTACACCACCGGGAGATATTACCGGTGAAGTGGGGGAAGAAAAAGTGGAGGTTCGAGGTGTCAAGCGTGTCAGCAATGTTACCGAGCCCACCATTACTTATTTCTTATCTGGTTCTGCCAAAGCCACGGGTACCACCGTGCTGGTCTGTCCAGGGGGTGCCTATAATATTTTGGCAATCGAGCACGAGGGTGAAGATGTTTGTAAATGGTTGAATGAAATTGGTGTGCATGCCGTTCTGCTTAAATACCGGGTTCCTCGCCGTAAAAACCGGGAGCCTCATGCCGCTCCACTTCAGGATGCCCAACGGGCGATGGGATTGATCCGCAAGGCAGGAAAAAGCTGGGAGGTTCCCTTGAGTAAACTGGGTATTCTTGGCTTTTCTGCGGGGGGCAATCTTGCGGTGATGACCGCGACTTCTTTCAAAGAAAGAACTTACACAAAAGTGGATGATGCCGATAATTTCTCCTGCCGACCTGACTTTTCTATGCCTATTTATCCAGCTTACTTATTAGATGAAAAAAAGAAGGAGAAATTGTCTTCTCATATTCAGATCACAAGGGAATGTCCTCCGTTCTTTTTTGCCCACACCGGGGATGATCATATCCCGGCGGAAGGAAGTGTTCTCACCTATCTTTCCTTAGAAAAATCGGGCGTTGTGGGCAATGAATTGCACATCTATTCATTTGGTGGTCATGGGTACGGGTTGCGTCCAAGCAAGCACTCCGTTTCTCAATGGCCAAAGAGGGCCCAAAGTTGGCTTGCTTCCTTGGGCTTGATCAAAGAATGAAATTTCAACTATCCAAGCTTTGGATCTATGTGGTACTTGGACTATTTTTCTTTTTTATCGCCTCACAAATCGTGGGCTTTTCCCATGATCTGTCGGAAATTGCGAATTCGTTTTCCGAATTTGTAAGATCTTTCTAAAAAACGAATTATTCGAATTCATAAACCACACGGAAATAATATTTCATATCCATTTTTTCCGTATTCTCCTTGGGGAAGGAGTCAAAGGTTCCGGAAAGACCCGATCTTATGTGCCATGCATTCTCCTCGAGGATGGGAAAAACCAAGGCGGTGTCATGATTGAACAGATAATCGGCAAGATCATCGATCTTGGGTAGCAGGGTGAGCTCACTTTCTAAAAAGAGACTTTCCTGTAAAAGATGGGTGTATTCCAGTCCCAAATCAAACGCTGGATCCAGGTCGTCTCCAACTTGATCTAAGGTTGATCGCTCATATCGCACAGCGGTACCCAGTCGGGTGGAGAGTTCATAATTCGAGTCTTCAAGCACGTCGTATTTAAGGCCTAAAGCGCCGGTTGAGCGCAAATTGATTTGCTCGACTGGGTCGTGTTCGAAATCCGATCTCAAATACCAGGCAAGTCGATCCTTGAAGATAGAATCATAGGCGATGCCACCCTTTGTCTCATCGGTATCTGTTACCCCGTTGGTTGATTGGGTGTTGTAAGAAAGAAACAAGTCTAGCTCTTTCAACTTGTTTGCATAGGTACTGTCCAAGCGAAACCCAATTCCCATGGAATCTGTGTTTCCGGATGATCCAACCAAGTCAAAACCCACTGAACTTTTCCACTGCATCATCAATTCAAGTTGTTCCTGTTCTGCTTCAACCACCCAGGGGTCCTTTTCAGTTTCCGTCCAGATGTGTTGAATATTGGTAAAATCCACGGTGGTGGTTCGCTCTTTATTCCTTAGATTCAATTGATTGTCGGGCAAGGGGACGGACTGTCCGAAATTGGTCTGATTGTTCTCATCCCGCACCCCTAGATTAGAGGACGAGGATAGGCTGATCAATTCGGTCAGGGGGACTTGAATGATGCTTAAGTAGGTTGTCTCAAGTGAAAGATTTCCGTCGGAAGCACCGATGATTTTACCATAGATTATGGATCCGTCCTTGGTCTCGATTCGGTCTGAGAACGACAAAAGCGGAAGGGTGACAAGCAAAGTCGCCCACTGGAAGGCAAAGAAGCGTGACATTTCAAAAGCCTCAGCCCGGGGGCCAGTTCATCTGACGTCCCCCAAGCAGGTGTAGGTGCAAATGAGGAACGCTTTCACCACCGTTTTTCCCGTGGTTGATGACCACCCGAAAACCGTTCTTCTTCAATCCTTCCTTTTCCGCCACTTTTCCGACTGCGAGCAAAAGGTGACCGAGGAGAGCCTGGTCGTCTGGCTCGACGTCTCCAACCCTGGCAATAACCTTCTTCGGGATGACCAGAAGGTGATGAGGGGCTTGAGGATCGACGTCTCGCACCGCAACGCAGAAATCGTCTTCGTGAACGAATTCGGCGGGTATTTCCCGAGAAATGATTTTTTCGAAAACAGTGCTCATGGCAAGCGTTGTGAGGTTATTTGGCGGTCCATATTCGAAGCGAGGAAAGGTGAAAGTTTTCGATGGCGGCTTCGTCCTTGAGGTTGACCTCGAGCAAACTTGCGTTTCGTTCGAGCGAGGAGAGCGCCCGAGCAAGCTTGACTCCGAGTTTGGGTAAGTCCCCTCTGAGTTCATCGGCGGTCACCACCGTTCGCGTGGCATCCGACAAGTGGCCGAACAAAGTGGTTCTTACTCCGCGACGAATTCCTGCTTCCATGGCATCTCGTTCCTTGTCCTCCATTGGCGGAGAACTGTCGTCGGCGTCCTTGCAGGCGGAGTCGGACATCCGGTTGATCAGACCAATGAGCGAACTGGAAAGTCCGTAAGCTTCCAGAAGTGGACCCACTCGATCCAGTCGTATCCTCTCCCTGTCCAGAAGAAGTCGAATCCAATCTTGGTAGCGAGCGATCCAATTCTTCCACTCTTCGTTGCCCAGGCTTTCCTCACGAGAGGGAACTCGGGCAACCAGGCATCGACTGCGAATGGTGGCGAGCAAGGAATATGGTCTGGTAGAGAGCAAGAGAAGGTAGGTGCCCGGAGGAGGTTCCTCCAAGGTCTTCAGGAATGCGTTGGCTGCTTCCTTGCGCATGCGATCGGCTTCATGGATGATCGCCGCCTTTGCTCCGCCCTGAAGAGAGGTTCGATTGAGAAGGGCGATCAGTTCTCTGGTTTTTTCAACGCTTATGATCCTCGCCTTGCCAGCCGGACGAAGGTGGAAGAGATCCGGATGATCCCGGCGCCCCTCTTCCATGAAAAGGATTTGGCGAGCGAGATCGAGGGCTGAGTCTTCCACCGAACCAATGGACTTCCCCTGAAAGAGGATGGCGTGATGGAGTCTGTTTTCGACAAACCTTCGGCAGAGAACCTGAGTCGGATCCGGGATATTATCAGTTGAGTCGACCAAGTTTCAAGGAGATGGCAGGATGGTGATCGTGTCAGTCCTGAGCGTAGAAACGAGAATGGATCTCGTTCCAAATATCGATCTCTATGTCCTCCGGGTCGCCCTCGCCGTCCACCACGAAAAACCGCTCCGGCAGGCTGCGGGCCAAATGAAGGTAGCCCTGACGCACCTTGCCGTAAAACTCGATGTTTTCCTGCTCCATGCGGTCAGGCATGTCGGAAACTCGATGCTTGATGCGTTCGAATCCGATTTCCGGAGCGACGTCGATCACTACGGTAAGGTCGGGAACGATTTCGCCCACTGCGAAAGAATTGATCATGGTGACCGGATCGTCCGCAATTTGGCGAGCGACCCCCTGATAAACCGTGGTCGAATCGAGAAAGCGGTCGCACAATACGATCTTACCCTCTTGCACGGCTGGAAAAATGACTTCTCGAACCAGCTGAGCGCGACTAGCGGCAAAAAGCAGAAGCTCGGTTTCCGGAAAAATGCTCTTGGAGGAGTCTGCGTGCATCAAGAGATGCCGAATGTCTTCTCCGATGATTGTGCCCCCGGGTTCACGGGTGACTACGACGTCGCGGTGATCGATTTCTTCGAGACGATCCGCTATGCGACGTATCTGCGTGGATTTTCCGCATCCTTCGGATCCTTCGAAGGAGATTAAAAGGCCTTTTTCGTGACTCATGAAATTGGTGCAGAGGATTGCTTGAGAAGTTCAACGACTTCCGAGGGCGAAGGGCTGAGGGCCGTGCGCACGTAGTGTCCGGAAGTGCAGGTGGCGAGTGCGAGACAGGAAAGCGGGGAAAACCCGCTCAATCGAGCGGCGCAAAATCCCGCGTTGAAATGGTCGCCGGCTCCGGTGGTGATCTTGGGGTTGTCGCAGAAGGGCCCGGCTGACCACCAAGTACCGTCCCTGGTGGCGCAGGCCGCGGATTCGACCGGATGAAGAACGATGGTGGAAACTTCGAGTTTTCGACGAATTTCGGCCGCCATGCGCTGGAGCGAATCGGCATCCTTGTCACCCGATTGCAATCCAAGTACTTCGCACACCTGCAGGCCCTCGTTGTAGTTGAGCCCAAGAGTGACTTCGGCATGCGCCTGAAACCTGGAAATCACCTGAAGAACCTCCAGAATGTCCGATCCGGAACGCTTGGCCGGATCGGCCAGATCGAAAAAGAGCGAACGGTTGTCACGAGGCGGGAGAACCGGCATCACTTTATCGATCAATTCGATCAAGAAAGAGGTCATCTTCGGGATCATCGTCCAGTTGACGATTGAAACCAGATCCGCCCGAGAGAGCATGTCGATGAATTCGCCTTCACCGCACGCCTCGATGACTCGCTTGAAATCGATCCGTTCAAGGCTCAGGGTGTTGCCAAGCATGACTTTTCCATCCTTGAACTCCATGGCTGTGGTAATGCCCGGTTCGCAAAGGGAAACCGCCTGAGTGAGTCGCGCGAATTCCTCGAACACTCCATGAACTACGGGTTCTCCAAGCGCGCCTAGGTAGCGAACTTTCATCCCCAAGGAGAGCAGGGCATTGGCCATGATCGGTCCGTTTCCTCCGAGTTTCTCAAAGCGTGGGTACAGTTCGACGTTGGCGCTCTTTCCGGCAGCGGCCGAAATTTTTTCACCCATCTGGGAGATGGTGGAGACAGGGGTGAAGTTTTCTCCCAAACCGTGTCTCTTTTCTACGGGGGCGACGATTTTGTCCACGAAACCGTCCAATCCCACCACTGCCAGACGAGAGGACAGGGAAAAGGGACGCGAATTGATCTCTTCGATGGTCTTTTGCGAAACTTGCATGTAAGGAAACTGCCTAAATTCCTTTCCCTTGTCCTGCAAACCAAAATGCTGGTTCGGGTACTTCCTTTGTGCAAAAAAAAGAAATTTCGGTTGATCTGATCGAAGAAAAGTTGGAAATGTCTGTTGGTGGAACTTTAATGGAGGAATTATGATGATGGGAATACGATGCCTTGCTTCGACTTGGAACCCGGTTTTTGCCGAAGCCGGTCTGGTCAAGTATTTTGTGGATTCGAACTTTGCCGGCAAGGGAGTCATTTTCGTGCTCGGTTTTCTCAACTGCCTGGCCATTGCCATCATGTGGAACAAGTACCAGCAATTGACTCGGGCTCGCAGGTTGAATTTGCGCGACGAAAGAAGAATCAACGATCTGCGAAGCATCAATGACTTCGACAATTCCCAATTCAAGGGAACGGGCAGTCCCTACCTTCAGGTCTGCTCTCGGGCCTTGACCGCTGCTCGCGCCGGCGCTCGTGACGGACGTCTTAGAATGAATTACGTGGAGAATGCGATACGAAGAGCGATCTCCGAAATGGAGGATACTTACGAGTCCAAGATGTACTTTCTCGCCACCATCGTATCCGGGGCTCCCTTTTTGGGTTTGCTGGGAACGGTTTGGGGGGTGATGGATGCCTTTGGAACCATGGAGTCGGGCGGAGCGACCATCGAACATCTCGCCCCCGGCGTTTCGGGCGCATTGCTCACCACGGTGGCGGCCCTTTGCGTGGCAATTCCCATAGTTTTCATCTACAACGCGCTTTCGGGAATGGCTCGGGCCGAGATGACCAAATTGGAGAACTTCGCCAGCAACTTGGCCGATCGAATCGAATTGGAGTCGAACTCCTGACTTTTCCTGATCTTCGAAGATGGCCAGAGACTTCAGGCGTCGAAACAAATTGGCGGTGATTTCCGAACTCAACGTCACCCCCTTGATCGATCTGGCCTTTTCGCTGCTGATCATCTTCATGATCACTACTCCCGTGATCGAACAGTACAACCGAATCAATCTTCCGGAGCAGTCCAGCAATTCCTCCAAGCCGCCTCCGGCGAACGATCAGTTCATAACCATCGACGTGACCGGAGCCTATTTCTGGGGAAAGGAGCCCGTCGGCGAGGGAGAATTGAAGGCCCGCTTGGACTCCCTCTCCAAGGAACAGGGCGCCCTTCCGACCATTCACATTCGAGGAGATCGCTCCTTGCCCTACCAGAAAGTGATCGACGTGGTGAACCTGCTCAAGGAAAGAAACCTGACGAAACTAAGCTTGGATACGCGAGCAGGGTAGGATTCCTCCGCAAGCAACCATCCCGGACTTGAGCGCAAGATCCGTGTTGAAGCTCGTTCAGGGGATTTGTCGGAGCAGTTTCGAAAGTACGTTGCCAGGCCCGCATTCAATGAACTCGCCGGCTCCGTCGTTTCTCATGCGAGTGATCGATTCGCTCCAGCGAACCGAACTGTACACTTGTTTCACGAGAAGGGAGGGGATGGCGTCGGCGTCGGGATAGGGCGAAGCCTCCACGTTCGAATAAACGGGATAATCGGGATCGGCAAAGGCAACGGTTTCCAAATAGCCGGCAAATTCCCGCGCCGGTTCCTCCATCATGCGGGAGTGGAAGGCTCCGCTGACTTTTAGGGGCACGACCATGCGAGCGCCTTTCTCCTTGAGCGGCGACAATACTTCTTGGATTTGAGCTGCTGGACCAGAAAGGACGATTTGACCGGGAGAATTGAAGTTGGCCAAGTCGACCTGATCGACGCCCGACTCTTCCAGTGTTCGGCATATCGACTCTGCATCCAATCCAATGACCGCAGCCATGCCTCCTCCGGATACCTTCGACATGATCTCTCCCCGCTTGGCTACCATGCCTAGTCCGTCCAAGAAGGAAAAGGCTCCAGATTGGGCGAGGGCGGCGAATTCTCCGACGGAGTGACCGGCGGCGAACCTTGGGGATTGTCCGTCCTCGATTCGAGCAAGTCCCTCCAAATAACTGACCAAGTAAAGAGCGGGCTGCGTGTACTGAGTCTGGTTGAGTTTCTCCTCGGAGTCGTTAAGGCAAAGTTCGGAGAGCGAATAGCCAAGCAGTTCGTCCGCTTGGCGCAGGAGCTCGGGAAAGCGAGGGAACACCTCGAGTCCCATGCCTTTGACTTGGGACCCTTGGCCGGGATAAAGGAAGGCTAGGCTCATATTGGATCAATCAATGTTATATTGCGTTGCTAGGAAGCGGATTACTTTCTAGACCTTTAGTTCTTTCCTATCCAAAAGTTCCGAACTTATGCAAGAACATCTGATGGTGGACGGCAACAACGCGATGCATGCGATTCGCGAGGTAGCTCGGGAAATGGAACGCGACAGAAATCAGGCAAGGATCGCCTTTCTCAAGATGCTCGAGCCACTGGCTGCCTTCGGACA
The DNA here is from genome assembly GCA_038105525.1 of Opitutales bacterium. Lineage (GTDB taxonomy): Bacteria > Verrucomicrobiota > Verrucomicrobiia > Opitutales > Seribacteraceae > Chordibacter. The sequence continues at coordinate 120,557 of JAYOCQ010000002.1, read as the reverse complement.
TCGCGTCACCGTAGTGTTCGACGGTACGGCGGGTCGGGGGTCTTTGGAAAGACGCGAAGGATTCGATTCCTTTGACGTGCATTTTTCTTCTTCATCCGAGGGTGCGGACGGAGCCATCGAAAGAATGGTAATGGCGGCAAAAAATCCCGGCAGGATCTGTGTCGTCACCAACGACGGATTGATCAGAAACTGCGCCTATGAACACGGGGCATCAGCCATGCGCGTGGAGGAGTTGCTCAAGAAATTGGATCATTCCATCGATCAGGTGACGAGAAGGCTGCGTGAGGCAAACTCGGGCTTCGTCCGCAAGGAGGAACCTTTCCGCAACAACCTTTCCTTTCCCAAGGATTTTCTTTCCGAAAAATGATGAATCCTTCTCATGCAGGCGAAATTGGTTCGGACTTCTTTAGTCGCTCGATCCCCTGGCTGCGCGAGTTGATTGATTTTGTCGACCTCGCCACCGGCGATTCAAAAGCGTCGGCTAAAATCGTCGAGGATGCCATGATTCGTTTTTCGGAATCCGAACGTTCGATCGTTCATGACAAGCATTTGGCGTTTGCATTTGCGACCGGGGCATGCCTCGATTGGCTGCAATCTTCCCCAAGTTCCTCCAACGGGCAGATGGAGCTGTTTGCTTTCGACGCTCCTTCCTCTTTTCTGCTGGCCGAGATGAAGCAAAAGATTGTCTTTGCCCGCCTTCGAGCATGGTTTGGACGGAAAACCATGCAGGGGGACGCGTCCGATCAATGGTCGCGCAATGACCATGGAAACTTGTCGACCGAAGAAGTGCTGGAGGCCAACGATCTCCTTGCGGAAGAGTCTCGTCATTCGAATTTTTTCGAGCCGGCTGAAATCGATCAGGAAACGAGCGTCCGGTTGATTGATTATTGTCTTGGCATTGCTTCGGATGAAGAGGCGATCTCAGTGGAGAAAAAATGCCGGGAGAATCCGGACTGGCAATCCGGGAAAGTTCGTTTTTTTCGCTTGGTCAAGCTCATGGAAGAGGCGCTTGGCATCCTTCCTTCCGTCAAGAGCTCGCTTGCAGAGGAAAGGGAAAAGCAAACCCTGCGCAAGATCGAAGCCTTGTTATGCAATGCCTCTTCCCTGAAGCGCCGTCCCCCTGAAACGAAGTTGCCATTGAACGAACGATCGACCGAACCGCAGGCAGTTGCTCCGCATGAAAGTCGGGATCGTTGCCTGCTCGCGCTCCTGGCAAGCGCCGCCTTCCTTTTCATGGTGGCTTTCTTTGGCTGGCAGGAACGTGAAGGGGGTGTTGCAGCATCCGCCCGCAACTCATCGATCGACCCATTCGAGCAAAAGGAGCCTCTCCTAAACGAGGATTGGTCAGCGATAGCAGGTGTTTTCGCTCAAGAGCAAGCCGAACGCATTCTTGCGGGCAGAACCGCGGATGAAATCAGGCGGATGGCCCCTATGCTGGAAGAATTCCCCGAATCGCTGGGTTCTCCAAGCGAATCGGGCGCGCCTGGGCTCAGGAACGAAAAGCCCGATTGGACAAAATTGATCGAGGACGATTCCGAGGCCTTTCTTTTCGTCCCTTTGGGTGAATCGTTGGGTCGGGTCAGGCTCCTCGATGCCGCTGACGACTACCTTTTCTTCGAGCGATCCAAACGGATGGACCCGGATCAGGTTTTCTCTCTGGCTCCGGGGGATTACGAAATAAGAGTCGATCGAAAGGGTGAGGAGTCGACGGTTTTTCTGGGACGGACCGAAAGCTGGGTGAAAGACGATTTCGCTTTCAACGCCTCCGCTTCGATGTCTCCTCGATACCGAATGAACGTCAGGCAGGCATGGGTTTTGGACAAGAACCAAACTAGAAGAGCGTTGTCCTTAAGGCTGCCAGACGGATCTTATTCCTCGCCTTACTGAAGGAATGCGATTTGTCCAACTGCCATGGAAAAGATTCGCTTGTTTGCTTGGTGCCGCAGGGGCAAACGGGTTCGGCTCATCCGATGAAGGGCGTTTTTCAGGGACAGAAGCACTTGAAGAATCGATGTCCAGTACCTTGTGGTCCGATTCTTACCTTGAGCGGATGCATGCATTTGGGACAATGACCCGCATAAGCGGTACCTTCCTTGTTTCTGTAAATTCTTCCATAGGTTCCACAGTTCACGAAATGTATCCCTAGGAAGGGACGCCCCAAATTGGGTTGAGAGGAGGAGGGGCTGGGATTTTCCCCGGTCATTTCGGTTACTCAGATTGAGAGTTCTTCAAGATGCGCATCAAGCCGTCGACTCGATGGCTGAGAATGTTCGCTTGTACCGAAAGACCGTCTTGTCCGTCGATTATTTCAGAGACCCAAGTCTTCACCCTCTCTTCGAAGAATTGTAGTTTCGCATGGGACTCAGGGTCGGAGGCAAGGGCGGTGAAGCTGGTTTGCAAGTCCTGCGTGGTGGCGTTGTTCTGACCGAGCATCTCTTGGATTGCCTGCATGGACTCGTGCACCAACGCCAAATTCACCTCGTGGGTTGTCCGTTGAATGGTCTGATAATAGTGCGGAGCGGATGGTTGCTTGATTTTGGGGGCATTTACGCCTGCTCCATCGAAAAGAGGAAAGGATGCGTCGCATTCATCGGAACTGAAGAGCGGTTGGCGATTGAAGGATAAGGAAGCGAGAACCTTGAGTTCCTTGCGCAATGACTTCAATTGGGCTCGGGATTCTTTCTCCTGATCCTTGCTGACGTTTCGAATGACGTCCGCCTTCATGGTGGGGGCAAGCGCGGCAATTTCCTCGAGAATTGCAATGGCGCGTTCGAGGGCAACCTGCTGCGTCTGCAGAAAGGAGATCGCTTCCTGCAGGTATTCCTCAAGGTTTTCCTTGGTCTTCAAGGGGACTTGGTCGTCTCCGATGGGCAGTTTGTCCCGCGTTTTTTTGGAAAGTTTGAGTCGCATCTACGCTTTTTCTTATGTTGTGGAAAGGACTCGAAATCAAGTGGAAAGGAGGGCTCTTCCCAGATGCGAGCGAGAATAGATCGCCGACCCCACCAGCCTTTCCCCCTGATATAGAGCCAGCACTTGACCCGGGGTCAGGGCTCGTTGGGGTTGCTCGAATTCGACGATCCAACTTTCCTCGCTTTCCTTGGTCAAGATCAAGGGTGTGGAGGGGTCCCGGTACCGAGCCTTCCCCGACAGGTTGAGCTGGCTTGCAGAGGAGAGCTCCTGGTTGAGGAAGCTCATTTCACCCAAACGGTATTTCCTTCCCCACAAGGTGGTTTCCTCCGGTCGATCAAAGGCCACGATCAAACGGTTCGTTTCCTGATCCTTGCCGGTGACGACGAAATTTTCGTTGTCGGTGTTGGAGGGAATGCCAATCCCCTTGCGTTGACCGATGGTGTAGCGATGCAATCCCCGGTGCCTTCCGAGAACTTTCCCGTCGACGGTGACGATTTCCCCAGGAGACTCTTCGATGAAATGACCCAGGAAATCGGGAATTTTCACCTTGCCCAGAAAACAGATTCCTTGGCTGTCCTTCTTCTCGGCAACGGACAACTCGTATCGTTTGGCCAAGTCGCGGACTTCGGGTTTCGTTCGATCGCCCAAAGGAAAGCGCGAGTCCTGAAGTTGGGAGAGCGAAAGACGAGCGAGGAAATAAGACTGATCCTTGTTTTTGTCCTTGCCCTCCCAAAGCTGCGCCACTCCATGAGGATCAAGTTTTCTCAGGCAGTAGTGTCCGGTAGCCAGAGCCGAAAACCCGGCACCCTTGGCATGGTCCAGCAATACGCCGAACTTCATTCTGCGGTTGCAAAGAACGTCGGGATTGGGAGTTGTTCCGTCGGCGTATCCGTCGACCATCGGCTGAACCACTTCCTTTTGATAAAAGTCTATCAGGTTGAGAACGTGGAAGGGCAGGTTTAGTTTCTCGGAAACGGATTGGGCGTCGGCGAGGTCTCTGGCTCCAGGGCATTCCCCAAGCAAATCATCCTCGTGTTCCCAAGTTCTTACGTAGACGGTTTCCACTTCATGTCCCCGTTCGCTCAACAAAGCAGCGGCAACCGCGCTGTCAACCCCCCCGGACAGCGCCACCAAAATCTTTTCCCTTGCGAATGACTTCTCCATGTCGGTTCGAACATAAGGAGGGAAAGCGCGCCGAGCAAAGGGTTTTTCGAATGGATCGATCCATGGAATTCATTTAAGCATGTTCGGGTGTATCATCGCGGAGGCAAGGTTTGGGTGGAGGAAAATGGCGTCGGGTTGGTTTCTTTGGAGAGCGACTGGCAGGGAGGTTCCCTGCCGGAAAATCTTGTCTCGGAATACGGGTTTACGGGTGTTGATTTTCGTCTGGCCGACTCCATGACCAGGGCTCGCTACGGCGGATACGTTCGAAAAAAAGAAGGATGGTTGTTTTTTCTCGCTCGTGAAACCATTGACGCTTGCGGCCTGAGCAACGCAAGGATCTTTTTGGCCGGAGAGGTGAACGATTGGTCTGCAGGAGTGAATTGGGAGCTTCTCCCGCATGACGAAGGCCTGGCATTGCTCCTCGAGGATGGCCTCCTTGCGGGAGTCAACTCCTTTGCCTTCAAGTTCGTCTCTGAATGCGGGCGTTGGATCGAACCTCATCCAAATTTCCCTTCGCTTCCCAGCGACGTGGGGAAAGAGGCGAGAAACGGAAGCTTCGATCGCAGGAGAACCGGTGAAGACCTTGTTCGGTTCGATTGGGTCGAACCCCGCGCCTCGAAGGATGTTCAAGATTGGGCGAAACGACGACCCGAAGGATCCTTTGGATATCGGCATGAACAAGACGGTTCTTCCTTTCGAATCTTCGCTCCTCGGGCCCAAGAGGTGCTTCTCTTGCTGGGGAAGGAGGGGGACGATCCCGCTCATGAGGAAAAAATGCTCGTTCGCTCCGATGACGGCAGTTGGTCCGTCGATTTGAAAGCTCGGCCGGATGGGTTGCCTTATCGTTTCGTGGTCTCTCAATTGGATGGCAACGATAGGCTCTATTCGAAGACAATCACCGATCCTTACGCCCGAGCGGTTCAAGGACGGGATGGTCCCGGCATTGCCTTGCCCCGTGAATGCGTATCCGAGGATCGTCCTCGTTTCGAACCTCCTGCCGTTTCGGATGCGGTTGTGGTCGAAGCTCACCTTCGTGATCTTTTGGCTCATGCGCCCGTCGAATTGAACGCTGGTCAGAGGATGGAGTTTGCCGGCTTGAGCGAGTGGTTGCGATCCGAGGACTGCTACCTGCGCAAGCTAGGGGCGAACGTGGTCGAACTTCAGCCTTTGCAGGAATTCGATGCCCAAACAAAAGAGCAATACCATTGGGGATACATGCCGGTTAATTTCTTTTCTCCTGCGTCGGTGTATTCGGGAAATCCGAAAAGCGGCCAGGTCACGCAAGAGTTCGAATCCTTGGTGGATGCCTTTCACCAGGCTGGATTGGCGCTTGTTCTCGACGTGGTATACAACCACGTCGGGATACCTCCCCACCTTATGCACCTTGATCGGGAGTTGTATTTCATGAGAGATGAATCAGGGAAGTTGACCAATCACAGCGGATGCGGAAACGATCTGTGGTGTGAATCCGAGCCTGCCAGGAAAATCATCTTGGACAGTTTGATTCACTGGGTGGAAGCTTATGACGTCGACGGCTTTCGTTTCGACTTGGGAGAGTTGTTGGGATGCGATTTATTGAGTGAGATCGAAACCGAATTGAGAAAGATCAAGCCGGGGATTCTTCTCTTTGCCGAACCATGGAGTTTTCGTGGCAGATTGCCGAAAAGCATCAATCAAACAGGATTTTCCTTATGGAGCGATACCTGCAGGGAGGAGTTGCTTGAGTTCGCCAAAGGTCGTTTGGAGCATTCCCGCATGGTCGATTTTCTCTCCTCCGGTTTGGATTTGGATAACTTGCATCCATGGCAATCGCTCAATTATCTGGAATCTCACGACGATTATTGTCTCGTCGATCGTTTCCGGGATCTTGTGGATTGGGGAGCGGAAGAGCGGGTGCCGGATGAAGTGAGGCGTCGAGTCATGCTTGCTCTTGGCGTTCTGTTTTGCGCGCCCGGTATTCCCATGATCAGCGCCGGACAGGATTTTCTCCGTCACAAGCGAGGGAAGCGCAACACGTATGAAAATGGACCGGTAAACGCTCTAGATTACGATTTGCTCTGCCAAAACCGAAGGGAAGTTCGTTTTGTTCGCTCCATGATTCGTCTGCGATTGGGAGAGCATGGTCGTCGAGCTCGTCAACCTGCCTCCGAAGAATGGGTTTTGCATGCCTTTCCGTCCTCTTGTCCACAGGTTTTGATTTTCGGATGGGAGGCTGTCGGCGGCAAAGGACGAAACTTGCTTGTAGCCAATCCGACGACGAATGAAGTCGGCTATTCGATCCCCGAAGACTGGATGTCAGGGCTTGAGCTCTTGGAAGGATATGGAGACGACCCTCCTGAATTGGGGTGCTCCGCAGCCCTTTCCTTTTCCTGGTTTGCCTGCAAATGATGCGTTGCATTTTCAAAGAATTCTGCGGTCAAGCCATGCCTTAGGTTGTGATAGGAGTGAGTCAAGCGATCGACCTGAAAGAAATCCATGACTTCCAGCGCAGCCAGCAGACCGAAAGGGAAGACGTCCGCTCGATCTTTCGGCAGGTCTGGGAACGCCGAACTCCGATCATCCTCGCAAAGCATGCTTACTTCCTCGGTCAGGGTTTGAACGTCCGAAACGAGCAAGACCGAATTCGGGGTTTTCATAACCCTCTTTTCCAGAATTCGTCGCAAGTATACCATGGTTCCTCCTGCAGCCGCCATGCGATGGTTTTTTCCAGATGCTGAAAAGGGGGAGCGTGACAGATGAGAGCGAACTTGAGACCTGACCTTTATTTGATCGTCTTTGGTCAAGCAACGACTGCCGTCTCCTGGAAAAAGTTGTGACAAAGCAACCGCGCCCAAGGGCAAACTGTCCGCAAGCGTGAGCGCTCTTCCCTCAACTTCAAGAAGTTCCAAACTTCCGCCACCCAAGTCGAAGGCGACGAATTGATCCCATTGCGAAAGCTCGGGGTCGCAAAGCAATCCTCTTGCCACCGCTTGCGCTTCTTCCGATCCGGACAGCACTCGAACGGAGATGCCTGTCTTGAGGTAGATTTGCTCGACTACTTCGAGAGCGTTGTCTGCCAGCCTGAAAGCAGCCGTCCCGACGGCTTCTATCCGCTCCACCGATTGATCGCTCAGTTGCGAGCGGATTTGCTGCAGGCAATGAAGCAATCGATCGAGCATACCTTTTTCAATCACCCGTTTTGATTGATCGCAAGAAGGCAGCAAACGACATGAATAGCTTGATTGAGAAAGGACCCTGAAGGGAATCTCGTTCTTCAGAGCGGTCCTTTCGGAAACCATGACCTTGGACGTGTTGGAACCAAGATCGATCAATGCAAATTTCATTTCTCCCGATCGAAAGAATAGCCTTCAGGAGCGATCACCAGAGTGAATTCTCCCTTTCCGTTGCTCCCATCTCTGGACTGAAGAATTTCACGAACCGGACCGACGATCATTTCCTCATGCTTCTTGGTCAGTTCGCGGGCGAGGCATAAGTAGCGCTCGGAACCAAGCGTCTCGGAGATAAGTTCCAGCGTTTGATCGACTTTGTACTTGGATTCGTAAATTACCAACGAGCCGCCGAATTCCTTCCACGATTCCAAGGTCTTTTTTATTTGAGAGGATTTTTTGGGCAGAAAGCCCAGATAAACGAATTGATGCGTGGGCAAGCCGGATGCAGAAAGGGCGGTGAGGGCGGCGTTGGGCCCTGGAACGGGGATTATCTTCAGGGAGCGTTTTCTGCATTCCCTCACCAGTCGGAATCCAGGATCGTTGATGCATGGATATCCAGCGTCACTGACCAAGGCAATTCTCCGTCCGTTTTCTATTTCCAGGGCAAGCTTTTCCGATTTGTCTCTTTCGTTTTCCTCTCGGTAGGAAACCATCGGTCGAACAAGATCGATGCTTTTGAGAAGTTTCGAGGTTACCCGGGTGTCTTCGCAGGCAATTACATGAGCATCTTTCAGCGATTCAGCCGCTCGACTGGACAAATCGCCCAAGTTGCCGATGGGAGTGGCCACCAAATAGAGGCAACCGGAATGCTTCTTGTCCGGAAGCATCGCAAGGGCTTCGATCAACGATTGAAGCCGCCTCTGTCAAACCCGCCCGGCAAACTGTATTCCCAGTTGGCCGGTCTGCTTTGGGGAAGACGAGAATCATCCGGAGATGCGGTGAAACAGCCAGTCGATGCGAAGGTCGAGAAAAGAAGAAGCGAGAAAAGAAGGAAGGATTTCATATAAAGGGATACCGGATAAGACCGGAATTACAAGGTTTCCTCCAGTTCCGGCACCACGTGGACGCTGTCGCCGGGACGAAGGGATTGTGGATTTCCGAATTGAGGCAGAAGGTAAGCGATGCAGAATCCTTGGCTCACACTTTGTATTCTGATTCTGGCAGCCTTTCTTTTTTCCTTCCACAAAGTGAAGACGCTTCCTTCTACGACGCCTCGTTCACTGCCAATGGGCAAGAGGATCATTCCAGACTTGCCGTCGATTCTACCAACGGTTGAGGGCACTCCGCTTTCCCCGATGGTCGAAGCTTGCGCGGCAAGCATCATCTCGGCTTTTGAAAGTTGGGGCGGGCCATCGGTAGAGGGGAGGAACGGATTTACGGCCACTTGCTTAGCCTCGCCGTTCGAGTCGTCACCCTGCTGTTCCTTGGTCATTATTTTCATGGCTCGATCATACCCTTCGGCGTCGGCTTTTTGAATGTCGTCCTTCAGACCGGCAATCACCTCCTTGTGCTCGAGTTGCAACTGATCGATGAATTCTTCGTGCTGTTTCTTGGTGAGAATTCTCTCTTCTTCCAGTTTCGCGTTCTGTCTGCTGAGTTCGGCCTCTCTGGTCTCGGCGGCTTCTCTTTCCTTTTGTCTCTCCTCCTTCTCGAGTTTGAGGTCTGCATTGAGGACCTCGATTTCGACGGAAAGCTTGCCGTTTTCGTCCTCCAATTCCTCCTTGCGTTGCTTCTCCTTGGAGTAGAGGTATTGGTATTCTCGCAAAAGTTTGTCTCGTTCGACGATCATGTCTCGCAGTTTGGACGCTTCCTTGAAGCGGTCGTTGCGATCCTTGTAAAACATGCCGATCACCGTTCGCAGACGAAAATCCCTGGGTACCCCTCGAATTACGGTTCCGTCTTCCTGCTTCACGTCGCGTTTGGGGAATTCCTTTTCGTTGGCAAACGGATCCGTGAAACCAGCGGGAGGGGACAGCTTGACCGCAGGATTCCGTTGCCATCGTTTGGATTCGGGATTCCACAAGAGTGCGTCCACTCCGTATTCCATGGTGAGGGCGTCCAGGCTTTCTCCGTATTCGGGGTTCTTCAAAATGACGTTTTCCGCAGAATTCAGGGATGAAGCGGCGACCGCCAGTGGGTTTTCATCGTTTTGCCCCACAGGTTCATTGGCATCAAAGATTTCGTCGAAATGACTCTTCTTTTGCGAAATGTCCTTCCATTGGTCTTCTCGGGAGGATTGCAGGATGGTGTAGGCGTCTGCAACCACTTCGTCGAGAAATGCATACTCTTGCGAGGTGAAGTCCTCCCACTTCATCCAGAGAACAGCGGCAAGACCTATCATGGAAAGAGTGGCGAAAATTCTAAGAATTGTGGCAAGGGCTCTCATCTGCGTACCTAAACCTTGCAAGATTTGGTGGGAAAATCAATCAATCTTTGTTCCCCTGAAGAAATGATTCTGACTGCGCTCATTCCCTGACTGCGATGCGGTAGACCTGGGCCCGGTTCAACCCGTGGGTCGAGAGAATCTCCAGTTCCATGCCTCTTATCGACAATTCATCGAAGGAATGAATTCGAAAGGTGAGCTCGTTGTCGAGCTCTTCAAGGAGAAGCTTCGATTTGCCGGTGGGATCAATCGTGTAAATTCTGTAATCCTTGACCAGGGAATCGGGGAATGCCAGCTCGGAAGCAAGTTGCGTCAAATCGCCGCGCTCGTAGTCGGGGTCGAAGCAAAGCTCGATACTGGAGACGCAGACGGGTTTTTGCCAAGAAAGTTCCAGGAACTCCGGGTAGGTGAAGTCCGTTGGCTGCGAGACCCAGAGATTGGGTCGATGGGAGGGACGCCATGAGGAATGGATGACTTCCTCGGGAGAGAAAAGGTTTTGCTCGGGGGAGATCCTCATGATTGGAGTTGCGACCATGCGTCGAGAAGAAGGTTTGCCAATCGGTTCCGAGGGAGGGGCGGTCATTCCGAATCCCACCGGGGCTGCGAGGCTTTCCATGGGACGAAAGGGTTGGTCGCTTTTGATCTCCAGATAATGCCAGCCGGGGGACAATCCTTTTACGTCAAGGCGGAAGGCGATCCATTGCCCGCCGTTTTCTCCGGCTTCGAAATCGCCCACTCCCACGCAGGGACCGGGCGAACATGATTCCCAGGAGGAGCCTGCGAGCAGGCGGGCTTGAAACGCTTGTTCGCGCTCAGCCTCGACCATGACCCGAATTTCCTTGATTCGATCCGAGGATAGCGGGAATTTCATCAAGCAAGCCTTGCCGTTTTTTCCCCTGCGCCTGCTGAGGCTTTCCACGTCAACGTCCTGCCAGGCGCTGGAGGCGGTGACGCTTGCTTCCGCGGCAAGATTGGAGTCATCCGGTAGCTCCGACCAGGAGGTTCGGTGAAGCGCATGCTCAAGGTTTCTTTTCAGTTCCTCGATGTGGCCCGGCTTGCAGATCGTGCGGGGCAGTCGCTTTTTGCACAGGCAAAACCAGGCGCAATACCCGATCGCTTCGCCGATCTGAGAGGAAGTTGAGGGATGCGAAAGGCTTTCAGCCAAGATGCGAGGAGAGGCTGCCGAATTTCCGGAGAAAAACAGGTTTTTGATTCCATTCGAGTAAAGACTGCGAAGGGGAATTTCGATCGGGTAAGGCAAGCCGGGGCCGCTTTTTCCGGTGGCCCCAGTTTCTCCCAAGGGCAAGAATCTGCATAGGGCGACCGAGTCGAGGTGTCGGTCGCCTCTGGCCACGCCGTCTTCAGTCAGTGAAAAGCCTGACTGCGCTTGAAATTGCAAAGCAGATGATTCGATTCCTTCCACTCTCTCGATGGCAAGATTGGAAGCGCTGTCCTTCAAGGGCGAACGATTCTTCAAATAATCCCATGCTGTCCATGCCAATTGCTCGGCGGTCGGTGATCTTCGATCGCCCGAGTCAATCCATTTCAGGCGATGAAGGCCGACCAGCGAGTTTTCAAGGGATTGCATCCACTCCATTTTCGCCTCGATCGCATTTTCCTCCCATTTGCTTTCCAGCCATTCAGGCGGGGAGAAGGAGCAGGGCGCATCCTTTCTTGAAACTTCGATAACGGCGAGGGAGCGGACTGCGGAAATCGGAGCAGGATCGGATTTTTGCCTGTCGAATCCATTTTCGCCGGGAGCTTTCGATAGTTTCATGAGTGAACTGTTGACGGTACAATCGACGAAGAAATCGGCTCGCAGGAGAAGGTTTCTGGCGCTTGCTCGATCGAAAACCAAAATTGATTCGATTCTATCCCTCTTTTTACCGAGTCGAGCTTGCAGAAGAATTTGATGCGTATTCGAGTTCAATCTTGGCTCTCGGCGAAGGAAGGTGCGGAGACATCTGCATTGACCTGCATAGGTGCCTTCCGGGTTGTTCCGGGCAAGGTAGAGCAGGAGTTCGTCCATTATTCCGGACTCTCTGGGAAAGGAGGAAAGGCAGGAATTGCCATTTTCCGCGCCGAAAAGAATCGATTCCTTCAGATCCCAACCCCAATCCGCGGAATCGTCGGTCAGATGGACGACAGCTCCAGCCCGAGCCGCCGAAACAGCGGCGCAAATGCCGGCAACTCCACCCCCTGCAACCAAGACTTCCGCCCTGGATGGCACTGCCTCGAAAGGATCCATTTTTCAATCATGAAAGGATTGTTCGGATAGAGAAACTCTTTTTTCAACCATTGATACAACGTAAGTTTGCTAATAATGGGTATTATGAAAATTTAATACCTGAGGATTGGGGCTTTTGGTATTGAGAGATGCCCTGCGCTCAAGTACCAATCATAAAGCCTTCCAGTCCGCATATCAATAACGCCCATTTCAATACGTAAAGTCGCCATTTTGATTTTTCTCCTCCGATAATGAGAAACATTTTTCCCCGCTGGTCCAACACGGTTCCCGTCAAGGTGATTGTTTCCTTGGGCATGTTGGGAGGAGCGGTCGTTGCCGGTGTGACTTATTACGCAACTCCCAAATATACCAGAGTGGGATATCAGCCAACCCAACCTGTCAGTTACAATCACGCCTTTCATGCCGGTGAACTTGGAATCGATTGTCGTTACTGCCATCATGGGGTAGAGGAATCCTCGCATGCCAACGTGCCGGGGGCGAACGTCTGCATGTCCTGCCACCTCAACGTCAAGGCTGATTCTCCCTTGCTTGAACCCGTTCGCCTTTCTTATTTCGGCGAGGATTCGGACAAAGACGGCAAGCTTTCCGAGGAGGAAGACCTCAACGGTGACGGCATCTTGAACGCCGGCCCCTCAATTCCCTGGGTGCGGGTGCACAAAGCGCCCGATTACGTATATTTCAATCACGCCGTTCACGTCAACCGCGGCATCAGTTGCGTGGAATGCCACGGTAGAGTGGATCAAATGGTCGAAGTTCATCATGACAAGCATTTGAGCATGGCTTTCTGTTTGGACTGTCACCGTAATCCTGAAAAAGCCCTTCGTCCTTTGAATGAGGTCACTAACTTGTCCTGGGAAGCGAAAGGCGATGACGAAGTTGATCCTTTAATCGCTCAAGTTCATGCAGGGCTTGAACTCAAAGAAAATTGGGGCGTCCACCCGCCCCTTAGTTGTACTGGATGTCACCGATGATCAAGGAAGCAGAGCAACCAAACTTGCCCAGCGGGAAAGAATACTGGAAGAGCTTGGACAGTCTTGCCGAGACTCCAGGTTTCAAAGAGTGGGTTTCACGGGAGTTTCCTGAGGGCGCCAGTATGTTGGAAGGTGTCGAGCGTCGTAGTTTTGTCAAACTTATGGCAGCTTCCTTTGGGTTGGCTGGCTTGGGGATGACTGGGTGCAGGCGTCCCGAGCACGTCATTTTACCCTATGGTAAAAGCCCAGAGGAACTTATTCCAGGTGTACCTGCTTTTTATGCCACCTCACATCCAACTGGTCGCGGATTTCAACCTCTGATCGTAGAAAGTCATCAAGGTAGGCCTACCAAGGTCGAGGGAAATCCTTCCTATTTGCCCTATGGTGGAAGTACCGACGTCTACTCTCAGGCTAGTGTTCTTGATCTTTACGATCCCGATCGCGCGCAGGGAAGTTTTGAGCGGCAAACCCTGAAAAGTGGTGTCAATCGATGGAAAAAAGTTTCCACTGACTCCGTCCTTGCTTCCGTTTTTGATGAGGCAGGTAAAGGTAAAGTTGCTATCCTAGCCAATCGATCCCATTCGTTACTTCGCGAATCACTCAAGAAGAAGCTCGCTTCATCCGGCATCCTGTGGTTCGAGCACGACGCAATTGATTATTTCTCAGCTGAAAATAAATTAGGTAAAAGTCTTGGAAGCGCTAAAGCGCTTCGAGCGGTGCCTAATTTATCATCTGCCAAACGGGTTTTGTCACTGGACAACGATTTTCTTGGAAACCGTGAGTCCAACGAATTGTCAAACTCCAGGGCATTTATGGCAGGGCGAAAGGTATTGAAGCCATCAGATGCCAAAAGAATGAACCGGCTTTACGTTGCCGAGGCTGATTTGTCCCGCACCGGTGGTGTTGCGGATCATCGACTTCGGGTCGAGTCCTCTCAAATGATTGGCTTTGCATCCTTGGTTGCATCTGAATTGCTTTCCAAGCTTGGTAATCCTGATCAGTCGTTGCGGATGCACCTGAAAAACATTCGCTCCTTTACCGATTCGCAAAAGGAATGGGCTTCCGAAGCAGTTGCTGATTTGATTGGCAATCCAAAGAATTCCGTCATTCTTGCCGGTTCTCATTTGCCTGCTGAAGTTCAGTTGATTGCTTACGAAATGAATCGTTTGCTCGGTGCGATCGGTTCGACCATCAACTACATTGAGATCGAGCCCTCTGCCGAAAACATACGTTCACTCGCCAGCAAGATATCTGATGGTTCCGTCGAGCGCTTGGTTATCCTTGGTGGTAATCCCGTGTACCAATCCAAAGGTTTTATCGACTGGGAAAATTTGTCCCAAAAGCTTAAATTTGTGGTCCGCCTTGGAGCTTCGATTGATGAAAGTTCCCAAATCGCTGATTTTCACCTTGGGCAATCTCATTATCTTGAATCATGGGATTTAGGCAAAACATGGGATCAAAGTTCCATTGTGCCGGTTCAGCCTCTGATTGCGCCTCTTTTTGATACAATTTCGGAAGCATCCCTCCTTTCACACTTAGCGGGTGAGAAGAAAGATGATCACAGCCTAACCGAAGACCTGTATAGTCAATATTCAAATGGTGCGAACTTCAAGGATTTCCTCAGGCTTGGAGTCTGGACGACTAAACCTGTTTCCGTCAGTTCCTTGGACGCTACCCAAGCTTTACTCTCCATCAAACCTGGAAAAGTCAAAGCTCCCAAACTTACCGAAGACAATTTGGAAGTCGTCATTATCCCGGACTTTCACGCTCACGATGGACAGTATGCTAACAATGGGTGGATGCAGGAGTGTCCGGATCCGATAAGCAAATTAACTTGGGACAACGCACTTCTGATTAGTCCCGTTCTTGCTAAGATTTTGGAATCCAAACATGCTGGACTTGGCCTGTTGCCCAAGCCAACCATGCTGAATAAAAACGGTCAAGTCGCCCCGGATGTTGCTCAATTCGATGGCGGCAAGCAGAAAGCACCCGTTGTCACAGTTAAAGTCGGAAAGAAGTCCATTACTGCTCCCTTGTACGTTCAACCCGGTTTAGCAGACTTCACCCTTGTCGCCACCCTTGGACACGGGCGTTCAAACGTTGGTCGCGTAGGGCAGGGCACTGGTTACGATGCCACCCCTCTTCTTTCGGATGAGTCACTCGTGCTTACTGGAGTTACTTTAGCGCCGACCGGTAATTTTGAGATTCTTGCAAACGTTCAGGAGCACTGGTCGATGGAAGGCCGGGCAATCGTTCGCGAAGCCAATGCGGATGAATATGCCTCTGATCCTGGTTTTGCTTCTCACATGGGCGCAGAGTCTCATTCTCCTCCAATGTGGGGAAAAGATCAGGGAAAATCTTTACAGGACAAAGCGACGACCACACCTCGTGGTAATTCCGCATATGAACACCCTGATCATACGTATGAGAAATCCGACGTATTCGGGTTGCATCAATGGGGCATGACCATCGATCTTAATCAGTGCACTGGTTGCAGCGCATGCGTCGTAGCTTGCCAAAGTGAAAACAACATTCCGGTCGTGGGCAAGGATCAGGTCTTGCGTGGCAGGGAAATGCATTGGATTCGTCTCGATCGTTATTTCAGTTCCTCTCCTCGCGATGGAGCTGATATTCCCTCCGACGTCCAAGTATCCTTTCAGGGCGTGGCCTGCATGCATTGCGAAACGGCTCCTTGCGAAAGCGTTTGTCCTGTCAATGCCACCGTCCATGACGAGGAGGGCTTGAACGCCATGGCTTACAATCGTTGCGTCGGCACGAGGTATTGCGCCAACAATTGCCCCTACAAGGTTCGCAGGTTCAATTTCTTCGATTGGAACAAGCGCAAGACGGACGAATTATATCAAGGTCCTCTTGGTTCCACCAACGACAACCTTGTCGATATGTCCAAAAACCCAGACGTAACCGTAAGAATGCGCGGGGTAATGGAAAAGTGCACCTATTGCACTCAGAGAATTCAGGAATCCAAGATTCGAACCAAAGTCAAGGCCCAGCGCTCGGCCAAACTGAGTACCGGTGAAGACGGCAGTTCTTTGAAGCTCGGTCATTCCGACCTGAAGGTTCCGGATGGCACGATCAAAACCGCTTGCCAGCAAGTCTGCCCGACCGAAGCGATCGTATTCGGAGACGTCAGCGATCCTCTCAGCGAAGTCAGCAAACTCAAGAGCAACCCGCGCGATTATTCGGTTTTGGGTTACTTGAACACCCGACCACGAACCACTTTTCTTGCCAAGGTTCGCAACCCAAACAACAGGATGCCGGATTTTGCAGGCTCTCCCCATTCTTCTCGTGAATATCATGACAAGGCTCACCCCTCCCACCACGGAGACCTAGATTCGGCCCATTAACTCATGAGCGAAACCAATCACACATCTGATCATGAGATCTTGTCCAAGGTGGATCCCGCCCCTTGGAAGGACGTGCCTTTGGTGCTCAATAACCGCAGTTTCAACTGGGTTACCGAGAAAATATGCGGCATTGTCGAAGCGAAGACTCCCCAATGGTGGTGGTGGTGCTTCATCGTCGCTATGTGCGTAGCCAGTTTTACTGGCATGGGTTTGGTCTATCTCGTTTCCACCGGTGTCGGCGTATGGGGCAACAACAATCCGGTCAATTGGGGTTGGGCGATCGTTAACTTCGTTTTCTGGATCGGCATCGGACATGCCGGTACGCTGATTTCCGCAATCCTATGCCTGCTGAAACAAAAATGGAGGACCTCCATCAATCGCGGTTCCGAGGCAATGACGGTCTTTGCCGTAATGTGCGCCGGCATTTTCCCCCTTTTCCACGTGGGTCGCGTTTGGTTTGCCTGGTGGTTGTTTCCCTTGCCTAATGCCAACAACATCTGGCCCCAGTTTCGCAGTCCTTTGGAATGGGACGTATTCGCGGTTTCCACCTATTTCACGGTTTCCGTTCTTTTCTGGTACATGGGAATGATTCCCGATTTGGCCGTCCTGCGCGACCGGGCCAAGGAAACTTGGCGGAAGTATTTTTACGGGTTTTTCGCCATGGGTTGGCGCAATGCCAACAACCATTGGCGCAACTTCGAGATGGCATATTTGCTTCTTGCCGGTCTTTCCACTCCTTTGGTTCTGTCCGTCCATACCATCGTTTCCTTTGACTTTGCCGTTGCGAATCTTCCTGGATGGCACACTACGATCTTTCCTCCCTACTTTGTCGCGGGGGCCATCTTTTCCGGATTCGGCATGGTGCTTACTCTGCTTCTCCCTCTTCGCGCCGTCTACGGGTTGCATGACCTGATCACGCAAAAGCACATCGACAACATGTGCAAGATTACTTTGGCAACCGGCAGTATGGTCGGATACGCGTATTCCATGGAGTTCTTCATCGCTTGGTACGGGGCAAACTCCTACGAAGGTTTTGCCTTCATCAACCGCGCTTTCGGCAATTATTGGTGGTCTTACTGGATCATGGTTTCCTGCAACGTCATCTGCCCCCAACTATTCTGGTTTAAGAAAATTCGCGAAAACACCCCCTTGGTTTGGGTCATCTCGATTTTCGTCAACGTTGGAATGTGGTTCGAAAGGTTCGTCATCGCCAACACCACTCTTTCTCGTGACTTCCTTCCTTCCAGTTGGGGTTACTATTCTCCCACCGTCGTCGACATCTTCACCTTCTTCGGGACCTTCGGATTCTTTTCCGTTCTCTTTCTTCTTTTCCTGCGTTTCCTTCCACTCATGCCGATGTGTGAAGTCAAATCGGTCATGCCGCAAGCGGACCCACACTCCGAGCATTGATCAATATGAGCGAGCCCATGAACGTCAAGTATGCCGCGGCAGCCACTTTTTCCTCCGCCAAGAAGCTTTTCGACGCTGCTGGCAAGGTTCGTGAAGAAGGCTATGCAAATTGGGAATGCTTTTCACCTATTCCCGTACATGGATTGGATGCTCAGATGGGCTATCCACGTTCGAACGTTCCCCGCTTCACGCTTTTCGGAGGAATTACGGGTTTTTTCACCGGCATGCTGATCGTGTGGTTCATGAACTCCTTTGACTATCCCTTGATTGTCGGAGGAAAACCCTTCTTCAGTCCCATCTTTCCCTTCCCCGTTTTTTACGAACTGACCATTTTGTTCGCTGCCTTTGGTACTCTTTTCGGAATGTTTTTCCTCAATCGCCTTCCTCGTCACAACCATCCAGTTTTCGAACATCCTGATTTCGGAAAGACAGGCGACGACAAGTTCATGATCGTCATTGAAATCGAAGATCCCAAGTTCGATGACGAACAAACCATTGAATTTCTCTCCAGTTTAGGGGGTGAATCGGTTCAAATCATCCGCGAACCAATTGATTGAAATCGTGAGGTACTTCATCCCATCGTTTATCGTCCTCGTCGTTACGATCATCTCGATCCTCGGCTTCCGGGGAGAACGTTCGAAGAACACACCCTTGGAAGTGTTTCCAGACATGGATCGCCAAGCCAAGTTCAAGGCACAGACCTTCAATCCTCTCTTTGCTGACGGAAAGTCCGATCGCTTGCCGGTTCCTGGAACCGCGATTCGAGGCACGGCCCTTGATCTGGGTAACGTTTTCTCCGTCGATCCCCTCTATCCCCCGGCGCATTTTACCAGCGGCAAGACTCGCGAAGGCGCTTGGTTGGATCATGCGCCTGTCGAAGTGGGGTACAACCTGGCAACTCTCCGTTTGGGCAAGGAAAAATTCGACGTGCACTGCGCCGTTTGCCACGGATCCTTAGGGAACGGAATGGGTGTGGTTTCCGCTTTTGGCCTCAATCCAAGAAACCTTACCGATCCCTCGAACCCCGGATCGTTTTTGGAGGCTGCTGCGCCATGGTCCGACGGTCAGATTTTCAACGCAATTTCCAACGGATCGGCATCCGGCATCATGTTGGGCCTTGGCGACAAACTCACTCCCAAGGAACGATGGGCAATCGTATTGTATTTGCGCGCCTTGCAGGATTACATAGCAGAGGCCACCGGGAATTCGAAAATCAAGCAGTCATGAGCGAGCAAGATTCAATCTCAATACAGCGGCCCTCCGATATTTCCACCAAGTTGCTGGCCGGGTCCATACTTGGTTTGGGCGGTGGTTTGATCGGTTTGTTTCTTGGTTTGCAGTCCGGTGACAAGGCTCCCTTTCTCGGTTGGTTGTGGGGATGTTCCTTTTGGCTTTCCATTGCCATTGGCATGTTGATGTTGATCATGATTTTTCGCATCTTCAATTCGCGCTGGAGTCCGGTTGTTCGCAGGCAACAGGAACATGCTTTGGCTGCGTTTCCTTGGCTGGGTTTATGCCTGCTGCCTCTGGTTTTGGTTGCCTGGTTCGGAAAGGAAGAGGCTGGCATTCTATGGTCTTGGGTGGACTCTTCCAGCGCAACCATCGAAGGCAGTGAGCCCATTTCCGTGGCCGATGACGTCCTGCATCAAAAGAAGGCTGGCTATCTGAACTTGAATTTCTTCACCCTTCGACTCCTTGCTTATTTCGCTGTTTTCTGCGGATTGAGTCACTGGTTGCGAAAATGTTCCTTTTTGCAAGATAAGGACGGGGATCCTTCTTGGACGCATCTTGGTTCCAAGGTCTCCGCCATCGGAATACCTGCAGCCGCTTTGGCGCTCACCTTTGGGGCATTTGATTTGTTCATGAGTCTTGAGTACCAGTGGTTTTCAACGATGTACGGAGTCTGGTTTTTCGCCTCCGGCATGCGCGCCGCCCTTGCGGTTACGGTTTTGATTTGTCTTTATCTGGTGGCCAACGGAACCCTCAAGGGACTTTTCAAGCAAGCTCATCAATACGACTTGGCCTGTCTATCCCTGGCTTTCACCGTCTTTTGGGCCTACATAAGTTTTTCTCAATACTTTCTGATCTACAGTGCCAACATTCCAGAAGAAACCTTCTGGTTCACCATTAGAGAGATCGATCCCAACACCGGCTTGCGTTCAGGATGGTTTTGGGTGAGCATGGGTTTGATCTTCGGTCACTTCTTTTTCCCCTTTCTCTATCTGCTTTTTTACAGAAACAAAGTGGACTCTCCCAAGCTAGTCTTTATATTATGCTGGATACTGGCCTTTCACTTGCTGGATCTTTACTGGAACGTAATTCCCGGCAGAGAAATCGTCCCCGGCGCTTTCGTGGGTTACGAAGCTCGTCCGGTATTGGGTTCACACTTGCTTTGGGGTCTGTTTGCCCTCGGTGGAACTGGCTGTCTTTGCGCTTGGGCGGTTCTGCGAAGCTTCCATTCCGGTGCAGCTGAAATCATACCGATTCGTGATCCTCGAATTCTCGATTCCATCAATCATCATGAGTAGCCCCAAAAATCAGCGCGCTGACGGCTGCAGCGTCTTTTTTACATTTCTCTGCTTGTGCCTGCTTGGATTTTGCTTGTTTCTCATACACGATTTCTTCTCCCCCGATGCCCCTGTTTCCGTAACCGAAGCGATCGAATCCACACGTCGAGAAAAAGTTGCCGGGCATCGTGAGGCGAGCGATTCCTTCGCATCCACGATCAATTCCTACCATCAGGATAAAAACTCTTCCATAGAGGATTCGATGATCAAAACGATCCACAGGTATCAATCTCTCTCTTCTCCAAATCCTCGGAAAAACTGAGTCTACATGAACCAAGATTCTCCAGACAAGCAAATCGATCGTTCCGCCAAGTTCGTCTTCTGCTTTTTCATCTCTTCTGCGGGACTTTGGTTGTTGGCCGCCGCTTTTTTCGCATACCTGTCCGTCGCTAAACTTACCGACCCCTTCTTTCTTTCCACCTGCGAATTCCTTACCTACGGCAAAGTGAAGGCAGCTCAGGTAAACGCCTTTGTGTATGGTTGGGGTGGGAATGCCATTTTTGCCGTATCTCTATGGATTTTAGCTCGGCTTGCCCAAGCCGAGGTACGAGGTTCGATTTTCCTGATTGTAGCCGGGGTCATCTGGAACCTCGCCATCACTTTCGGGGTCCTGGGTATTCTCGATGGCCATATGAGCGGGCATGAAATGCTGGAAATGCCCACTGAAGTGTGGCCTGCCATGCTTGTTTCCTACTTGGTGATTCTCTTCTTTTCCTTGGTCTTGCATCGCTCGCGCTCAACCCGTGAGACCATTGCTCCACAGTGGTTTGTCTTGGCAGCCTTGCTTTGGTTCCCGGCGTTGTTTCTGATTGCTTGGAACGGGATGGAGCTGGACGTTGCCCGTGGCACCTTGCAAACCGTGCTCTCCATGTGGTACGGGCAAAACCTGATCTGGCTGTGGCTTACGCCGGTTGCATTGGGTGCAGCTTATTATTTGATTCCAGCCATACTCGGCAGGACCATCGACAAATATTATTTGGCGATTTTCGGGTTTTGGTGCATTGCCGCTTTAGCTCCTTGGTCGGTAGTTCATCATTTGGAAGGTGGTCCTTTCCCTATGTGGATTCCGGCGATTGGTACGGTCATGAGCATTGCCATGGTTTTCCCGATAGCCGTGGCCTCCACAAATTTTCATTCAACCGCCTTCAGTGACCTGAGCAAGGTTTGGAGCAGTCTGCCTTTGCGATTCGTCATCTTCGGCACTCTTTCCTACACGGTGTCCAGTTACATCGGGGTGGTTTTTTCCCTTCCGGACGTTGCCAAGATCACTCAATTCACGATCATCAATGAGTTTCACTTCAATCAACGCGTCTACGGATTTTTCAGCATGATCATTTTTGGCGTCGTTTATCACGCTTTGCCAAAGATCACCGGACGCGAAATACCTTTGGTCGCCAAATCCTTTCACTTTTGGACATCGACAGCCGGTGTCCTGCTTTTGCTGCTCTCCTACTTGATCGGAGGGTTGACTCATGGCGTGCTTGCCGGTCAACCTGCTCTTCCATGGGCTTCTTCTGTGATCGATTCGCTGCAGCCTTACTTTCTGATCACTAAATTTGCCTTTGTCTTGCTAGGGTTTTCTCAACTGGTTTTTGTTTTGAACCTTTGGAAGGTGATTTTTCCCAATCCATTTGCTTGTTGCAGATCGATGGTCAAGGAGGTGGACGCATGAACAACCTCGGTAAGTTTACGATAGGCATTTTCCTGACTCTCGGTGTCGCTTGGCTGGCATTCGTGGTAGGCGCTCGTTCGCAGTACGGAGACCTGTCTCCCACCTCGCAGAGCCTCGAAGAAGACGGAAGCGTGCCTGCAGATGCCGATCTCTTTCCCAAGGGATTCTCAGGCTTGGCCAAACAAGGCGCCGAAGAGTATGCATCCTTGGGTTGCGTCTCCTGTCATACCCAACAGGTTCGTCGTGTGGAGGCTGGCTTTGACGTTGAAAGAGGGTGGGGCAAGCGTCCATCCGCTCCCCGGGACTACGTTTTACAGGATCATCTTTTGTTGGGGAATTCTCGCATCGGTCCCGATCTTGCCAATATAGGCATGCGCGGTTACTCGGACGAATGGTTGCACCAACACTTGTTCCAACCACAGTCACTGGTTCCAGCCTCCATTTGCCCTCCCAGTCCATTTCTCTATCAGTCGTCGGACGAACCTGGTGAAAGATCGATTCGCTCTCCCGTTTCCAGTGATGAGGCCAGCCTGCAGTTTCTGCGTCCAAGCTTAAGGGCGGTACGCTTGGTTGCTTATCTCCAGGCTCTCAGGCAGGATTATGAATTGCCAGAAGTTGCCTTCGTTGAGTCCAAGGAAAAGGAGTCGGATGCTTCATCGGAGACCGTTGAAGAGACTGCTCCGGATGCATCCTTTCCCGACTGGCTCAGCCTTCAAATCGAGCAAGGAAAGGAAGTGTACATGAAGGCTGCCGCTGGTGGTGGAATGTGTTTTACCTGCCACCAGGTCAATGGTTCCGGGCTGGAGGGACAATTCCCCCCTCTAGCGGGGTCCGATTGGGTCTTGGGTGACAAATCGCGCCTGATTAAAATCATGATTCATGGCCTGATGGGGGAAATAGAGGTAAACGGGGTGAAATACAACAACGTCATGGCGCCTCCTGGAATTCCTCCCGGTTCTCTCTCCGACGATGAAATCGCAAACGTATTGACCTACGTCCGCAATGCTTGGGGAAATTCGGCATCGGCCGTTTCTTCTGACGAAGTGGCTGCTGTTCGCCTTTCCTTGAAAGGTCGGGCGCCCATGCAAATGTTTACCAGTTCCGAGCTCACTCAACCGGCGCAATGAACGATTCAAACAACAATGAGCTTTCCGAGAACGGAAAGATTCAAAATGACGAACAACTCGTCAAATCTCATGTCGAACTTTCGAAATACAAGCATGAACCCACCAAGAACTTTCTCAAGGCCCCCTTGGTGTTCGTGTTCGTGTTCGGTTGCTTGATTTTCATTTGCTCCATCCAGTTGGCTCATTCAACCAATCAATTTCAGCTTCACCCTCCGGTGGAAATCGTCGAATTGACCCCTGAAGAGAAGGAAGCTCAACGCTTGGAAAGAAAGATTGCTTCAGGTTCCAAGATCTTTGCCGGGCGATGCGCCTCGTGCCATCAGCCTAACGGTCTTGGGATCGACGGGCAATTCCCCCCGTTGGCCGGTTCCGAATGGGTTTCTGCCGATCCTGCCGTTATTGCCAACGTCATTTTGAAGGGATTGAGGGGTGAGATCAGCGTCAAAGGCAAAACCTACGGTACTTCTGCCGCTGTGAACATGGCAGCTTTGCAATTATCCGACAGAGAAGTTGCCAACGTCGCATCGTACATTCGCCAAGCATGGGGAAATTCATCTTCCGAAGTCACCGAAGAACAAGTCTCTCTGATTCGCGCCGAATTTCTCAACAAGCAGGATCAATGGGTCGGAAGTGAGTTGAGGGCGCTCTACCAATCGTCTTTCGAATAGCGTTCCTTTGTTTGGCTTGTGCCTTGTAGGGTGACAAGTTATGATAACCGTTCATGCTTAGGGGCCTCTCATTCGGCATTTTTTTCGTTTTCCATGGATACTTTCTTTATGCTCGTATCGTAAGCCCGGAAGAAAGGCCGGAGACCTACTTCGATGATTTGTCCTTGGTGCTGTCGGGGATCAAGCTGAATGCCCCTGAGTTATTGGAGCATACCATGGACGTGGAGGTGGCTGATGCGAGGGTCTCTGAAGCGTCCTCTCACCGCGGCTTTCAGGTTCGAGCTCGCGCCTCCGGCGAATCCATCAGGGAAGATCGTTCGAGCCAAAGTGGTTTTCATCGAAATCGGGCTCTTGCTTCACTTTATTTAAGCAAGCCGATTTATCATTGGGGAGCCTTGGCTGCAGAAGAGGAGATTGCCCGCATTCAAAAGTCTTCAGTCGGTTTTGATTTCGCTGAAACCGAGAAGTCGCTTCTCGGTGAAACCCGAGCCAAGTTCCTCGATTTGGTGATTATGAATATGGATTTTCAGTTGTCGGCCACTCGTTTGCTTTTGGCCGATAAAAGGGCGAGTGAGGCCAAGAGCAGACTGGAGCTTGATCTTTCCGCTCCCGTGGATCTCGAGAACGCTGAGATTGATCACCTCAATGAGGAGATCGCATTCTCTGAAAAGAACGCTTCTTTGAATCGTTTGATCGGACAGTTTCGCGCCCTTACCGGCTTTGAAGAAAAATTGAACCTTTCACCCTCTGAAAAATTTTTGCGCTTTTGCTCGAATCACGACTTCACTCGATCTTTTCCCGTCCTGGTGTCGACCGAAGTTTCCTCTGCGCGAATATCTTCCTTGCGATCGCTTTCCCTTCAAGAAGAGCAGCGTATCATCCAAGCGGATGCTTCCTTGCTTCCCAAAATCAACTTCATCGGAGCTTTTTATCAGGACCAAGTGGATTCTTATTCTAGCCAGTCTAGCTTGGATCGAAACAATTTGATCGTGGGTGTCGAGGCAAACTGGAATTTATGGGATTCTGGTAAAAGCAAGGCCCTGAAGAAGGCTGCATTGGCCAGAAAAAGCAAGCATGAGCTTGCCCTTGAACGTGAGAAGAGAATTTTTCTAGCCGAAGTGGAAAGCTCGAGAAGAAGCTTGATTTCCGTTGGAGAAAGAATCGCCTTAACCAGAAGGCTTATGCAGGTTGCCAAAAATCGTTTGGAGAAAAGCGAGATTCAATTTGAACAGAAACGCTTATCGTCCGCTGCAGTGCTGTCCGCCAAATTGGGTCTTGAAGAAGCTCGCCTGTCGAACTTGAGCGCAGTAGTTGAATATTTGAAGATTCTGGATCTGTACGACCAGATGCTGTTTAATGAATCGAATGAATGATGATTCCCGCGTAAGGAGACGTAGACGATGAATGTTCGTATGATTCTGATTGTTCTTACCGCCCTGCTTGTTGCCGGGTACTCTTGCGTGAGTTTCCTTGGCCTTAACGCTCCTTCGAAATTAGTGGCAGAGGCGCGTATCGGACCGATTCGGTCTTCGGTAACCGGTAACCTGCAAGTTCATGCCGAATCGATTTTCGAAATACGTTCCACCTCCCAAGCATTCATTGAATGGGTGGCGTTGATGCCTTTGGGCAAACCGATTGAAGTTGAGGCAAATCAAACCTTGTTGAAATTGGAAACGGACGACTTGGACGACCAACTCAATCTTTTGCAATTGGAGGAGAGGCAGCTCTTGGAAAGAAACTCCTTGGGCTCGCTGACTGAGATCGATCTGGAAGTTCGAAAAAAGGATCTTGATGCGATGCGTGAACTCGTGGATTTCGAGCATGAGCCGGTCTTTGACTTGCAAAGGAAATCGTCGGAAGTCTCTCGATTGTCAACCAGTGTTCAATTGGAACAAATGAATCATCGTCATCAACTCGAAAGAATTGCATGGGAGCGCCGCAATCTGATGAGAAAAAGGGAAGATAGATCGATCAGCACTCCCATAGACGGCGTGTTCTCCGAATGCTTCGTATCACCCGGCAACATGCTTTTTCCAGGATCTCTGGCTGGCCGGGTGCTTTCTCATCAAAAAATCATGGAAGTCTCCGTAAACGAGGAGGATTTCAAAGACTTGAAGGAAGGCTTGCCTGCTTTCGTTTCAATGTTCTCTATGGGAAACAAGAAGGTCTTGGAAGGAAAAGTCTCTTCGCTGTCCGCTTCGGTTGATCCAAAATCAGGTACCCGTAAAGCATACCTTTCCCTGCAATCTGACTTGGACTTGCCGGCGGGAAGCTCCGGGCGAGCCGAGCTGATCAAATATGAGAAGAATGCCGCTTTGATCATCCCTGCCAAGGCGTTGTTGGGCGAGACGGTGATGGTTGAGAAGAATGGAAAAGTTCGCATGCGAAAAGTGCTTACTGGGGCAAGGAACTTCAGAACCGTTGAGGTGCTTGAGGGTCTTGAGGAAGGAGAGCGGGTGGTAGTGGAAACGCCTCAAACTCTTCAAGATGATGATTCGATCATCCCTGTGCTCGTTTCTTTCGAAGACTGATTTCATCCTTCAAACCTTCTCTCATCATGTTGATCTTCCAGCTGGCCTTGCGTTTTGTCATGGCCCGCAAGAGACCCATGGTCATGAGTTTGATGGGGATCGTCTTTGGCATCGGTTTTTTTGTTCTTACGCAAGCTCAGACTTCAGGATTCGAGAAGTTTTTCATTCGTACCATATTAGGAACGAACGGGGCTTTGCGTATTTCCGACCGCTTTCAAGATACTGTGGAGCTGGTTCAAGGCGTAGACCAAAAAGGTCGTTCTCTTTTTTACTTCGAATCTCGAGAAGGAGCCGTTTTCCGTGAGGGAATCGATCATCCGAACGAAATGATTCATGCATTGAAAAAATTCCCCAACCTCAAGGCCCTTTCGGAGGTTCTCGAAGGTCAAGCCCGATTGAGTACGGGAACCAGAGAGGCAACCGTCAGTCTTTTGGGCATCCGTGTCCTTGATCACCTGAAGGTCTCCGATTTGGGCAACCAGTTGATCAGGGGCAGCATTGAAGAGTTTCGATCGGATCAGTCGGGCGCATTGATCGGATCCAGGCTGTTCGATCGCCTGCAGTTGAAAGTGGGGGATCGCATCACTCTGTCTTGCCCGGAGGGGCTCATCAAGGCCAGAGTGAGCGGCGTCTTTGAAACGGGCGTAAGTCAGATCGACAAAAATCGGGTCTACCTGCAGTTGGCTGCCGCAAGGTCCTTTTTTGCAAGGAGGTTTGGCAGTACTTGGATGCAGGCGTCCCTGGATGATCCAACCTCTGCTCCAGAAGTCGCCTCGCACATGCAAAGCCACTTGAATCATCGAGTCGTTTCCTGGCAGGAGCGTGAAAAA
The DNA here is from genome assembly GCA_038105525.1 of Opitutales bacterium. GTDB lineage: Bacteria > Verrucomicrobiota > Verrucomicrobiia > Opitutales > Seribacteraceae > Chordibacter. Next base: position 93,502 of record JAYOCQ010000002.1, on the reverse strand, counting down.
GTCTGGCTGGACGTTTTCAAAGCCTTGCGTTTTTCTTCTGCCATTTCGGTTTCCAGTATTTTACTTCTTTCAGGATTGGGGATCTTCAACGTCTTTGCCCTCATGGTCATGGAAAAGACTCGAGACATAGCCATCATGCGCTCGATCGGGTTTTCCGCTTCCGACATATCCAAGGTTTTTCTCTGGCAAGGAGCCATGGTTCTTTCAGTAGGCATAACCCTCGGTTTCCTTTTCGGCGCTTGCGCAACCTATTTAGTCACTAAAATACCCCTGAGAATTCGCGGCATCTTTTCTACGGACGGATTCGTCGTAAATTGGGATATCTGGCATTATTGCTGGGCGGCATCCCTTTCCATTCTTTTCGTGGCAATTGCTACCTGGATACCGGCAAGAAGAGCTTCGAGAATCGAGCCTGCAAAAGTCATCAGGGAAACCGCATGAGCGATCGAGAGATCAGTCACGATTTAGTCGCGGAAAAAGTGTCTTTTTCCTTCTACGATTCGAATTTCAAACGCTCCACTGAAGTGATCAGAAACGTCTCCCTGTCAGCCAAACCCGGCGAAGTCACTGCCATCGTGGGCCCGTCCGGTTGCGGGAAAAGCACTTTGCTTTATCTGCTCGGTCTTCTTGAAAGACCGGCCAGCGGTGAAATCTTCCTGTCGGGGAAGTCGATGGCTGAAGCGGACGACGCTTCCCGAACTTCGGAAAGAAACCTTTCCATAGGCTTTGTTTTTCAGTTTCATTTCCTGATCAAGGAATTGACCGCTTTGGAAAACGCAAGGTTGCCGGCGCTAAAGTCTGGAAAGGACAGAGGCTTGGCTGACGCTCAAACGCTAGCAGTTTTGGACAGGCTAGGATTGAGGGCCAAGGCCGACCGGCCGGCCAGCAAGCTTTCCGGCGGGGAGCAGCAGCGCGTTGCTATCGCCAGAGCCTTGGCCAATTCTCCGCGTTATTTGCTTGCCGACGAGCCGACCGGAAATCTCGACAGTTCCAATTCCTCTTTGGTTTTCGATCTTCTCATGGAGTTCGCTTGCGAAAAAAGCATCGCGGTGGTGCTGGTCACTCATAACTTGGATTTAGCCGCCCGTTCACATAGAATGCTGGAAATGCGAGACGGTGAGTTGATCAGTTGATGCCTCTCGATTTGAGAATCACATCGTAAGCATGATTGACCATGGCGGCCCTTTCGCCCGCAAATATCATTAGTTCCTCGGGCAGGTTCTTGCTGTGCATCCTGTCTGGATGCAGCACCTTCATTCTTTCTCTGTAAGCCGACTTAAGCTCTTGATCGCTGATGGTAGCCTTGACTTGCAGAATGGAATAGGCGCAGGAAAGAGACAGGGCAACACCTTCAGTTGACTTTCTCTCGGAAAGCCAGGATCGGATGGTTCCCGGTGGAAGGCCAAAGGATTCTTCGCCGATCAAAAGACATCGATACTGAAGCTTGCTTGGCTGATCGCCAGATGCGCAGGCTACTTCCATAAGTCCCCTAAGAAAAGAAATTCCTAGAGAAGGATTGCGGCAAATCAGGGAAGAACATTCGCCAAAAATTTCCGATATCGGCGAATTGTCCGTTTTCCCTTCTCGAAAAACCTCCTGAGCGAATTGCCTGACGACTTGACTCAGTTTCATTTTCTCCATCAATCCCTCCACCGCTTGGATTTCTTCATTGGAAATTCCTCCGTCCGCTTTGGCGACCTTGGCTGCGCAGGTGAAGAAATAAGCATAGTAAAGCAGTTTCGCCTTTTTTTCCTGTCCCGGCGCTTTTGACTCGGACTCGCGTCGGTCGAACCAATGCCCCAAGGTCGCCCCCACCAAGGCCCCGACTGGTCCGCCAAGCAGACCCACGCTCGAGCCAATGACTTTCCCCCACCATTTCATCGTTCCGGGAGTCGCCCCAAACCAACCTCAAAGTTTACGATAAGGATCTGGATTGGGGCCAATCGGCTTTCCGGTGTTGGGCACGACCTGAACGCAGCGATCGTCCCATAGTTCGATCATGTCCATGTCCTTGGCGTTGGTGACTTCCAGGCGAGGCAGGCCATGCTGGGCAAGCCAATCATGAATCGGAGGAACCGCCAGTTCAGGTTGCTCCGCTCGAGCCGTGAGAATCTTGACTCTGTAGCCGAGTTCCAGCCAAATTTTCACTCGCTTCATCATTTCGGGGACCGGTTTTCCGATGTGCTCGAATCCACGCCATGCCTCCGCTTCCGCCAAGGTGCCGTCCAGGTCGACCCCGATCCATTGCCTGGACTCCGCTTCTTCTCCGAACTGATTCATGTCCGTAAGCGGGAGTCCGGGCGTATGGGGGACCCGAACCACAAGCGACCTTGACGTAAACGCTTGTCTGAAAAATCGAAACATATGAGATAAATCAACAATCAAAAACCTGCATCAAGGGCTTCAAGGCATCAAACCTTTTTTGACAGGGCGAAATTTTCATTCGTTTGAAGACGAGGTTTCGAACGCTTGTCCATCAGATTGGCCGTCGAACAGTTTGCGATACAACTGACATCGAGAATAAAGCTCTTCATGATTGCCGTCCGCTATTACTTTCCCTCTTTCCAATACGATGATTCGAGTGGCCAGGCGAATCGAGCTGAATCGATGAGCGATCAGGATCGTGGTTTTGCCTTGAACGAGCTTAGACATGGCCTCGTGGACCCTCTCCTCGTTTTCGGAATCCAGCGCCGAGGTGGCTTCGTCGAGAAGAAGGACAGGGGAGTTCCGATAAAAAGCCCGAGCCAGAGCCAGTCTTTGTAATTGCCCGCCTGATAGCCGACTGCCTTTTTCACCGACCGTTTCCTTTTCCTTGTGCGGAAGCATGGATACGAATTCCCATGCATTAGCCAGTTCGAGAGCATTGAAAACCGAATTTTCCGTATGAACGGATCGTCCGAGAAGAACGTTTTCTTCTATGGTGTCGTTAAAGAAAAAGGGTTTTTGAGGAACTGATGCGACAGATTCTCTCAATTCCCCAAGGTCGAGTTCTCGCAGGTCGACCCCATCCAGAAGAATTCTGCCCTGAGTGGGGTCATGCAATCGATTGATCAAGGCTCCGAAGGTTGTTTTCCCCGATCCGCTTGGTCCTACCAATGCAATGGTTTCTCCGGGCTTGATGACTAGGTTCACGGAGTCAATTGCAGCGGAATGCTCGCTTGTTCCTTGATCCTTGGCGGATGGATAACGGAAGGAAACGTTTTCAAAGGTCAATTCGCCTTTCGGTTTGACCAAGGGGACGGGCAGGGCAGGGGATGAAACCGTTTCCTCGCTGAAGAGGATTTCCTGCAGTCTCTTTAGTGAAGCCAAGCCTTGTTTGATCACGTTGTGAATGGCCCCGAGTTTCTTGACCGGTTCATAGGACATGTAAAGAGCCACGATTAGAGGTACGACCGCATCAAGTTTCATGGAGATGCTGGCTGCCTGCAAAATGGCCAACGATACGCCGGAGACCGTAATGACCTCGATCATCGGGTTCAACGCATGGTAATATTTCACCACTTTCATGCGAGCGAAGAAGATCTTTTTCGATTGCTCCTCGAAACGAAGGATTTCGCGTTCTTCCAGGCATAGTGACCTTATGTCAGCCGGACCGGAGAGATTTTCGGACAGTACGGAGGAAAGTCCTCCGGCTTGTTCCTGAAGACGCAGGGCTTTGCTCATGAGCAGGGCTCCGATGCGGCGGATGGGAAAGACGCATAGAGGGATGGCCAGCAAGCACAGCAGGACAAAGGCCATGCCCTCGTTTTTGATCGCCATGACGCACAAGGCAATGATCGCTCCTGCAAAAGTGATGGGTTGACGGATCAGGTCGTTGCTTACGGAAAGAATCGCATTTTGCAATTGAGCGGTGTCTCCGGTTACGCGACTGAGCAAGTCTCCGGAAGAATGGCGATGAAAGAAAGAAAGGGGCAAACGTTGAATCTTGGCAAAAACTTCCATGCGAATTTGCTCAAGAACTTTCATGCCGCAGTAATTGATCAAGTAGGCATTGCCAAAACCGCTCATTCCTCGAATGATAAAAACGAGAGGAAACCAAGATATGAGAAGAAAAATCTCCCAGTTGGACAGATGAATCGCATTTTCTCCGGCAGGGAAAATGAGAGGGAAGACCTGATCCGTCATGAAAGGCAGTCCAAAGCCGCTGGAGGCTCCATAGATGGCTCCTAGAAGAAGCGCCCCTGAAAATGGACGCCAATAAGGCTTCAAGTACCAAAAATAAGGCGTCAAACTGCCTATTTTGGGGAAGTCTTGAGAGGCTGATTTCGCGGTCTTCATGCTTCGAGTAGGCTCGAATTTGGATGGGCGGGCATCCTGTCGGAGAGTATCGCCTGCTGGCGAAGGTATGCGGTCGACTCCTCTCGAAGCCTCTGGAATTGATCACTGGTCATTCTCCACGTCCAGTTGCCATGGGGTTCCCCGGGAACGTTGAAGCGACCCTCGCTTCCCAAGGACAAAAGGTCCTGGGCTGGAATGATTACCAGTTGTGCGACGCTCCGGTAACTTGATCTTATCATCTCCCAACCGGGAAAGGCTCCGTCGACGTTGAGGTAACTGCGGAAAAACGAGCGGATGTCATCATCGACGCTTTGATACCATCCGCATGAAGTGTCGTTGTCATGGGTGCCGGTGTAAAGAACCGTGTCCTTGCAGAGGTTGTGAGGGAGGTAAAGATTCTTGGGGTCCCCGTCAAAGGCAAACTGAAGCACAGCCATGCCGGGCAATCCCGCCTCTTGGCGCAGGACACGAACGCCCTTGCTCAAGTCCCCGAGGTCTTCGGCCAAAAAGGGCATCTCGGGAAAATGATTGCTGATGCATTTCCAAAAGTCCATGCCCGGGCCTTGGGACCATGAGCCATGGCGAGCATCCGCAGAGTCTCGCGGGATGCGCCAATAATCATGGAAAGCTCGAAAATGGTCAATGCGAAGGACGGAAAAAAGATCCAACTGGTCACGAATTCTTTCAATCCACCATTCATAGTCGGAATCCCTCATTTTGGGCCAGTCGTACAACGGGTTCCCCCATAGTTGTCCGGTCTCGTTGAAATAATCAGGAGGCACCCCGGCTACCGCCGAAAAATTTCCATCTGCATCAATTTGAAAAAGTTTAGGATTATGCCACACGTCGACTGAGTCGGGCGCTACGTAAATGGGGAGGTCGCCAATCAGGAATACGTCTTTGGAAAGGGCGTAATCTTGAAGTTCCCTCCATTGAGAACGAAACAAGTATTGCATGAACGCCTGAAAATCATACTCGTTACGATCTCTCTCTTCGAAATCGCCCGAGCGAGGCTTTTTATCGCTTTCGGGCCAGAGCCACCACGGACGAAGCGAATGGCGAAGCTTCAAGGCCTGAAAGGTGGCGAAGGGATCCAACCAATTGCCATGAAGTTTCCTGAAGCGTTGGAAACTACCGTATCTATTCTCAATTTTCTTCGGACAATCGAGAAAATCGTCGTAGACTTTCCGCATCGCTTCATAAAAGAAATCATGGAGAAAGCCAAAGTCGACTCTTTCGTGGCATGGGTTCTTCTCCCAAGGCAACTCTTCGAGGGCGATGCAACCGAGGTCAAGCAAGGGTTGCCAGTCTATGAAGTATGGGTTTCCGGCAGAGGAGCAAAAAACCTGATAGGGCGAATCACCGAATCCGGTAGGGCCGATCGGACAAGTTTGCCAATACTTGAAACCTGCTTCCTGGAGGAAATCGATCCATTCATAGGCTTGTTGGCCAAGCGAACCAATTCCGCAGGGACCGGGAAGAGAGGACAGATGCAAATGGACCCCGGCCGAACGATCCTTCAACCAAGCAGGCAACTCTCGAGGAGGGCTCCTCATTTCACTTTATTAGACATAATGCATATTGTGCGAACTACCGACTCAGGCCCCAGCGTCGAGTGAAGGGATAATAGATGAATAGCGCTTTGCCGATGATTTGACTTTCGGGAACGAAACCCCAGGCGCGACCATCCAAACTGTCAGTGGAATTGTCGCCCATGGCGAAATAACCGTTTTGTTTGGTCGGATTATTCAAGTCCGAATTAAGCGGGATGCGCAAAAGGGTTTGGTTGGAAAGAAGACCGTCCGCGCGGTAGCCCGGAAAACCTTCCAATTTTTCGGAAGCAGGATCTTGAGCAAACAAACTGACCTGTCGATTGTTCTTAACGGATGCTTCCGAAGAGACAATGGGAGAACCGTTTCTGTGCAATATGCCGGGAACACCTTTGCGCAAATCCATGCCGTTGGAAAAAATATTTTCAGGAACTTTCATTTCCAGGGTGTCGCCTGGCTCGCCTACGAGCCGTTTGATGTAATATTTGTCTTCTCCGATTCGAGCCTTTGCCGGCGTTCCGAGTTCCTGGTTGAACTGATCAATCTTTGCGGTACGGAAGACGATCGGGTCTCCTGACTTCGGTCGAACGAAGTTGTAGCTCATTCGATCGACAAAGAGCGCATCACCGATCAAAACGTCGAAAGCAAGAGCCGTATCCCCTTTCCTGAGCTTGTTTTCGGACAGCTTCATCCTTCCATTGGCAATGCGGTGATCCTGGGCTATGATCAGGGGAAGGTCCCGCAGGTCGGAGATTCCGGCGAACTTTTCAGCCAGGAGTTCATCCAGGTCGAACTCGGCTGGAACGTGAAGGAGGTGTTCCTTGCCGCCAATCTCAAAGACGTATTCCCGCACCGAGGAAGGAAGAATGAAGAAGCGACCGTCGGGAAAATTAGCGGTTGCATAACGATGGCTGCCTCCGTTTTGCAAAACCAAGTACAAATATCCAGAAGACTCCGCGTCCAGTCGGTAATGAGACGCCCCTAGGAAAACCTTTTCCATCAACCGAACGAAGGGATTCGGGGGGTCTTCGTCTTCATAGATATAAGGCTGCATGCCGTAAAAGGAGGGATACATCGAATTGGTCGGTATGATGAACGGTTGGACGAAGAAACTCCGTATCCCGAGTATGACGATGGCGGCGACCAAAAGCATCTCGACGTTTTCAACCCAGTTTTTCTTGTGGTAATAAGCCCCTCCGCTCTTCCTCAAGGCGTTTTCAAGGAGGGTTGCCTTTTCTTGCAGGACGCGACCGGTCGAAGAGCGATCCTGCAAGGCGCCTTGCAATTCCTTGGTGGCGAGAAGCAGGTTGCTTTCCTCTTCCGCAGGCAGTTCGTCCGAGCGGTACCTCCATACCTTTATTCCCATTCTCAGCAACTCCTTCGCCGCCTTGCGCTCTCTTCTGCTTGGTTTTCGAGGTGTCATGTCGATGGTATGATGGGTGAAGTCAATCTTGGTTGATGCAAATTAAATAGAAAGATCATAGGGGGTCAGGTCGAGCTTTTGAGGATTTGCACGAAAGCTTCTTGAGGAATGTTTACGTTTCCAATTTGCTTCATCCTCTTTTTGCCTTCCTTCTGTTTTTCCAGAAGTTTTCGCTTTCGAGAAATATCTCCGCCGTAGCACTTGGCGGTGACGTCTTTCCTCAAGGCGCTGATGGTTTCTCGCGCGACCACCTTGCCTCCTATTGCGGCCTGCAGGGCGATCTTGAACAATTGACGAGGCAAAATGTCCTTCAATTTCGAGCAAAGCGCCCTACCCCTGGACTCGGCCTTTTCTCGATGCACGATGGTGGAGAACGCATCAACTGGTTCTGAGTTGACCAGAATTTCCATGCGTACGAGGGAAGATTCGACGTAATCGGACATGTCGTAATCCATCGAACCGTATCCATGAGTTACGCTTTTGAGGCGGTCGTTGAAATCGACAAGGATTTCATTGAGCGGAAGATGGCAGGTCAGCATCACCCGTCTTTCGTCGATCGTTTCGGTGTCATGACAGCTTCCTCGTTTCTCCGTGACCAACGCAAGCAGGTCTCCGATCGAATTGTTGGGAGCGTGAATACGGGCAATGATGGTCGGCTCTTCGATGCGTTCAATTTCAGATGGATCGGGAAGCTCGAGGGGGTTGTCCACTTCGAGGCATCCTCCGGAAGTCAGGAAAACCCTGTACACTACGCTTGGATAGGTGGATATCAGGTCCAATTCGTACTCCCTTCTGAGCCTTTCCTGAATGATCTCCATGTGAAGCAAGCCCAGAAATCCGCATCGAAACCCGAAACCCAGAGCAATGGAAGTTTCCGATTGAAAAGTAAAGGAGGAATCATTCAAGCGCAGTTTTCCCACGCTTCTCTTGAGCTTCTCGTAATCGGAAGTATCCAAAGGGTATAGTCCGCTGAAAACCATTGGTCTTACTTCCTTGTATCCGGGAAGCATATCGGTGGCCGGGTCGTCGTACAGGGTGATGGTGTCACCGATCTTTATGTCGGCGACGTCTCGAATTCCGGTCACGACATATCCGACTTCACCCCCGGCAAGAGATGATCGCGGGGAAGGTTCTGGCACGAAGATTCCAAGCTCCTTCACCTGAGTCTTTCTGCCGTCACTCATCATGGAGAGCGAGGTCCCCATAGAAAAAACGCCCGAAAAGACCCGCAAGTAGCAAATGACTCCTCGGTAGGGATCGTATTGACTGTCGAAGACGAGCGCCCTTGCCTTGGGGTGGTCGAGCCATCTGGGGGGCGGGAGTCGATGCGTTACCGCTTCCAGGATTTCCTCCACTCCGATGCCGGATTTGCCGCTGGCTAATATCGCATCCTCGGCGGGAATAGCCAAAATTTCTTCGATCTGATGAGAGACTCTTTCCACGTCCGCGCTCGGCAGGTCGATCTTGTTGATCACGGGTATGATGGTCAGTCCCTGGGCGTCGGCAAGCTGCGCATTCGCCAGAGTCTGAGCCTCTACGCCCTGGGATGCGTCGATCAAAAGCAAGGCGCCCTCGCAAGCGGCAAGACTGCGGGAAACTTCGTAGGCAAAATCGACGTGACCCGGAGTATCGATGAGATTGAAAAGATACTCTTCTCCATTTTGAGCTCGATACCTCATGGATACGGGGTGGCATTTGATGGTGATTCCTCGCTCCCTTTCGAGGTCCATCGAGTCGAGGAGCTGCTCCTTCATCTCGCGTTGCAAAACGGTTTGCGTGCGCTCAAGGAGTCGGTCTGACAAGGTAGTCTTGCCGTGATCGACGTGAGCGATGATGCAAAAATTTCGAATCCTGTGCGTTTCCACCAATAAAAAAAGTTGACCACTGCGCGTTTCTCTCGACAAAAGACGACAGAGAACACATTCGTGGAAGGTATCTCTTATTTCACAAAACCGAACAATGGACAAGAATCTACTTTATGGAACGCACACGGCCTTGGTTACTCCGATGTATCAGGGACAGGTGGACTTTGCGGACTTCGAGAAGCTGATCGAGCAACAGTTGAATGCCGGCATATCGGGGGTCGTGCCTTGCGGTACGACCGGAGAATCCCCTACTCTTTCGGAGTCGGAACACTTGCAGGTCATTCGATCCGCGGTGGAATGCGCCGCAGGCAAGTGCCTGGTGATCGCAGGAACAGGCGCCAACTCCACTGAGGAAGCCCTTTCCCTGACTCGCGCCGCTGATCGTGCTGGCGCCGATGCCTTTTTGCTGGTGGCGCCCTATTACAACAAGCCCAGTGAGGAAGGACTGCTTGCTCATTTCGGCGCCCTTGCCGAATGCACGGAAAAACCCATCGTGCTTTACTCCATTCCTTCTCGATGCGGAATCGAAATTTCTACTGAAGTTGTTCTTCGATTGCGTGAAAAGCATGCCAACGTGCGCGCTTTGAAGGAAGCAGGTGGGCGCTCCACAAAAGTTTCCGAGACCTTGGTGAGGCTAGATGATGATTTCGTGGTTCTTTCCGGAGACGATGGATTGACGCTCCCCTTCATGGCCTGCGGAGCCAAAGGCGTGATCAGCGTAGCTTCCAACCTTGTCCCGGAACCGATTGTCGAGTTGGTGCGACTGGCGCTGGAAGGGAATTTTGTCGATGCCCGCTCCATCCACTTGCGAAATTACTCTCTTTTCACTGATCTTTTTTGCGAGCCGAATCCAGTTCCGGTCAAGTACCTGATGGAAATGAAGGGCATGCTCAAATCATCCGAAGTGCGCTTGCCATTGACCGGGCCGAACGAAGTCAATCGCGAGCGCCTGGAGTTCATCGGTCGCTCCTTGCCTTTGGTGGCCCAACCGGTTTGAACCAACATGAAAGTTTTGCTTAGTGGTTCCGCCGGTCGCATGGGTCGTTCCATCACTTCCATTGCCGAGGAAAACGGGTTCGTCATCGCCTACCCGGTCGATCAGGACGATGATCCTGCTGAAGGTGTGTTGAATTGCGACGTCGCCATCGATTTTTCTCTTCATCACGTCACCCTCCCCTTGGCCCGATTGTGCGCCGACGCCCGAAAGCCGATGGTAATCGGAACGACCGGGCATGACCAGCAAACGAGATCTCAAATAGAGGCTTTGGCAACAAAGATACCAATGGTTTGGGCGGGAAACTTCTCCACCGGGGTCAATTTGCTCTACTACCTTACGGAGCAAGCCGCTCGCGTACTCGATTCAACCTCCGGTTTCGATGCCGAGCTGATCGAAATGCATCACCGCTTGAAAAAGGATTCGCCAAGCGGCACCGCTGAACGGCTTTTGGATATCCTCAAGTCTTCTCGTCGCCTCTCGGAAGAGGACGTGGCTCACGGAAGGTCGGGTTTCCTCGGCGAACGACCCATTGGGCAAATCGGCTCTCATTCCCTCAGAGGAGGTGACGTCGTCGGAGATCACACCGTTATTTTCGCAGGATCGGGCGAGCGGTTGGAGCTTACTCATCGAGCCACTGATCGGAGGATATTCGCCACTGGAGCGCTCAAGGCCGCAAAGTGGGCAGTCGGAAGAAAGCCGGGGCTTTATTCGATGCAGGACGTGTTGGGCCTTTCCTCAGACTGAGACGCTTTTACGATGATCGCTTTTTTGGAAGGATCCTTGGTCGAGTGTCAACTCACCTCTGTCGTCATGCAAGTGGGCGGGGTCGGATACGAGGTTTACGTGCCTTTGACTACTTCGGAAAAACTCCCCTCATTGGGAAAGTCCGTGAAGTTGCACGTGCATGCGACTTACAGGGAGGACTCGCAGACCCTCTACGGATTCATTGATCGCGAATCGAGGGATTTCTTCCGTATGATTGTGGACAAGGTTTCGGGAATCGGCCCCAAAATCGCACTCAATCTTCTTGGCTCCCTCTCCTTGCCCATGCTCAAGAATTCCATTTCTACGGGAGACGTTGGGATGCTTTCCAAAGCCCAGGGATTGGGTAGGAAAACTGCGGAACGAATCGTAGTCGAGCTCAAGGACAAGGTACTTCCTGTCGGAAATTCGCACGGGGGGGCAACGGGAGTTGAAAGGAGCGTCGCTGCCGGCTCCTCGGTTTCATCAAGCCCATGCATTTACGCGGATGCCGTGTCCGCCTTGCTGACCCTTGGTTACAAGGCCGCCGATGCGGACCAAGCGATTCGCAAAGCGGCCGACAAACTGGGTGGCGAAGCGAGCACGGAGGATTTGATTCGGCTCGCTTTGGGGCGTTGACTCGCTTGTTTGAACAAAGTTTACTTTCGCGAGTTCAGGAGGTACTGCTGCAGGTATTGCCCTGCCCTCTTCACAGCTGAATCCAAGGTGGTTTGCTCAGACCAATGACACGCAATTGCGGATGCGAGCCTGCATCCAGTGCCTCGCACCTGCGTTCCGCCTTGAATTCTCGGCCATCGCATGAAAACTCGCTCTCGCTCTCTTTCGACAAGGAGATCGATCGAATCGCTCTCGTCGCCATGCCCTCCCTTGATCAAGACGGCCTGGCTTCCGAGCAAAAGGCATTGATCGGCCAACCAATTCCGGTCCGTTGCCACGCCATTCTCAGCGCCAGCAAGTATTCTCGCCTCTTCCAGATTAGGTGTAAGCAAACTGACCAAATGAAGCATTCTATCCTTCATTGCAAGCAGGCCTTTGGGACTGATCAGGGTCTGACCCGAACTTGTTTTCATCACAGGATCCAAAATCACTTTTTTGCACGAACAATGCTGAAGGAATCCAATCACGGTTTCTACGGACTCCTCATCGGGCAGCATGCCGATTTTCACGGACTGAAGGTTTTGATCGAGCAGATCGTTCAACTGTCGATTCAATGCTTCGGGAGGCAGGGAGAGAATATGAATGGGCAGATCTTGGGGTTGGGAAGTAATGGCAGTGATGACACCCAGAGGATGGCATCCAAGGCGTCGAGCCGTTTCGAAATCAGCGTCAAGGCCGGAAGAGCCCGAGCTGTCGGTTCCGCCAATCAGAGCAACCTTGGGCGGTTTCCTCATCAATGTCCGGCATCCCCGCAGGATTGAAGGACCGACCAATGATCGATTCCTCCACTCAAATTGAAAAGCTGATTGAAGCCAGCCGAATGAAGAAATTCGCAAGCTCTCCTACTGCGGACTCCCGCTTTGCAGTAGACGATCAAGTCTTCATCAGGAGAAAGGCATTCGATCTTTTCATGCAATGGAATCGCCAAAAGTTCACCCAGCGGAAGATGCAAGGAAGGAAGAATGCTGCATTGCGCTCTCTCCCACGGCTCGCGAACGTCGAGAACCTGCAGTTTGGGATTTTCCGCTCTCATTTGCCGAAAGCCCTCGCATGAAATTTCATGGAAAGGCTCGATTCGGTCTGAGGAAAAATTCCCTTGGGAAGCAAGGGGACAGGGGGCGAACGAATCCGGAAGACTTTCGATGGATCGATTCGAGAGGTCGAGCTGAAGTGATACGAATTGAACTTTTTGAGTCAAAGCATGGTAAATCATGACCTTTCCGGACAAGGGGACACCTATTCCACTGACAACCTTGATTGCCTCCAGGGCTTGCCAGGAGCCAATGATTCCAGGCAAAACGCCAAGGACACCGATTGTCGAGCAGTTGGGAGACTCGGATGCGTCAGGTGGATCAGGGAAAAGGCATCGATAAGTGGGGCCGTTTTGGAAATTGAATACGCTTACCATTCCTTCGAACATGTGAATGGATCCGTGAACCAAGGGGCGGTCGAGAATTACGCAGGCGTCGTTGACAAGGTACTTGGTGTGGAAATTGTCGCTTCCGTCCAAGACAAGGTCATAGCCGGACAGAATGGACTCGGCGTTATGATTCTCCAATCTTTCCCGATGAGGAACGATTTCCACGTAAGGATTGAGTCGCGACAGCTTTTCTGCGGCCACCACCACTTTGGGTTTCCCCAGATCGTCATGAGAAAAAAGGATCTGCCTTTGCAGGTTGGACAATTCGACGCAATCGTCATCAATGATGCCGATCTTGCCGAAACCAGCTGCAGTCAGGTACTGGGCGGCGGGGCAACCCAAGCCACCCGCTCCAACGATCAGAACCGAAGCGTTTCTCAGTTTTTCCTGCCCGTGCGCCCCAAACTGGGGAAGCCTAAGGTGACGACTGTATTGTTCCGACTCCTCTGTGGTGAGGGCAGGCATCATTCCGATTCCGCCAGACTCATTTTAAGGGAGCCTTCCGCGCTCCGGCTCGAAATATCCATTTCCTCGGATTCGGAATGAAGGTCGTAGGAGCGATCCCAGTCCTTCCATACCGGATCGTAACCCAATTCCCTGATCATCGATTGCACTTCCATCGGACTTCTTTCGTCGGATACGGAAAACTGTTCAAGTGATTGAATTTCTTCCGAGTAACCACCCGGATTGGTTTTGGAACCGGCGCTTAGATTGGTGATTCCCAGGGGAACGAGGTTTTTTCTCAACAAGGATGACTCCCTGGTGGACAGACTGATTTCCAACTCGTGATTGAAAATGCGAAAGGCGCATATCAATTGAACCAAGTCTTTGTCGGTCAGGTCTGCGGATACGAGGTTCTTTCCCTCATAAGGCCTGATTCTGGGAAAGGACATCGAGTAACTGGTTTTCCAGAATCGCTTTTCGAGATAATGGAGATGAGCTCCCGCGCAATAGGCGTCAAGCCGCCAATCTTGAGTCAATCCATAGAGGCATCCCAATCCGATTTTCTTTACTCCGCAGGACCCCAATCGGTCAGGAGTGTCCAGTCGACGAATAAAATTGGTTTTCCTGCCCTTGAGGTGATGTCGGGCGTAACTGATGGGATCGTAAGTTTCCTGGTAAACCATGACTCCATGCATGCCGCGCCTAACTAATTCGGCATATTCTCTTTCCTCCAAAGGCTGAACTTCGATCGTCAGATTGGCAAAATGCGGCCTCAACAATTCCAATGCATTGGCAAGGTAATCGACGCCCACAAGCTTGGAGGACTCGCCGGTGACTAGGAGCGCATGCTGAATGCCTCTTTTTTTGAGGATTCCTGCTTCGCGTAGGATTTCCGCATCAGTGAGCGTTTTGCGTGGAATCTTGTTGTGCATGCTGAATCCGCAGTAGTCACAGACGTTGTTACACTCATTGGACAAGTAAAGCGGAGCGAACAAGCGAATCGCCTTTCCGAATCTTCTTACGGTAAGGGAATGACTTGCTTGAGCCATTTGTTCAAGGTATTCCTCCCCGGCCAGGGGGGAAAGAAGGGAGAGCAGGTCCTCCAGCCCCCCTTTTCCCACATTGTTGAGGGCTTCCTCGATTCGATTCCTGTCCGACTCCTCGATGAGTCGTGAGATCTTGGCCCTGTCGATTGAATTGAAGAAGCTTGAAAACGGCATGAAAAAGACTGGGTCAGAGAAAGGAGGTCAAGGGAGAAGTTGCCGAAGCGAAATTCGAAGCCTTGGGCAATCCGGCGAGATGAGCCATTCTTCCGGCATCAACCGCCAAGCGAAAGGCTTTGCCCATTTCAACCGGATCGGCGCAAGTTGCCAAGGCAGTATTGATGAGTACGGCCGCGGCTCCCATTTCCAAAGCTTCTGCGGCCTGGGAGGGAGAGCCGATGCCTGCATCCACCACTACGGGGACATCAGCTTGTTCGATGATGATGCGGAGAAATTCTCGACTATCAAGTCCGCGGTTTGATCCGATGGGAGATCCGAGGGGCATGACCACGGATGCGCCGGCATCTTCCAGTCTCTTGCAAAGAACCGGATCAGCATGACAATAAGGGAAGACCACAAATCCCTCCTTTGCGAGAATTTCCGTCGCCTGAAGCGTTTCCACCGGGTCGGGCATAAGGTACTTTGGGTCAGGGTGGATTTCCAGTTTGAGCCAGTTCGTGCCCAATGCCTCTCTGGCCATGCGGGCGACGAAGATGGCTTCCTTGGCATCCCTTGCCCCGGAAGTATTGGGAAGAAGAAGAAGATCCGGGTGATTCAAATAATCCAAGATGGAATCAGGCGTTCCCTTCGAATTCACTCTTTTCATCGCCACGGTAACCAACTGAGCTTGGCTGGCCCGGATCGTTTCGTTCAACAAGGATCCGGAAGAAAATTTTCCGGTGCCGACAAACAATCTCGAACGCAGTCTTACACCTGCGACTTCAAGGAAATCTTCTTCCGCATTCATCTTCTAAGCTCCTTGCGAGCCACGCAGTCCCCGGCGAATGCGTATTTTCTGACGTTTTCTTCGAGCGGGACCTCTGAAAAAAGAGCCGAGCAGAACGCCAATCCTTGAACGCCCAAATGGTCAATTAGAGAAAAGTCCTCGAGATGCAGACCCCCGATCAGGTAACAGGGCATAGGAGCGAGAAAAGAAGTGATCGAACGAAAATCGTCTTTGCAGAGTGACGGCGTCAAAGAGCTTTTGGTGGGAGATCGCCGATAGGGACCCAATCCGACGTAGTCCGGGTTTTCGATGCGACAATCACCGGCTTCAATCAAGGAGTGAACGGTTTTTCCGATTATCTTGTCCGGGCCAAGCAATTCCCTGGCTGATGGAATCGATCGGTCGGAAACTCCGAGATGAACACCATCTGCTCCGATTTCCGCCGCCAATTCACAATAATCATTGACGATCAGAGATGCATCGTTGTCCCGAGCAATCAGAAGCGCCTCTCGCAAGTCTATGATCAGGTCATCGAAAGGAATGTCCTTGCTTCGAGCCTGAATGAAGCGGGCGCCGCCGCTGACCATGCTTCTGACCTGATCGGAATGGGAAAGCGTCTTGTCGTCTCTGGTTATGCAGAGCAAGGGACTCCATAAGGTGGTCGTCATTTGTCCTCAGTGGAGAGAATTCTTTGAAACAACCCCTTTTCCTTCTCTCTTTTCGCCCAAACGCTGCGTTCGATGAATTGGTATTTTTCGAACGCGGCGACGGGATCCTTTTTCCCCCAGATCGACCCGAGCAAAGTGATGCCGTCGAACCCCAGGTTGAACAGTTCGGGGATCTTTCTTCTCCTGACTCCACCCAGAGCGTAAATCAAAGGCTTCTTCCCTTTTTTCTTCTTGCGTTCATAAAGAGCGGCCGCGATTTCAGGCAAGGGAAACTTTGGGGAATGGCCTTTCTTCGATATCGATTCGTAGATGGGGCCCCAAAAGCAATAATCCAGGGAAGCGTCCAAATGCTTAAGGTCTTCCAACGAATGAATCGAACGACTGGCGGTACCTGAGCAATTGACAATGGGTTCGGAAGAATAGTGGTGATATCCGCCCAATTCGTAATGCTTCAATAACTCGGGAAATCGATGAACGACGATCCGATGGTGGTAGCATGACGGAATTTTTTCGATGATTGCGGCGACCTCGGAAGCGGTCGAATCCGGTTTTCTGAGATGAAATCGTTGCAGCCCGATTTCGAAAAGATCCGATACGATCGAAACCTCCCCGTCACGCAGGGTTGAGGCGGAAATGAGAATGGCCAGGGTATGATGCAAATCAGCCTCCTTGGGTTGCATGAATCAAAAGAACTCGGTCGCCTTCGACAAGTTCGGAATGAGGAAAGTCGGCTCTGGGAACCACGGAATCGTTGAGCGACAAAGCCAATCCCTTTTTACCGTCCAAGCCCAAGAGCAACAACAAGTCCAGCAAGCTGGATCCCTTCTCCAGTTCGTGAATCTCTTCGTTGACGGAGACTTTCATTGCTGACTGCCGGAAGAATATAGTTCGGACCCGGAATCCACGAACTCTCTTGCCTTTTGCGCCATCCCTTCCTTGAGGGCATCGGAATCAGAATGAAGGCCGTTTTCGTCGGCGAACCTGCGCACTTCTTCGGTGATCTTCATGGAGCAGAAATGAGGGCCGCACATGGAGCAGAAATGAGCGCTCTTGGCATTTTCATGCGGTAGGGTCTGGTCATGAAACTCCCTTGCCCTGGCAGGGTCGAGCGAGAGATTGAACTGATCCTCCCACCTGAACTCGAACCTCGCTTTGGACAATGCATTGTCACGGTACTGAGCCCCAGGATGCCCCTTGGCCAAATCCGCTGCGTGCGCCGCAAGCTTGTAGGTGATCACTCCCTGCCGGACGTCTTCTCGATCCGGCAATCCCAGGTGCTCTTTCGGAGTGACGTAGCAAAGCATGGCGCAGCCATACCAGCCGATCATCGCCGCTCCAATTCCGCTGGTGATGTGATCATATCCGGGAGCGACGTCGGTGGTCAATGGACCAAGCGTGTAAAAGGGGGCCTCGTGGCACCAATCCAATTGCTTTTCCATGTTTTCCTTGATCATGTGCATCGGAACGTGACCGGGTCCTTCATTCATGACCTGCACGCCTCGATTCCATGCTCGAGTGGTCAGTTCTCCCTGTGTCTTGAGTTCGGCGAACTGGGCTTCGTCGTTGGCGTCTGCAATGGAGCCCGGACGCAAGCCGTCGCCGATGGAGAAGGAGACGTCGTAAGCAGCCATGATTTCACAGATTTCATTCCACTTTTCGTAGAGAAAGTTTTCCCGATGGTGAGCAAGGCACCACTTGGCCATTATGGAACCTCCCCTGCTGACGATGCCAGTCATGCGGTTACGGGTCATCGGCACGTAACGAAGAAGCACGCCGGCATGAATGGTGAAGTAATCCACGCCTTGTTCCGCTTGCTCGATCAAAGTATCCCGAAAAACCTCCCAGGAAAGCTCTTCGGGTTTGCCGCCCACTTTCTCAAGGGCTTGGTAAATGGGTACGGTTCCGACCGGAACCGGGCAATTTCGAAGAATCCATTCTCGTGTGCGATGAATGTTCTTGCCGGTTGACAAATCCATCAGCGTATCCGTGCCCCATTTGGTCGCCCAGCGCATCTTCTCCACTTCCTCCTCAATGGATGAAGCAACCGCAGAGTTGCCGATGTTGGCATTGATCTTGACGAGGAAATTCCGTCCGATGGCCATTGGTTCGAGCTCGGGATGATTGACGTTTGCAGGAATGATGGCCCGCCCCCTCGCCACCTCGGAGCGAACGAATTCAGGCGTTATTTCACAGGGAATCGATGCCCCGAAAGAATTCCCCTGATGTTGGTGAAGCAAGGAACTCGACAACTCGTGAGGAGAAACCTTCAGTTGTTCCGCCAGGCTTTGCAAATTCATGTTCTCGCGAATGGCGACAAACTCCATTTCAGGAGTGATCTTGCCGGCCTTGGCATAGTGAAGTTGAGTGACGCAAGCTCCTTTCTTGGCCCGCAGGATGGTGATCGAGGAGCGATCGAAATCAGGCAGTTCATTGCTTTTTTCAAGAGAGCTTTCTTCATGTCGGGAGGAGAGGAACCCGTTGTCAGAAGGCATGCTCCGTCTTCCGGGAATTTCCTCCACGTCATCTCTTCCCAAGATCCACTCGAGTCGAGTCTTGGGCAATCCCTTGGTGACGTCGCCGTGAAAATCCTCCGCCCCCCATGGTCCGGAAGTGTCATACACTCGGACCGGATCGTTCGCGTGCATGGATCCATCGGGCAAACGAGTTTCCGAAAGGCTTATTTCCCTCATGGGCACCTTTATGCCCTGATTGATCGTTCCGCTTATATGAACACGACGGGAATTGGGGAACAAGTCATGAGCGGAGTGGTCTTCTTCTACTTTTTGAATCATGAGGAATTGTGGTAAGGATGAATTCCTGCCGCGGTAAAAGTCGAAAGTTTTCCCTACGGCGGTGTACGCATCAGGTTCAAAGGGTCGATGAAGGGAATCATCGTCTCAGCTCATCATCCTTGAGCGCCCCTAAACGAACTTCCATTGATGGAGGAAATTCAAGCGAAGGCAACCCTACAAATTGGAAATTCCAAACTAAATGCACACAGGAAATCGAATGAATACCTCGAACTCAAATTCGTTCATAGGCCCCGTCCGGTTTTCTGGCGATCCATTTGTTCACTTCAAGAATGGTAATGGCAGCCATGACCTCGGCCAAGGGCAATCCAGTCTTTCTCGCTAGTCGATCGGCGTCGAAAGATTCTCCGATTTCAATGGACCGAATGACGGTTTGTTCGTTCGGGGCGAGGCTGGACAATTCGCGTATCCCCAGGCGCCCTTCCTTGTCCGAGGCATTGGGGAGGTTGTCGACGGGAAGAGAAGGCAGAATTTCTTCGACGATTTCCTCGGCGTTGCGAACCAGAGTGGCTCCGTCCCTGATCAAGTCAAGGCAGCCTTGGGCCTCCTGCTGATCCGCCCTTCCCGGCAATGCGAATATCGCACGGCCTTGTTCGGCGGCAAATCGAGCGGTGATCATGCTCCCGCCCGAACTTGCAGACTCAATGACGACGACTCCGTGGGACAATCCGGCAACCAGACGATTGCGTCGAGGGAAAGTGCCTCGGTCCGCTCTTCTGCCCAATGGGAATTCCGAAAGGACGGCTCCGGTTTCTCTAATCCTTTGAAACAAACCAAGGTGTTCGGGCGGGTAGACGACGTCGATTGCGGAACCTAGTACGGCAATCGTTGGCCCGCCGGCATCCAAAGCCCCTTGATGGGACTCTCCGTCAACTCCTCTGGCCAGACCTGAAACGATGCAAAATCCTGCAAGCGAAAGATCGTGGGCAATCTTTCTTGCCATTTTTCTTCCATAGAGACTTGGAGAGCGCGTTCCTACGATCGCCAAACAAGGGCGAGTGGGAATTTTGCCTAAGGAATAAAGGCCGGCCGGAGGATCGTGAATTTGCAGAAGCGGTTCCGGCAATCGGTCGGGCGAAAGAAACCGGCCGCCCAATTTAGAGAGCTTTTCCTTCTCCTTGCTCAACCAATCCGAAGACAATGCTTGATTGATGGCGACGACCAATGACTTCCCTACGCCAGATGCCTGCCTGAGCTTGCTTTCATCTGCCTGAAGGATGGCCCAGGGATCCTGATCGAAGGAATCCAACAAATGTCCCAGTGTGATCGGCCCGAGCCCAGGTATGGAATTGAGAAGCATTCTTGCGTCTCCCTCGCATTGTCGAGATTCGGATCTCATGGAGAATCACCCTGCGACCCCAAGGGTCTGCCAACGGAAAATGCCTCAGGCGCGAAAAATGGAGCCGAAATTGCGTCGCAGATGATGATGAGATTGAACAAGATTCGAGGTCTGAACGAATTCATCATAAGCCTGCAAGATTATGTTTTCCAATTCAATCGACCTGCACAAGAATAATATTCCTTGATGGAGGAAAATGATTACGAACTGATTGATGCGACTGAGGAGGAACCTTGGTGTTCCGCCTGCGAAGCCTTTTCCGATTACAAGCGGAGATGGTCCTGCTGGCAAAGATCAAATACGGACGGAGGCGTCTATTCTTCGAATGAAGAAGCTCCGTATTGCGTTTCCTGCGGGTCGAAAATGACTTACCTCAAGGAATGCATGCTGCTCATTCGGTTCTTTCGTACCTGCGGATTTTTGAGCCTGACCGTAGCCGGCTTGATATGCTTTGCGTTGTTCGAGCCGGGGATTTTGTCCTGCACCATCTTTTTCATCTCGCTCGCCATCGCTTGCGGGATCACGCGCATTCCTAGGAAATCATTACGGGCCATCCGGCAGAGAAAGAAATTCCTGAAGGAGAAATCGGCAGCGGAGAAACTTGAACGAAAACTTCTGGATACAAAGGGCAGATGAAAACTATTCCGAGGGGAAGAATTCGATGGTGGTGAATTTGCGCATGCCGTTTACCTGAGCGCGCACGTTTCCATTGGCGACCACTTGGTTTCTAAAGACGCTTTGTTTCCTGTTTTGGTCCCTCCCATCTTCCCTGCTTATGTCAGTGGTGGTTACCTTGACCGAGTACTTTGATCCGTCGGGCATGCCTTCGCCCCGAAAGTCTGATAATGACGATTCGTTGTTGAAATACCTGCCCTCTTGAATGGTTGAGGGAATAGAGACAACAGCCGATCTGGACCCGTTTGCTCCACTTGCATAAATCAGTACGATGAAAGATTTCTTGGTTCTATTGTAAGCGGAGATTCTATACTGCTCGTTTCCGGTCATCCCAACGCCCACAACGGTGATGTCGTTGCCTCGCTCTCCGGCAAGGGCATGCCGGATCACTTCGTCCGAGCCCCCCGATACCTGAGCGTACCATTTCCATACGTAATAGTGCAAATGATTGGGGTCGCCCGGATTGGCGTAATCATGGACGGTGAAAGGCAATCCGTTCGAGGGCATTTCGACAGGAACGAAGGAGTCGTCGCTTGGGCCCTGCAAGGTTATTTTCCGGGTGACTACTCCTGGGCCGCCATCGTTCGAAGGGACGACCCAGTCCGGCTGAAGCTGGCTGATCCTCCCATTGTAATCCACTCGCTTCACCAAGCCCATGGACCATCGACTGGAATTGTCGCACCAAGGCATATTCAGGGTGTTGAGCCCACGTTCCAATAATTTCCCGAAGATAGTGACCGTCTTATCGAATGCATCCTTCTCGTCCTTGACTCCGTCGGAATTGACGTCGTGGTTGTTTCCGGACCCGTCCCAAACGATCCATGATTCGGAAGAAAGGATTTTTTTGGAACGATACCCGGCTGAATCAAGTTTGCGGCGAACCAGATCGAATTGCCCCCAGACGTTCGGAATGATGTTTCCATCCATCATCCCGTACCCGTTGAAATGATCGGATACGTTCATGTTCAAGGCATCTACTTCGGACATCATTTCCGCCGATGCGATTTGTTGATCGTAGTAGTCGTCGACGGCCACAGCTCCCCTGCCCCCCTTCAATCCGCTCAAGGACCCGCAGGCTTCGCAAGGAGAAGTTCCCGAAGTGGAGATCAAAACAGGCAGATCGCCGTAAACCTTGCGGATGGCTCGGGCTCCATCCCTGAAGATCTCGTTGATGATAAACGAGGAGTCGCCGTCATTCATCATGCCCTTGAGGTTGACTTCGTGATAAAGTTGATAAGCCCCTGCCCTGCCCTTGAAGTGTTTTGCCATGCGAGTCACGAATTCAGCATGGTATCCGGGCTTGGGGCGCCATGGGCCGGCTTTGCCTGACACCGATGCCCAAGCCGGAGCATGCCACATGACCAACTCCACTTTGACTCCTCTTTCCCTGCACAAATTCACCGCATGCTCCAAGGCCTTCAACTGACCGGACATATGATTGACGTAATCCGTGTTTTTTACAGTTGGCTCGACCGCAGCCCAACTGACCCAGAATTGAGCATAGCTGCTGTGCTCCGAAAGCAAGGGGCGATTGGCGTCATAAAGTTCGCAACCAGGAAGTCCGAAGGGTTGCCAGCGTACTCCTACGTGCATGTGATCGGTGGTCCAGGCGTAGTCCGTCGATTTTCGAGCCGAAGTTGCGGCAGTTGGATCGGCGGCCATGGCGAATAGCATTGGGGCGGAAACGACGGCGCCAAGAAAGGCGATGAGAAAGAAATTGGTTTTCAAAGTCATTGGGAGGTGAAAAGGGAAGAAGGAGTGAAAATTGTTCGATCGAATAAAATCCTGCTACTCAGAGAAAGAGGGAAAACCTCAAAAATGCTTGCCTGTGAACTATCGCAACATTCCCGCAGCGAGGGTCTCATTGGTAAATGGATCCACGAGAATGAAACTCCCCGTATGACGGTTCCTGCGATAGGAATCCCAAAAAATGGGTTGAGAGGCATGCAGTTTCACTCTGCCGACGTCATTCATTGAAAAAACCTTGTCGTCTTCAATTTTCCTGAGGGAGTTGACGTCGATCTTGTAGAGAATCTCGCTAGCAATGACCTGCGCCTCCTTGGTGGTGTGGCGCAGGATCAGCTTGTTTCCCTGTGCAAGCTTTCTGGAAGAGGAAAACCAGCATATCCGGGCGTCCAGCTCCTGGGAGCAGTTCGGTCGATTGTTCGGCTTGACGAACATGTCCCCGCGACTGACGTCAATCTCATCCTCCAGCAAAACGGTTACTGACTGTGGGTAATAGGCTTCGTCTATTTCGGAATCCGCCAAGTTGATTTTCTTGATCCTGGAGGTGAACCCGGAAGGGAGGACGGTGATTTCGTCACCGGTCTTGAAGACCCCTCCGGCGACACGCCCGGCAAACCCTCGGTAGTCGTGATGCTGGTCCGAATGAGGACGAATCACCCACTGGACGGGGAAGCGCGCATCCACGTGATTGAAGTCCGATGCAACGTAAACGTTTTCCAAATGATACAAAAGAGGCGGCCCCTTGTACCATTCCATTTTGGGGGAGCGTTCCACCACGTTGTCTCCCTTGAGGGCGGAAATCGGGATGAAGGTTACGTCCGTGACGTTCTCCAGTCGACTTGCAAAATCTGTGAACTGCTCCAACACCTTGACGTATGCATCCTCGTCATAGCCGACCAAATCCATTTTATTGATGCAGACGGCAACGTGCTTGATGCCGAGCAGATCGGCAATGAAACTGTGCCTGCGAGTTTGTTCGACCACCCCGTTTCTGGCGTCAACCAAGATCAGGGCCAGGTTTGCGGTAGAGGCTCCGGTAACCATGTTTCGGGTGTACTGAATATGGCCGGGAGTATCCGCTATGATGAATTTGCGCCTGGGGGTGGCGAAATAACGATAGGCGACGTCAATGGTGATGCCCTGCTCCCTCTCCGCGCGCAGCCCATCGGTTAGAAGGGCAAGGTTCAAGTTCTGGTCTCCGCGTTGTTTGCTGCTTCTTTCGATAGCCTCGAGCTGATCTTCGAAAATGGCCTTGGTGTCGTGAAACAATCGGCCGATCAAGGTGCTTTTTCCATCATCGACGCTGCCGGCGGTGGTGAAGCGCAGCAAATCCATGTTCAGGTAATTCTTGTCTTTGGTCATGAATGCAAGTGAGTAATGATTAGAAATATCCTTGTTTCTTTCGATCCTCCATGGCGGATTCCGACCTCCTGTCATCTGCTCGCGTACCTCTTTCGGTCAGCCTGGATGCGGCCACTTCCGCTATGACTTCGTCCAAGGTGGAAGCGGTTGAGACAACTGCTCCCGTACAGGTTGCATCACCGATGGTTCGAAAACGAACGACTTCTTGGCGGACAACCTCCTTGTCGGAAGGTTTGACGAACTCGCTGACAGCCAAAAGGGAGCCATTGCGTTCGATGACTTCTCTTTCATGGGAAAAATATAGGGACGGCAGCTCGATGGACTCTTTCTTGAGGTATTGCCAGACGTCCATTTCCGTCCAATTGCTCAGGGGGAAAACGCGGAAGTGCTCGCCCTGTGACTTTCGACCGTTGAAAAGGTTCCAAAGCTCGGGGCGTTGGTTTTTCGGGTCCCATTGCCCGAATGCGTCACGATGAGAAAAGAATCTTTCCTTGGCTCTGGCTTTTTCCTCGTCTCGGCGCCCTCCACCCAAGGCGGCGTCCAGGGACTCGGATTCGATGGTTTCCAGCAGAGTGATCGACTGGAGGGCATTGCGACTGGCATTGGGGCCGCTTTCCTCTACGGCGGTTCCTCGATCAATGGAGTCCTGCACGCTGCCTATGATCAAGCGAAGGCCGAAACGTTCGACGAATGAATCTCGGTATTCGATGGTCTCCGGAAAATTGTGACCGGTGTCGACATGCACCAAAGGGAAAGGTGATTTTGCCGGAAAGAACGCCTTGTAGGCCAAATGAGCCATGACAATGGAATCTTTCCCGCCGGAAAAAAGCAGACCGGTTCTTTCGAACTGGGCGGCAGTTTCTCGCAAGACGAAAATCGCTTCGGCTTCCAGTTGATCCAAGTGAGTGAGGTTGTAATTCTTCATTTGAATAAAATCAAAGAGCAATCGAGTCGCGCATGAAATCAAAAAGTCTTCGAAAGGAAATCTCTTCCGTTTCCTTCTCGGTATCGATTAGAAAAGGCGGAGTTTTGGGTTCTTCGAAATCGGATCCTTGTCCGGTGAAAGAAGCGATCCTTCCTTCCTCCGCTTTGGCGTAGAGGCCTTTGACGTCTCTTTTTCTGCAGGTTGCGTAGGAGCTTTTGACAAAAACCTCTCGGAAACGATCCGCGCCGATGATCTCACGAGCGGCTGCGCGCAGTTTTTCAAGCGGAGTGATCAGAGAAACGACGACCACGATTCCATTGGAGGAAAGGATTTTGGCAACTTCACTGACTCGACGAACGTTTTCCGACCGGTCGGAATCGGAGAAGCCTAAATCCTTGCTCAATCCAGTCCGCACCTCGTCCCCGTCCAGCACGACCGACAGGATTCCCTTTGCGTGTAGTTCCGCCTCCATTTTCAGGGCCAACGTGCTCTTGCCGGAACCGGACAATCCGTACAGCCAAAAGACCATGCCCTTGTGGCCGGATTGAGCCTCCTTGTCACTTCGGGGAATCAATCTGTGGGAAATCGAATGTAGGTTGTCGCAATTCACGAAAACGGATCACAATAGAGTGATTTCAATGAAAAAGCGAGAACTCATCCAGTCGCGCGATCAAGGGCGGAGCAATGAGTGGAGAGCCTATTGACTCAGGATCGGTATTCGCCTTTCAATAAGGAGCGGCGCCGGCAAGATTGAGCGATATATCGATTTGGTTTGCTACCTTGTCCAGGTGTTCGCCGCTTCTTATGCCGAAATCCTCTCGGCTGACGCTGAATTGCGAACGCACAACCAGAAGATCGCCGGGAGTCTTGTTGCGTTTTTCAAGCATCCCTTGCAAGTGGGAAATCTTTACGGGCACCTTCATCTTGATCGTCGTGTTTCGAATGGTCATTTTCCCCTCCGCCATTGCAGAAAGCTCACGACCGGAACGTTTCACGTCGCTTAACTGGGAAAAGGAAAATTCAATGGAAGGGAATTGGCCGACGTTCAACCATTCCTCACCGTGCATGTGCTCCTGAAGAACCGGATTGTCCACCCTGAGACTTGAGGCATCGAGCAAAATGACCCCGCTGGTTTGGGATGGTTCTTCGGGATCGAACTCGACGGAGCCTGAGATTCCGGCTCCCGAACCATTGATGGATTCAAGCAAGGCGTCCATTTGGAAAATGATCGTATTGACTCCTTTGGGATCCTTGAAGTCAAAGGATTTGCTTCCGGCAAAGGCGAAAAGGGGTAACAGAAGAGCGGTCGGCAGTGAGATGGAGAGAGGGTTCATGAAGGGGATGGGCCGATCGAAGAAGTGGAGGCCCTGCGTTGGTGTATGAAAACACATAGACCAAACAGAAGGGACAAAAACAAGCCGAAAATTGGGCATTCTATTCCAGACAGGTATTGCTCCTTCCAGACGATTTGAGTTTGAAAGCCCAATTCAGGCATTCCTTCGACAATGGGAACTTCCAGTGAGCTGGCCACCTTGGTCGCCCAAAAGGACAACCTGCACCCATCCTTCGCCCATAGCAGCAGTCCAACCACAAGTGGCAGAGAAGAAAAAAGATAAGGCTTCTTGGACATTGCGGAGGTTCAGGCTCGGGGGTGGGCCAGCCTATGAGCTTTTTTCAGGCGGGCAACGGAAACGTGCGTGTAAACCTGCGTGGTCGAAAGACTGGAGTGACCGAGCAGCTCTTGGACGGCTCTTAAGTCGGCGCCACTGTCGAGAAGATGGGTGGCAAACGAATGCCTCAACTTGTGGGGAGTCAGGTCTTCAGGCAATTCGCACGCCTGCAAGAACCGCTTCAGGCTCAATTGCAGCCACCTGGCTGAAAGTCTCCTCCCCCTTGAACTCACCAGGAGAGGACTTCCAATGGAGGCATCGCCGCAATAACGGTTCCTGAACTCTCGGAGCTTCACTTTGGTTCTTTCCGCGATCGGGCAAATGCGCGTTTTTCCGCCTTTCCCAAGAATGCGAATGGTTGCATTGGCCAGGTCGAGATCCTGATGATTCAGGCCCACTACTTCGCTGACGCGAAGTCCCGATCCGTACATCAATTCAAGAATGATTTCATCTCGTAGAATCAACCGATCGGCATCTTCCGAATCGGCGTGAACCTGTCGAGGAGATTGCATTAGCCTCAATGCCTGCCTTTCATTGAGAAATTTAGGGAGTTGCCTCTCGGGTTTCGGTAGGGAAAGGTTGCTGAAAGGATTGCCCGCGGTCAAGTTTCTCATCTGACAAAAACGGTAAAAGGAGCGAAGCGCGGAAACCTGGTTGGCAATGGATTTGCGTGAGAGTCTTGATTGGGCTTCGATCAGGTATGACCTGGCCATGCTTTTGTCTGCAGAGAGAATATCGAGTGACGTATCAAAGTCGCTGAGCCAATCCCTGAATCCAATGAGGGCAATCCTGTAGTTACGCAAAGTGTAGCGAGACAGCCTTCGTTCCAAATTGAGATGATCGAAGAAGCGATCGATCAGGCTGTCCGAATTGGAGTCGGTCATCAGTCTGGAAAGACCCTTATTTGATTCGAGACCAGGTCTCCACGACCAATTCGTAGATTCCGGCAAAGAAAATCACCAAAAGCACCAAAAATGCGACGCTTAGATAGGCTCCGAAGCCAAGCTCGCGGGAATGCGAGGAATCTTTCGAATATGCTTTGGAGGTATTGTCGTAAGGGACGATGGGCGCGAGGTTTCCCGAGCGTTCCGACCGGTTGCTCAATGGACGCTTCTCATTCATGTCTTAAAATGAAGATGGCTCCGGCTTGCTCTATTTGCAAGCGGAAGAAGTAGACTCATTGAAAAAGAAAAGCCTGAATCCTTTCGATGGCCGCTTGCCCGGAATCCTCCAGCACGTAATGACCGGCGTCGGGGAAGCGATGGCTTTGCAAATCAGGCCATCGTCGTTTCCATTCATCCAGAAACCCGCCGTGAAAGCAAAAATCCTTCATTCCCCAACAGGCCATGGAGGGAGTCGACGCGAATCGATCCAGGCTTTTTTCGGTTTCCAGAAGGTACCTGCCTGTCGGAT
Organism: Opitutales bacterium; assembly: GCA_038105525.1. Taxonomy (GTDB): domain Bacteria; phylum Verrucomicrobiota; class Verrucomicrobiia; order Opitutales; family Seribacteraceae; genus Chordibacter. The sequence continues at coordinate 65,509 of JAYOCQ010000002.1, read as the reverse complement.
GGTTTGGCTCGTATGGAATGTCCTTGACGAAGTTCCATATGGCGATCCGATCGGACCAACTCCGGTAAGGAAAGAGAAAGCCACGCTTGGCATCGACGGAAAGCCCTTTGGCTGAAGCCATCCAGGCAGCAGGAAGAGCGAAACCATTCAGTCCACGGACAAAAAACTGTCCGAAAACGGGAAGCCTGCAAAAAAGGATGCGCAGAGGAACGTCCCGAGAAAGAAAGGAAGCGGTGTTCAGGAGAACGATTTTGCGTATCCTTTCGGTTTGGTCGCGAAAGGCGCTCAGGCCAATTGCCCCGCCCCAGTCATGAACAACCAGATTGAAAGCGGTCAGATCGAGAAAGTCGGCAAGTTGCAAAAGATTGTCGGCATGGGTCTCAAGGGTGTAAGGGCAAGTCGAAGAGTCGGGCTTTTGTGAGAGGCCGCATCCCAGATGGTCGGGAGCGATGCATCTTCCGTATGCTGAAAGAGATCGGATCGCATTTCGGTATAGAAAGGACCAAGTAGGATTTCCATGAAGGAAAAGAGTGGGAACTTTGCCTGAGGCAAGGCCCTCGTCGACGAAACTCATTTCGTATCCGCTGGACAAACGAAATTTGCGGGTCTTGAAGGGGTATTCCCTGCGAATGCTCAGAGGAAGTTTCAAGGATTTATCGAAAGCATCAGACTGGAGAGGCCGCTGCCTATGCCGAGCAAAGCGGTTCGACAGTTCAGCCGCTCCGGATTGTCTTCGCATGCCATCGTATAAGTGATGGGCAAAGAGACGGATCCGCAATTCCCCAGAGTTTCATAAGTGGAGTAATCCAAAGAAGGGTCTATGTTCAGGGATCGAAGCACTGCTTGGGAATGAGCCTTGCCCACTTGATGAGTGATGACCAGTTCGGGGCTGACGGGAGTCCATTGGTGCAAGGACAGAAACTTCCGCCAAGCTCGATTGGCGACGGAGATTCCGGCATGAAGCAATTCTTCCGAATCCGTTTGCATGATCATGTCGCTGCCGGACACGTCACCTTCGCACAAGTCGTTGTGCGAAGTGTCGGTTTCCGTACACCAGCCGCCCAAAGCGGGTCGATTCGCAGGAACGAGATCACGGTGGGCGATTGACCAGGCTACCGCTCCGGCGCCAATGGTAAGGTTGGCAAAATAGGGCTTGATGGATTTCCTGTCGTGTTTCTCCTCGTTGAGCGAGCGGATGGTTCTTTCAACCAATGGAGCCCCGTTTTCACCGGCTACGAGTATGGCTCGTCTGATCGCGCCAGATTCTATCATGTTCCCGGCAAGAACAAGGGCGTTGAGGAAACCGAGGCATGCATTGGAGACGTCGAGGATTTGAACCCCTCCCCCAAGACCCATCAATCGGTGGACGTAAGAAGCGGTAGCAGGCTCAAGTCTGTCCCGGCAAACGGCGCAGTGAATGAGCAAATCGACTTCCGCTGGATTGATGCCGCTTTGCAAAAGCTTGAGCCCGGCTGAAGCGGAGGCCTGAGACGCCTTGAAGTCAGGCGGCCAAAGCCTTCTTTGCCTGATTCCCGTCATGAGTTCAAGTCTGCCCTTGGGCAAATTCAATCGATCGTAGAGGGGGAAGAGTTGATCTTCCATCTCTTGCGAGGAAAGGGAATTCGGAGGAAGACTGTATGCCATTTCCTCGATGACGACTCGTGAAAACATCATGATTGAGGCTTCGTGACTGCCTGCACCACTTCCTGGTCGAAATAGTTCATTCCCATGCCGGCATCAATGACGATGCCTTGACCGTTGATCCCCGAGGAGCGAGGACTGAGCAAAAATGCGGCTAGGTTCGCTACTTCGGTGGTTTGCAGCGCTTTTTTTCTAAAAGTCAGCTTCTCCGCATAGAGGTAATTGACGAGGTACCCCGGAATCCCGGCGGAGGCGCTTGTTTTCAATGGGCCGGCATTGACCGAATTGAATCGGACGGAACTGTCTCTGGAGAAGGATTTGGCCAGGTAGCGAACGGAAGCCTCAAGCGACGCTTTTATCGGAGCCATATAGCCATAATTTTCGGCCGTCACTTGAGTGGAAGAGATGCCTACCGTCACGACGGAGGCGTCTGGCTTGAGGATAGGCTTGCAGATCCTAGCCAATTCAACGAGAGAAAAAGCGGAAATTTGAGTGGCTTGCAAAAAATCCCTTCTCTTGGTTTCGTGAAAGGGTTTCACACCTTCGGAATAGTTGGCGAAGGCAATGGAATGAAGAATTCCGTCGAGTTGGATAGATCCGTTGTCGCAAAGCGAGGATTCGAGGGATTCCACCTCGCTGAAGTTCTCGAAGTCACAGGTGAAGACGGAACGATGGGATCCGGTCAACTCAAGCAATTCCTCCCGCCTTCTCTGATTCCTTACGCAGTGCATGACCACCGCTCCTTCCGATTCAAGCAACTTCGAAACCGCCCAAGCGACGCTTTTGCGGTTGGCGAATCCAACCACGAGAAAGCGACGATCTTTCAAGTCAAGAAAGCTCACTCCCTGGAAGCATTGCTCACCATGGCTAGAGCGAAGGAAATCGTAAGGGCGACGCCTTCATCCTTTCTCACTTCTCCGCTCATGGAGAAGAAATGGCCCATCTTCTCGCCAAGGGAAACGGAAATGATCACCTTGTCCCCAGGTTTGACCATGCGTTTGAATCGGGCATCACGAATTCTCGACAAAACCGGCGTCACCGACTCGTCGGTGAGGGATTCGGTTTTGAGATGATCCGCCAAGAAGATCGCTCCCGTTTGAAAGACGGATTCGCAAAGAAGGACGCCAGGCATGATGGGGTTGCCCGGGTAATGGCCTTCGAAAAAAGGAAATTCAGGACGAATCGACAGAGAAGCTCTGGCAGAGGATTCGGAGATTTCTAAGATATCGTCGATAAAAAGAAAAGGGGGACGATGCGGAATGCGACGGTAAATTTCTTCCATGGTCAAGGAAGACAGCTAGTTAATACAGGCAACTCAGGCAATGGCAAAGCTTGAGTCGGTGGAGTTTTGAGATCCGTTGCCGACAGGTCCGTTTTTTCCGCGCAGGAATGCATCGATCTTGTTTGCTGTAATAACACCGTAATTGATCGTGCCCAGCCATCCGGACATGATGATTCCAACGGAGCCGGCATGAAAAAGACCGGGGGCATGATTGGGCAGTTCGCTTGAGACCTCCAGGCCTTCGAACTTAGTGCCGAAGGTAGCTCCGTTTGCATGTTGCGTGTAGTGCTTGATCGTTCTGGGCGTAGCCGCTTCGATATGGTCTACTTTTTCGCGTATGTCCGGCAGGATTTTCTCCAATGCCTGCAGGCTCTCCTCGCAGAGGCGGGCTTTCGCACTTTTATACTCCTCCTCGCTGAGGCTGTCCCAGTCCTTCCACTTCGCATTCATGGAAGCCACGATGCTGTAGCGCGGATCTTTCCGATGAGGACGAGTATCCGGATAATAAATGGAAAAGGTTCTGCTGCTGGTATGAAAGTCAACCAGTTCGTCGGTCGAGAATTCGGAGGATTCGGACGTGAAGATCAAATCGCCGACGGATTCGGGTATCATCGCTCCCTTTTTGAGTCCGATGTACACTTGGCAAGAGGTATTGTTCAAGCGAACTTTCTTGGCTTGTTCGGCAAATTTTCTGGGTAATTTGGACAAGCCGAGCATTCTCTCGATGGTATTTTTGAGATTGGCGTTTGAAAGAACGGCTCCGCAGCGAATGACTTGTCCATTCACTCGAACTCCGGTGACGCATGATTTTCCGTTTCTTTTTGTGGTGATGAGTTTTTCAACCATGCATTGCCGCCTGAGCTCCGCCCCGTTCCTGCGCAGTTCTTCGACCATTTTGCGAACGAGAGAGTCCGTTCCGTCCTTGAAGGTGTAAATTCCCCTTCGCATGAAATTGGTGAAGACGATCCCATAAGCGATGGCCGGATCCATGAAAGAGGAACCGTTGGCATAGGAAATTGGCTCGAGCAGGAGTCGCTTGACGTCATCCCGACCCGGAAAAAACTCCTCGAGAAGATCACCGATTGTTCTCCCGTCTTTGGCGAAATAGTCCATTTTGCGAAGGTGATCGTAAAATTCCTCCACTCGTTCAAGAGCGATTTTAAAGGTTTTATTTAAAATTCGAGTGAAATCCATACGGTCGAAGGTAGTTCTCAGGTCATACTGTGGATTGACGAATCTAATGTTTTTGAGTTGTACAATGGAGTCGGCGATCTCTTTGGTCCAGTACCTGCGGCAAGACTTGATCATTCCCACGGGAAAACCGTGCAGCGAAATGTCAAAGATGTGACCGCCTGCACGCTTGAACCAAGTGGCCAGACCGCCGAACTGGTAGTGATGTTCGAGAAGCAGGACGGAATGCCCCAGCTTGGCTAAACAGTTTGCTCCGGTCAGGCCGCCGAGGCCGCTTCCGATGACGATTACGTCATAATAATCATCGGCGCCCTTCAGGCGGTCTCGAACAGTATGGATTTTGGGGATAGTCACTGAGGAAAGTGTTGCCGGAATCTACGGAAAGGGATCAGCGGTATTTGAGAATGAAATCTGCAACGGACTGCCCGAATGGATCACCAGGTCCGAGCAGTGATTCCGTCGAAACTTTCTCGAGCAGGGAAAAGTCTTCCGAACTCAAGCCTAGCGGTGATATCCATAGAGAACTCAAGCGCATCTCCAGCAAAGGAGACAAATCATTGAGCTTGAGCCCGACTAAATTGAGTTCCCTGAGCGGACAAGCAGTGAGTGGGGTGATGGAAGTTATGGGAGAACCGGGGAGGATCAGGCATTCCAGGGGAGACTCCATCAACGGTCCGAGGTCGTTGATCTGCGTGGCCCTCATTTCGAGCTGCCGCAGAGGACTTCCCCGGAGAGGTTCGAGGTCGAAAACGACGGTTTCGTTCAGGTTCAGCTTTTCAAGCGAACAATCGGACAAGGAACAGAGGTTTTCAACCTTGGTTTTCGCAAGATTTAGCTGAATCAAATTTTTTTCATGAAGGGGACGGAGATCATTTACCTTGGTGCGAGAGAGATCGAGGCAGGCAAGAGGCATGGAATGCAGGAAATTAAGTTGCTCGACCTCGCAACCGGACAGGTTGAGCTCCTCCAGGGGTAAAATCGCAAGGGATTCGAAGTCCGATGCCTGCGAGTTTATGGCGGAAAATCGAGCAAGCTTGAAAGTCTTGAACTCTCTAAAGGGAAAGGAACAATTCTTAGGAAGAAAAAGGCCTTTTAGATCGAAACCCCTCAACTCCTGGGGAGAAATCGAATCAACCTTGGAGAAATCGAACTCTCTGATCGGCAGGTGAGCAAGTTTCGAAAGCTGATTGAGTTGACGGTCGGAACTGAATCGTACGCCTACTCCGCCAGGAATCAAATATACGTCGGCAAGGAAGCCCAGGCTTTCGAGTTCCTTTGAGCATGATATGCATACGTCTGGAAAGAAACGAGTCGGTCCGCTGCGTTTGATTTGGAGCTTGGAGGAGATCACGATGCAATCATATGAAAAGAGCGGTCATACGCAAGCACAGGGAAGCTTGCTAAATGCAGCAATTGATCGGGGACGACCGGACTACTTCAAATCCATTAGGTGGAGGTTTCTCCATCGTATCTCACCACCATGCGTCTGCAACTGAATAGGGCCTCTGGGTAGAATTGGCTTATTTGTCTTCTTGCCCCAGTAATTTAGCAAAACGGCCTCTTTTACGACTAATTTTCGATTAAGATAAATGGTCACTCGATCTCCTTTCATAATGATTCGAAAATGATTCCATTCTCCGAAAGGCCTGTCGGCATGTTCAAGTGGTTGCCATCCGTCGCCCGGTCGATTGTTCCATAATCCGCCCGAACCCTTTTCGGCCCCAAATCGCCATTTTCCGCCGGCTTCAGTGGTGTCCCAGATTTGAACCTGAGGATAACCTCTCAGATAAACACCACTATCGGCGAGAGGTACGGTTTTGTACTCCAAGAGCAATTCAAAGTCGGCAAAATTTTGAATGGTGGTTAGGTAGAGGCCCTTTCCGTCATTGACGAGTTCGCCGTTTTCCACACGCCAATGCTTCATTACGTCAAGCATGCTGTCCTGCCTTTTTTTCACGAGTGTCTCATCAGGCAAATCGATCCAAGTAGAGGGGTCGACCGTTCCGAGCCCCCACCAGCCCGTGAGATCTGTTCCGTTGAAAAGGGCGACGTATCCGGGAGGAGGTTGACAGATGGCGCAGATGCAGGCGCAATGAAAGGGTAGAAAAGCGAAGAAGAACCTCATTGTAGGCATCAATGCGATTAAATGAGTGGATTGGCAAATGGAAAGCGCTTCGGCAAGCAGGCGGCTTCAAGCCAATGCTAGGTAATCTTGCCCATTGTGGAATCCTCTCTCGTCAAGGAATTGCTTGATTTGCGCGCGAACTCCTCTTGCTCCAGCCAGTATCAAGACAAAACATTTCTTCGGTGAGGGGATGGAGTCGATCGAGTCGACGGCAAGGCCATTGATCCGCATTCCTTTCTTTTTTGGATCGGGGTCGACGAGCCCGGATACGCCGATTTTTGCATGCAACAGAATTTTGGTGAATTTGCCAGCAACTTTTCCGGCTCCCCAAACAAGGATTCTTCGGCCTGATGAAACCTTGCTCTGAGCAAGCCAATATCCTAGGTACTCGGCCTTTACTCGCTGAAATGACTCCTTCGAATATCGATCTGAGTTTCTAGAAGTCCTGCCCTGATGATCCCTCCAATAAAGCAGATGCTTGTCGATTTTCGCCATTTTCACACCTGCTTGCATCCACCTGAGCCAAAGTTCGAAATCTTCCGGGAAAGAACCGTTTCGGTAGGCCCCGCATCCTGAAACGATTCTCCTGCGGAAGAGAACGGAGGGATGGGCGAAGGTGCAATCGACAAACCGATTAAGCCATAAATCGTCCCAGGAGACCAATTCATTCGTCCATTCCGCGTATAATTCAAATCCCCGACGAGCATTGCCGCAGGATGAAGGAAAATGGTGAACTTTTGATGCGACCAATCCGCAAGATGGATGCTTTTTCAAGAAGGCGACCTGAAGTTCCAGCCTTTTCGGAGTCATAAGGTCGTCGGCATCCATTCGCGCGATCAACTCAAAACGTGAACTTGAGATTCCGTAATTCAATGCATCGACCAATCCTGATCCCGGGTTATGCAATACACGGATACGCGAGTCCTTGCAGGCAAATGAGTCGAGAATCGCGAGGCTTTGATCCTGGGAGTGATCGTCTACGGCAAGGAGTTCCCAATTTCCGAAGCTTTGCCCCTGAATCGACTCCAGGCAATCCCTCAGATGAGGAGATTCGTTTCGCACGGGCAAAACGATGGAAACAAAGTCATCCTCGGAGCAAGAGGCCAATTTGCTCAGGAAAAGGTGATTTGTCGCATGGCTTCGTAGGCGGCGATTCCAACCGATACGGCGAGGTTCAAAGAGCGCAGTTGCGGAGCGTACTTAGGAATCACTACTCGGTTGTCTCCGGTCCATTGGTGAACCTCGTTCGGCGCCCCCCTGCCCTCGTTGCCAAAAAGCAAACCGTCTCCCTTTGAAAAACTGGTCTCCCACAAGGATCGCTGGGCGTGCGTGCTGAAAAGATGAATTCTTTGCGGACGATCTGAAGATGCCAGAAAGGATTCCCAGTTCCGATGTTCGCAAACGCATAAGGATTTCCAGTAATCCATCCCCGCTCTTCTCAGGTTTTTGTCGTTTATTTCAAAACCCAATGGATGAATGAGATGAAGCCGCGCGCCGATAAAAGCGCAAAGACGCCCAACGTTTCCCGTATTTTGAGGAATTTCGGGCTCAAGGAGAATGACCTCGATCATCTCCCGGACGAATTTTTCATGGCTTGTTCGGCTTCTCTTTGGGCGACGCGTTTTTTAAGGTCCTGTCTTTTGTCTCTTTGATTTTTACCCATACCCAATGCGATTTCGCATTTGATCAAAGCGCCTTTGAAAAACATCCGCAGGGGAACGATGGTTTTGCCGGATGCCTCTACCGCCGCCCTCAGGCGATCCAACTCTCGCCTGTTAAGCAAAAGTTTTCTCGGTCTTGTCGGTTCGTGATTGTTCTCGTTACCAAATGGATACTCATCTACGAAGCAATTGAAGAGAAAAAGTTCCCCGTTCTTGAACCGGGCGAAAGACTCCGAGATTTGCGCCTTGCCGTTTCGGATGGACTTGACCTCGGTGCCTTGAAGTTCAATTCCGGCAATGATCTTGTCTCCTAGCAAAAATTTGTGTCTGGCCTTGGAATTTGTAAAATTCGGCAAGGAATCCTTTGTTTTCTTGCCGGCCAAAGTACGCTTTTTTCAGGACGCAACCGCTACCCTGCAGTAGGGGGGAGGAACGGAGTCAGTCTTGGGAGTCGTCATCCCAAGGTTGAAAGGTGATTTTACCTTCGATGATTTCACGCAGGGCAATGTCTTCGGGCTCCAACTTTTCCAGCGACTCTATGAGAGGTTTGCTCCCGTGCTTGAGTTGTTTGGAACGACGAGACACCAAGTTGATGAGGGTGTTCGGGTCCTGAACGATGGTTTGTGCTTCTTGAAGGTATTCGTCTCTCACGCAATAATGTGGGCTGGAAATGAAAAAGAATTCAAACTATTGATTTAAGATACAATTGCAACGAATTTCTATGAAGATGAAAAGCGAAATGGTCATTATGATTGGAACCACGACTGTATCCTCAAAGGATGCTGGCGAGAGGATCGTCAAAGATCTTCTCGGTCGGAAACTAATCGCATGCGGGCAGATTGAAGGGCCGATTTCCTCGCTCTACGTGTGGAAGCACGAATATTGTCGAGAAGAAGAATGGAAAGTCACTTTGAAGTTTCCAAAAGCAAAGGGAGATGCTGTCTTTGCAGCAATTGCGGAAATGCACCCATACGAAAATCCGGAATGGACAATGACACCAGCGACGACCAGCGAGGAGTACGGAAAATGGGTAGGCGAACAATCGTCCGCTTGATGCAGCTTATTCCTCGGGCTTGGTCTTGACCAAGGAAACAACGCGGTCACCGTCTTTCCACTGTCCGCGCTTCCGAAGCAACTCCACACGCTCGAAGCGTTTGAGAACGTTTCTTTTTTTGGTTAAACCGCCCGGAGGGCTGAAACTCGGATGTCTGCTCATAATGAATTGTCAATATCAGGCTGAGGAAAAAGCACAAGGCAAAACAGGGATTAAGCGGGAGCCCCAATGGCCTCTGCGCCCGGATCGAGTTGATCAGGATTCTTCTTCTTTGAGTCTGTTGATTCTTCCTGCTCCTCGTCGGCCCCATCCTCCTCCGCTTCGTCAAGATCATCGGAAGACTTGGAGATTTCAGAAACAATCCTGCCATGCTCTAGAATCTCATGCACGTGTTTCCCTTCTATGGTCTCGTGCTCAAGCAAGGCGTTGGCCGAAGCATGAAGAGCTTCCAGGTTTTCAAGAAGGATTTGCTTAGCCCGTTGGTATTGGCCGTCAATAACGTCCTTGATTGCGGCATCAATCTTGCGCGCGGTTTCTTCGCTGTAGTTTTGGGCTCGGGATAGCTCCTTGCCCAAAAAGACCTGATCCTGCTTGTCTCCGAAGGAAATCATCCCCAGGTCACTCATCCCCCAGTCACAAACCATGCTGCGGGCAATATTGGTCGCCATGCGAATGTCGCCGGCAGCGCCGCTGGTGACGTCACCGATTTCGATTTCTTCAGCGGCGCGCCCGCCCATTGCGCAACAAATTTGATTGAGGACCCTTCTTTTGCTGTGGTTGAGGATGTCCTTTTTGGGGGTGAACATGGTACTGCCCAAGCTTTGCCCTCTGGGGATGATGGTGACCTTGTGGATGGGCAGCAGGCCATCGTCGACCTTTGCCTGAACAATGGCATGGCCGGCTTCGTGATATGCAATGATCTTTCGATCCTCGTCGTCCATCACCCTGCGTCGCTCGCGGCCAAATGAGATTTTTTCTCGGGCGTCGTCCAGATCGACAGGCTCGACGGATCTCTTCCTTCGCCGAGCGGCGATAAGGGCGCCTTCGTTGAGCAGATTGGCCAAATCCGCCCCGGAAAAACCCGCAGTGGCTCGAGCCAGAGACTTGAGCTCAACCTCTTCCGAAAGTTTGATCTTCTTGGCATGAACCTTGAGAATGGCTTCTCGCCCTTCCAAGTCAGGAAGATCGATGACCACTTGACGATCAAAGCGTCCGGGCCGAAGCAACGCGCTGTCGAGAACGTCCGGCCTGTTGGTAGCGGCGATGATGATGATGCCTTCGTGCCCATCGAAACCGTCCATCTCGACAAGCAATGAATTCAAGGTTTGCTCGCGCTCGTCGTTCCCTCCTCCCAATCCTGCTCCGCGCTGCCGGCCTACGGCGTCGATTTCATCGATGAAAATCAGGCAGGGGGCGTTTTTTCTTCCTTGTTCGAACATATCGCGCACTCTGGCAGCGCCAACGCCTACGAACATTTCCACGAAATCAGAACCGCTTATGCTGAAAAAAGGCACGTCCGCTTCTCCAGCAACCGCTTTAGCCAAGAGGGTCTTGCCCGTACCCGGGGGGCCGACCATAAGAACGCCCTTGGGGATTTTCCCTCCGATCTTGCGAAATCTTTTCGGATCCTTGAGGAAGTCGACGATCTCAGAAACCTCTTCCTTTGCCTCGTCACAGCCGGCAACGTCGTTGAACACGATTTTTTCGTTTTCTCGAGTAAGCAGCTTGGCCTTGCTTTTACCGAAGCTCAGGGCTCCCTTTCCGGCCATTCTCAGCTGCCGAACAAACAGGAAATACAGAAGCCCGATGATCAACAAGAAGGGAAGCAGGCTGAAAAGCAAGTCCGTCCATATGGTGCTCGAAGGCTCCTCGCGCAGCCTCGCTCCAAGAAGATCACGAAGTTCCTTGTATTCGGTTTCGGTGACTCGGCCCTTGACGACGAAAGGAAGCGTCTTGAATTGATTCTCATCGATCTCGAACGCTGGGTTCTGTATCTTACCCTGAATAACGTACCATTCCTCTCCACCCTTAGGGTCGCTCTGTATGATCGCTTTATCTACACGATCTTGCTTTGCGGCAGTAATCAGTTCGTCAACCGAGCCGATGGACAGCTGGCCAGAAGTGATTTCCCCGGATTGAGCCATGACCAATCCAATGATGGCTGCAAGAACAGCCATCCAGATCAATAAAACCTTGGGGTGGAACCCTTTGGGTTGCCCACCGTTATCTTCATTTTTATTGTTATCCACTTCTTCACAATCATGTACGGACTTGTTGGCAAGTCAAACGGATTACCGATGAATCCCGTTCCCTGACTTTGGCGTGTTCGGATGGCGCGAAGCCGGGAACCCATAAAATTTCACCCTCATGAGTTAGGAAAACAGGAGATTCCGATTTTTGTTTCGCCGTCCATTTTCTGTCAATCATCCAATCGGAAAGCTTTTTTCGACCTGGGGCGCCCATTGGCTGAAAGACGTCTCCGGCCTTGCGCGATCGAAGAAGGATTTCCTTTTCTACGAAATTTTGCGAAAGATAAGCCTCGAGGATTGGTTGGGTTTTCTTTCCAAAAATCTTTTCCTTCAATTTGGGCCCCATCGTCATTCTTTTTGCCCCTGCAAGCAATCGGCAAGGCAAATGCAGGACGCAATCAAGAGGCAACCTGCACAAAGGTAGGGATGGAAAAAAAGCATGTTCCTCCATATACAGGATTCCTTGCTTGATATGTACGAAAATTCGTTCGTCAATCTGCATGGTCCGAAAATTTTCGTCGCCCAGCAAATTCCCCAAAGACTCTGCTTTTGAAGCCAACGAATGCCGGGAAGAGAAAATCAAGTTTCGATCTTGCAGCCATAACCGCAGGACCCTCCGGCGTGTGGCGGCAGGAAGAGCGAGCGCCTTTTTCAAATTGATTCCATCACCCTCTTTGCATTGCCGATAGGATTGCCGGGCATGAAAAATCATGGCATCCGAATCTTCCGCAAGCAGTTCTACGGTGGTGGCCACTCCCTTGAGCAAATCTCTGTCTGCCGCATCCTTCCAGATCGGTAGAACGAAATTACGCATTTTATTGCGGAGGTATTCGTTTTGAGCGTTGCTTTCGTCTTCCCTCCAGTAAATCGAATGAATGCTCAAGGTTTCTCGAATGAATTTCCTCGGGAGGCGCAAAAAGGGACGGGCAATGGTGACGGACCCGATTCGCTTAAGTGCACGCGGACCAATCAAGCCGTCCAGCGACACCCCCCTTGGGATTCTCCACAGCATGGTCTCCGCGAGGTCGTCCAAATTATGTCCCTGCACCAACACGGAGATTTCGTTTTCGCGACTTGCCTTTTCCCAGAATTCAAGTCGTAGGCGACGCAAGGAACCTTCGTCCTTTGCGATTGAGGAAGCCGAAGGTTCTCCCGAATAAAAGGGAAGACCCAGTTCATTGGCCAAGTTTCGAACAAAGGCTTCATCCTCGTCCGAATCCGCCCCCCTCAATCGGTGGTTGTAGTGCAAGACCACCATGTTCTTCCTGAATTCAGCAAAAGCCGAAAATAGCATCAGGAGAGAAAAAGTGCTGTCGGCTCCACCCGAACAGGCGACGCCTACTCTCGATCCTTCTTTCAAGGTTTTCTTAAGGAGAAGAAAAGGGTCTCTCAACCACTGCTCCGGAGGGAAAACTTTGCATAAACGAGTTGCCTTTTCAGGCAAATTCACGTTTTTGCCGGAGTGGTTCTCCATTGAAGGGGCGGATTAGCTAGCGATCGTATCCCTGGGGAACCATTTCTTCAGGCATTGTGGCACTTTGACTGATCCATCTGCTTGGAGATTGTTTTCGAGAATCGCAGCCAAGACCCGAGGGACGGCGAGAGCCGATCCATTAAGGGTATGAACTGGACTGGGCTTGCCATTGGCTTGGCGAAAACGGATGTTTGCGCGGCGCGCCTGAAAGTCGGTGAAATTACTACAACTGGAAACCTCAAGCCAACGCTTTTGGCCGGCTGCCCATACTTCCAGATCGTATTGTTTCGAGTGGGGAAATCCAATATCACCCGAGCAAATCAAGAGAACACGATACGGGAGTCCGAGCTTTTGGAGGAGGGATTCAGCATCGAGCCGCAGCTTTTCAAGTTCGTCGAAGCTATCGTCCGGATGAGTCCATTTGACCAGCTCCACTTTATCAAACTGGTGCAGACGGTTGAGTCCGCGTACATCCTTGCCCCAACTCCCTGCCTCACGACGAAAACACGGAGTGTACGCACATCTTTTAACTGGTAGTTGCTCAGCGGAAAGAATTTCATCGCGGAAGAAATTGGTAACTGGAACTTCAGCTGTAGGTATCAAGTAAACTTCTTCGTTCTGGTCTAGGTACATTTGACCCTCTTTGTCAGGTAACTGTCCGGTTGCCGTGGCACTTGCGGAATTGACGACGATGGGAGAATGCACCTCTTCATATCCCTTGTTGGATGCTTCTTCCAAAAAGAAATTAATCAGGGCGCGAACAAGTCGCGACATATCTCCAAGGTAGAAGGGAAAGCCCGCGCCCGTCACTTTTACCCCCCTCGCAAAATCAATCATTTGATCAAACCACGGAATGTCGTAATGAGGGAGCGCATGGGGAAACTCCCCTTCGATATTTCCCCATGTGGATACGGTTTGGTTATCCTCCTCTCCCTTGCCATCCGGGACCGACTCATGGGGAACGTTGGGAACTGTCATAAAGGCCTCGTTGAATGCATCATCAGCCTCTTTAGCCACCGCTTCCAATTCCTTGACTTTCGCCGCCAGTTCTTTCATCTCTGCAACTTTCGCCGTAAACTCAGGAGAGCCTTTCGGCAGTTGGGCCATTTCGGTGTTGGTTGACTTTTGCCCTGCCCTAGCCTGCTCGGCTGCAGATATTGCCTCCCTGCGCTTTTGGTCCAATTCGACCAGTGCATCCAGGTCGCAAGCGAATTTTTTCCGTGAAATGGATTTTTTTAATCCACCCAAGTCATTTCTAAGGTGAGAAATATCGATCATAAATAGAGCTATACAATCATTTTCTGCAATAATTGGAAAGGAAATTGCCCAGAAGCGAGCTGGATTAATTGAACAGCGATCATTGAATGCTTATGAGTATATCGTTCTGACAAAATCGCTACAGAAAGATACTCTAGGCTTTCCGAACTTATTACCACTTTCTGCCAATTGCTCGGATGCTGGTAAAAGTCCGGAGAATTTGTATATCTACAGTCGAAATGCCATAATACTCATGGAGTTGAAGCTAACATACGCTGTGCAGTGATAAGTCAGTCCCAGCTTGAAATCGAAGTTTTCATATCATCATTCTTTGAATTTGAAACTGAACAGAAATTTGACCTGATCACGATGTTCCATGCTCATGAACATTTGGAGCATCGAGTTTACGACCTTTCCCACCTCGGAAATTCACTAAAACCAGGTGGCTATTTCGTCATGGGAGACCTAAGTCAACTGTTCAGTTATGGCATTTCCCTACAAGTAAAATCCTAGGCATTTGTTTTCGCTTCCTGAAAGTAATCCATGTTGATGCAAAAAGCTGGGTTTAAAACTATTTCCTGTGCCGCATTAGGCGACGGGGGTAACCTTTGGGAAGTTTTTCAGTTTGACCATTCAAGTGGTATGCAAAACTTATCACATTCCATTTCATCTTCCACTGCCTTAGACGAATTATTTAAGGGAAGAATATTATATCACATTCATTTCTGGACTTATCTTAAGTTTATTCCCAAATGGCGGAGCCAAATTGTAGAAAAAATAGGTGCAGGCGGTAAAAATGGTCGCGAAATCTTGGACCACATTTACTCCTAACCGATGAAATAAGCTCCATTAAAGAAGTTCTTTTAGGGCTTCGTGTACACATTCGCTTGAAATTTTAGCGATTTGGTTGTTGGCACCTTCAATTACTTTAAAGTTAATCTGTGAGCTAGGATAAGGGCCGTATTTATTTTTCGAAGTGGGACCAAACAGAGCAATTGTAGGCACTGATATAGCCGAGGCAATATGCAGTGGGGCACTATCGTTAGTTATAACTGCTCTCGATTTAGAAATTAAAAATGGTAATTCAATAAGGCTAAGCTTTCCTCTTAAATCAATTGATCCCTTGAAATCACCACCCTCATTATTTCCGGCGATTACAATCTCATAGCCACTTTCTTTTTTAAGTTCCCCAAATAGCTCCTCAAAATAAGGCCACATCTTTTCAGATCTTCTGCTTTCGGGAAAAAGCATGATGAAGGGCTTTGTTCCAAGAAGTTTTTGAGTTTCTTCTCTTAAATAAGAATTATCAAATTTTAGAGGGAGTGATGTATCAAAATCATAAATTCCAAGAGTTTTCAGAAAAGGGGTGAGTTTGTCTATTGAATGAATCTCTTTTTTTCTGCTTTTTTCCCCAACACTTGAGTAAAAAACGGTTGAGAACTCCCTGCCATCTGCAACGCCAAGCTTTGTTCCACCTTTTGCTAAAAAAGTAATGATTCCGCTCCTGAGCAAACCTTGAAGATCTAGTATATAGTCATATTTCTCCCTTCGGATTTCTTGAATTAATTTTAGGTATGATTGTAAACCACCACGCCTTTTGTAATGAAAGACATGAGTAACAAATCCACTTGCAGACAGAATTTCTGAAATCTCTTCTTTTATAACCCAGTCAATTCTGGAATCGGGGAAAAAAGAATGGATTTGGCTCAATACGCGGAGCCCATGAACCACATCACCAAGAGAAGAAGGTTTGATAACTAAAATTTTCAATTTTGAAATGGCGTTTGTAAACTATGGCTAAGTGATGTTAGAAGCTCATCATTTATTTACAGAATGGCAACTTTCATAAAGCTAACTGGATTTATTCTGTCCCTACTGCCTTACCAAGTTTTAGAGAAAGTCACTCATCTCTTAGGAAACCTTTTAATTTTAATTCCCAATAAAAGAAAAAGAATCATCCTATCCAATTTAAGGTATGCTTTCCCAGAATGGGCGCATGAAAGGATCTTGGTTACTGGTAGAATTTCTGCTGCCCGCATGTTTGAGTTGGGCTTTTTCTCTCTCACCTATCCCTTTTTTTCCGATGATCAGAAAAAAAGAGTCCTACTCATCGACCATCATGCTGAGTTAAAATTAAAAGAATTAAAAAAGCAAAATAAGCCAGTTGTTATCCTTGTTCCTCATGTTTGTTTATTCGAGGCATTGGCTGTTTCCCCATTTTTTAGGCCATGCAATGGCAAGAGGTTCGGCGCGATTTACCGTCCAAACCGAAATCCATCAATAGATAGTTGGATTAAAGAATCCCGGGAAGCTATTAACATTGATGTTTTCTCAAGAGATTCCGCACTTTGGAAATCAAAAGATTACTTAAAAAATGGAAATTGGTTGGCATTATTATTCGACCAAAATTCTGGCATACAAGGCTGTCACGGATATTTCTTAAATAGGTTTGCATCAATTACCACGATGCCCGATCTCTTTGCCAAATCTGCAAAAGCAAAAGTATTCTTTGCATTTCCTCGAAGAATTAGCTTTTTCAAGACAAAGCTGGAAATCACTGAGCTCAACAAAAGGACAGAAAGCTATTCTTTTAGTGCCCATAGTCTATTGGAGAATCTTATTAGAAATTCTACAAACGGACTTCCCGAATGGTTGTGGGTTCATGAAAGGTGGAAAACTCAGGTTAAGTATCAGTTTCACCTTAGGCACAGGCACAAGCGCGAGATAATCCCTGATGCAGTCCCGAGAACCACAAAATTTTGGATTCGCATGCCTAACTGGCTGGGAGATGTAGTGATGGTATTTCCGCTTCTTGATGCAATCCGCCGTGGGAGGCCAGATGCGTCAATAACTGTTTTTGCAAAAAAAGAATTTGAAGACATTCTAAAAAATTTGAAAACAGTTGATGACTTTAAGCCAATTCCAGGTGGACGTTTTGGTCAAAGATTAACAAAGCTTAAAGAATATCGTGCTGAATTCCCAAGTTTAATACTTAACTTCGCTAATTCATTTCGCTCAGATTTAGAGTGCTTTTTGATTGGTGCAACGAGGAGATATGGTCTTACCTTTCCAGGTAGGCATAGGCCTTTCTTAACCCATTCCTTTAGGTATGATGAATCAGTTGATGGCTCACTAAAAGAACTTCATCAAGTTAAATTGTGGGAGAAATTTTTACAATATTTCGGACTTAACCAAGAGCTTAATTTTGACCCAATTGATCTTACAACCAAAAGGAGTCCCAACAAAATCGGCATTCTTCCTGGTTCTGCTAATAATCCATCCAAAAGATGGCCTATTTCTAATTGGAAAAAGCTTATTGAATTATTGCTTAATGAAAACGAATCCTTGCAAATTTTTCTTTATGGCTCTTGTGGTGAATCTTTACTTGCAAAAGAGATTCTAGAAGGATTCTCTAAAACCAGAGTGATAAATAAGTGTGGGGAAACAAACTTGAGGCAACTCGCTGAGGAGTTGGGTTCTTGTTCGAAGGTCATAGGGAATGATTCGGGAGGTATGCACTTATCTAATGCCGTTGGTACTCCTTCTGTTGTTTTATTCGGGCCTACTAACCCAACGGTCACTTCTCCCTGCTTCAATGCACCGCTTGAAATTCTCCAGGCACCAATGTGCAAAAAGGAGCCTTCAATCAAACAGAACATTGGAAACCTGTCTGCAACAAGAGTGTTTCGTGGTGTTCAGGAATTGGTATAGATGAATATTCCGTTGCCAATTAGTGTATCGATCATTGCTAGCAATGAAGAACGAAATTTACAAAGACTGCTCCCAAACATTGCAGGTTTTGCAGAGGAAATCATTCTTGTCTACAATGACTGTTGTGACGATACCGTGGAGATAGCCAAAAGTTTTGGAGTGCTATGCTTTGAACAAAAATGGCTTGGTTATAAGAATCAAAAAAATTTAGCTATTCAAAAATGTACGAAAGAATGGATTCTTTGTATGGATGCAGATGAAGTTTTATCTGATGAATTAAAACAAAGCATCATAAGTTTTTTATCAAATAAGGTATCTAGTATTTGCAATGGTGCATCCTTTAACCGCTGTTCATATTTTATGGGAAAATGGATAAAGCACGGCGATTGGTATCCTGATAAGAAAAATCGTTTGCTTAGAAAATCAATGGGTGCTTGGGAGGGCGGTCAAGTTCATGAGTATCTGGCTATCGAGGGAGAAATTTATCATTTAAAAGGTGATCTCCTGCATTATTCATATGACTCTATACTGGATCTCCCGCAGAAGATATCCGTTTATGCAAAACAATTTGCAAAGCAAAAAATGAAAAATGAAAAAAAGGTTTCAAACCTTCAGATATGGTTCAGACCTCTTTGGAGATTTGTTAGAGCTTATTTTTTTCGACTTGGTTTCTTGGATGGTATTCCAGGATTCATTATAGCAACGAGCAGTTTCTATGAATGTGTAGTAAGATATGGTAGAATGTTCGAAGTCTCCAGAAAATAGCTTGGTGTTTTCAGCATTTTGATGGTTGTTTTCTATTCTGATTTAAAACTCTCCTTTATATGTGCGGTATAGCTGGATTTGCTGGTAGTAAAGCGCCCGAGAAAGCATCTATCAATTTACAGAATATGTTAGATTTGATCTCACACAGGGGTCCGGATGATGAAGGATTTTTTTGTGATAAAGATATTGGGATTGGAATTCGTCGCCTAAGTATCATTGACATTCATGGAGGTGCACAGCCCATTCATAATGAGAATAAAACCGTGTATGTAGTTCAGAATGGAGAGATTTATAACTATGTTGAGCTCCGTCAGGATTTGGAGGCTCTAGGGCATATTTTCACAACGCAATCAGATACTGAGGTTTTGGTTCATTTATACGAAGAATACGGCGTGAAGAAAATGCTTCATAAACTCCGCGGAATGTTTTGTTTCGCACTTTATGATTTGACTGCCGAAAAATTGATCATTGCAAAAGATCGCTTGGGCAAAAAACCATGTTTTTATCGTTTTTCTAATGGTTGCTTAACTTTTTGCTCGGAACTCACCCCCCTAGTCTCTGAAGATCAAAGCAAAGAGATTTCCCCCAAGGCCTTGTCTTTATATCTGGCTAATGGCTATATCCCTTCTCCCCTTACTATTTATGAAGACATAAACAAGCTTTCGCCTGCTCATTACTTGGTTTGGGAGAGCATGAAGTTATCAAAGCACAAGTATTGGTCATTGGAGCACAATCAGAATACAACCATGACTTCTGATGAATGGATGCTGGATTTTGAGAAAACTTTTAAAGAAAGTGTCAGTCTTAGACTAAGGAGTGATGTCGATTTAGGTCTACTCCTCAGTGGCGGTTTGGATTCTAATGCTGTTTTAGCAACGGTGGCAGAACTTGGATATAATATTAAAACATTCACCGTCGGTTTCGATGATCAAGACTTTGATGAAAGTTCTCTCGCTCATTTATCAGCTAAGCACTTTGAAGTTGAGCATAATACTCTTATCGGCAGTCCAGATTTATTGGATTACTTACCAAAGTTGGTTAGGCATCATGGAGAACCCTTTGCGGATAAGTCTGCACTCCCCTCCTTCTTTTTGTGTCAGCAGATTAGTAATCATCTAAAAGTGGCACTCAACGGTGATGGAGGAGATGAACTTTTTGCTGGCTACCCTAAATATCGTAGCAAGGCCCCCTTCAATTTATTGTATTCACTGCCCGACTCCCTAATCGAAAAATGCACAATCAATAACTTTCTCGGTCTTGGAATACTTGGGGTACGTCCCGTACGAAATTTGAGAAGAAAGATTCTTCCCGAGACAGAGAGTATTTTTACAAGTGAGTTTTTTACAGGACTTTCTTTTAAAGGCATCGCTAAGCCCAACTTAATTCAAATCGCACAATCTTACTGGACTAAATATGCTGAGGGCTTTTGGGAACGATCTACTGATTCGGTGAATCGTATGCTATCCTGGGACTATGACCATTATTTGGCTGACAACCTACTTGTTAAAATGGATATAGCTAGCATGGCTCATGGTCTTGAGGTCAGGTCTCCTTTTCTAGATCAGGAATTAGTTCAAAAATTTGCTGGCATGCCCCCAAAATTGAAACTCAATAAGAAAAAAGGCAAATTGCCACTGTATCAATACCTCAAAGGCAAGGTTCCGGAACAATTACTAAATTCAAAGAAAAAAGGTTTTTCCGTACCAATTGGTAAATGGTTTAGAACGAGTGCTAAATGCATGATCAAGGATAACATTGAAACTTTGCATCCGGCACTTGATCAATTCATTGAAAAGAAATACTTGAGTAGAATTTTTGTCGAACATCAGAATGGCAAAAAAGATCACTCGCAACGTCTCTATAATTTTTTAATTCTAAATACATGGGCTTTTTTGAATGATTAATATGAAATTTTTAAACAATAAATTTTTTTTTAAAAGAAACTATTACAAATTTTTTGCAAGAAAAGATTCTTCTGAAATAATAAAAAATATTAAAAAAATAAATTGTAGATCATTGTTTATAGATTGTGGTTCAAATAAAGGTCAAGGTTTTGTATTTTTTAAGAAATATTTTAAACTAAAATATTTTGACTACATATTGGTTGAGCCAAACCCAAACTGTGTAGTCATATTAAAGGATAAGTTCCGTCATTTAATTTCTAATTCATCAGTAAATATAATAGATAAAGCTGCTTTCATAAATGATGGAGAAGTTCCACTTTTTGGATTGTCTGGTGAATCTGACAAATGCAATGAATTTAATCAGGGCGCATCTATATCAAGGATCCATAATTCAATTTACTACAAAACAGCGGAAAGCGAATCAATTGCCGTTCAGACATTTTCTCTTTCTGATTTAATAAACGATAAATCTCTCATTTATAGTAATATTGTTTTAAAAATAGATATTGAAGGAGCTGAGTATGATGTATTGGATGATTTAATTAGAAGCAATGCGATTAAAATACCCAAGGTGTTATACATCGAATTTCACTCCAAATACATGGGCCCTGAAAACATAAAAAAATTTCAAGAAAAAGAAAAATATTTTGTTAAATATTTTAAAGAAAATAGTATTATTTACAGGGACTGGAGATAGCTTTTAATTCATATATATGCAAAATGTTATTTCATTTGTATCATGTTTTTTGCCAAATGAAATGCTTCATGTGTATAGACAAGTTTCCAATTTGGAAAAATTTAATTCTCATGCAATCACAAGGAAAATCAATAGTTTAGATAAGTTTCCTTTTGAGAATCTCTATCTATTAAAAAAGCCAGCAACTAGGTTTATTAAACGCTATTATTTGCGCCTCTTAAAAAGACCAGTCACACTTAGCAGGTACGAGGTTAATCAAATTTTAGAATATAGCCAGAGCATTGGAGGTGGATTATTACATATTTACCAAGGTGATGTTGCCTTGAGATCACTTGATCTTTTACGGCTACATAACGGGCCTAAAGTGGTCTCATTTCATGGCGCAGATTTATCTGATCATTTATCTGAAGATTATGTGAAATTATGGAGATACTCTGATTTTTTCCTTTGTAGATGCGAGGCTTTCAAAGACAAATTAATTCAAATGGGCTGCCCTGCAGAAAAAATAAGACTTAACTACACGGGAGTTCCACTACCTCAAACATTTAAAGTATCCGATCATTCAGATGGAAAGATTTTTAAAATTTTACAAGTTTGTAGGCTTATCGATAAAAAGGGTCTCGATTTATCAATTAAGGCACTAAAGATAGCTAGGGATTCAGGAGTTGACGCCACATTGACAATTGCTGGTGATGGACCTCTCTCTAATACGCTTAGGCTTTTGGTGCAGGATTTAAATCTGGAGAATGAAATTAAATTCTTAGGCTTTTTAGAAAATGACTCTCTGGAAAATGCCTACTTAGATGCCCATTTATTCTGCCATCCGAGTCGTATTACTAAAGCCGGTGATCGCGAAGGCATTCCCAATTCTATCGCAGAAGCCATGTCCTATGGATTGCCCGTTGTCAGTACTGGGCATAGTGGTATACCCGAGATTGTCCAACATAACCTCAGCGGATTGCTTGTGAGTAAAGAGTGCCCAGAACTAATTGCTGATGCCATCGTTAAATTGGCAAAACGCAGAGAGCATTTAGCTTTTCTAAGCTATCAAGCTAGAAAGAGAATAGAGAACAAGTTTTCTATAAAACAATGCGTTAATGATCTAGAAGCAATTTATACTGAAGCTCTTAGTGGCTCGAAATAAATTGATGCTGAAAACTTTGCTTAATGCTTTTTCTCGTACGCTTTTAAGTTAGACTTTGATCTATCAATAATCCGTATCTCGCGCACGAGTCTATAAATGAATCGTGCATTCTACTTAGGATTTCGTCTTTTTTTTGTTTGGTGCTGAGAGTGGTAATCGAGTTGTCAAAAAGATTGCTAATTTCTTGCGCATAGATGTCCATTTGGGAATCTTTGATTGGAGAAATTGGTGTTAGTTTGTACCTTTCAATAATTCCAAGTTGTCCGATTAATCTCTTAGGCAGTACCTTAACTTTCTTTGATAAGGAAATTTCAGTGCAAAAAAAGGGTCTTGGAAATATAATGGGTTGAAATTTTACATTTACTGAGGTGCACCAATCTTTCCATTTAAAGAAATTCAGGTATTTGGCACTGAATATAGGAACCCAAGGTATATTAAGTGAATCTGCAAAGATTGCTCCATGAAGACTTTCTGTAAATACGGTCTTCGCACAAGAAATCGCTTTTACAATCTGATCAACAGATTCTGTTGGCGAGCAGAAATTGAAATCAAGTAAATCTGCCAACTTCTTCCAATCTGCATTTTCCTCTGAGCGGTGATGAGGGATCAATAAGTTTTTGTTTCCTTGTTTTGAAATCATTTTTTTGATTTCGGGTTTTTCGAGTAGCAATACAGCAGGGTCTCCAATTCCAAAACTTTCAGGTATCTTAAGCTTCCTGCAAGTGTGTATTCCACGAACGAAACCAAAATGCCAATTTGAATTAATTTTTACTGCATTGCCATAACCGTACCCAGATCCCATTACCAACTTTGGACAATCGAGAGTTGAGTGCATATCTTTCTTAAGAAGCGTGCCCACTCCAAAAAAGTCCCACTCGCTGTAAACTTCTTTTAGGTTCGGGAAAACCCAATTCCAAAGTAATGGATTTAAAGCGTCCCCAAAATTCTGCTTGGGCGAATAGCAATTTGTGATTATATCGAAACCGATAAATAATTTGTTCAAGTATATCTTCCAATGCCATCATTGCACACACGAAAAGTAAGCTTTTATTTAGAAAGCTTTCTTCTTTCCATTATTCCCAATGCCTATTGGCGAAAGCGGTATAGTGTCCTCAAAAGCAATGACTATGTTTCCCTTGATAGTGAAACTAGCTCTAGAGTTAATTATTATTGCAAGCTTAACTCCTTTTTTGATTTGCCTAAATCTAAAAAAAAGATCGGTGATTTGTCGGTCTTCAAAGAACCAAGTGCTCCATGTTACGATCTATTAAGATACTTACGTTATTTCCCGGTCGATAAATTATTTCTCTCAGATCTGACCGACCAGCGCGATGTTCCGACTCAAGGAACTTTTGTTAAATGTAGACCCGTTTCGAACGAAAATGAGAATTATGTTCTTTTGAAGCTTAATAGAAGTCGCTTTTATGATTTCCCTAGGGACAGGTTAGCTTTTGCAGAAAAGATGAGTACAGCAATGTTCAGAGGCCCTTGCCACAAACCGCATAGGAGAGAATTTATTAAAAAGTGCTATGGTTTGCCAAAAACAGATATTGGTGACACTAGGAAAGCAGTTGAGGGGGAGGATTTTCATCGGTCGTTTACTAGTCGCGAAGAACAGCTCAAAAACAAATTCATTATTAGCATTGAGGGTAATGATGTTGCATCAAATCTGCCTTGGATTATGGCATCAAGTTCTCTGGCATTCATGACTAAACCAAAGTTTGAAGGTTGGTTCATGCAGGGAAGATTGATTCCCAATCACCATTATGTTTTGCTGCAGGATGACTACTCTGATCTTGAAGAAAAAATTGATTACTACTCTTCTAACACAGAGGAAGCATTGGAAATTATTAACAATGCACAGAATCATGTTGCTCAATTTTTTGACAAGAAAAGAGAGCTAATGATCTCGCTACTTGTTTTAGAGAAGTACTTTAGGCTCTCGGGTCAATTGTAATGACCTTTTGTCTAAGTAAGTAATTCAAGATACTTTTTAATTTCTAGTTCCTTGTTAAATCTTGGCTTGGCTGAAAGATGTTTACTGGTCTGTAAATCAAGGTGAGCGATTTTATCAGCAACTCTGACTATTTCATTTTTTCCAAAGTTTTCCCACATTAATTCTTTAGAAGTGGCAGAAATGCATTCTTTCGCACCATTGAAAATTGATGTTGATACAAGCATCCCGCAAGCAGTCGCTTCGAGGCAACTATTGGAAAATGGATCATAACTAGTAGGAAGAACCATTATATCGCATGCTTGATACCAAAGGTTTATTCTTTTTTGTGGTCCGATGAACCTTATTTTATCTTCACAATTTAAGCTATTTGCAAGGGATTGATACTTTGCTTTCTTTCCTTTGCCAGCAATCCAGAGTTTAGCATCAATACTGAGTGAGTTGATTCTTCCAAGCATTTGAATGGCGTATTCTAGACCTTTTCTCTTCCATCCACTTCCAGAGAAAAGCAAGTTGAGCCCCGTCTCATTTAAACCTAATTCTTTCCTGAGTCGGCATCTCTCATCTGTAGGGAGTGGATAAAAGATTTCAGTATTGCAACCATTATTGATCACTTTAAGGCGATCGGTAGAAATATTGTAGTATGTTAGTATTTCGTCCCTAACCATGTTGGAATTCGGGACAACCAACTTTGATTTTTCGATGGAAATAGACTCCAACTTTGGAAGGATCCAATGTAAGGGGTTAAGGGTCCATTTAGTTGAATTTCTATATTTATGCTTAAGCCACACCTTGTGTACTCCATCTCCTGCACGATAAATATCTCCGGGCACTCCTCTTTCCATACTTAACACCAATGCATTAGGTTTGTCTTTCAGAAACTCTCTGGTGCTCTTTGCAAAACTCAAGCATTTGAGCCAGCTGGGACCTCTTGTGCCTTTAATACTAAATCCATTGATCTTTTTGCCTGCATGAATAAGTTCAGTTTCAAAGTACTTTGAGAATGACTTTTGGAAGCGATGAGCAACCTTTTCAGCACCACCAATGCCTCCAGATTCTCGTCTAACTATAAAAAGTTTTTTTCTATTTGAAGTTCCAATCATTTATTGAAAGACAAAATTAATGCAGTTTGATTCTAATGAAAAGATTCAACTCGAGGACTACCACGAGGATATTCTTGGCAAAGCCATGCGTGGGCTGGCTATCGGCAAAAATGAGATGGCTAATCGACTTGGCGTTGAGAAATCTGCAATCGAGGCAATTTTGAACGGTGATCTCGATGAGAAACTAATCACTTCTATGGCAGCGGAGTTGTCATTGGATGGCCCAAAGCTCATTCGCTCGGCAAGAAAGGCGTGGTCCCCCGACCCGATCAAGATTGATGGGCTCAAGCAATTCAGTTCTTCGTATGGGGATATGATTGTAAATGCTTATTTGGTGTGGAGCGAAGTTTCACGAAATGCATGGATTTTTGATACGGGAACAGACGCAACTCAAATTTTGGGATTCGTAAAAGAGGAGCGTTTGCAAGTGAACGCAATCTACCTCACGCACACACATCGTGATCACATTGCATGCTTGAAGGAATTGAGGGAGGAAACGGGGAAGCCGCCCGTTTGTGTTCATCATCTCGAAGCTCTCGATGGTTGTGATTCCATCAGCGAAGATTTCGCTGATGGTTGCTCGGAACTTTCCTTGTTTGCTCGACATACGCACGGTCATTCTGCCGGCGGCATGACTTACGTCATCGATGGGCTGAAAAAACCAGTCGCAGTGGTGGGCGACGCCCTCTTTGCCGGTTCAATGGGCGGAGGAATGTCTTCTTATGCAGATGCCTTGAGAACCAATCGCCAAAAAATCATGTCTTTGTCCGATGATACGATTCTTTGCCCGGGGCATGGCCCGATGACCACCATCGCCGAGGAAAAGAGATGCAATCCCTTCTTTCCGGAGTTTCAATCGGAGCTATCTTGACTGCAAGCTGAAATCGGTCAGGCCGTTCGTACGGCAAAGGTCGACCACTTCAGTGACGAACTTGAGCGGAACCTCCTCATCGGCTTCCAACAGAACGGACGGTTTTTTTGGAAGCAAGGCCGCGGCGGCCATTACTTCGGACAAGTTCTCAAGATTGTCTTTGTTGCCATTCAGATAATAGGCTCCCTCTCGATCAATCGAAATGACAAGCTGGTTTGCAAGCAAGTTCGAGCCGGCAGTTTCCATCTTCGGAAGTTTGACGTTCAGCGCCCGAAGCTCCTGAAACTGCATGCTGGCAAGAAAGAACAAAATCAACACCATCAAAACGTCAATCAGCGGAATGACGTCAATGCGTGGACTTCTTTTCCGCAAGGGGCGAAGGCTCATCTCATGACCTCCGGCGGAACCCCCGCATGGTCGATCGAGTCGACGACACGAGCAGTGAGCCAGTCAAGGGCGGCCGCCCGTTTATCCAACAGGCGCTGCAAGTAACCGTTTGCCAGTAACGTCGGAAGAGCGATAGTCAGTCCGGCCATGGTCGTAAGCAAGGCAAGGGAAATGCCTTGAGAAAGAAGAGTCT
Organism: Opitutales bacterium; assembly: GCA_038105525.1. Classification (GTDB taxonomy): domain Bacteria; phylum Verrucomicrobiota; class Verrucomicrobiia; order Opitutales; family Seribacteraceae; genus Chordibacter. Next base: position 38,846 of record JAYOCQ010000002.1, on the reverse strand, counting down.
TGTCGACCTCACCTGTTTGAGGCATCTGAGAAAACACTTCGACCAATCCCGTAACCGTTCCCAAAAGACCTATCAGAGGGGCGCCTGCAATCACTACGTCCAAAAGGAACATTCCTCTTTCCATCGCGGCAAGCTCCAGGCGGGCATAGGAGCGAATCGTCTCCGGCGAAGCATTTTCCCTCAAACCGACGTGAACGATCCTCTCCGCAGCTGATCCACGCTTCCACCTCCGATCGGGGAACTCTCCCTTGATGAGGGCCTTCTCGACCTTTCTGGGGAAAGTCACTCCACGCCTGAGGGCGAAAAGTCTTTCCATGGTAACGAAGACGGAAAGAAGCAAGCAGGCTCCGAGGGGGTAGACGAAGGAGCCCAGTTGCTCGAAACCGACTCGAGGAGAAAGTGCCTCGATTGCATTCCTTAACGAAGAGGGGATTTCCTGGGAAGAATAAATGCGAAGATTATAGTTGGCGGCCATGAAGAAGTCATCCTTGGCTTTCGCTTCGGCAGGCAAATCGAAAAGGGCAAAGGTCAAGCCGTTCAATTCGTATATTCCCAATGGTCGGTATCGAGGGACAACTGCGGACAAGGCGAGGTGATCTTCCGGCACCAAAGCCTGAGGAATTTGCCCGGATTCCTGAAGCAATTTGAAGAAATCGCTTGGGTCCACCTGATCCGGCTGCTTCGGGAGGCAACCGAACGATAGAGCGATGAAAAAAAGAAGGGGGACCGATAAAGTCAGAGAAAAGCGTCTATGCAAGAGGGTGTCAGACATAGGACAGGCTTCGGGATACCTCGTCAATCTCGTCGCCGGATTGAAGCAGCTCGTCTAGCGGGTCCCATGACCCGTTCATGAGAGAATCCCTGGCCCCCGCTCTTATGTCAAAGGGCAGAACAAGGTCATTCGCTCGAACCGTCTTTGATTCCAAGTCGATCGAAACGGGAACCGATGGATTGCATTCGATCCATTGCGCCAAAATCGCCCGGTTGTCATCGCTCATGGATACGCAGGGAATGCCAAGGTTAATGGAGTTCCCGAAGAATATCTCTGCGAAATTTCCGGCGATAATTGCCCTGAAGCCTGCACGAAACAATGATTGCGGAGCATGTTCGCGGGAGCTCCCGCATCCGAAATTATTCCCTGAAAGCATAATGGAAGCCTGAGAACAAGAAGGCTCGTTGAGCGAATGTCGCTTGGGAGCCCCTTCCGAATCAAAGCGAACGTCGTAAAAAAGATATTCGCCCAAACCGTCGAAGGTGACGCACTTCATGAAACGAGCAGGAATGATGCGATCGGTATCTATATCGTCACCCGGAACATGCACGGCCGTTCCACTTACTTGTTTTATCTTTTCCAGAGCCATTTCTTTTATCTTTTAGTTTTTGAATACTTCCCGAGCATCGCTGACCATGCCGGTGATCGCAGCCGCCGCAACCATAACGGGACTCATGAGCATGGTTCTGCCCGTCGGGCTGCCTTGCCTTCCCTTGAAGTTGCGGTTACTGGAACTGGCGCAAAGTTGATCGCCGACAAGTTTATCCGGATTCATGGCTAGGCACATCGAGCAACCTGCCCCCCGCCATTCAAATCCAGCTTCGGTGAAAATTCTGTCCAAGCCCTTATCGACCGCTAGTTTGCTGACAATTTGGGAACCAGGGACAACAATTGCCTTGATTCCATCCTTTACCTTGTGCCCATTTAAGTGTTTTGCGACCTCTTCAAGGTCAGAGAGCCGACCATTGGTGCAAGAACCAAGAAAGGCTACGTCAATTGGAGTGCCGGCCAATGCGCTTCCGGGAGAAAGCTTCATGTATTCGAGCGCCTCAAGCGTACTCGCTCGATCCTGCGAGCTGACCGAATCGGCGGAAGGGATGCATTCATCGACACCTATGGCCTGGCCTGGATTGATCCCCCAAGTCACGGTCGGGGGGATTTCACTGGCATCGATTGAATAAACGTCGTCATATCCGCATCCCGGGTCGGAAGCAAAGGACCTCCATTTTTCAACGGCATGCTCCCATTCGGAATCCTTCGGGGCGTAGGGACGATTTCTCAAGTACGCAAAGGTAGTATCGTCGGGATTGACGTAGCCGATTCGGGCTCCGCCCTCTATCGACATGTTGCAAACGGTCATCCGCTCTTCCATGGAAAATCGATCAAATACGTCTCCGGCATACTCGTAGGCGTAGCCGGTTCCGCCATTGACCCCCAACTTTCGAATTACGTGTAGGATGACGTCTTTTGCATAGACGCCGGGAGCCAAGCATCCGTTTACCTCGATCCTTCGAACCTTGAGTTTGTTCAAGGCCATGGTTTGGGTAGCCAAGAGATCTCGTACCTGAGAGGTGCCGATACCAAAGGCCAATGCTCCGAATGCGCCGTGAGTGGAGGTATGAGAATCCCCGCAAGCGATGGTCATTCCCGGTTGCGTAAGGCCCTGTTCCGGGCCGACGACGTGAACGATACCCTGTTTTCCCGTATTAACGTCAAAAAAAGTCACTCCGAAGTCCTGGCAATTTCTTCTCAACTCCTTGATCATGGCGTCGGCCAAGGGGTCGGAATAAGGCTCGCTTGCCTCATTGGTGGGAACGATATGATCTACGGTCGCGAAAGTACGCTCGGGGTATCGCACCGGGAGGCCCTTTTCTCTAAGCATCCCAAATGCCTGAGGACTGGTCACTTCATGAATCAGGTGCCTGCCGACGAAGAGTTGCGTTTGACCATTGCTCAAGGTCTTGACGTCGTGAGCATCCCATACTTTTTCAAATAGACTTCTTGGCTTCATTCTTGGTCGCCAAAATACTATCTGCATCACCAAGCAGCAAGCTGCAAACCTTAAGAAAAACAACTTCTTCCGAAGAAGACGGAACAAGGAACGCTCAGCGCGAATATGCGTTTTTCAATCGATCGGACAAATACTTGGTCTGGGGTGGTTTCGGGGTGAGGTCGCAACCACCTTGGTGCAATTTGCGGAAATTCTCGGTGTTTTTTCTCTGCATTTGCAGGAGATTGGAGAATTTTTCATGCAAATCCTTCGAAAGAAGAGTTCCCAATTCCTTTCTGGCTGCAACTAATCCGCTGAGGCTTTCTTCCTTTTGAGACAAAAGATCCTCAACGACAGCAAGATCCCGACAGGAGATAGCCTGTGATTCTGCAAAAAGAAGATTTTCGTGAAGCTCCAGCGCTTCAGCGAAACTTTGATCATGAGAAAAAATCATCGAAGCGATCGTCAAGCCTGCATGGAGATCGAGCCCAAGGAAGAGGATGCAGTGGCATCGTTTTCCGGGTTTTGAGTCAGCATCTCAGCCCAAGCGTCGCGCAATTCCGAAATTACCTTGTCCGCTTCCACCACCTTTTGCGAATCTTTGTTCAAATTAGCCTGCTGAAGATTGGAAAGGACGTAATCATACAACCTGTAAAGCGTGCCCGGCAGGTCTCCGGGTACACTCATATCCAAAGAAGACTGGAGTTCCGTAACGATGTTTTGAGCCCGAATGAGGTTGTTGTTGATGCCTTCGTTTCTCTTTACCAAATCCTCTTCTTTCCATGAGTTCATTGCTGCGGTAGTGAAGCGCAGGTATCCATCAAAAAGCATCAGTACAAGTTTGCCAGGGCTAGCCGTCTTGACGGACTGAGCCTTGTAGGACCTGGCTATCTTTTCATAAGACTGCATCGAGACGAAATACTAAAAATCCTCTTCCTGCGACAGCTTGGCAGCCAAGCGATCCAGGTTTTGATCATTGAGCCAATTCGGATCCTCCAAAAGCCGTCGGGCCCTTTCAATCTTGTCCTGGCGAAGATCATTGCCGGCGGATTCGGCCTTGGAGACCAATCCAGACAACTTGTTCAATGAAGCATCCACGGAAGAAGATGCGGTTGGGGTTGGGTTCTCGTAAGCCGCAGAGGGAGAACCGACCTTCACCGACCTGACGCCGCGAAGAATGGAGTCATTGTTTCTGCTGGTGTTGATTCCGTCCATACGGTTGAATGAAGCTTAATTTGCGCCAGAAGTGCTCGTAATGCAAATACTTAATTCTCAACGCTTCGGAAGCGTGGAGAAAACCGAATTCGCGGTGAATTTGCAGAAAAGCCTCGGGGACATGAGGATGCTGCCCGAAGTCTTTTTTGATACGGCGCGCACGTAGTGCCGGTTTTGATATTCCTTCAAAGCCACCATGACGGACCCATTGCCCGAATCGAAGGTTTCGTCGATGGCCCACATGAACTCGCCCGATTTCAAGTCCACAAGTTTGGCTCTGACCCCGAGAGATAGCGGGCGATAAGGCTTGTAGGAGTGCAATTCCACAAAAAGGGCTCCGTTTGCGGCGAAATCCTGCTGCAACACTTCGAAAAAGTCACCAGGCAGAGCGGAGGTCGAACTCATGCGCTCCTTGCCGAACAATTCCTTCGATTTATCGGGAGAAAGGATAACCGGCTCGAACAACCGTGCCTGTGACAGTTCCTGAAAAAACAATTCGTCGGCGTAGGTTAGGGCATGGGAAGAAGAGTCGTCATGGAAGCAAGGCAACACCACTACCCGATTGAAATAAGTCGGCAGTCTCTCTCTGGGAAATAGATTGGTGGGTCGGAACGGTTCCGCGTCGGCAAGAATTTTCTCCTGCTCCATCTTTCTGCAACCCTGAAGCAAGAGAAAAAGAGAAAGGAACGAAAAGAAGAGGATCGAGAGACAGTTTTTCACGAAATTACTTTTTGTTGTTGTTGTTGAAGGTGTTTTGCAAGGTTTGCATCTGAGAGTCCATTTTGGACTGCATTTCCTCCATTCTCATGAAACCTTCGCTGAGAATCTTCTCTCTCGATTCCAAGTATTTGTCCAAGCTTTCGATCTTGTCGTCGATTCGCTCGTTTTGACTTTCGATGCTATCCAGAAATGCTTGATAAGCACCCTTGTATCCGGTTTCCGAGTCACCGATGAGAAAGTTGTCGATGTAATCGTTGAGCGTTTGCGTAACTCCCTGATAATCACGATTTGTTTGAGTAATGGAATCGTAGGCATCCTCTACCAATTCTTCGCTGAACATGGCCTGAACGAGCTCCGGATTCTTTTCCAGTTCCTCCAAAAGGAGCGAGGAATTGACCACCTTGATGTTGTTTGATCCGATCCCGAAATCCAATCCGATGTTAGACATGCGAAATACGCTGAAACTGGGAGTGACGCTTTCCCAACTGGCGCCGTTCCATTGAAAATAGGCCACCTGATCATCCGGTTCCTGCTTCAATACCTTGATCACGTAGCCGTCATCCTCGGCACCCAGTCCCAACTGGGTTGAAATCGCATTGATGTCGTCGTTGGCTGCGTTGTTGGCGCTGATAGTCAGGTTGGAACTGTCTACGGTGGTGCCGCTTTCGGAGTGCGGGGTGGCGCTTCCGAAAAGGGCCCTCCTTAGGCCGCTTCCCAAGCGGCTGATCTCCTGGTTTCCGGTGAAGCGACTCGATTTGACCTCGTCACCCGTCTGGTTGACCTTGGTTAGGCTGGAGATGTATTCTTGAGCGTCGTTGAACTCTTCGACGAACTTGTCGATCGCCGTCTTGGCCGCCCCGGTGTCCTTGCTTACCGAAAAGGATACCGTGGCTCCGAGGGAAACGGAAGCCACGTCAAAGGTTATGCCTTCGTAGCCGTGATCACCTGCGGAAAAACTGGTGCGAGTGCTGTAGAGGAGGTCCCCGCCATTTACGCGCACGGCTGAATTTCTCCCAACTTCTGAAGCCATGGTTCTGGCCACGCCTTCAATTACCTGCAGCCACTGGTCGCTGTCAGCGGCAGGATCTTCGGAAGGCGAGTCGACCAAAGCCTGCCAACGCGTTCCGTCCGCCGATATGATGACGAAATCTCCCTTTTCATAGGAGGCGAGGTTTGCAGGATCATACTCGTCGGATATTCCTTCCGGAGCAGCCAGTCCCATGAGAGCCAGAATGTTGCCGGAACCTCTGTTGGCGCTGGAAATGGTGTCCCAGTCCGGCGATTCGTGCATGACGATGCCCATCGACCCGCTGACTTCGTTGCGTACCACGAAGCGATCACCAATGGGATCGTAGAACATGAACACGTTTGCCGATGAGTCGTTCACGCGGTCGATAAGGTCGGCCAAACTGTCGTTGTTGACGTCATAATCGATGCGAACGGCGCCCTCGCCTTCTCCGATGAAGAAATTTCCCAAGCCGGAGGTCAGTCCGGAAAATGCGGATGCGAAATTGGCGTTGGCCAGCGATACCGTCATATCGATTGAACTCAAGGCGTTATGACTGGTTACAGCCCCTTCCTTGGGCTCTCCTATGAGCTTGAGAGCATGTAGGAAATTGGAGGAGTCGGTTGATGACCCAAGCACCAAAAGATTGGAGGACTGAGCATCGGCGATACCGGATTCAAGCGACATTTTATCGGTGATTGAGTCGTAGGAAATGGTTACTCCGCTATTGTCTCCCTCTGGATTCACTCCGTCGATTCCTCCGCTTGTGGCGTTGATTTCATCCATGATCTCACGGAGGGTCAGATCGAGTGAACTGATATTGAAAGTTTTACCCGATATGGTGTAAGTGCCGGTGGTGATTTGCATGTGCAGGGGCAAATCGCTTAACTTGTCGTCCAAATCCAGGTTTGAACTCAATTTGTGGCCGGATCGATTTTTAGAGGACATCTGGGTCTGTGACGAAAGGGCCTCGACCGTTACGCTGAATTCCCCGGTCAATGCCCCGGTGGAAGCGGTAGCGGAGAGGCCTGACCCTGGTTCGAACAAGCGAACGGAGCGAGCATTGAACAAGGCATCGTCCTGAAGAGCGGCGGAAGCGGACTTCAAGGTGTCAAGTTGACTCTTGAGGATTCCCAAGTCCGAAACCTTTGCCTCGTTTTCCTTTTTCTGGCTTTCAAGTCGAGTTTTGGGAATGGCTTCCAACTCGAGAAGCTTGTCTACGATCGGCTGCCAATCCATGCCCGACGCCAACCCGGTCAACCGTAAATCGGATCCCATCTTTATCCGAAGTAGCGAACCACGGAAAAAGACCGGAAGTTCGAAGTTTTAATAAGAAAAGCGCGCACGCATGTGACAAGCATTTATTATGCCATCAACTGAAGAGAGTTCCGTGGGCTTAGGAATTTGATCCGGATATCTTTTCATCCATCAGTTGCAGCAGCCAATGAGAACCATCAGCCAAAGCCCAAAAGTACTCCTTGTTTTTCTGGGCCGCATTCCAATTAGGATTGGGATAGTCGATGTCTCGAATGACTCTTTTGTAGACGGCGAGCAACGCCTTGGTCTTGCCGTCCAACAATACGTGCCAGAATTGAGGATTGGCATCCACCAAGCGATTGACTTTCCCAGCTGCGTCCAGAAGAGACCTAACTGCCTTATGATTGGAGTAATTGCTGCCGCTGAGCTTTTCCGGGAGTATCTCGGTTCGTACAGCCAATTCCAAGCTTGCCGAGAAAAGATCGCTCAGATAACGGCGAAGGTTTGCGAAAACGGCGGTGAAGTCGGGCATGGGATCCTGCCTCGAGAGAAGTTCGTCGAGTTTTCGAACGAATGGCTGGTTAGACGAACCTCGCCCAATCCAATCCAAGGCGGAATCATAGTCGAGGTAGGGAGCGCCGGATACACGGACGCCGTTGCGAGCTAGGTTTCTATAGTCGACGGACGAATTTTCTCTGATGAATTTTTCGAAAGTCTTCAGATAAACGAACAACCTGCCCTCGACGATCACTTCATCCTCGGTGTTGCCGGGCAACTTGTGCCCCTCCCTTCTTTCGGTGAAATGCGAACCGGTATCCGCATAAGCGGAATCGTCGGTGTAGTACTTTCCGTCATGCCGAACGCACATGTCCTGGCCGACGAAGAGTACTTTCCTGCACCCGAAAAGCCTGGAAAGATCGAGGACGCAACCGGATACGGTTCCTTGTTCCATGATCGGAGTTCCCGGCGGCTTTCCGGTGGCCTCCTTGAGAGCATCGACAATCGGACTGAAAGTCACCCAAGAGAGAATTCTGCCGGAAAACCGTCGGACGATTTCTGGATAAGCGCTGAAGGGGCAGGCCAACGGCACCCCTTCTAGGCTGACGTTGTTGAAGCCGGCCAGAGTCGGAGCAAGAGGATCCGCGGTGACGGCAAGGTGCGGGCGTATTCCGGAATTGATCAATTTTCGGTAAGGACTGTTGCTGGTGACGATGATGGCCTTGTCCTGCACCTTTCTCAAGAATTCGATGGAGTCATCCAGGGATGGTCCGGCTCCGACTAAAACAAAGGGAACGTCCTCGAAAAGTCCTTCTAATTCGCCTACGTCAGGGGCGGTGGCCATGTGAGGGAGATTTTCAAGGGTGTTTTGCTGCAAGTTGATTCCGGTGCGCAGGTTAACTTCCATGAGCGGGCGAATCACCAGGTATTGCCTGACCATTTCATTGCGGGCATGGTCGTAGTACGCTTCGTCAACCGCATGCAAGGGTGAAAATACCAGGTTATTGACTTCGGAAAGCCCTAGCATGGCGGCCGACTGCAGGTCTTGAAAGCAAGCATCGTCGCATTTCCCTGTCCCGAGCAAGAATCTTTCGTTCCCCAGCACGTCGGAAAGATCATGAACCGAAAGCGTTTCCCTCAGTAAAGCAGGATCCTTTTCCAATACGAAGAAGTAGGTTCCTCCACCCGTATTTTTTATAAAATGACGGATGTGGGAGCCATCGCCGAAACCCGTCAGCGAGTAGAGCGATTCCGACTTGAGGCTGAGGCTGGAAAACCAGCGATCGATCAGAAAACGGGGATCATCGGATCCGTATGTGGGGAAATGAGACGTTCCTCTGACCGTAATCAGTTTAGGCCGATCTCCGGAATGATCGTACAGGAAATGAGCGGGCTTCTCTTCGGCGGACTCAAGGATTCTTTCCAAAACCAAGGGAAAGCGATTCCTCAGTACGGAGAGGTTTTTCTCAAGCATCGCTCGAACCTTTCTTTTCTGAATCCACTCTTTCTCCGAGAAAAGGAATGATTTGATTGCTGAAAAGCGAATTTGTCTCTCGAAAAAGTGGAAGAAGCAAATTATTCAGGACATCGGAGAGTCGAGCGGAGTCCGCTTTTTCGAAAGACTGCAGGACGGATTCGAGCGCATCGGCCTGACGCTTCGCGATTTCCTCCATCTCGGATCGCCAGGGGGGCGAATAGGATTGAGCGTAGGGAAGCGTATGATCGATCAAGTCGGCGAAGGGCTGAATTTTTTCGATGAACTTGTCCATTTGTTTGAAGACTTCCGACCATGGCGTTCGCAGAACGTTTCCCTGGTAGGCTTGTATCTCCTTGTCCAAATTACTCATTTGATTGAAGAACTGAATGGCCAACCGCATGGTGATTTCATCGTGGGACAAACTGTGCGCCTCAATTAGTTCGAAGGATTCTGGAAAATTTGCGCCCTGCATGCAGTCCTCTCCATCGACGATGAATTTCACCACGGACCTTCTTTGTTCCGCAAAGGCCCCCATCAGCAACTCGTAAATCTGTCGCGGATGTTCGGGAATTCCTTCCTGAAACACAACCTCTTCGTTGTCGGCTAGTACTTGGGGCATTCCTTCAGTTTGCCATGCCATGGCATTCTCATCAACGCCAAAGGAAGCTCATTGTATGCGACGTCAACTTAATGAATGACGGTTCAAGAATTTGCCGAAAACATAAATTTAAAAAGATTTCCCAATTTTTTTCATTACCTTAACTTTTGTAGATCAATGTTTTATAAAATTTAAAATCAAGTTTTTAAAAAAAAACCCAATTTTTTCTAAAGGCAAACCAATAGCAGGCGATTATTCATGGTGTCGACGACAAGGAGGTCAGCGACAAGGGATTCGGAACCCTTCAAGAAAATCCGAGACATAGTCGTCAAGGATGACGGCTCAGAAGTCAAGGAGGACTACCATGAGCATCTTAATCAATTCCAATCTCGCAACGTCGAAAGCCTCGCTGAATTTAAAAAGAGCGAGCGAGCGCTTAAGCACGAGTTTGCAACGTTTGTCGAGCGGCAAACGCATTATCAACGCTTCGGATGACGCCGGAGGACTGGCAGTAGCCATGAAGTTGCAGAGCAGCCTTCGTCGCGTATCCGCTTCCATGTCCAATACCCAAAACGGATATTCCTTCCTCCAGATGCAGGACAGCGTACTAAAAATCGCCGGGGAAATCATCGATCGCATGGCGGAATTGAAATCTTTCTATAACGACATTTCCAAGAACGATCTGGACAGGGACACCTACAACCATGAATTTCACGACTTGCAGAAGGAACTGAAGGCCCTGAAAGCTCAGAAGTTCAACGGTGTTTCCTTGTTTTCCACCTCTTCCCGTGACAACGACGGTTTTAAGATCGTCACTTCCGACGACGGCAAGGGCGAGCACATCGAAGTCTCTCGCACCGGTTTGTTTGAAAACCTCAAGTCCAAATTCGGGCCCGACGGCATCCTTAATTCCGGTTCGCAAGGTTCGTATCGTCAATTGGTCGGCGAGTTCACTTCGGACGGAGGCATGCTTGACGCCACCCCCGGATTCACTTCTCGATCGTATTCCAAAGGTGAGATCGTTTTCAGAAGGGCCCCCACCGAAGCGGAGTCCGGTTATTTCATGGCGCTCAAGGACGTGGTGGCCGGAGCTAAGATCGTCGATACGCAGAACGTCAATTCGAACTGGATTCGTATCGCCGACAAATACGGGCAAGGTTTCGCAGAATCCTATCCCAATGCGCCCACCTACGATCACACCAACCTGAAATTCACCGCCAAAGGCGAGCCCAAGGCTTATCTCAAGGGAGACATTCTCAAAGTACAGGCGCATTGGAACGACCCCAATGCCTACGTCTACATCAAGGCCCTCTCCGACGTGCCGCAAAACATCACCCTGGAGAGAATCCTCAATGGCATGATTTCGGGAGAAGGAAAATACTTCGATTTCGTTGGTGTGGATCGTACGGGAGACAAATACGGAAAACCGACCACTGATTACGTTCGTCCTAACTCCGAACACAGCACCCCGCTCTCCATGTCTTCAATCTCTCCCAATAGGTTCGAATTGCTCCGTCATGCGGTTTCAATCAACGCAACCAACGGGTATACGCCCAACTACGTACAGGTGGACGACAGTTCCGCATCCGGAGCTCTTCCCAGCATTTACACCGCAACCAAGAACTGGGGGCTGAAGGAATGGAGTTTCGACGTATTCAAATTCGGAGACGTGATTTACGATCCATCAGCCGACAACCAGTCGTTCATAAAGGCAGTGTCGGAATCGGTGCGAGGAGCTTACCTAGGATCCGCCTACAACGAAGGCGACTACGTTCAGTCAAACGGCACTTGGTTCAAAGCGCTTGAAGACATCGCCAAGGAAGACGCCCCAGAAATTCCCTCAGGATTCGCCTACGATGCCTCTGCCCTGTATAGCGCAGGTGATCAGGTGGTCTACGAAGGTTCTGACTCGGTAAAGGGCTTGTACGAGGCAATCGCAGACACTCCGTCCATTGAGTTCAGCGCAAACATCTCTCCTGCCGGTCAAACCTACTGGGTGGACGAAACCATCGACGGAGAGACGACTCGCAAGTTTTACACTCTCCCCTCTTCCTTGCTCACTCAAGGCACACTTCCGGACGAAGAGGACAGCAACGGTGAATTCGTATGGGATGCAGGTATCGGCTATCGGCAGGCGTCATGGAACGCCACTACGGGTGCGCTTGAATTCTCAGCCGCATTATCCCTTGATGATTTAGTTGCAAAAGGTGTGCTTTCCGACGTCACTGATGAAGTGACCAATCCGTCGCTTGCCGGCTCCAAATATTGGAAGGGCCTCGGATGGGCGTCCGTGGGAAACCCCATGGTCGACTCCAACTATGCCACCAACATCACGAATGAGTACGCCGACCTCAGCAATACGGACCACTGGTCGAAGACCCACTTCGGAGCCTTGGTTGATCGTACGATCGGAACAAATTACGAGCGGGGCGACAACATCTACTACCAAGGAAAACATTACGTCTACGTCTCCTCCCTTGAGTCCAACGATCCTAACTTCACCGCTGGCAGCGGCGAAACCGGCGTCACTCATTTCGAGCAACTGCTTACTCAGGGAGCCGTGGTCGAACTTACCATGCACGTCGACACCATCGGGGGAGGTGGAACAAAGGACCTCGCCCATGGCGTATACTACAAACCGAATCAGAACCTCGAGTTCATCGACCGTCTGCCCGATTCAGGACTAGCTCGCACCAACAGCATCGAGCGTCGCACCGACCCGAGTTTGGACGGTGACGGAATCTACAACAGCCGTGACGATCTGTTTTACGGGGGACTGAATGCCGGGAACGACGGAATCTACGGTACGCCGGATGATTTTTACAGCACTACATCGTTTGACGAACTGTCTCGCAAGGGCGGTCACGTCGACTCCGATGCCGACAACAACAAGGACTTGCTCGACGAATCGAACGGCTTGGGTGAATTCAGCGTGGCTGACTTCATCGATTACATCCAAACCATCGCCAACTTTCGCGCCGTCAACGGCGGGACCATGACTCGATTGGATTATGCCAACCGACTGCTCGAGGAGAGTCAGATCAACTTGGAAGCCGCCCATGGGCGAATCATGGACGCTGACATCGCTTTCGAAGCCTCCCGCATGGCTCAGCAAAACGTCTTGTTGCAGGCAAGCGCCGCGATGGTCGCTCAAGCCAACCAGATGAACAACATCGTTCTTCAACTGCTTCAATAATCAGCAAACCCTTGAATCACAACCTTTGCCTTGAGACCTCCTTGCATGAATCGTAACCCCGTAAATTCAAATCGCCCATCGGATGCGGTATCATCTCCCTCCGAAAAGCAGTCGAATTTCACTTCATGCAAGGGTTTCACGGAAGGATTTACCGCCCCCGGCAGGTCTCGTTCATTCTCGTCCTGCCTCGAGCATGATTCTTCCCATCGGGCATCGATTGCTGAGAAGGGGGAGCTCGAACCCTACCTTGAACTTCACAAACGCTTGCAAAGGAATTCCACTTCATGATCACCTCTTCCCAATTAAGCGATCCCCATCTCGCCCAGGCTCAGAACACCAGGGCGAAATCCGACAGACCTTCTCTTGAAAGCGCCTCGAGGATTTCTCCGCCCCAGCGAGCGTTGCGCTGCATCGACCATACGCTGGATCTTCATGGCCGCAAAATGGCGGTAGTCAACTTGGAGGCGGCGCTGACGAACTGGAAGCTCTTGCAAGCCGATACGGTGGCCTCCGTTAGTCGAGCCTATCGCCTTCAGGTTTCCTCATCGATCAGAATCACTCCTAAACGGATTGGTGGCTTGCCATCGGAAATGCTTCACCGGCTCTTTCCTTTCAACCCACGTAAGATCTGATTATTCATCACCTTTTATCATACTAAACAACTATTTCTGAAAATTTGTTAAATAATTTTTAAAGTTTAATTATCATTGTCCGATTATATATCAAAATGCAACAAGTTATGACAATTTCATTACCGAAAGCGGTTTCCAGTTCCAGCTCTGAGCGCCGTCTCTTTTCAGTGCCCCCGTGTTGCCCCTCCTGCGGGAACTCGTCCCCTTGTTGCAACTTCCACACTCCCAACCCTCGCCTTGTACAGCAGGCAACCTCTTGAAGATGAAAGACGTATCGAAACACTTTTCCGTTGGCTCAGGGGGACATCTTTCCTTTGCCTTGTCCCAGTCCAGCGGGTCCTCTCAATCGGCCCACCGCCAACTTGCCGGCTTTGCCAAGGTTCTCGCCGGTGGGCGCGTCGTGGGCATCAACCATGACAAGCGTTTTGCCGACCGCATGATACATGACGGGGTCACTCGTTCCCGCTCGACCGATGGTCCGGTCGACAGACCAGTCGAACAGGTCATCCTCGAATCCGTCGCCACCAATCTGGAGGCCGGACTCAAGCTTCTGGACAAGCAGGAGCTTTCCCTGGCCCAAATCGGGGGGAAGCTCAGCGAAATGGCCTTGTGTCTCAATCAGGTCAGGCGCCAACCGCAACACGCCGAGTCCGCCCAAGCCAGATTCGAGGAGACTCGCAACCGCTTTCGCGCTTTGACAAGGGAAACCTTCGATCATACGGCCGTCTTCTCGATGGGACCGGCCCAACCCATTTCGGTCACGGTTCCCTCCCGAATGCATTGGGAGGAATTGCGCATCGACCGTTGCAACCTCAAGCAACCCGGTTTGCAGTCCATTGAAGCGGGCAAAGTGTCTCCTGACGCCGAGGGACTGCTGCTTGATCCCGAATCGTTCAAGCGCGCCTTTTCCGAGTGGAGAGCGCTGTGCGCCTCCAATCGCCTGCAGTGGTTTTGCCTGAGCGATCGTTTGCGCGGCATTCTGCGCACTCTCAAGCATTTTCTCGGCGGAAGAAGATGGGCTCCCCCGCCCTTCCCCGACGACCCTGACGGTTCCCCCCTGAGAAGTCCCCACTCCGGAAACTGAATTTTTCTTATCCTTTAATCAACCAAAACAAACCCACGACATGAGCGTAGTGATCAACTCAAATTCAGCTGCCACCCTTGCAGCAAGAAACTTATCCAAGGCGAACGATGCCCTCAGAGAAAGCTTGGCCCGCCTGTCCTCGGGCAGTCGGATCAACAGCGCTCGTGACGACGCCGGAGGCATGTCGGTCGCCTACAAGATCAACTCTCGCCTCAGCAGGCTCAACGCCAACAAGCAGAACGTGCAAAATGCGGTGTCCTTTCTTCAGGTGCAGGAAGGGGCCCTGAAAAATGCCGCTGAAATCGTCAGCAGAATGTCGGAACTGCGAGTGATGGCCGCCGACGTCACCAAGAACGAAAGCGACGTCAACAACTACAACTACGAATTTCGCGAACTGCAAAAGGAACTCAATTCGCTGCGCTCGGAAAAATTCAACGGCGTGTCCCTCTTCGGCACTCTCATGAATGCTGACGAAAACCTGACCATCAACCCCTCGGACGACGGCACCGGAGAAGGAATCGAAATATCCCGCATCGGGCTCTTCGAAAACCTCAAATCCAAGTTCGGGACGGACGGCGAGCTCAACTCCGGTTCTCATGGAAGCTACCGTCAATTAGTGGGCGAATTCGTCAATGATGCCGGTATACTCGATGCGAGCCCAAGCTACTCGACCCGAAATTATTCACAGGGAGACGTGGTCTACCGCGACGGCCCGACTGATGCGGAAAGCGGATACTTCATGGCTCTCAAAGCGGTCATGGCCGGGGCAAAGGTAGAAGATTCGCAGGATTCGTCCTCGAATTGGATACGCATTGCAGATCGTACGGGGAAAGGTTTTTCCGAGATTTATCCTGCGGTGCCAGAATTCGATCAGAACAACCTAAAGTTCAATTCATCGGGCGATGCGATGGCCTACCTTCGCGGGGACGTCGTCAAGGTGCAGGCTCACTGGGCCGATCCATACAGTTTCGTTTATTTGAAGGCAAACATGGACGTTCCCAGAAAGCATTCCATCGATACCTTCCTCAACGAGGGCTTGGGCAGCGGAAAGCATTTCGAATACCTCAGCGTAAACCGGGCAAACGACCAGGATGGTCGTCCCACCACCGAGTTCATAAAGCAAAACTCCAACTGGACGGACCCCGACCTATCCGATTACG
This sequence comes from Opitutales bacterium, assembly GCA_038105525.1. Classification (GTDB taxonomy): domain Bacteria; phylum Verrucomicrobiota; class Verrucomicrobiia; order Opitutales; family Seribacteraceae; genus Chordibacter. The sequence continues at coordinate 23,241 of JAYOCQ010000002.1, read as the reverse complement.
ACCCCTCCAGCATGAGCAGTTTTTACAACATGATCAACGATCAGGGGGTGAACAACAACTATACTCCCGGTCTTGTAAAAGTGGACGTCGCCAACGACCCTTATCTTAACGGAACCTCCTCAAGCGTGGTGGCAATCGACCCGAACAAGCAGGAGACTATGATCACTGATATTGCCGGTGATATGCAGGTGAAGAAAGTCAGGTTCAACAATGTCTATGGCAATGAAAATGATGTCTTCCATATCAAGGTAGCCATCAGCGAAAATCAGAACCTTGCAATCAAGGGCGCTTATGATGGGACCAACCAGTACTCCGCCGATGAAGTAGTGTCTGATTCAAATATGTTAAACTGGTATAAAATCGGATCAATTCAAACAATTGATAGTACCACTCTTTCAGCCTCCTTGGATGCTGGTACGCAGGCGATTAACGTGGGTGACGTTTACTGGGATACGGTTTTGGGCAAATACCTTAAGGTAACTGTCGCCGATTTGGGAGACCCAACTGCCAGCCCACCTGCATCTGGCACTCTTTCTACGACAGATGCCGAGATTGATGATCTGGCGGCAAATGGATTGGTTGAGGATGTCAGCGATTCAGTCTCCACATCAATAATGAAGGTGGACGTCGATTCCACCATGAATGCAGGGGTCAATGGAAACACTAATCTTGCTCAAGCGTTACTTGATAAAATCCTATCCGTAAAACTTGCCGATGGTGTGACCGATGCCTTCGATACAACGACCATTGACCCGATTAACGGTGGATTCATTTCTAAAGTAAGTAACTCCGAGTTTAACGTGGGCGGTGTAAATATACAAAATATTCCAGGTTTTGACGTATATGGCACCCCGGCAGCCAGAGATTTTTACATTCAAATAGATCCCGAAGAAAATACCGGTGTCTTTGATCCAAGCATACCGATAGAAGCAACTAGATCTGCCCTTGAGTTGGAATCGTCTAATTTTCTCCTGGACGGATCATCGATCACTGACCCTTCCGCTAGATCTGCTCATCCTATCAACCACGAAGACAATCAATACGTCACCTATGATTTTCAGAAGAAATTCTGGGGCGATGGATCTAATATATCTTTTGCCACAAAGGCGGTAGAAGGGGACTTGGCTTGGGACGGTGACAGATTTTGGAAGGTACATACCGGTGACGTTGGTTCGTACGATCCATCAGACCCCAGCATTCATCATTGGCACGTTCAAGCGAAGGGGGTAACTGGCACTTCTCTAGATGGTATTGAGAATCTTCAAATCAAAGGAAGATTCGACGCGACCTACCAATATTCTACAACACCGGTTTTAGGTCATTTGGAAGTCGTTTCCGACAATTACATGTCCAATTGGTATCAAATAGATCCATCGATTTCCACTGTCAACGCCCGATCCTTGGACTCTAGTGGCTTTCAAGCAATCCTAGACTCTGGCAGTACGGGTATTGGCGTAACTACGAATCAAATCTTTTGGGATTCCTACGAAAATGAATACAGAGTGGCGACAACCATTACTGCAGGTGATCCAGCTGTTCCAACATTAGGTACTTTTGCAGCTCGCACGGCCACGCTTCTTGATTTTATAACTCCTGGCTATGTAAAGGACGTTACCGGCGAGGTGTTCGTTTATGAAGATCTGGAGGATTTGGCGCAGGATACATCGACTGAAGTCGTCGTCTCGGCTGGAAACACCAATGCGGGTGCTTACTTTGCGAGAATCGATCGTGTCGATGCAGATGATATAAAAGGAACTGTTCCATACATCGCTGATTCGCTTAACGTTTCCGTAACCAGTGAAGGCGCGAATTATTCCATCGATGTTGATTACATTAGCGGATCAACGGTCGATGAAGGCAAGGAACTGACCGCTCAGGCCATCGTCGATGCTATTAATTCAGCAACCGGAACCGGCCAGATTGGATCTGTCGTAGAGGCAGAGGTAGTTAACTCAAAGGAGGTCAAGTTAACGTCCTTAAAGTCCGGTGTGCCTTTTGACACAATTATTACTGGCACAGATAATCACATGGATGATACTTCGGATCACAATTACCCGTCCGGCAATGCAGGGGCTGATGGTACAGCAGTAGCATCAGCTGCTGCTATTGTGACTAAAGCGGTTTCAGATCCAACAACTACCTCAGGCTCCCCCGCCACCACTGATGCGCCATACAGTATCTTCAAGCCGGCTTCCGACTGGGGAATCAAGACCTGGGATGCCACCACTCCGCATGAAGGCGGCGAACTGGTCTGGGACGTCACCGATTCGGCAAATCCCAAGATTTGGGAAGTTGGCGAGCAAGTAAAGGGCTACTGGAACGGTGGATCCGTACAAGCTGGAGAGATCTTTCTCTACAACAACGCATGGTACCAAGCGGACGCAGATACTTCCGACACTCCCGGAGCAAGTGTAAATTGGACTGCGGTAGACCCTCTGGCAATCGCCTCCACCGACAAAACCTCTGAATACATGGACTTGTCCAACACCGACTTGTGGACCAAGACCCACTTCGGCAACCTTGCCGGCGTAACCATCGGCGACGATTACCAAAGGGGAGACACCTTCCTTCATGAGGGCAAGCATTACCTTTACGTTTCCACCCTGCCATCCGGCGACTACCGCTACGATCCGGGGCAAACCGGTGAAACCGATTTCGAGATCCTTCTGCAGGAAGGAGCGGTCATGGAATTGCCCATGTACGTCGACACCTTGGGCGGCGGCGGGTCCTCCGACCTGCCCGAGGGAGTATACTATCGCCCCAACCAGTCGCTGGAGTTCGTCGATCGCATGCCTGACTCGGGCCTTGCTCGCGCCAACAGCATCGTTCGCCGCGGTGAAGCCGATTCCAGCGACGAGATTTTCAACAGTCGGGACGATCTTTACTACGGGGGCCTCAACCCGGGGCACGACGGGATTTACGGCACAAGCGACGACGGGTACAACGTAACCCGCTATGCCGATTACGCCAAGGCTGGGGGACACGTCGATTCGGACGCCGACAACAACAAGAACCTGCTCGACGTCTCCAACGACCTCACCGATTTCAGTGTAGCCGATTTCGTCGATTTCATTCAGACCATCGCCAATTTCCGCGCGGTGAACGGAGGAACCATGTCTCGTTTGGATTACGCCGGGAGAATGCTCGACGAAAACCAAGTCAACCTCGAGTCGGCCTATGGTCGGATCATGGATGCGGACATCGCCATGGAGTCCAGCAAGTTCGCTCGACAAAACGTGCTGGTCCAGGCATCCGCCTCCATGGTCGCTCAAGCCAACCAACTGACCAACATTGCACTGACCCTGCTCGGCAGGTGATTCAATCCCTCTCCATTCTGAACCCTTGAATTAATCACCGTTTCCATCATCCCATGCGCATCGACAACCATATGGCCGGAATACGTCCCTTGATCGGAAGGAAACCTTCCAGGAAGCCTGCGGATCGGCCCGGACTCAAGCTGGCTGGCTCTTCGCTGGTGGAAACGCTTTTCAACCCGACCACCGACGGTTCAGAGCATTCTTCCGCTTTGCCCGACCGACCACCGGAAAGGGATGGCCTGATTCCTTACCGAATGAACAAGCTCAAGCGCGCCGCCGATGCATTGGCCAAAAAGGATTCGTTATGATGAACGGCAAGAGATCTTTCATGGGAACGAGTTCGGATTTCAGAACTCTCGCGAGGCAGGCGGTCAATCTCTTTTTGCCTATCGTTCGCATGACCCGGCGTCACCTTTTCCCCTTCGGGGATTCCCTTCATCTCTCGCACTTTGAAACCTAACCCATGGCTATATCCGTAAAGTCCAATCACTTGGCTTCTTCCGCCGCCTTCAACCTCTCGCGAGCGAGCGATTCGCTCAAGCGGAGTTTGGAGCGCCTGTCATCGGGCAACCGCATCAACGGATCGGGCGACGACGCCGGCGGCCTGGCCGTCTCCATGAAGCTCGAATCCAAATTGACGCGCAATTCGGAGGTCCGCTCCAGCCTGAACAACACCGTTTCCTTTCTTCAGGTGCAGGAGGGCGCCTTGCGTGCGGTGGGAACGATTCTGTCCCGCATTGCCGAGCTCAAGGCCCTCTCCCAGGACGTCACCAAAAACGCATCCGACCTGGAAAATTACGACAAGGAATTTCGTGAATTGCAATTGGAACTGGGACAGATCTCCCGTTTCAAGTTCAACGGCGTCAGTCTCTTTTCCGACCAGATTCCCAAAAACCTCTTTGGCGATGCCATTGACCTGGAAGTACTGAAGCAGTGGGTTGACGAGGACGACTCCTCTCAGACGACAAACGTCACCCGCTGGGGCATTCGGAGGTTCCTCTCTCAGAATTTGGAAGCGGGCGACAAGCCGCCCGGCGGTTTTGGCGATGATCCGCCGCGAGACATTCTTAGCTTTGTACTAAGCGACGAAGCTAAGGACGGAGGCGAGTACAATGATTTTCAAACTCAAGCAGGTTTGATGCAACAGGATATTGATGACTGGATTCAAATGATCGGTGAGCGAAACATTGATGGAAAAATCGCTTTGATCGCAGTACAAAAGGAGGGTTGGGGCTCCAGTTCAGCCCCCGATGAACTTTTACCCAAGAATGGATATATTCCGCCATTTGCAAGTATTTACGAAAATTACCCAAGGGATGAGGACAGCTATAATGTGCCACTTCCTCCGTCTAACCAACATGCAGTTAGTTTAGGTCTGTCCATACTCAAGAACGCTTTTCTTACTGAAACCAATAACGGTCAGGATTTGCCAGCCGCAATGGGCCTTTTCATCGATAATACAGGTTCTGTAAACGAAGAAGAGGTTGATGATGCGGCTGAAGAATTCATGGATTGGGTCAGAAACAATTACCCAACCGTTGCAGTGTCCAAAAGAGATGATGGCATTTCCTGGAACAATGGAATCTATTCAGCTTCCAGCGAAAGATGGATAGAGCAAGCCAGGTTGGCGGTTGAGGATCTTTTGGACAACGATCCGGACGTTTCCAAAAAGATTGGCCCGGGCACGCTTGACGATGATGCAAACGGCATCAAAACCCTCTACGACTCCATTTACGGGCTGGCTGACTTCGACATGTCCGATTTGCTCGATTTTCAGCAGAGACTGTCCCAAGCTCTTGCACAAAACGGGGCCGAATCACAAGCGGCTCGATTCGCCCTGAGTGATCTCGAAACCAAGGGCCTGGGCATGGAAACCGCACATGGACGCATCGTCGACCTGGACGTGGCCCAGGAGTCCACTCGCATGGCCCGTCACAACGTACTGGTTCAATCTTCCGCATCCCTCTTGGTCAAGGCCAACCAATTGACTGAAATCGCCCTCAACCTACTGGAGTAAACATCTACCACCTTCAACCATACCGACACAGAAAATCCAAATCAATTGTTAACCTTATTTAACAAACAACCTAACAATAACCATGAGAAACTTGTATCCGACCGTACCGGATGCGTCGCTCACGACGCACCAAGCGCCCATTCAGCCTCTTCCTGCTCGTCCTTCCGGGACTTCCCCGTCCTTGACCGACTCTGCCTCGGCCCTGCACAACGATGAGGAAAAACGCACGTTTTCTCAACTCAACCGCAGGGATGCCATGAGAGAAAACGCCCGCAAGGCATTGGATTTCATTTCCGAACAGGAGCGAGTGATCCAGCAAATGACCAAACAGTTGATGCTTTACGTGGGATATAGGGAACAAATCAAAAGTTCCGATGGATCCACCGAAAACAAGCATGCTTGGTCGGTATACCTCATGCACGTACAGGCCATTCAGCACGGAATGCAACTGAGTTATTGCGGGAAACCTCTTTTCGGATACGGCACCGCTCCCGCGGTTCGCATTCACCTCGAAATCGAAGGGTCCGTACAGCCATTCGACTTGCCGGATCCGCACCTTCTCTCTCTTCCTTCGCTGCGTTCCTTTCTTTCGGGTATTTCGGACCACCGTTTGCCCAGCGTCGAACTAGGCAACGCCTGCATCGCCGAGTTGCTCAACGTTCTCAAGGACGTCCACATCGGACGCTCTCGCCTGCTCGAATTATCGAAGCAGCGCAGGGGACGCCTGCAGTCGGTGGTGGCGTCCGGTTCCGCGATCATTGCTCCCAGCAGCACTGGAACCTTTCGTTTTAATATGGGCCGCCGCATCCGTCGCGGACTCGATTGCTTTCTAGGTCTCCTTCGTCCTGCGACAACCGCGTAACCTTTCCATTTCATCCATAATTTCACCTGTCCATTGAACAACCACGCTGATCCGATGAATTCCTGATACCCTTTCAAAGCGGGCGTCGTCACCCGCCGTAATGGCGACATCTCGTCGGCAAGGATGCCGATCAATCAAACATCAAGGAGGAACATACAATGCCAATAGTAGTAAACACCAATGCTGCAGCTTCCCAAGCTGCATTCAACCTAAGCAAAAACCACGCAAACTTGAGCAAGAGTCTGGCTCGTCTGTCTTCGGGCAATCGTATCACCCAGCCTGCGGAAGACGCCGGCGGGCTAGCCGTCGCCTACAAGTTGGATTCGGCCATCACCCGAACCAATGCCGTGCTCAACAACCACCAAAACGCCCTCTCCTACCTGCAGGTACAGGATGGCGCTCTTGAAACAGTGGGTAACATCGTCAGTCGCATGGCCGAGCTTCGCACCATGGCGGCAGACATCACCAAAAATACCAGCGACTTGGAGAATTATTCAAAGGAGTTCAGGGAACTGCAGACTCAACTGAGCCAAATCCAGCGCGAAAAATTCAACGGAATCAGCTTGTTCACCAGCAACAGCCTGGTCACCGATGCCGTTTCCGCTGACTTCAACTCCAAAGTTGGAGGTTCTTACGATCACGTAAGCGAGAATGGCAGCATCATCACCAAAACTTACGCTCAGCGTTCACTTGCTCTGATGACCCACCCATCCGGCGCCACTAATGACGGCTCCATTTCCATCAACGGCGTGAACCTCCAGTTCGTGCTGACTTTGGACAATACTACGGGTGACATCTCTCAAGCGGCTGCAGGCACTCGTTACTCCGACTATAACCTCGGCGGACTATACGACGCAAACGGAGCCGAGTATCAAGGAGCAAACGCCGATTCCGCCAGCACCGCCCTGGACGTTTCCGGTGGTGTCTTTCAGGACATAACAAAAGTGAGCATCTATCAGTTCACCCACGTTATTGAGAAGATCGCCGACGCTCGGGCCGAGAATGGCGCCGAGCAGAACCGCATCCAGAAGTCCTATGACCTCCATCAAACCAACATGGTCAACCTGGAAGCCGCTCATGGAAGAATCATGGACGTCGACGTGGCCCTCGAATCCACTCGTTTCGCCAAGCACAACGTCCTGGTCCAAGCAAGCGCCTCGATGACAGCTCAAGCCAATCAGCTGACTCAGGTGGCTCTCACTCTTCTGCAGTAAACCTAGGCAGTAGAGTCCGGGTAAGAGCATTTAGCCCCGATTCGCTTATGCGTTCGGATGAATGCCTGACTCATGGTTCCGCGTCACCTTCCTTCTCCCTGCGTCGCATCCTTATGATGCTGCATCGGGGAGGAGGAAGGGCGCCGGGCCGCCGACCCTACTTTTCACCATACGACTTTCTTTTCACTTCACTCCGAATTTGCACCCGATCGACAATGTCACCCATCTCTAAAAATACTCAGAGAACAAAGCTTTCAAGAACCTGGGTTCGCATTGCTTTCCTGTTCATCGATCGCCTGTCTCGGGGTATCCTTTCTGTTCAATCTTCCGTTTCACTTCGCGTACTGTCGCCGATGGAAACCACCGGTCGCTTTTCGCTCTTTCTCGCTCTTGGCAAATGGGCTTTTCCCTACTGCTTGCTGCCATGTTCGCCCAGAGTTTGTTTCTCCGATAATTCCGCGCGACCTTCTTCCTTTTTTTCTCCTGTCGGAAAGTTTATCCGGCAAATGCCTTCCATTCTTTTCTTACTCATGCCCAGGGCCGCCTGGAGGGGTGAATCCCCACACATGAAACCCCATTATTCTCCCTTTCTTATCCCATGCTTATGCTGACCCCATACCTTTACGCTGATTCTCAGCCTCCGGGAAGGAGGTGGTCGGTCTTCGACCACCACTGGTTCCTTCCGCCCGCGGACTTCTTGTCAGCCGTTTCACCGGCAGTCGCTTTTCGTCCACACAGGCCTGGGCCCAGCGGCGATCGTCCGTTCGGATCCCATTCTTTGCATTCCATCCATCCATTCTTTCTCACCCCATGCTTATGCTGACCCCATACCTATGCGCTGATTCCCAGCCTCCGGGAAGGAGGTGGTCGGTCTTCGACCACCACTGGTTCCTTCCGCCCG
>JAYOCQ010000002.1:12548-14830 GCA_038105525.1 Opitutales bacterium | reverse complement strand
GCATTCCATCCATCCATTCTTTCTCACCCCATGCTTATGCTGACCCCATACCTATACACTGATTCTCGGCCTCCGGGCTGGAGGTGGTCGGCCTTCGAACCATTCCTGTGGGCGCATCGCCTGATGGTGGCTGTTCTCAAATCGCTTGTCGGCGATGCTATCTCCCATCAGCAGTTGCCTGAACGTATCCGCATGCTCGCACGCCCCAGACCGACGAGACTTTGTCTTTTAACCCTAACTCAAATGGGCGCCGATCCCATCCTTAACTCGGCAACCACGCGGCAAGGACGCCGCTTATCCAATCATGGAGGAAAAATAAAATGCCAATAGTAGTAAACACTAACGTTGCGGCCACTTCTTCGGCCGTCAACCTCAACAAGAATGCCGATGCCCTGAGAAAGAGCCTGGCTCGTTTATCCTCGGGCAGTCGCATTACGCAACCGGCCGAGGATGCCGGCGGCTTGGCCGTCGCCTACAAGCTCGAGTCGCACATGCGTCGAAGCGAGGCTATTCTTAACAACCAGCAAAACGCCTTGTCTTATCTGCAGGTGCAGGACGGGGTCTTGGAAACCGTGGGAACGATCGTCGGCCGCATGGCGGAATTGCGTACCATGGCCGCGGACGTGACCAAGAACACCAGTGACATCGACAACTACTCCAAGGAGTTTCGCGAACTTCAGGTGCAGTTGAGGCAGATGCAGTTGGAAAAGTTCAACGGAATCAGCCTCTTCACCAGTGATACTGCAGTCAATACCGGCTCCAGCGATTTCACGACTGAAGCTGCGAAGTCCTACAAGTATCGAAGTCACGACGGAACGGACACCACCGACACCTACATAGCCAAATCCATGAGGCTGTACACCCATCCTTCGGGACAGGCTCAAGACGGTTCGATTTCCCTAAACGGGGTCAATCTGCAGTTCGTTCTGCGTTTGGATGATACCGTCATTAGCGGAGCAGGCGCTCGTTATTCCAACAACAACTTGGGCGGCATGAACGGCACCTCCTTTCAGGGAGCCAACGCCGACGACGCCACTCTTGACGTTTCCAACGGAATCTTCAACGACATCTCGAACATCAGCATCTACCAATTCACGCACGTGATCGAGAAAATCGCTGATGCGCGTGCCGAGAACGGTGCCGAGCAGCAACGCATTCAACAGGCCTATCAACTTCATCAAACCAATCTGGTGAACGTCGAAGCCGCCCGTGGAAAGATCATGGACGTGGACGTAGCCGCCGAATCCACTCGATTCGCTCGCGCCAACGTTCTGGTTCAAGCCAGCGCATCCATGACCGCTCAGGCCAATCAATTGACCAACATTGCGCTTACGCTGCTGCAGTAAGCCAACTTTCGACGCCGGCGTAGTTCGATACCAGGATTCCTCGATGACCATTATCCTGCGAATAACTCCCCCTCCGACGTCTAATCGCACGTCTTTCCCCCGCCGCGCCTTGTCATCGAGGCGCGCGGGGAGACGGGCAGTTCATATCCGCCGATTTTTTCCGCCTCATCCCTTTCCTTCATTCGTTAATTACACTTCAAACGCTTCCCACTTTCTCATTCGAAATTGATCTCACTTTCATTGATGGACTCGCAGACAACAGTCTTCTTTCGCGATTTGCCCGATTCCTCCGGATCGCTCTTATCGTATGGTATCCGGGTTGGCTCAGGCAAACCGGGCTCCCCACCCGGCCCTGCATTGCTTGCCACAGAACGGATGCATCTCCCTCCTTCCCCAGCATTGCATCCCTTGCCCAACGAATCCTGGAATTTCCGCGATCCTGCCGACGCCATCTGTCGGTCCTTTCGACCATGGAAGTTGCGACGTTGTCACCAACAATCGGTCACGCCGGCAGCGTTCGACTCACTCTTTTTAAGATCACCCAACTTTTTGACTTTATCCCTTCATCGCAAGGTAGTGCCCAGGTCCGCAGTCAATCCGGATGTCCTTGATGAGCCTTTTCATTGCAAAGGTTTGTTTACTACTGATGCAAGACACGAACAACTCCGCCGGTTCGCCTCCTGTTCGGATGCGCCTGGCGGGCGTCGAACCCGCAGCCCGATCGGATTCCATAAATCGGATCGCCACTGCGGTTCGGGTCGCGACTCGGGGTCGGGCTTGATTGGCATTGGCCCGGCCCCGAGGATGCGAACTCCACTTTTTCACACATGATCATCTCTTTCCACAGCAAGGTAGTGCCCAGGTCCGCAGTCAATCCGGACGTCCTTGATGAGCCTTTTCATTGCAAAGGTTTGTTTACTACTGATGCAAGACACG
>JAYOCQ010000002.1:0-12448 GCA_038105525.1 Opitutales bacterium | reverse complement strand
CGCCACTGCGGTTCGGGTCGCGACTCGGGGTCGGGCTTGATTGGCATTGGCCCGGTCCCGAGGATGCGAACTCGCCATATGTTTTTTTTATGAACGACAATTACAATCATACAACAGGAGGAACTGCCTAGGAGAGGTTGGTTTGAGATTGCCTGCGCCTGAATTTGTTTAGTCGCGCATCAGTACAAACCCTGCTTATCCTCTTCACCGACCAAGTCCAAATCTATACGTCACCGACGGCAGGATGCTGTCGCCATGCGATCACGGATGATCCCATAACCAAGTCTGCTTCGTCTCGCTCCTCGAGTATCACGAACCAGCAAGCTGACAATCACGACCTAACTTACTATAGGTTGCAGTCAAAAGCTCCCTCCGATGGTTGCAGGCATAGTCTCCTGTCGAAATGGTTTTCCGGACATCACTCCTCGAATACCACAAGACACTCGACTCTCTCTCACCCATGAATAACCGAACTTCAGCTCAAAATTGTACGAAATGCATACATATGCATAATATATTTGGTCTTTTGGTGAAGCTTCATTTTTCTTTCGGGGCCAATGACGCCTCAAGGGCAAGCACCTTGCGCCACAAATTGCTTACAAACAACAAATAACCAGACATCATGAAATTCAGCTCCAATTCAAACCCATCGGCCACGGAGGCAAGGATGTACCTGGGAAGGAACAACTCGTACCTGCAGAAGAGCATTACCCGGCTTTCCAGTGGTCGTAGGGTCGAAAAACCCGCCGACGATGCGGGCGGTCTGGCCGTAGCCATGAAACTGGAAAGCGCCGTCATGAGGTCGCAGGCCAGCATGCAGAATTCTCTCAATGCAATTTCATTCCTGGAAGTTCAGGACGGCGTCCTATCCAATGCGGGCCAAATCGTCGACCGCATGAGCGAACTGAAGAGCTTATATCACGACGTCATGAAAAACGACGCCGATCGGGAATCCTACAACAAGGAGTTTCGGGACCTGCAGGTGCAACTCCACGACATGTCCATGATCAAGTTCAACGGAATCAGCCTTTTTGCCCGGTACACCACCGCCAAGGGATCGGTCGAAGGTCTGTTCGAAGGCGCTTCTTCTCAAACCAACTCCCTGTCGGTCTGGATGGGGCCGGAAGGGGAAATGGGCGTCATTGCAAGCATCCACAAGGCGCTGCTGCTTTCCGCTCTGACCATTCGTGTTTCCGACCTTTCGCCGGCAACCTTCGGTTCTGGCGATCAATCCGCCAACGTCAGGCTTGCCAATCAAAGCGTGGACGGTTCCGGTGCTGATGCCGTCATCAGCCTCGGAGCGATTTCGGTCGGTGTTTACTCTCAGGCGATCCAAAACATCGCCACCCTTCGAGCCCAAAACGGAGCCTCGATGTCTCAATTGCAGCATGGATACGACAACCTGTCCGTGCTCAAGAACAACCTCGCAATGAGCGAGGGGCGCATCATGGACGTCGACGTAGCGGGCGAGAGCACCCGCTTGGCCAAGTACAACATCCTCGTTCAAGCATCGGCCACCCTGTTGGCGCAGGCAAATTCACTGACGGAAATATCCCTCGTTCTGATGCGCTGAACCAATTTCTGATTTTTTCAAAAAACTTTTCTTCCCATGTCCTTTTCAATCAACACCAACCCAGCGGCTCAGAAATCATCCTACTTTCTAGGACGCAACAACGAGGCCCTGCAGAAAAGCCTGTCTCGCTTGTCCAGCGGCAGTCGCATCGTCAATCCCTCGGATGACGCAGGCGGCCTGGCGGTGTCCATGAAGCTGGCCAGTTCAATCAATCGACTGAGCGGGGCACACAAGAACATCCAAAACGCCATCTCCTTTCTCGAAGTTCAGGATGGGGTGCTCTCCACCGTAGGTGAATTGGTGGATCGCATGTCGGAACTTCGAAGCCTCTACAACGACGTCATCAAGAACCCGGAGGACCTGGCAACCTACGACCGCGAATTCAAGGACCTGCAGGTGCAACTCTTCGATCTGGCTCAGGAAAAATTCAATCAAGTCAGCCTCTTCGCCCGCTACACGGAGGAAAAGGGTAGCGTGGAAGTTCTCTACAACGGCACCAACGCCCAGGACCATACGATGAGCATCTTCGTGAGCGCAGAAGGCGATGCCGGCACCAAGATCAGCGTGCACAAGTCCATGCTTCTTTCGGCCCTGACCATGGATACCAAAGGAGGCGTCCTCAAAGCGGCCAAATTTTCCGAGGGAAACCAAACCGACGTGTTTCGTTTCGCCAATTCCAGTTTCGACGGCGTCAATGCAAACAGGCTGATCACTCTCGGTGAAATTTCCGTGGGAATACTCACCGAAGTCATCCAAAACGTAGCCGGCTTGCGAGCCCAAAACGGGGCCTCCATGTCTCGCCTGCTCTTCGCCGCCGATCACGTCACTTTGCAGAAATCGAATCTCGCGGCCGCCAAAGGAAGGATTCTGGACGTCGACATGGCGGGCGAAAGCACCGAGTTGGCCAAGAACAACATCCTGGTTCAGTCTTCGACTTCCATGCTGGCCAAGGCCAACACCCTGTCCGAGATGACGCTCATACTAATAAGGTAAGGAACGACATGAAAGGCAATTCACGAATATTTTGTATAAATTGCACGTTAATGCAAATTATTAACCAATCAAAAACCGGGATCCACTGTCCCTCAACCATTCAACAGTGGCGCTTGCGGCAAGGAGGCTGCGGGCGAAACAAGTAACACATCAAGGAGGATAATAAAATGTCACTATACATCAGCACAAACCACGGCGCCGTAACCGCCAACTACAACCTCGGTCGCAATTCGACCGAACTAACGAGAAGCATGCAGCGTCTGGCCAGCGGGTCACGCATCAACCGTCCATCGGACGATGCCGGAGGCCTGGCCGTATCCATGAAGTTGCAGGCTGCGATCAACCGCTTGTCTGGAGCGGAGAAGAACATTCAAAACGGCATTTCGTACCTCGAAGTCCAAGACGGCATTCTCGAATCAATCGGGACCATCGTCGATCGCATGAGCGAACTCAAGGGTTTGAGTCGGGACGTCATGAAGAACAAGACCGACCAGAAGACCTACAACCGCGAGTTCAAGGACCTGCAGGTACAGCTCAAGGACATGCTCAACGGTACTTTCAACGGGGTGAGCCTGTTTGCCAAGTTCGCCGACGACAACACCGGAGCGGGCATTGTTCGCACCGATAATCGGGAGGCAGTCTTTGACATTGACGGTGGGTACCCCGCCTACGACCACACCGTGGACGTCTTCACCAGCGCCGACGGCAGCGCCGGGGCCAAGGTGAGCATTCACAAGGCGTTGGCATGGTCCGCTTTGACCTTCGACTCCACCAAGGTCGACTCCCGCAGCGGTGCCGGCGTACGCAAACTCAACTACGGAGCGGCCTACGCCACTGCCACGGGCACTCAGGATGCATTGGCGTTAGGTGACGTCGGGCAAACCGTGGCCACCATCGGAGCGGCCAGTCTGGCCAATGAACAGGTGATCGGTGAGCGCACCCAGCTGACTTTCACCTTGGCGGCGAGAACCTTGGATGATGCCATCAACCTGCACAACGTGTCGGTGAACGTCTTTCTGGCGGCCATGGAAAACATCGCCGCTCTTCGGGCTCAAAACGGAGCCGCCATGTCCAGGCTCGAATTTCAAGCGGTAAACCTGTCAAGGCAGCGCACCAACATGGAAGCGGCCAACGGCAGAATCAAGGACGTAGATATGGGGGCGGAAGCAACCAGAATGGCTAAGTACAGCGTGCTCCGGCAGGCTTCAGCCGCCATGTTGGCCCAAGCAAACACCACCCCCGAAGTCGCCCTCATGCTCCTGCGATAAGGTCGCAGGCATGACAGAGGTTCAACAATCCATCCCCAAGCATCACCATCATTAAACGCATACCGAAGATGAATCATCGTTCTTCAACTCCAAGGACACGGTTGCCTGAAACTCTTCAGGGCAGTCTCGCTCGGTTGAGGTCGTCTTCATGGCTCTTGGCGACGGGAAGATTCAAAGGAAATTCGTCCGCTGCCTTCATTCATAGAAGTCGTTTCAGGGGCGATTGCCTTGAAGCCTCGATGGATGCCGGCATGCAAGACCGGAAAAATCAAGCGGTTCCTCGACATGGCGTTGCGAATGAATCCCTCTCGCAAGTCTGGTTTAGCTCATGGCTTGAGCGGTGTTGGCCAAATAGGACGATTGGCTTGTTGGATCGCTTGACTCAGGGATCGGACCCGCCTGATCCACTTTGCTCCCCCTACCCGCCCGGCTCCTTGCCGGCGGGGCGGGCGGCGGGTAATCGGCCCGATCGTTTCCGGCTTTTCTTCGAGTTTTCGGACCCTGATGAGAAACCATTCCTGCGCAGTGTTCATCCAAGGAGAATTCCCTCCTTCGGTACGCAAACAGCTGGGATTCCCAGGTTCAGTCGAAGAATTCCTTCGATCCGTAATTGTTTCCATTCAGGTTCGCCCTACGACGATCCCGACGCTGATTCATTGCTCAAGAAGGTAAGGTCGGGACACTGCAATAACGGACCGAGTTCGGCAGAAGGATTTCCGTCGATTGAATCTTTAGTGATCCATCGAGGATACGGTCGTCCTTACTCAGGCATGATCTGGTCAAACCAATGGCGCATTGCTCCTGAAATTCGTCAAGTCCAATGAAGGAGATCAACGAGATGCCACCGGACCCGACATCGGATCACATAGTGTCCCAACACCACTCTGCAGCTTGCATGAGAAAGGGAAAGGTTCACTGAAATGAAGCCTCTTTCTTTAACCAATTTCAAAATCAACGGGTACCGCTTTGCCCGCAACCCCAATCAAGCGGCGACTCAGGCAGGATGCCGGAGACGAAACACGTAACACATCAAGGAGGATAATAAAATGTCACTATACATCAGCACAAACCACGGCGCCGTAACCGCCAACTACAACCTCGGTCGCAATTCGACCGAACTAACGAGAAGCATGCAGCGTCTGGCCAGCGGGTCACGCATCAACCGTCCATCGGACGATGCCGGAGGCCTGGCCGTATCCATGAAGTTGCAGGCTGCGATCAACCGCTTGTCTGGAGCGGAGAAGAACATTCAAAACGGCATTTCGTACCTCGAAGTCCAAGACGGCATTCTCGAATCAATCGGGACCATCGTCGATCGCATGAGCGAACTCAAGGGTTTGAGTCGGGACGTCATGAAGAACAAGACCGACCAGAAGACCTACAACCGCGAGTTCAAGGACCTGCAGGTACAGCTCAAGGACATGCTCAACGGTACTTTCAACGGGGTGAGCCTGTTTGCCAAGTTCGCCGACGACAACACCGGAGCGGGCATTGTTCGCACCGATAATCGGGAGGCAGTCTTTGACATTGACGGTGGGTACCCCGCCTACGACCACACCGTGGACGTCTTCACCAGCGCCGACGGCAGCGCCGGGGCCAAGGTGAGCATTCACAAGGCGTTGGCATGGTCCGCTTTGACCTTCGACTCCACCAAGGTCGACTCCCGCAGCGGTGCCGGCGTACGCAAACTCAACTACGGAGCGGCCTACGCCACTGCCACGGGCACTCAGGATGCATTGGCGTTAGGTGACGTCGGGCAAACCGTGGCCACCATCGGAGCGGCCAGTCTGGCCAATGAACAGGTGATCGGTGAGCGCACCCAGCTGACTTTCACCTTGGCGGCGAGAACCTTGGATGATGCCATCAACCTGCACAACGTGTCGGTGAACGTCTTTCTGGCGGCCATGGAAAACATCGCCGCTCTTCGGGCTCAAAACGGAGCCGCCATGTCCAGGCTCGAATTTCAAGCGGTAAACCTGTCAAGGCAGCGCACCAACATGGAAGCGGCCAACGGCAGAATCAAGGACGTAGATATGGGGGCGGAAGCAACCAGAATGGCTAAGTACAGCGTGCTCCGGCAGGCTTCAGCCGCCATGTTGGCTCAAGCAAACACCACCCCCGAGGTCGCTCTCATGCTCCTGCGATAACCGGCGGAATCATTGAACAGTCTCTCAGGCCCCTTTTCATCGTCTTAGCAAACAAGGAAATCATCTCATGACAAAATCAGGCAAGCCATGGGTTTCGATCCAAGCTTACGGATCTTGCATTCGCAACGTTCGGCATGGATCAATCCTCAATGGATTCGGTTTTCAACCCTCACCCAGATGGATTCACAGATGACAACGCTATTTGCGCCGACCTTGTCTTCAGCGCCCCCCGGGGACTCACTCGGACGCCAGGATGGCGCCCTCAAACGAATACAAATCACGGAGGATACAAAATGACTCTCAACTTAAGTACGAATATTTCGTTGTCGCCGAGCGCTCCATCGTTCGCCGGCATCACCAAAGGACTGAATCAACTGAGGACGGTAAACGGATACGCATCGACAGGATCCGGTCTGAAAGTGAATTTCACTGCCAATAGAAATTCGAATTTCACCGAACTTCTCGTCCGATCAGGTCATTCACTGCCTTCCTTGGATGCATCCCTCGCCTCGACGACCCATCGCCTAGCGCCCGCAAACGTCCAGAAACTACTGCGATGAAAACGCATCGAAATCAACACCACTGCAAAATTATTTGCATCGATTGCATGTATATGCAGAAAAAAACACTTATAACTCGATCATTAAGGCAGATTTGCAACTTAATGAACAGTTTGCAGACCCCGTCTCGATGTTCTTTCGGTGAGCGAGTGAAGGTTAAGCTTTCGGGCTCCTCGAGCAAATGTTCGCCACGATCCGAACTGAGTGATCCTCCTTTCGATTCTGGTGATCCGGCGATCGCGGGCCGACGAATGAATCGCTCGTTCTTCTCGCCGTCGAATCGGCGCTTTCATCGCGATCAGGACCAGGTCTTCGTTTCGAAGTCATATGTCAAAGGTATTCCGAAAGGCTTTGCGTCGCCACCATGGATTCGGTGGTGTTCATCTTCTCCCTATTTCGGGCAAATGCTTTTGCGAAGACTTGAATTCCTCTTGGTCACGCAATCGCAGGATCGAAGAAGGTTTCGAAAGCGAAGCAGTTCGGAATCGAATAGGCTTTTGTTTCCCCCCTTGCGCTTAAGTTACAAGCGCACGTTTCCTCAAGCATTGAAAGGAGGTTGCTGATGGCAATGCAGATTCTAACCAATACCGCGGCGAGTAGGGCCAATCACTACTTGAGCCAGAACCAGCATCGTCTGCAGAAGACCCTGGATCGCTTGGCCAGCGGGAAACGCCTGACCTCGCCTGTTCAGGACCCGGGAAGCCTGGCTGTGGCCATGAAACTTGAAGCGTCGATCAATCGTATCTCCGGCGCGGTCAACAACGTCAATAACGGCATTTCCTTTCTGGAAGTGCAGGACGGGATGCTTGAAACCGTGGGCAAGATCCTCGATCGCATGAGCGAACTCAAGGGCTTGGCCAGTCAGGATCCCATGAAAAGCGATCAGGACAGAGCCAGTTATGACAACGAGTTCAAGGACCTGCAGATGCAGCTTTACGACATTTCCCAAATGAAGTTCAACAGCGTCAGCCTGTTTGCCAATCACGTAACCAACGACAGTGACGTCGTTCAAAATACGGAAGCGGTTTTCAACGCAGACGGTCAAAGTCTGTCCGAAGACAATACGATGACCATTTACACCAGTCCGCAGGGCAGCGCCGGCTCTCGAGTGAGCGTGCACAAACTGTTGTTGCTTTCCGCTCTTACCATAAGGCGAGACCTGAATATTGGCTACAAGTATTCCGAGGCGGACAATTCCATAAGCGACGTCAAATCGATTGCCGCGCCGATCACCTTCGCGAGCGAGAACCTATCCCAAACAATTGGATTGGCGGATATTTCCGTAAACGTAATCACCAAGGCGTTGGAAAACATTTCCTACCTTCGCGCTCAAAACGGGGCATCAGGTTCGCGTCTATACTTCTCCGCCGACTCTCTCTCCGTACAGAAGACCAACATGCGAGCCGCACTGGGTCGTATCGTGGACGCGGATATTGCCGAGGAGACAACCAACCTGGCCAAATATCAGGTTCTTTCGCAAGCTGCGGCTTCCATGCTTTCTCAGGCCAACGCCAATACGGAGATCGCCTTGATCTTAATACGATGACTCCCCTTTTCAATCCAATCGATATTCCATGAAAACATACCTTGAGCGTTTGGCGTTCGGGCATCATCCGCCCTGTACCGCGCGTTTGAACTCCCCGCCGGATTCAACTGTTCCGATGTGGTCGCTTGTTCATGCCACTCACTCTCGGCGATTTTTCCGAACGGCATTCCCTTCCGGAATCCGATCCCTACACCGGATTTGCTTTCCTGCGTCATCTTTCATCTATCCAGACGAAGGCCCATCCGTCGCCAGTTCTCGACCATGGGGGATTGTTCGCGGCGCCCTTCCGTCCTCCCCCCCTTCGTCCGCGTGCAATCCGCTTTTGGGAGCAAACACTCAACCCATTCCTTCGCAATGCATTAACCATCGCCACGCATAGGTCGGTCGCATCAAGAAGTTTCGACACAATCTTTCATCAAGTTTTCGTACAAATTACACAATATTCACACTAAATGCACTTTTAATTACAAATAATTCAGGCATTCGATCTGCCTGATCAACCCAAAAGATCGAGCCGGTCGGCAAGGAGGCTGACCGGTATGTCAAACATAAGGAGATACATAAAATGGCACTACAAATATCAACCAATACAGCAGCAGCGCGTTCAAGTTACTACTTGGGATACAACCAGCATCGTTTGCAGCAGGCGTTCGATCGTCTGGCCAGCGGCAAGCGCCTGACCTCGCCAGTCGAGGATCCGGGCAGCCTGGCGGTATCCATGAAATTATCGGCTTCGATCAATCGGATCGCCGGCGCTCAAAACAATGCCCAAAACGCGATTTCCTTCCTGGAAGTTCAGGACGGAATGCTTGAAAGCGTAGGCAAGATTCTCGATCGAATGAGCGAACTCAAGGGCCTGGCCAGTCAGGATCCCATGAAAAGCGAAATGGACAAATACAGCTATAACAACGAATTCAAGGACCTTCAGGTTCAATTGTATTCCATCTCTCAGCAACGCTTCAACGGGGTAAGCCTTTTTGCCAGTCACACCAACGGCAATGCCCTGGCTGAATTTCGAGGCATGGAGTGGAACACCACCATGGACAACACCATCAGCATTCACACCAGCGCCGAGGGTAGTTCTGGATCAAAGGTGAGCATTCACCGGGCGTTGCTTCTCTCCGCCCTGACCATTCATCGTTCCATACCGTTGAATGCTCAAAACGTTCCTGATTACAGCGGCGCCGGGGGGACGAAGGTTGCCGGCACTTGGGGACTGGCCGACAATACGAACCCTTCGGCCAACGGCTACGTGGCCTTTGCCTCGACAACCGTGGAATCCGCCCTGGATATAGCTGACGTTTCCGTGAACGTAATCGCTCAAGCGCTTGAACACGTTTCCTTTCTCAGGGCTCAAAACGGAGGTTCCGCATCCCGCCTGAACTTTGCCGCCGAATCATTGGCCCACCAAAAGACCAACATGCGAGCCGCATTGGGACGAATCGTCGACGCCGACATTGCCGAGGAAACCACGAAGTTGTCCAAGTATCAGGTTCTGTCACAGGCCGCAGCGGCCATGCTCTCGCAAGCCAACGCCAACACCGACATCGCCTTGATGCTGATTCGATAATCCCTGAAGACCGATCCCATAAAAGTTTGATGATCCAAGCAAGGCTTGACCGTAGTCAATGAAACGACCGACCACAAACCTCGTATACGGAAATCACTGCCGGGCAATGAAGCGTTCCAGCAGTACGCATCCAATGGATTGGTCTTACCATCGGGTTCCGAAGATCCATATCAAAGCAGTCATTTCTGACTCAACCATACCGAACTATATGAATGATGAGCATTTACCACCAAAACAATACTAGCGCAGGTAACGATTCGCCTTCATCCGCTTCAGTCTCCCGCTCATGGGCGGAAGGGCTTGATCATGGTTCATCGAAAGCTCGTCGACTTGAAAAATCGAGGATTGGTTCAATCAAGAAGCCACCTGAAGAAGGTCTTCATCCAACTGCTCTTCTTGCAAAGAGGCGAGTTACACGGACCTCATTGCGAGTTGGACGCGCCGAACACAGAACCAGTCTTGTTGCCTCAGTTGCTTCAAGCATGGATCATTCATTGAAAACGAGCCGTCACTACTTCGAGGGAAATCCTGCCCATCCGGCCTTTTCATTCTGCAAGAGAACCGACAGGACCGAGTTGATCGATTTGGTGTCCCAGGGAAACCTGGATGCATGGGTTGACCGGTCCCATCTGGCGACGCTCCCCGATTCAACTTGCTCTCCTCCTCTGGCTAAGCTGGCGGAGAGGCTGAGAATTCACTCTCGGACTACGATCAGAATGACCTCACTGGCAGCGCCTCCCCCTGATTTCAAAACTGTTCATCCCGGGCATCGATCTTCCGATTTGCTCCTTTGCGCCGAACCATCATCGCAAGCGTCCTCTCCACATCTTCAGGCCAGTCTCCGAAGTCAACCTTAGCATGAAGAGTAATAATGCAATCTCATACAGTAATTTTACGACCAAATTACATGTTAATGCACTCAAATGTATTGAAATAAAAAATTTAAAATAACATGGCACTCAACATTTCAACTAATACCGCCGCCCACCGAGCAGGCGCCCAACTCTCCTTCAATCAATCAAGATTGCAACGGTCGTTTGATCGAATCGCAAGTGGTAAAAAAATCAACACCCCCATCGAGGATCCTGGCAGCCTTGCGGTTTCCATGAAGTTGGAAGCCGCCATCAATCGTCTAACCGGCGCTCAAAACAACGTCAAAAACGCCATCTCCTTTCTTGAAGTTCAGGATGGATTGCTGGATGCCGTCGGAAAAATCGTCGATCGAATGAGTGAGCTCAAGGGATTGGCCAGCCAGGATCCCATGAAAAGCGCGCAGGATCGAGCCAGTTACAACAATGAGTTCAAGGATCTGCAGGTACAACTTTACGACATTTCGCAAATGAAATTCAACGCCGTCAGCCTATTCGCCAATTACACGACGAACGACGACGGTGACAACACCAACATACCGGGCATCTTCGGAGCCCAAGATCAAAGTTCTTCTCTTGACAACACCCTGGTCATCTTCACCAGCGCCGAGGGTCAATCAGGCTCGAAAGTAAGTTTGCACAAGTCCTTGCTACTGTCGGCGCTGACCCTTGGCACGGATCGATCCATCAGTAAAAGCCATGCAGACGGCGTTACGGGAAACCTCTCTGCAAATCCCACTACCGTAACTTTCGCCAGCAAGGAAATATCAGGCACCATGAGCCTCGGACAGATTTCCGTCGGCGTTATTTCGCAAGCTCTGGAAAACATTGCCTTCCTTCGCGCTCAAAACGGGGGCGTTCATTCACGATTGGCCTTCAATTCCGACTCCTTGATTCAACAAAAGACGAACATGCGGGCTGCGCTTGGCCGCATGATCGACGTCGATATGGCAGAGGAATCAACCAATCTCGCGAAGTATTCCTTTCTCTCCCAAGCGGCCGCTTCCGTTCTCTCTCAGGCTAATTCCAATACTGAAATCGCTCTCATGCTGCTTCGTTAACTCACCATTTAACTATCCCTATTCCACTGTCCTTGATTCTTCACCGTGCTTTTTCCACCTCTTCAGTTTTTTTCATAACACTTTGATTCAGCTCATCATGAGATATTCCTCGAGACCCTTAGTTCATGACCCGCCTTCCCCGCCCCCCTCTCCTCCTCTCTGCCAGTTTGCCGCATTCGTTTACCCTGGCGTTCAAGCGTTTCCACTTCCTCCATTGGCAACATTCTTCAACCCAGTTTTCGCCCGTCCGTTACCTTTTTTCAACAACTACATATGCATTCTTACTTAGCTTTCATCCGCCCTTATTGCCGTCTCCGCTGCAGGAAGACGAATCCATGCTCCTTTTCTGACATTGAAACACCCTCTTTAATTATTCCCTAACCATTAGCAATTCTGACACTTACGATATTTTTCATAATTTGTATAAAATGCACTAATTTACACCATATAACATAATAGAATCGCGCCTATAAACCATCATCTCGTGCGCGGTCCTTGGGCAGGATGCCTAAGGGAGAAATCAATACAAGGAAGTATAATCATGTCACTAAACATATCGACCAACACATCCGCCCTTCGGGCCGGTTCACAACTCGCCATCAATCAGACGAAACTGCAAAAGTCATTCGACCGCCTCTCCAGTGGGAAGAAACTGACTTCTCCAGTCGACAACCCCGGCGGCCTAGCAGTCTCTATGAAGCTGTCGGCTGCGGTCAACCGCATATCCGGGGCCCAGAGCAACGTCCAAAACGCCATCTCCTTCATGGAGGTGCAGGACGGCATGCTCGACACCGTGGGGCGCATCATCGACCGCATGAGCGAATTGAAGGGACTGGCCAGTCAGGATCCGATGAAGAGCGC
>JAYOCQ010000023.1:0-38550 GCA_038105525.1 Opitutales bacterium | reverse complement strand
GCTTTCTGTTTTTCAGACTCAAGCAGGTTGTAAAGCACGGCACGCATGTCCTGCAAAGTAGTCTTAGCTAACTCCTGCTCTAAATACCCCACCCGCTTTTGGGAATCGGTAATAGCTTTTTCCCGTAATTGTTCGTTGAGCTGCTTAACCAGATCATTGGCCCATTCAGCCGCAACTATTGGATCTTTCCACGAAATGGACAGGCTAATCAGTCCGGATTTTTTGTCTTCATCGACAGATAAAACCTGTTTAAACGCATCAACTGCCATTTGCTCGGTCGGTTCATCTTCTTGAGTTTGTACTAACCATGACTGATTTTCTGCATCCCATATTTCTTCAAACAATACAGGCAGCCGTTTTTTACGATCTATGTAGTGCCGAAGAAATTTTCTGGACTGCAAAGTAGCCACCACCTGCTCGATATTGGAATCGTTGGGAATGGAAATTCCCGCCATCGCGGCCAATCCACCAAATTGACTCAAGGCGGATGATGCAACCGACTTTTCCTCTGATGCGGGAGCCAATAAGGTTTCTGCCTTGAAGACCTCCGGGGCATGGAGGGCATAGGCAACCGCCAACCCAATACAAGCAATAGTAATTCCCACGATGGTCTTCCACGCCTGAAGGAGGGTGCGAATGAGTTCGAGTAGATCGATCTCATCCTCATCTACCGAAGCACTTGATTCGAGCATGACATATTTAGCGAATGATTTTGTTTCTTCAGTCATAATAATAAATTGAATACGCTACCGCCCTTGGCCGTTTGCGACAAGCAAAGCCAATCGGAATCTTGGATATCCTAGCTTGTTTAATCTTTGTTTTTTTGGGGCAAGCGATCGCTCTTTCCCACTATCATCTTGACCAAGGGTAGCAACCGGCTCATTTGCCGGTGCCAGCCTGATAAAATCTCATGCCTGCGGGCTCCTCTGATTTGAGAATCCTTGGAGCCTGAATATTGGAGCAACACCTCGATTTGTTTTAAACGAGCCACCCCCTTATCGAGGTGTGGATCCGCTTGTTCCCGCAGAAAACCACTTACCAGCTTGCGCAATCGAATCTCGGCTACGAAGCGCTCCTTGCGATCGCCCGGAGCAAAAGTAGAAGAAACTGCTCCAAATTGCCTAAGGGCACGCAAACCCTGACTGGCTGAACCCTTACTGATTTGCAGCAAATCCATCACCTCATCCATCGACAAAGCTTGATCCCGACAAAATAAAAGTCCGTAAATTTGTCCGTAAGACTTGGGCAAACCAAAGGAGCTCGCCGCATGGAGAAACAGATCGATGACGGCGCTCTCCCACTCGTCCATAGCAAGAACCCCTACATAAGGTTCAACTTCAGTGTCAGTAGATGAACGCATGCTGAGTAGAATTTCATAAAACAAAGCAAGGTTCAAGAATTTTTGAACACAATGACCATTCGCTGGCGCTTACCCAGAGGGTAAAACACCTGAGCTCAGAAAGAATTCACTGCTGCTGCTGCGACAGCCATTTGATAGATGATTTGCGAGGAATAAGAGAGCTGTTCAAGAAAACGAGATTGTTGAACGTCTATGGGTACGACAATGACGTCTCCAGGGCAAAGTTCCCCCAAAGAGCCTTTACTGGAAACGAACCATTTGCTTTTCTTTTCAGCGAACACCGAACCGTTTGCTTTGACGACAAAGATTCGATCCTTATCGGCATTGGCGGAAAATCCCCCGCTCATGTTCAAATAATCGCTTATTGCATACTTCGAGTCATGCAAATGAGAGGTAGGAAAAAGAACTTCACCCATTACGCTTACGGCGGATGGAGTTGCGGGAACAACCAAGGAATCTCCATCCTTCAGTATTAGATCCCTCGAATCTTTTTTAAGGAGATTGGCTAAATCAATGACTAACCTACCCGTGGGCTCAGAGGATTTTAATTTGGAAAGCATGGCTTTTGCCGCTGCCTGAGATCTTGCCGCTTCCTGAGGGTTGATTGAATCAAGGGTAGCATTGGCGAGATCTCCTTCGAGCTGCATGATCATTCGTTGCTTCTCAGCCTGCTCTTTTTCCAACAATACCTTGCGACTGAAAAAGGCTCCATCTGGAAATGCATTTTCAGTCAAGCCTCCAGCTCGGTCCATTACTGCTTTGAGTGTCTCTCCCTTTTTAATTCTGTAAACTCCCGGAAATTTAACTTCTCCTTGAATGACAACCGATTGCCCAGCACTCCAGAAAGGCGTGGGCTTGATGAAGATCGTATCATAGGGTTTTAGAAAATGATCTTGGGAATCATTGAAGTCCAAATACTCCTGAGGTTTGATCCTGACGTGTTCGATCGTATTGTAATTGTCTTTGTCAAGCTTTAGTCTGGTAAGTTCAGCGCCAACCTCAAAGGCAGAGTCTTTGAGTCCTCCCGCAGCCAGAATCAATTGACGAACCGTCATGTCCTCAGCCAGCAGATAATCTCCGGGGAAGTGAACTTCCCCAAGAATCGTCACTACTCTTGCTTCAAGGGAATTGGGAGTTTGCTTGCGAAGATCAAGCAAAACTCTCCGAATATCGGTGAGTCGCTCGGGTAAGGAACGATTGGAAAGTAAGATCACGCGGTCATTCGGCATTAAGGCAAACGACGCCTTTTGGGATAAAACCTCACCAGGAGAAAAGGCGTACACGGATAATTCTCTGAATTCATCCTGCCTGACGAGATAAGCGAATCTTAAATCCCCATGATCAAGCAACGAACCGGATTCCTTCAGAACATCACTAAGCCTAAGCCCTTTTTTCCATTGATAAAAACCGGGGCGTTCCACTGGACCAAGAATCTCGACTGCCTCAAGGAATCTCTGCTGCGTTTCGGTCACGGTGACGATGTCTCCGGGAATTATACGAAACTTTGAATCTTCCGAGGCATCTAGTTGGATCAAATCATAACGCCCAAATTGATTCCTGCGCTCCAATTTGATGATTTGAGCATAACCTTGAAATGAAATTCCACCTGCCATACGCAACAACGCATCAAGTTCCACCGAATCGGTGAGTTCGAAGAGAGCTGGTTGATTGACTGCACCTGACACCGCAACTTGTCCTTCCAATGGAGAGACGAAAACGACGTCTCCGGCAATCAAGAGCTGATCCGAGGAGAGATCCCCGTCGAGCAATAAGTCATACATGTCGAACGCCATCTTCGCCTCACCTCTAATGAGAGAAATCTTTCTCATGCTGCCATTCTCGGCAATCCCTCCAGCCAAACGAATTGCGGTGGTAACCGAACTAAAAGGAGGAACCATGTACGTCCCCGGACTTGCTACTTGACCGACAACCGTTACTGAAACGGATTTCAAAGCACCGAGACTAATAGAAGCCTGCACACCTTCACCCACGAATTCTTTGATCTTAGCCTGGATTGCATTCTTTAATTTAATGAAACCTCGCCCGTGCTCGAATACGTTAATCGGTCCGATGTTGGGGAATTGAATGATCCCATCTCGATTTACCAACAAGCTGAAGGCTTCATTCCTCTGACCGTAAAGCAAGATTTCCAAAACGTCACCCGGACCAACCTGATAATTGCTTGGAACAAGGCTCATTTGGTCAAGCTGGATTTCCTTTGCATTCGAGAAAAACTCAAGTCCAAAAGGTTTCAATGGAACGGCTTGCA
Organism: Opitutales bacterium; assembly: GCA_038105525.1. Taxonomy (GTDB): domain Bacteria; phylum Verrucomicrobiota; class Verrucomicrobiia; order Opitutales; family Seribacteraceae; genus Chordibacter. The sequence goes on along the minus strand of JAYOCQ010000023.1, from coordinate 34,921 downwards.
CCTCGGTCAGTTCTACGGAACGTCTTTCTATCTCGTCTCTTTGCATTTTTTTTATTTCAAAAAGCAGACGATTGACTTGTTCCAAGGCCTCTATCCGTCTGAGGTTCTCTTCGGATGATGATTTCCTTTGCTCCCCTCCGACAGCCTCTTCATTGCGAAGAGATTCCAGATCATTGAGCAAGAGACTCTCAAAGAAAATCAGTTGCTGCAGCGCGTCGACACCATCCTCCTTTTCCTCTATTTGATCGTTCAGATCGGATTCTTCCAACGAATCCTGTGCATGAGATTTACTGGTTTTATCAGTGGAATTGTTTTTCAACAGGGCTCTTTGCTCGAGCATGCTGGCCTTGAGTTCGAGCAAGTGCTTCTGCTGTACGGAGAGATCCCCCAAGACTGCAGGAATCCGAGGGTCGATTTGGGCCGATAAAACGAAACCAAGAAGCAAGCTGAAAAATAATGCCGAATGTCTTTGGATTGTCATGATGAAATGAATATGGAATTAAAAGAAGTGGGTAAGTGACAAGTATGCGCAAAGCCCCTCGGACTTTCTATTGGCATCATCCTTTACTGACTCCCATCCAAGCGAAGTATAAGTTTTCAAGTCGTAGTTCGGATATTCGCGGGAATTAAAGAGGTCAAAGGAAAAATAATCCGAGGAAACTCCGTTCGAAACGCTGTTTTCCCCACTGCCGTCCTCATTTAGCTTGCCCTTGCGAACGTTTGATCCCCACCCGACTGCATCCTCTAGTTGCAACATTCCACCAATGCTGAGAATTTGAGAGTCTTGATCGCCCCAATGCCCGATGGGACGACCCCGATATCGGTATCCATCCAAATAAATATGATGCCCGTAAGAAATATTGCGAGTCCGAGGATCTCCCGTCCACCAGTAAGAGGTCAGATCGGCATACTCTGCGAATATTCGCAAACTTGATTCTCCCAAATCTCTCCATCCCTCCACCCCATATTGAAACATCAATGCGTTGGGTAAAAAGTTGTCCTCATCTTCTCCCACCACTTGTCCATAAAGAGCGACAGGAGCATCAAATACCTTCAACCTGAAATCAATTCCGGCCAGTTGATTGCCCGGCTCCATGGATCTATCGTTGTTACCGGTATTCGCTCCGAAGTTGTCCTGACTAAGAAAAGCGTCCGTCCACGTGCTTAACCCTTCCGGTCGGCCCTTTCCGCCCAACTGCATTATCCGAAAGAAACCAACTTCGAGTCCTTCAAGGAAAGTTGGCCTCACCTCTCCCCGCATTCCCCAGAGGTAGGGATTGGGTACGGTTCTCTCCTCTTCCAATCTTCCAATAAAAGAATGAAAACTCCAAGGCCCGAGCCAGGATAACCATTTTGAGTCGAAAGGCTCCGATACCCGGCGGTCGATCGAAATTGCGGGGATGGGACGGGCGTTAGTGGAAAGGATTAAACTACCATCCCAACCCGGCCCCCACCAGCGGTCGACCATACCCAGGCTGGCAGACCAATTACCCAAGCGAACGGCAAGGTAGGAACCATCCAATGCCAGCCCCTCGTCCTTTCTGCCCTTCCAGTCATTCTCCATTTCATAAAATGCATTGAGAGAGAGCTTCGCGGCAAAACGGTCGCTCATCCATGAAACGGAAGTATTGGAGGAGAATCCCGACCGGAGCTCTGGGCCGAATCCCCGAGCCGTGACTCGGTCATCAGAGAAACCAATGGTAAAGGACACCGGCGACCATCCGGATTCTGATTCAGAGGAAAGCTTTGATCGGAGGACGCGATGGGAATTCCGCAACCTCCCTTCAGAGGAGATGGTTTCCAATGCCCCAAGGTCGACAGGCCAACTGTTGCGCATCCCCGAAATTTCATCGGAATCGCCCAGCAAAAGGAGCTCGTGTCTGAAAAAGGGATCATGAGGCGCGACAAAGGGCTCCCCGTTCGAAGGGATGGAGAACCCGGCAAAAAAACTTGCAAACAAAGAAAGGGTGATACGAATTTCGCTTAATGTCATCTGCGTCCTAGGATGCAAATGTTGACAATTCGAGCAACAGGAAAGGAATTGGCTCGCGCACTGCAAACCTTTCTCCTAGTTGAGGATACCAAGCTCATGGAAGACGATCCTTTATTTCGCAGAATACGAAAGCATGCTCAAAAGCGATTGGTCTTCCATTCCGGTCAAAGCAACTCCAATCGCTTGGAAATGATCAAGGAGTTTTCTCACTTGGAAAAGGAGATGCTTCATAGGTATCATTTAAAGGGAGATTCCGGGCTGCGCCTCACCAGAGCCCGAGCCATCGTCATCGACGTCCTTATCCAAAGCCTCTTCGAGTATGCCTTGAAAGTAGCCGATGAGAGCCTGGTTCGCATCAAGCCGATGTCCGTGCTCGCAACCGGGGGTTATGGCCGCGGAGAACTTAGCCCCCATAGTGACGTCGATCTGATGTTTCTTTATCCAAGAAGTTCGATTGGGAAATCGCTTGAATTGCTCAAGGAAACGATGACTCGTGAAATCCTCTATCCATTGTGGGACTGCGGCATGAAAGTCGGGCATGCATCACGAGAGGTCAAGGAAGCCCTGCTTGAGGCTCAACGAGACATTCGCAACAAGAACTCCATGCTTGACGCTCGATACATATGCGGAGACCGCAGGGTTGCATCGAATTTCGTTTCCAAGTTCCTCAAGCATTGTCGTCAGAAAAAACCCGAAGAATACCTCAAGGAGCTGCTGCTGCATCAGAAAACCAGAAGGAACGACAAGGGAGATACCGTCTTTCTGCAAGCGCCCGACCTCAAGAACGGAGTGGGAGGCTTGAGAGACTATCAAGGAATCTTATGGATGGCAAAGGCCCGGTTCGAGGAGGAACCGCTGACTGCCCTGATAAAGAGGAAATATCTCAACGAACAAGAGGCAAAGGCCTTTCAGGAAGCTTATTCCTTCTTGCTGCGAGTCAGAAACGAAGTTCATTTTCGAAGCAAAAGACCCTTGGACGTTCTCCACTTGGAAAAACAACCCGAGGTAGCCTTGGGTTTGGGATATCTCGACAATGACATCTTTCCCAGAGTTGAAAAGTTCATGGGCGACTACTACGCCCGAGCGAACACTATTCATCAGGTCTCCAAGCTCATCGAAGAACGCTTGGTGAATTCCTGCCTCGTCAAAGGCAAGGCGCTGAGCTTTCGGGCCGTCCTTCAGGCCTACCGATCCAAACCATCGGAAAAATTGGACGGATTCGAGCTGATCAATGATGAACTCGACGTTCGAAACCACGAAATTTTCCAAGAAGACCCCGAAAGGATTCTGAGACTCTTCAGGCTCTCCCAACGCCTGTCCGTAAAATTATCCGCCGGATTGCGCTCCATGATTCGAAACAACCTTCAGGTTATCGATGCCACTTTGATCAATTCACCCTCGGCTAACGTCACTTTTCGATCGATTCTGCAAGAAATGGGAAACGTCGCCCCCACCCTGCTGCAAATGCATGAGCTCGGGGTTTTGGGGCGTTTCATTCCGGAGTTCGGACGCTTGACCTGCAAGGTGCAGCACGACCTTTATCACCGTTTCACGGCTGACGTCCACGTCTTGAGATGCATGGAAATCCTTGACGAAATCTTTCAGGGAAAACGAGCTGGAGCCGGACACTATCTCGAAGCCTTGCGCAAAAACGAAGTTCCGGGCCTGCTTTACCTGATTCTCTTCATCCACGACTTGGGAAAGGACCGGGGCCCCAAGGGCCACTGCGAGCGCGGCGTTGAAATCGGCAAGTCCTTGATGAAGCGACTGGGGATTTCCGAGGAAATGGTCGATCGGGTTCTTTTCGTCGTCAAGAATCACCTGGAAATGGTGCGCTTCGCCAACAAATTCGACTTGGACGACCCTGAAGTAATCGATAGTTTCGCTTCTTTCGTCGAAGGGGAGCAACGGCTCCGTTTCCTTTACGTTCACACCTATTGCGACGCCAATGGAACCGCTCCCGATCTTTGGAGTTCTCACAAGGAAGAGCTTCACACGCAGCTCTTCACCAACACCATAAGAGTATTGGAAGGCAAAAGAGCCCGCAAGGACCCGAATGAAATTCGAGATTCATTCAAGGACTTAGAAGTGGACGGCGTGTCCAAGGAAACCTTGCTCGATCACTTGGACCGGGTGCCCTTGCGATATTTCGCCCACACTGGTCGAGAGGAGGTTTCACTGCACGTTCAAATGGTCGACAAATACTCCCGTTGCGGTCAACCCTTCGACCAGCCAATCGTAAGTTGGCGAAACGACCTGCGGAGAACCCTGACCGTTGTTGACGTCGTGGTCCAGGATCAGTCTGCTCTTTTCGAAAGGATCACAGGAGCGCTGTCCGTTGCCGGGTTGAACATCCTCGGGGCGCGAGCGGTGACTCGAATCGATCACCTGGCCATCGACGTATTCTACGTCGAGAGGGAAAAGGGCGGGATCGTGGATGATCCGGAAACCATGACTTTTTTCGAAAGCACCCTGAAGGACTTTCTTTCCGGAAAGACTTCTCCCGACGAACAGATTTCCGAACATCGAAGAAGCGCTGAGAAATCCAAGACTTTTTCAAACAAGGAGCGTTTCGGAGCGACCATCCCGCCGCAAGTCGACGTATACCGTGACGTTTCTCTCGGCAGAACGATCGTGGAGGTGCGCGCAGCAGACCGAATCGGCCTGCTGCATCTTATTTCAAAGCATATTGCTGAAGCTGGTTTCAGCATCGTTTTCGCCCGCATCGCCACCGAACAAAAAGTCGCCACCGACGTTTTCAACATCGAACCGATCGACAAGGATCACCTACCCGCTCCGCGTGAATTTTTGGATTTGCGCGAAAACCTTGGCAATGCCCTGCTTCAGGGCAAGTACTACCATGAGGTCTGAGCCAAGCCCTTAGTCTGCAAGGGGCAAGTAAAAGCGAAAGGTCGTTCCATTCTCGCTGGATTCCAACAGTTCCAAATCACCGTCATGGGATCTCATGATTCTCTTGGCTATGGTCAAACCCAACCCAGTGCCTCCGCTCCTTCCGGTAAGAAAGGAATCGAAGATTCTCCCCATCCAATTCGGAGGAATGCCCCTTCCCGTATCCCGAACGGATACGTAAACGCGTTCCGCGGTCGTTTCGGAATCAAGAAAGATTTCTCCTCCTTGGGGCATTGCATCAACGGCATTGAGAATCAAATTAAGAAGAACCTGTTGGATCTGCCCCTTGTCGACCAGGACCAGGGCATCCACCGGAAAGCTGATCCAGCGCAAGGAAATTTGGGATTGCTCGAGCTTCAGGCGAACCAGCAAGCATGCATCCTCCATGATGTCTCCGATGAGCAGCGTTTGACGGAAGGCCTCTCGACTTTTTCCGAATTCGAGTATGCGACCGGCAATTTGTTCCAGATGCCCGATCTTCTCACGCATCACCTGTAGATCCTTGTCGGTTGCCGAATCGCCTTTTGCTTCGTGCTTCAACGTATCGAACAAAAGACGAATCACCATCAGCGGGTTTCGGATTTCGTGCGCGATTTCAGCGGCCAAGGTTCCAAGAGTCGTCAACCGCTCGCTTTTGCGCATGCTTTCCTCCGTGTCGAAGACGCGTTCGTAGAGACGCGCGTTCTGTATGGAAATTGCGCCGAGATCGGATAGCGCTCGGGCGATCATTCTTTCGTCGTCATTGAAACGATGCGATCGACTCAGGTAGTGAGTGATCAAACCGATTGGCTCGCTTTCGTAAACGACAGGCGTAACCAGCATGGAGCGCAGGTTTTCCACCCGGATCAATTCCATGAAGTGCAATTCTTCGGTCCGAGGCAAGTCAGTTGTCTGCACCTGCCTCCTTCCTCGCAACGCGGTGCCAAGCATGCTGTCGCCTGGCTTGATCGTCTCCTCTTGGAAGCGCACGCCTCTTTTGTCATGCAGACATTGCAACCTCAACGTATCTTGCTTGGGGTCGTAAAGGAAGAAAGCCGACAAGTCACACTCCAAAAGAACCAGCCCTTGTCGAGTGATCGCATCCAGCACCTCCTGAAACTTGCGTTTCCCCGTAATGTCTCTGCCCAGCAGAACCAATCCTTGCAATTGTTCGGCCTTCTTGCGCAATTGTTGCACCATCCATGCGTTTTCCAAAACACGACTGGCCTCTTTAGCCATGAGAACAAGCAAGCGCAAATCCTCTTCGTCAAAGGCGTCCACCACGCAGGAATCGACGTTCAGGGCCCCGACCGTTCTGCCTCCTTCAGTCAAAGGAGCGGCCATTTCAGCCCTGACTCGGTCATCCAGTTTAAAATACTTTTCCTCCACCGCTACGTTTGGACAGAGGAAGGGTTTCCCATAGGCGACAACCCAGCCAGTCACTCCGACACCCAATGGAAGCTTGAAGCCTTTGCAACTCTCGGGCAACCCTTTCTCCACTTCGATGGACAGGCTGTCCGAGCTTTCGTTGATCAGGGAGATGGAGACGGAATTGGCCGAAAAGACCGACAACACTTCGTCCAAAATTCCTTCCAGCGCATGAACGGGGTCGGACTCTTTTCCCAGGAGGCCGCTGATTCTGTAAAGAGCGTCGACGGCATGCCGATCATGCTTGGTTGATGTGGCGGAGTCAGGCACGAAGCTCAGGCTAGATTATCGCCCCAATGATTGCGAGCGAGTAAAACGCAAGACAAGCCGTTGGGCTTCGATCAGGACTTGGCTTGCAAAAAACGAGCCCACGCCTTGTTCATGGGCTTCCCATAGAGGGAACTGACGAAAGGACGCCGAGGCGGCCTTTGCGGAGCTTTCATCAAACGCATTCCAGCCTCGTTGGGCAATCGATTGCTCTTGCGACTATTGCAGCGAATACAGGAGGTTACGACGTTTTCCCAAGTGGTTGAACCTCCTCGATCACGAGGCAGCACGTGATCCATGTTCAAATCCCCGGGTTTGAAGGTTTTGCCGCAATATTGACAGCGATGCTCGTCTCGTTCCAAAAGGTTCTGTCGATTGAATTTCATTTCCTGAAGGAGAATACGGTCGTAGGAACGCAACAAGAGCACACTAGGGACCAATACCGTTTGACTGACGGTATGAACGACTCGGGCTCCTTTTGGGTTCGTCACCTCCCGGCAATATGCGAACCATGCCGATGATTCGAAGATGCGAAAGCTGTCGTCTTCGGCGTAGATGACCTGAGCGTGATCCAACGTCAACAAAGAGAAAGCCCTTTCCAAACCGACTACGTTCACCGGTTGCCATATGCGGTTTAGAACCAAGGTCTGATGGCCAGTATCCATCCTTGTCGATTGATAACGAAGGGATCACGGCATGAAGTCAAAGGTTTTTTTGAAGAGGCCGCTTTGCACTTGTCTGCGGCAAGGGAAAGCCTCAGTAACTGCGACCGTTTTTGTTCTCGTAATAATTGAGAAACGCCTTGTGAGCTACCTTGTATCCTCCCGGAGTGGGATAATCTCCGGTAAAGTACCAATCTCCCGGATGATCGGGCAAGGCCTCTCTGAGGCATTCGACACTCTGATAAATCACTTCCACTTTCGTCGATTCCTTGAGGGATGCCGGAGCGACCAGTTCGGCTACCTTTGCCGATATCTCATCGATGGAGAAATTTTCATAAACCCGTTTTACGTGATTTACGGGCTTGGAGGAATTCGTTTCCAAGGCCTCTTTGCATTGCTCGGCCACTTCCTTGAGGAGTCCATGATATCCGTGGTCGCGAATCAGAGCGACGGCAGCTTGAAATGCGATGAACTTACCCAGTTCGGACATATCGATTCCATAACAGTCGGGATATCGAATTTGAGGAGCAGTGGAAGCAATCACCAGTTTTCTTGGACGAGAACGACCCAATATTTTGAGAATGCTTTTCTTCAGAGTGGTTCCACGCACGATCGAGTCATCAATGCACACCAATGCATCGACCCCTGCCCGAACCACTCCGTAGGTAATGTCATAGACGTGAGAAACCATTTGCGCCCTGCCAGATTCCTGGCTGATGAACGTACGCAGCTTGATGTCCTTGTTGGCGATTTTCTCTCCTCTGGGCCAGTTGTCCATGACCAGTTCGTCGATCAGTTCATCGGTCAATCGGTCGGATTGTCGCGCTTCCATCAGGCGTTGCTTTACTTCGGCCCTGCGCACCAGTCGCAATTGTTCCATAAATCCGTAGTAGGCGCTTTCCGCTGTGTTGGGAACGTAACTGAAGACACTTTTCGAAAACTCGTTGCCCACCGAGTTGAGAACCTGAGGAACGAGCAGGGCTCCCAAAGTCTTGCGTTCCGCATAGATATCGGGATCGTTTCCACGAGAAAAGTAGATCCGCTCGAAGGAACAACCGGCGGGGTGATCCACGGGATCGGAAAAGCGCTTGGTCACCAAGGAACCGTCGCCGCGCATGACCAAGATTCCTCCGGGTTCGATTTCCGAAACCTCGTTCGAATCTTTGTCAAAAACCGTCATCAAAGGAGCTCTTTCGGAAGCAACCGCAAAGACCTCTTCATCCTCCATGTAATAAGCGGGGCGGATTCCATTCGGGTCACGCATGGCGAAACAGTCTCCCGTACCCAAGATCCCCGCCAATGCATAGCCGCCGTCCCAATGACCCGCAGCTTCCCTGAAAATCGAGACTGGATCGATTCGATCGGAAATCCATTCCGTAAGGCTTGCCCCCTCAATCTTTTCCCTACTGGCTTGAGCAACCAACTCGTCTACGGCGCAATCCAGATAAAACCCCGACTCTTCGAGAATGGCCTGCGTATCGGTGTCAAAAACGGGATGCTGTCCGCGATCGACCAAGCGCTGGTTGAGTTCCTCTACGTTCGTCAGATTGAAATTACCGGCGATCATCAGGTTCTTGCTCGGCCAATTGCTTTTGCGAAAATAGGGATGGCAGGTATTCGAACCATAATCACCGGAGGTACCGTAGCGAAGGTGACCCAAAAGAATTTCCCCTCCATAGTCGAAGTGCTTCTTGATGGTTTCGGGAAACTCGTAAAATGCGGTTCCTTGCTTGATCATTCCAGCCAGAGCGACGTGCTGTCTTTCAAAGATCTTCGCCAATGCCTTGGAACTGGTGCTGCGCTCCCGAAACATAAAGGACTCTCCGGCAGACATCCTCAATTTCATCGATCCGATTCCAGCCCCGTCCTGTCCGCGGTTGTGCTGCTTTTCCATGAGAAGGAAAAGTTGATTGAACCCCCACAGCGGAGAACCGTATTTTTCGTTGAAATAAGAAAGCGGCTTTTTCAATCGAATCAAGGCGATCCCGCAGTGATGTCCGATTTCGTCGCTCATCTCACAAATTCAAACAGATGGACTAGGCAGTTTCCATTCTTTGAGGAATCGCGCTTTCCCATGCTTTCTTCAAGCCGGAAACCTCCGCATCCAAGATCAAGTCACCGGAAATCGAAACCTTGATTCGGCCGGATGAATCGGTTTTCCCGATCGAATCGATCGGCACTCCGCAAGTCTGAGCCGCATGGACAAAGCCGTCCAGGTCGGAGGCGGCAACCGCCGCAACCACGCGAGCCTGACTTTCACCGAAAAGAAGGGCGTCCAAACGATCGGACGCTCCGCGATCAGGCAAGGCAATCGAAACTCCGATTTCCTCGACCCCGAAAATCATTTCACAAAGGCAAACCAGCAATCCTCCCTCGGAAAGATCATGGGCGGCAAGAACTTCTTCCCGCTCGATGCGTTCCAGCAAAAAGTCCTGAAGTCGTTTTTCTGCTTCCAAATTCACGGAGGGACATTTGCCTTCCTTTTTGCCGAAGCGCGTCTGCAGGTAATAACTCCCACCCAACTCCGAAGGCAAACCTCCGAGCAAGACCAACTCCACTCCTGAAGAGGAAACGAAACTGCGAGTCACCCGACTCGCATGATCAATCAATCCGACCATGGAGACAACCGGAGTCGGATCAATCGCTCCCGCGCCGTGCTCGTTGTATAAACTGACGTTACCGCCTACAACCGGAACGTCGAAGAACGAACAGGCGTCCGCCAAGCCCTTGACGCATTCCTTGAGCATATGGTAAGCCTCCGGCTTGTTGGGGTTGCCGAAGTTGAGGTTGTCGGTGACGGCAAGGGCTCTGGCTCCCGAGCAGGCAAGGTTGCGCATGCATTCGACGAAGGCGATCTGAGCTCCGGCATACGGATCGAGAAAGCAAAAGCGGTTGTTGCAATCGTTGGCGATGGCGAGGTATTTGTCCATCCCGGCTATGCTCAAACGCACCACCCCGGCATCGCTACCCGGCTCCACCGCGCATCCCGACATCACCATATGGTCATATTGGCGCCATACCCAGCGCTTCGAGGCCAAAGTGGGATGGGAAAGAAGAGCCAGAAGCGACTCCTCCACCATCGACTCATCCAATGGAGGAAGTTTGTCGCAAGACCACTCTCTGGCATGGGCCAAATGAGCAGGTTCACGAGACGGCTGATCGTAAACAGGGGCCTCGTCGGTCAGAGATTTCGCAGGCAGGTTCGCCACCACCACACCCTTGTGGCGAACCACCATGCGATCCCCTTCCTTTACCTCTCCGATACGGGCGGCATGCAAATCCCATTTCTCGAAGACTTCTTCGAGTTCGCGTTCGCGGCCCTTGGTAACGATCACCAACATGCGTTCCTGACTTTCGGACAGCATGATCTCGTAGGAATTCATTCCCGTTTCACGCTGAGGCACCAGATCGAGATCGATTTCGATTCCCGAATTTCCGCGGGAAGCGGTTTCGCAGGTGGAACAGGTCAGACCTGCCGCTCCCATATCCTGAATGCCCACCACCAATCCGGGGATCGCCATCATCTCGAGGCATGCTTCAAGCAAGAGTTTTTCCATGAAGGGATCTCCCTTCTGCACCGCAGGTCGGTCCTCTGCGCTCTCAGCGGTAAGTTCTCTGGAAGCGAAACTGGCTCCTCCCAGACCGTCTCTTCCCGTGCCGGGGCCGACGTAGTAGACTGGATTGCCGGCTCCGGTGGCCGCACCCCTTTGAATGTCCTCATGTTTGAGAATCCCTGCGCACAGGGCGTTGACCAAGGGGTTTCCCTCGTAACAATCGTCGAAATACACGTCCCCCCCCATATTGGGAATTCCCAGACAATTGCCGTAGTGGGAGATTCCGCTGACCACTCCTCTGAAAAGGCGTTTGACCTGTGAAGATTCCAGGGATCCGAAACGCAGGGAATTGGTAAGCAGGACCGGGCGGGCCCCCATGGTGAAGATGTCGCGGACGATCCCTCCCACTCCGGTGGCCGCTCCTTCGAAAGGCTCGATGGCGCTGGGATGGTTGTGAGACTCGATCTTGAAGGCGACGCCCCACCCGTCACCCACGTCGATCACCCCTGCATTCTCCTCGCCCGCCTTGACCAAAACCTGTCCAATCGCCTTCTTGTCGCGTTTTTCGGTGGGAAAGAGCTTCAGCAGCCTGCGGGTGTTCTTGTATGCGCAGTGCTCCGACCACATCACGGAAAAAATTCCCAGTTCCGTCAGATTCGGCTCACGCCCAAGCAGGACGAGAATCCTCTCGTACTCTTCCGGCAAGAGTCCGTGTCGATCGATCAGATCAGGAGTGATCTCAACGTTCAAACAGGGGTCGGGATTGGGAGGCAAAGGTTCGGTGGCGGTGGCGTTTTCCATGGCTCAAGCGGATAGAAAAGCGGGAGAGGAACCGAGAATCGGTTGAAGAAAGGATCGCAACACGGCCAACCCGTCCATGCAGGGATGGTGGGGTTCGACCGCTCGTTCGGGGTGAGGCATCATTCCGTAAACGTTACCGGATGGGTTGCGAATTCCCGCGATTTCATTGATCGAGCCATTGGGGTTGCCCGCGTAACGAAACAGAATTTGACCGCCTTCCTCCATTTCCGAGAGAACCTGCTCGGAAGCCCGGTAATTTCCTTCCCCATGAGCGATGGGCAGCGTGATGCGCTCACCCAGGTTCGAGCGATTGAAGCGGTCGTCGGAGTCTTCCACCAAGAGGGATTGGTTGACGCATCGAAACTCCATGCAGTCGTTGCGCACCAAGGCTCCGGGCAGCAAGCCCGCCTCGCACAAGATTTGGAAGCCGTTGCAAATGCCCAGCACCTGCCCGCCTTGCGCTGCAAAGCGATGGAGGTCGGCCATGATGGGAGAAAACCTGGCGATTGCTCCGCACCTCAAGTAGTCGCCGAAGGAAAATCCTCCGGGTACGATGACTGCCTCCGTTTCCGCAGGCAGGGCGTCCTTGTGCCAAACTCGAGCGGCCGGCAGGCCGATCACGTCGTTTACGGAATGTTCCGCGTCCCAATCGCAATTGGAGCCGGGAAATTGAATGATTGCTACTTTCACGATTTGCTTCCTTCCATCGGCGCTGAAGGGTTTTCCTCCCAAACTTCCTCCACCACCGGATTCGTCAAGATTCCGATTCCTTCGATTTCCACCGAGACCTCGTCCCCGGGCACGAGAAACCTTCTGGGATCTCTGGCTTCACCGACTCCACCGGGAGTGCCTGTAAGAATAAGCGTGCCCGGAAGCAAGGTGGTGCTTGCGCTCAAGAAGGAAACCAAAGTGGGAACGTCAAAAATCATCTTGGAAGTGTTCGAATCCTGCATGCACTCGTCATTGACGAAGGCGCGCAGTCTCAGACCCGAAGGATCGGGCATTTCGTCCGTGGTCACCAGACAGGGCCCGACCGGACAAAAAGTGTCGAAGCTTTTGCCTCGGCAAAACTGTCCGCCTCCTTTCTGCCTCTGCCAGTCACGGGCACTGACGTCGTTGGCGCAGACGTATCCCAACACGCAGGAAAGCGCTTCCTTTGGGGAAACGTTCTTGCAGGGTCGGCCGATGACGACTCCGAGTTCTCCTTCGTAATCCACCATGTCACTGCGCAAAAAGCGGGGAATCACCACCGGATCGCCCGGATTTTGTATGGCAGTGGGGGCTTTCAAGAAGACGATCGGATGCTTGGGGGGAGCAAGTCCGCTCTCCTCTGCATGATCTCGGTAATTCAAACCGATCGCATAGATGCAACGAAAGTCGATGGGCGTAAGCAGTTGAAAGGGCGTAATCGATTGATCGGTGGCTTCGAAGGTTCCGTCGGCTTGCTGAAGGATCGAGTAGGTGCGTCCTTTTTCGTCAAACCGACCGAAACCCATTTTGCCGGCTTGATCGAGATAGCGAAAGATTTTCACTCGGAACGGATCTCGAAACGATAGTCCTCGATTACCGGATTGCTGAGCAAACCGTCGCACAAGCGATCGATTTCGTCTCGAATTTCCGGAGTGTCCGATCCTTCCATTTCGAAGGTAACGGTCTTTCCGACCCGCACGCCGCAGATGGAATGATGGCCCAAGCTCTTGATCGCTTGTTCGACTGCCGCGCCTTGAGGATCCAAGACCGTGGTCTTGGGGGAAACAAATACCGTAACCTTCACGCTCTATCTTAAAGAAAGAGAAGAACGCCTTCTTTCAACCCTTAGTTGCGCACGTTAGAAAATTAGATCGAGGAAGAATCTGTTCGGGCAAGAGGATGAAAATTGGCATGTTCCTCGAGCAATCTTCCGGAATCGACCATGGTGTAGACTTGGGTTGTTCCCACGTCCGCATGGCCGAGCATTTCCTGAACGGCTCGCACGTCGACTCCGCCCATAAGCAGATGGGTGGCGAAGGAATGGCGCAAGCCATGAGGGGTAAGGCTCCTTTGGATTCCCGCCTTTCGGGCGTAATCCTTGACCAAAACCCAAATCATCTTGCGGGAAATCGCACTTCCTCTCCTGCTTAGAAACAGTTCTCCGCCCGATCCATTCTTCGCCAAATGAGGTCGGCCTCCGCACAGGTAGTTGCGGATGGCCGAAATCGACTGCCTTCCCATCGGCACCAACCTTTCCTTCGATCCCTTGCCTGCGATTCGAGCGATGCCCGTTTCCAAGTCGATCGCGCTTACCATGACCGAAGAAACCTCCGATACTCGCAAGCCGCTCCCATACATGAACTCGAAGATGGCGCGGTCTCTTTTGCCTAAAGGAGAATCAAGATCGGGAGCGCCGAGAAAACGATCGATCTCCTCGATGCTCAATGCATGAGGAAGGCTTCTGCCTTTCTTGGGATTGGCGAGCAATTCGGTGAAGTCGTTTTTCAGAAGGCCCTCGTCAACCGAATAACGAACGAAGCTTCGCAGGGCCGACAGCTTGCGGGCGAGGCTGGCAACCGCATAGCCTTGGATCGTCAGCTTGGACACCCAATCGGCCACCTGCTCCAAGGTAACGGAACTCCAATCGGAAGCTCCCGATTCGGCCAGTCGCAAGGCGCATTGAGCAAGGTCCTTCTCGTAGGAGTCCACCGTATTGCCGGATAATCCGCGCTCCAACCGAACCCACGCCAAAAAGGAGCTTATTTCGGGCTCGAAACCGCTTGGGGGGGATGGAAGGGCTGGTCGCCGCTCGCCTCCGACCAATTTCGTCTTTCCTCCCATGAACGGCAATCCCGATGCCGGTTTACTCTCCTGGAGGAGCAACCGGTGACATTTGTCCGGCAAACAGCTTGCGATAGATTCGATTTACCGGAGTCTTCATTCTACTCACCATGTAATGCTCCTTTCGCAGAGCATTGTAACCATAACGATAACTTGCCGCGAGGCGCGGATAGGTGAACAAGTCGACGCTTTCAAGCATCTGCTTGAGTCGCTTCAAATACAGCATCCCTACTTCGAGGTTGGTTTCCCATTGAAAGGCGGTACGGTAATGCAAGGGGGTTACGTCCGACCAAGCGGCTTCGGTCAGTTGCATGATTCCACGGGCAACCGAGGTCTCGGCATTGGCATCCAGGCTGCTTTCCGCATGACAGACCGCATAAACGAAAGTCGGTTCGAGCCCGAGCAAGGGAGCTTCCTTGCTTATCTTTTCCCAAACCAGTTTCTTGTCTATGAAATTGGCTTGGGGATCCAAGTACTTGCAGGAATGGATGCACAAGCAACCCATCGCAACCATAACGATCCATCCTCTCCTCATCACAAATGAAAACAAGCGCCTTGCGAAGGATACGGCAAGGCTCAATCGGCCCTCCCACCCGAAGACGCATGAAAGTCTCCCTAATACGACAAAAGCAAACAACCCAGCAAAACAAGGAAAACCAAAGCTGTCAGACCGATGGGGTGAATTCCCAGATCCGTTCGCTTGGCGAATTTCTCTCTTTGGGAAGAGGAATCTCTCTCGCCCATTCCCAAAAGACTCCGGAGGGACAGCAACCCGAGCATTGTCCGAGTGGGAGCCCGCTGGAAAAAACGACAGATGCTTCCGGTCAATCCCTCGATGAGAAGGAGTCGAGCTTGATGGTTCAAGCCGTTCCAGAAGAACTCTCCCGAAGAAAGAAACCATCGACCGGCCTTGCGGAACACCCAATCCAGGTCCAAGTTGACGGAAGGAACCTCGGGTGGATATTTCCCCCAAAGATTGAGCAAGATGAAAGCAAGGGCGGAAAAAAGAAGGATTTCCAATTGAGTGATGACGTGGGTGGCATCGTAAGGATGGTAGCCGAGCGCTTTGTTGGGCAACAAGTCATAAAGCCATTGGGGATTGCATCCTAGAAAAATGCAAAGGAAGGCTGAGATCGCCATGGCGAGAAGCATGTTGATCGGGGCCTCCTTGGGCCGCAATCCGGAGTCGTGGGCGAAGAAAGCGAAGAAGGGAATCTTGATGCCTGCGTGGTGAAAGACTCCGGCAGATGCGAAGAGCAGGCACAGCCAGGTGAGGACGTATTCGTTGCGGGCCGCTTCGGTTATGATGATCGATTTGCTGATGAATCCGCTGAAAAGAGGAAAAGCCGAAATCGAAGCCGCTCCGATGATGCAAAATCCCGTGGTCCAAGGCATGGTTTTGTACAAACCTCCGAGATGCGAACCGCGTATTTCTCCCGTACGGAAAAGTACGGCTCCCATGCTCATGAAGAGCAGTCCCTTGTAAATGACGTGAGTGAACGCGTGGGCGATGGCTCCGTCCAGGGCCAAATCGGTGCCGATCCCTATTCCCACGACCATGAATCCGATCTGGTTGATCTTGCTGTAGCAAAGCACGCGCCTCAAGTCATTCTCGATTACGGCATAGAAAATGGGGAACATGGCCATAACGGCTCCGACGAGAACCAAGACCTCGGCACCGGGAAACAAGCGGGCAAGCATGCAAACGGCGCATTTCGTGGTAAAGGCGCACAACCAGACCGGACCCGTGTGCGTAGCTTCCGCATATCCGTCCTTGAGCCAAACGTGGAGTCCGGGGAAAGCGGCCTTTATGCCGATCGCCAACAAGATGAGAAGCGCTCCAACGTCGCCAGCCTCCAAGGAAGCCGAAAGGGAGTTGAGAGCCAGGGCTGTCGATCCCTGCTCATGGTAGCGAATCAGTATACCCGCCAAGAGCAACAATCCGGAGCAGACGTGAAAGAAAAGATAGCGAAAACCGGCTTCCTCCGCCTTGCCTGTTCTTCTTGCCCAGATTTGAAAAACCGAGGTGATCGCCAATGCTTCCCACCAGCAAAAAAGGGAAAGCATGTCTCCGGCAAAAGCAACCCCTACGGCTGATGCCGCATAAAGCAGGGAGGTCGAAGCCAGCCAGGGGTCGCGCAAATGAAAGGAGTAGATTCCTCCGACCAAGGCAGCGAGATGAAAGAGGTAACCGAACAGCTTTGCCTGTTGATCCACGGAGACCAGGAGAATTTCATGACCAAGCAGATGAATCGACGAGGTGGTTTCGATTTCCAGGGCGGCGATGCATCCCAAACCGAAAAGCGGAGCAAGAACGAGAGTCAGGGAAGCATATCGCCCGCGAAGAAAAAGGGTCGCCAAGGCTCCGATCAGGAGAGCGGTTGCGGGATGGGTCCCCGCTTGAAGGCTCGAGGCAAGCAGGTTCGTCTCAGCCATCCCAGTAGTCCTCCTCTCTCATGAGAAGGTTTTTTCCGCCCCAAGAACGCATGAGCTTGGAAACCCAGACCAACCCAACGCAGGCAAGAAAACCGTATGCTCCGTAAAAGGCGGGCAAGGTTTCCGCGTCAGCCAAGAAAGACTGATCCTCGAAAGCCGCGTGTTTGCCCCAGCCGATGCCAAGGATCAAATCGGCCAAAACGACTGCGGCGCAAAGGAAGTAGAATCCACGAATGATTCGACGGACGTTGCGCGGATGGTCCAACCACCTGGGTTCTTCCTTCGAGTCCATGTTTTGCTTGCGTCGTTTCATTACGGGAGCAATCCCACCATTTGCAAGAGCAAGTCGGAACAAAAGAAAAGCCCGATGCACCCGAGCGCGGTGACCACCAATGGAACGACGCAGGCCCAGGGCGCCTCGTCGAAGGATGCATGCTCTTCTGTTTCCGAATTTCGGAAAAAAGCCGTCACTGCAACCGGCAAAAGATAGAAAACGTTGAGCAGCGAACTAATCAGCAGGACGATCACCACCCACAGGGCGTCTCTGTCCAGTGCTCCCAGGGCCAAATACCATTTGCTGACGAACCCACCCAGAGGGGGAAGACCGATTACGCTGAGGGATCCGATCAGGAAGGCTCCCATGGTCAGGGGCATTCGTCTTCCCAATCCTCTCAATTCGCTGACGTACTTCTTCCCCGTCGCCACGAAGATTGCCCCGGCGCAAAAGAACAGGGTGATCTTACCGCAAGCATGCATGGCAACGTGCAGGACCGCTCCGGCCTGCCCCCTGTCGGTTGCGATGGCGGCACCGAGAACGACGTATCCCAATTGACCGATCGTGGAAAATGCCAGTCTCCGCTTGAGGTTGTCTTGAGACAAGGCAATGAGCGAGGAAATCAGAATGGTGGCGGAGGCAATCACCATGGTCCACTCCTCACCGCTCATTTTCGACAAAACCTCGGATCCGAAGACGTCCGCATATACCCGATAGAGACAAAACACGCCCACCTTTACCACGGCAACCGCATGAAGCAGGGCGGAAACGGGAGTCGGAGCCACCATGGCGGCCGGCAACCAAGAATGAAAGGGCATCAGTCCGGCCTTGGCGAAACCGAAGGTGAACAAAAACAAGAGAATGATTTGCGTGGTCTCTCCAAAATGGCCGATCTTGCCCACGTCTTCGATGAAGTCCATGGTTAGTCGCCCCCCGTCCAGCCAGACGTAACACCAACTAAGGGCAGGCAAGAGCAGACAAAGAGAAGTGAAAAGAAGGTATCCGAGATAGGTGCGTCCTCCGCTTCTGGCTTCCTTGTCCTGCATGTGAGTGACCAAAGGAAAAGTGGAAACCGAAAGCATCTCGTAAAAGAAGTAAATGGTGAGCAAGTTGGCTGAAAAAGCCACGCCCATGGTAGCGGACAGTGAGAGGGCGAAGAAGGCATAGAATCGAGTCTGGGCATGCTCATGCAAACCACGCATGTATCCGATGGAATACAGTGTCGTGGCGATCCACAGAATCGATGCTGTGCAGGCGAAGAGCAACCCCGGTCCATCAACGCGCAAAAGCAAGGGAACATAGGAGAAGATCTGCCAGACGTGGAATTCGACAATGGCTCCGTTCAGGATCAACGGAACCATGGAAAGCACGACGGCGGCTTGTGCTGAGGCGGCTGAAAAGGTGGCTAATTCGCGCCAATTGGCTCGTTTTTCTCCCGCCCAGACCACACCGATCATTCCCACCCATGGTATCAACAAGGCAAAGAGCGGACGCGCATCTTCAATGATTGCCTGTTCGCTCATCTGTAATGCACCCCGGTAGGAAGGTTGAAGGGTTGCAGCATTCGCTCGATCTGATCCACCAAATCCTGGTTGTAAATGCCCACCAGCAAAACGACGGAAGCAGCGATCAGCAAAGGAATGAGCATACTTGGGGGAGCTTCGTCAAATCGCTTCCTGTCCTTGCTTAGCCCAAGATCACCATGACCATCCCCAAGGTTTCGTCCGCTCTCGTCGACCGCGAGGTGCATGCGTTCGATCAGTCTGAAAAAGAGAACGACCATGACCATGGTGGAAAGCATCAAGGTGATCACGTACTCCCAGCGTTGGGAAACCATTCCCCCGGTAATGAGGTACCACTTGCTGAAGAATCCGCAGGTCGGCGGTAATCCGATGATGGAAAATCCGCCGATGAAGAACCCGGTCATGGTAAGTGGCATTTTGATGAACAATCCGCGCAACCCGTCGAAACGAGTGGTTTTGCACTTCTCCAGAATGATTCCGGCCCCTAGAAAAAGGCAAAGCGTCATGCAGGCATCACTGACGACGTGAAAAATCGATCCGATCAATCCGTAATAATTGCAAATCCATATCCCGCCCGTCATGTAGCCGACTTCAGCCACGATCAAATAGGCGAGCATACGCTTGATTTCTCGCTGAGCCAGAGCCATTCCGGCGGCCGCAACAATCGCAATCACCGTCAACCAGGGCATGAATTCGGTCCAGGTTGCGTATTCAAAGCTGAACTCGACCCCGAAAACGGTCAATACCATGCGAATCATGACGTAAATCATCACTTTGGTAACCAAGGGAGCAAGCAGACAGGAAGTGGTGGTGGGCGAATGGACGTATGCCTTGGGCAACCAAGCATGAAAGGGAAAGAAGGCCATCTTGATCATGACACCGAGAAGGACCAAGACAAAGGCAACTTGAGTGGAGACGGATGGCGAGGCTCCTTCTGCCTCGATCGCTTCTCTGATGCCGATCATGTTGAGCGTACCGGTCTTCAGATAAAGATACCCCACTCCCAAAAGATAGAAAGAAGCCCCGATCGTACCGAGGATCAGGTAGTTGAAAGTGGCGGCGGCGGCCCGATTCGAGCCCATGGCGATCAATCCGTAGCCCGTCAATGCGGCAACTTCGATTAGCACGTACAAGTTGAAGGCGTCCCCGGTCAGGGCGATCCCCGAAAGACCGCAAAGCTGGAGAAGAAAAAGGGCGTAATAAACCGGTTCCCTTCCCGGAGTGTCCCGTTCGACCGGAAGCCGAGAATAGAGGGCAACGATCAAACCGACTCCGGTTACCACCAATGCGATCAAAGCTCCGAGCAAGTCCGCCCGAAACTCGATACCCACTCCTCTGGGAAAAAGTTGCAAGGACCAGCCCCCGAGAAGGTAGGATACTTCATGACTGGGTGAAGCGATTGCCTGGATCAAGGTTTCAACCGCTGCCCAGGTCGATCCGAGCATGGAAGCCACCGCAAGCGGGTGGCAGGCCTTTCTCAGCCAAGCTCCCGAAAGCGCAACCGCAATCGAGCCAAACAGTGGAAACAGGATGATCCAAATGATGGGATCGTTCACCTTGCCCTTCCCTCCTTTGGCTTTTTTGCAAATGCCCGGCGACGACGACCGGACCGCATACTCGACCCCGTTCGGGCATCGACCTCTTCGAGTTTGGCAAGCAATTCGTCCTCCTCGATCGTACCGTAGGCCCGGTAGATGCGCAGACAAAGAGACAATGCCAGTCCGAGGGTCGCGACACCCACGACGATTGCGGTGAGCATCAACACGTGGGGCAAGGGATTGGTGTATGCGGAAGGAGCCGGTGGCTGCATAGGCAGTGATTGATCGGCTATTTCAAGCGAGCCCTCCGCGCCAACCGGCTGATGAGACCCGTGCGGGTCGTGCTCGGGCAGATAAATGGGAATGGTGGCCCCTTCCTTCACTGCGATGGAAACGTAAAACAGGATAATTGCGGTTTGAAAGACGGACATGCCGATGAGTTTCTTGATCAGGTTGTTCTTTGCGATCATCGCCCAAAGTCCGATCATCAGAAGTACGACGTAGATGAAATAATTGAGACGCTCGACAAACAGTTGAGTGAAAATGGAACCTTCTTCAAACATACCGATCATTGAGTTGCATCCATCATAGACCGCCCTTCATTCTTCCACCGGTGGAAAGACAGGCATAGAGGGCGAACATGATGGCGGATACGGTGAAACCAACCCCGATTTCCACGCCCAGCATGGCATGATAGCGAGCCATTTGAGGAGATACGGGCAGGACGGAGGACAAATGAGCATAGTCGAGGAACTCCCCTCCGCAAAAGATGCAAAGCAGACCGATCCCGGCGTAGATGAGAATACCGATGCCGGCAACGGCGAAGCATCGCTCGAGGGGGAAGCGATAGAGCGCCTCACGCAGGCTCCATCCCAGGGCCACCAGTATGAAACTGGCTCCCATGGCCACTCCTCCCTGAAACCCGCCACCTGGGCTGACGTGTCCGTGGGCCAACACGTACAAGGCGAAGATTTGAATGACCGGCACGATAAGACGCACGGTGTTGGTGACGATCAAATCCGGCTCGAATTGAACCTGATCTCCTCGATTCCTCGATCGAACGGTCCGCCCTCCCTGAAGAACGGCCCAAACGGCCAATCCGGCGATGAAAACAACTACCGTTTCCAACATGGTGTCAAACCCTCTGTAGTCCGCCAACACCGCGGTGACGAGATTGGGGACCTGAGTATCCGCTCCGGTGTTGGAAACGTAATAGGAGGAGACCGGAGATTGAGACGCGGGAGAGTTTCGGTCGGCCCAGGCGGGAAAATCCCTGACCGCCAAGGCCAGGAGCAGTCCGACGAGGAGAACCATGACAAAAGCGACTTTTTTCATCAGTCCTTTGCCTTTCTGCGCAGATTGAAAACGGTGGCGATGAGAACCACCGTACTCACTCCCGCTCCCACCGTTGCCTCGGTAAAAGCGACGTCGACCGCCCCCATCTCCGCCCACAGCAGACACATTAGAAAACTGTAGATTGCGAACACCACGCAGGAAACCACCAAGTCTCTGAGGCGCAAGGACACCAAGGCGACCACCACCAAAAGCAGTAGAATCAAGGTGTTCAGCGATTCGAGGCCCATGTCAGCTTGCTTCTTTGCCGGTTGACCGAGCTTGGCGTCGGTTCTTTCCGAAACCCTTCTTTTGCAATGGCATTTCCTCGTCCTCGAACGCCGCGCGAATGAGCGCATGGGAGCTGGATGGCGTGGTGATGAAGATGAACAAAACCACTCCGACTATCTTCAAGAGGAGCAACCAGCTGCTCGCGGAAAAGTCCTCCATGGTAACCAGTCCGAAGCCGGCAAGCATAAGCATGGTTGAGAGCGTGTCCCCCTTGCCCGCTGCATGCATGCGCGAATAGAAGTCGGGAAAGCGGAGCATTCCCACTGCCGCTCCGAGAAAGAAGACAAGGCCCGCAATCCCCATCGCCACCCCGATCCCATGCACCAGCAGCCAGCCTGGGTTGTAACCCGCCTCGGGCGTGAGGGCTTGAGCAAGGGCAAGGATCATGCTCCCTTCCTCCCGACGTCGTTTTTTCTCACCCGTCGAGCCTTTGGGGGGATCATTCGCTTCAACGGAACGGTTCGATTGAAGTACCGAGCGACCACGATGGCTCCGACGAAGTTAAGCAAGGCATAGGCAATGGCAAAATCGACGAACATCTCCACCCGATCGAACAAGGCCCCGATGACAACCAACAAAACCGCCGTCTTGGTTCCGATGGCATTGACGCCCAAAATGCGATCGAATCCGGTGGGGCCCGCAACGACGCGATACAGAACAGGTATCATCAGTATCAGCAGGGACAGACCCATGATGAGGGAGAACCAATAGGTCATTTTCTTCGCCTCCTCTTTTTTCGCTTGATTGCATCTGGTTCGAAAACTTCCGCCACCTTTCGCTCGATCGCTCCTTGCAGCAAATCGTCTTCCAGAAACTGGCTCATGGTATGAACGTGCAGAACGTCGCCTCGAATGAGCATGGTGATGGTGCCGGGAGTCAGGGTAATGGAATTGGCCAGTACGAACTTGGCGAAATCGGTACGCAAATAGGTTCGATACCTTACGATCCTCGGCTCGATTTCCTTGTAGCCGCTTCTGGTCATAGCCAGTTTGAAGACGTGCAGGTTGGCCTTGACGATCTCGATCGTCAACCAGGGAACGTACTGAAGAAAGGCCATGGCCTCGCGCGTTCTTTCCTCCCAGCTTTTTTTGCGGTCAACAAATAGAAAGTCATGCGAAATCCAAGTCACCAACAAGCTGCTCAGAACCCCCAAGCCCAAATGAAATCCATCGAACTTGCCTGAAAAAACAATCCAGTTTGCAAGCAGAAGAGAAAAAATGAGAGGTGGATACACTGAAATTCGCGGTTGTTGGCAGATCGATTAGAAAAAAGCTTTTTCGGGAAGGGGCAACCTAGATCGAAATCTTTCGACCCTCTTTCCCGATGAGGACAGGTCAAAATTCATTCCTTTGGCTCCCCCCCGTCCAATCTTCCAAGAAGCGATGATCGGCATAATCAAGCCTTCGCCTTCCGCTTGATTCTTGCAGAGAGAAGGCAGACGATTCATAGGTAGATTCAAAGGACGCCAATGAAAGGTCACGACAGTAATTGCAGAGCTCTGAATCTCGCCCTGGGCAAGGTGCTCATCGCTGCCGCTTGGGCCGACGGGGAACTCGATGAACACGAGTTGGAATTCCTCAAGCACCTCGTCATGCAGTTGCCTGAAGTTTCTTTCGAAGACTGGAGGAAGCTCAAGGCTTACCTCGCCTACCCCGTCACCTCCTCGGAGAGGGATGGCTTTGTAAAGGAATTCGTCGAACTGGCATTGAGCAGGGGGCGCTCGGAAATTGCTTGGAGTTGTCTGCATAGGGTCTTGCGGGCTCATGGTTTGGATGAGCCTGAGGCAGAAGAATTTCACGAGGATATGAATCAAGCGGCCATGGGATCGACGTCGGTTTTTTTGGAGAAGCTCGACTTTTACGTTTCGCAAGCTCGCATGGAGGCTCGTTCCGGTTGGAACGACTCATGGAGCGGGCGTGAAGGATTCATTCACGAGTTCTTCGACAACCCGGTCTATTTCGTTTTTCGAAAAACGCTTCTGAAAGAGGATCTGGCCGTCGCCGGAAGCAAGTTGGAACTCCAGAAAATCTGCCTCTTCGCCTCCATTCTTTCTTGGTTTGCCAAGCTCGACGGTCATCTTTCCATGGATGAATCCGAATTCATCATTCACTGCCTCGTTCAAAAATGCAAACTCGAGCCGAGGGTGGCTTCCTGCATGTTGCGCGTAGCTTCTTCCGTGGCTCTTTCGGAGGTGCAGCTTAGCAACCTTTGCTCATCCTTTGCCGAGGAAGCCGAAATCCAGGAGAGGGAAGAAGTGTTTTCCATTATCTCCAATTTGGTCATTTTGGATCGGGTGCTTAGCTCCGCTGAACTGGAAGGACTGAGAACCCTTGCCCTGTACATGAAGATTCGAAGAGAAGTATGGTTTTCCACCATGAAGAGCTTAAGCGAGAACGCCTCGGTTTTCGAAGAATGAGCCATCTCCCTCCCTATTGCCAACACCCGATTGCCAAGCCATGATCATCTTACTCTCTCCTGCCAAGACCCTCGACTTCCAAACTGCTTCGGGTTTCTCCCTTTGCACCCAGCCCGAATTCATCGACCTGTCCCGAGACCTGATTAAGGGACTGTCGAAATTATCCGCCGAAGAAGTTGGGAGGCTCATGAAATTGAGTCCTAAGCTGGCCAAGCTCAATCATGATCGTTTTCGGGCTTGGGGGCGGAAAGACCAAACCTGCGTGACCAAACAAGCCATTCTGGCCTTCAAGGGTGATGTTTACGAAGGATTGCAGGCATGGAATTTTTCTGAACGAGAATTCCTCAAGGCCCAGAATTCCATCCGAATTCTTTCCGGATTGTACGGGTTGTTGCGCCCGATGGACCTGATCGAACCCCATCGTTTGGAAATGGGCACGGTCTATGCCAATCCTGCAGGACGAGACCTCTATGCCTTTTGGGGGGATCGCCTGGCCCGGGCCCTAGCAAAGGAGATGAGACAGTGTGAGACCGACACTCTGATCAACCTGGCTTCAATGGAATATGCAAAGGCCGCTCGCCTTGAATCAACCGGGGGCAAAATCATCTCACCCGTATTCATGGATGAAAAGAACGGTTCCTTCAAGGTGGTCAGTTTCTACGCCAAGCGGGCCCGCGGGCTGATGGCCAACCATCTGATTCGGCAGGAGACCGTTACGGTTGACGCCATCGAATCCTTTTGCCTGGAAGGCTACAAGTATTCTCCCGAAGATTCGACCGCCTCCCGTCCGGTTTTTCTGCGGACCGAAAGTCGGCGAGTTGCAGCCTGATTCAATTCTCCTTGCTTTTGCCCGCGTTCTTGGCGGCATTTTTGGCCCGAGAAGCCACTGACTTCCTCTGCAAATCCCGATAATAGGAAACGTTTCCCCTGCGCTTGCTGATCCCCTTGCCGGAAGATCCGCCGCGCCTTCCCATTTGAGCGGCAGCCGAATTGAGGCTTTGTCTGACTTTTTGGCTCATTTTCGAGGATTCATCGTCCCACCCTGTCCAAAATTTCCAAAAGCCTGCCGAGCCGATCGTTGGATTCCTCCATCAACGAAAGAATTCGATTCGCTCGATCCTGCCTGCTTTCGTTTTTGACCAAGGGAACCCTGAGTTCTCGATCTTCGTTGTAATCGAGGGACGTTCTTTCCTCGGCCATCATCTTGAATCTTTTTTTCCCACCATTCGCAATAATTTCACCCATGCCCTTTTTTTGCACAAACGCTTGTGCAAAACAAGCGTAAAGGAAAATAGTTGTTCACAGGTAGTTTTTTTGAATTAAGGGCGTTAGAAAATCAGTTCGGACAGGCGATTTTTCAACTCGCTCAATCCGTCTTCCAACACCGCGGAAACAGGGAGAATTTCGACTTTGGGAAAACGTTTTCTGAAGCCGGCAAGCCCCTTGGATGCATTCTCCTCGTCGATCTTGTTTCCGACCACCAAAGCGGGCTTTTCCGCAAGGCGGGAATCGTACTCCCGCAACTCGGTCAGCAAATGGGCATAATCATCCGCAGGATCCCTCTCGTCGGTTCCGGCAAGATCGAGCAAAAAAACAATCAGTCGGCAACGCTCGACGTGCCTCAGGAAACGATGGCCAAGGCCACGGTTTTCCGCAGCCCCTTCGATTAAACCGGGAACGTCTGCCATGGAAAGCTTTCTGTACTCATCCGGATAATCGATCACCCCCACCGTGGGAACCAAGGTCGTAAATGGGTAGGAGTCGATCTTCGGAGTCGCATTGGTGAGGACGTTGAGCAAGGTTGATTTTCCGGCATTGGGAAATCCGACCAACCCGACGTCGGCAATGGTCTTGAGGGTAAGCGCGAATTCTCCCTCCATGCCCGGTTTGCCCTCGGTAAATTGACGAGGAGTTTGGTTGATGGATGATTTGAAGGTTGCGTTGCCTCGTCCGCCCTTCCCTCCTTCCAACAAAAGAACCCGTTGATCATGTTGGAGCAATTCGCAGAGGATTTCTCCCGTATTCAAGTCGCGAACTTCGGTGCCCAAGGGAACCTTGAGGATGCATGGACCCGCCCCCTTTCCATTTTGGTCGCTTCCGCGTCCTGGTTCGCCATTCCTGGCTTTCCAATGCTTCTTGAAATGAAAGGTTCTCAGATCGGAAACGTTTTCATCGGCCAAAAGCACGACATCGCCCCCTCGGCCGCCGTTTCCACCGTTTGGGCCGCCTTTGGGCATATATTTTTGACGAAGAAATGACATGCAGCCATCTCCACCCTTGCCAGCTTTTAAGCTTACTTTGGTTTCATCAAAAAACATAATATATTTTGGCTAAGATCAAAGCCTGTCTACAATAAGTAATTTGCAAAAATTAACAATCGTACAAAAAAGAAAGCTCTCCGACTGGGAGAGCTTTCTGAAAGATTGGGCCTGTACGTAGATTAATATCTGTAATGTTCAGGTTTGTAAGGACCATCAACTGGGACGCCAATATAATCTGCCTGTTCAGAGGAAAGCTTGGTCAGCTTGGCCCCCAATTTGTTCAAATGCAAGCGAGCGACCTCTTCATCGAGTTCCTTGCTCAGACGAGTCACTCCGACCTCGCGGTCGGGATTGTTGCGAATATCGATTTGAGCGATCGTCTGGTTGGTGAAACTGTTGGACATGACGAAACTGGGGTGGCCCGTGGCGCAACCCAAATTGATCAGCCTTCCCTCAGCGAGCAGATAAATGCTTTTTCCGTTTGGAAAGGTAAAACGACTGACGGGACCACCGGGAACGGAATCATCCTTGATGACTTCCTTGGTTACTCCCGGCATCTTTTCGAGCTCTGCAACCTGAATTTCATTATCGAAGTGTCCGATGTTACAGACAATGGCTTGATCCTTCATTTTGCTCATATGCTCAGCAGTGATAATGTCCTTGTTGCCTGTGGTGGTGACAAAAACGTCGGCTGTGGCCAAGGCATCTTCCACCGTAGTGACCTGATAACCAGCCATGCATGCCTGAAGGGCGCAAATGGGGTCGATCTCGGACACCATGACCCTGGCCTTTTCATTGGCAAGTGAATCCGCGGAACCCTTGCCCACGTCGCCGAACCCGCAAACCATGGCAACCTTGCCTGAAATCAGGACATCCATGGCTCGCTTGATTCCATCTACCAAGGAGTGACGGCATCCGTAATTGTTGTCAAATTTGGATTTGGTTACGGAGTCGTTGACGTTGATAGCTTGGAAAAGCAGTTTCCCCTCCTCTTGCATCTGAATCAAGCGGTGAACCCCTGTCGTAGTCTCTTCGGAAACACCAACCACTGCATCGGCAACCTTGGCCCAATGTCCTGGTTTTTCAGCGAGAATCCTTTTGAGCAAGTCTTTGATCACTTGCTCTTCGTAGTTGCCGGATGGCGTGTTAACCCAATCGGAACCATTTTCCAACTCGAAGCCCTTGTGAATCAAGAGGGTGGCATCTCCGCCATCGTCCACGATCTGATCAGGTCCGGAGCCGTCCGGCCAGGTGAGGGCGTTCCACGTACAATCCCAGTAATCCTCCAACGTCTCGCCCTTCCATGCGAATACAGGAATACCAGCTGCTGCAATTGCCGCGGCAGCATGGTCTTGGGTGGAAAAGATATTACAGGAACACCAACGGACGTCTGCTCCAAGCTCAACCAAAGTTTCGATAAGGACAGCTGTTTGAATGGTCATGTGCAGCGATCCCATGATTTTAACTCCAGCGAGAGGTTTCGATGCACCATACTTGGCCCGGGTGGCCATCAAGCCAGGCATTTCATGCTCAGCGATGGAGATCTCTTTGCGGCCAAATTCGGCTAGGGTAATATCAGCGACTTTATAATCAAGTGATGCGGAAGCGATTGTTTCTGTCATAGTGGTCATGGGTTATAAAACGGATGTAATCTAAGAATGGATGACATTATCTAAACAGCTTGTTTCAGGTCCTCGACTTTGTTCAACTCTTCCCAAGGCAAGCCGACCTTTCCAAAATGCCCATAATGGGTGGTTTCACGATAGATCGGACGGAGAAGGTCGAGCTGGCTAACGATAGCAGCAGGTTTGAAGGAGAAAACTTCCCGCACAGCTTGTTCGATTTTTGCTTCCTCGACTTTTTCGGTTCCGAAACAATCTAACGTTACACTGGTTGGCTCCGGATGTCCGATCGCATAGGCAACCTGAATTTCCACGCGGTCCGCCAAACCAGCAGCTACTACGTTCTTGGCCACCCAACGGCACATGTAGGCGGCGGATCGATCCACTTTGCTTGGATCTTTACCAGAAAATGCGCCACCGCCATGGCGCCCCCAGCCTCCGTAAGTATCCACGATAATTTTTCTTCCGGTCAAACCGGAATCTCCTTGTGGTCCACCAATCACAAAACGTCCCGTGGGATTGATCAAATATTCGGTTTCAGCGGAAAGAAGCTCTGCAGGCAAGGAAGGCTTGATGACTTCTTCGGTGATAAAGGAACGAATCGCAGAATTTTGGGCATCTGCGGCATGCTGGGTGGAAACGACCACGTTCTTGATCCCAGCCATTTTTCCATCTCTGTACTGCAAGGCTACTTGAGATTTACAATCCGGGCGAAGCCAAGGCGCTCCCTCCCCGGCATGGCGAATTTCAGCCATTTTTCGAAGAATGCGATGGGCGAACATGATCGGCGCAGGCATCAACTCTTCTGTTTCATTACAGGCGTAGCCGAACATGATTCCCTGATCACCAGCCCCCTGCTCTGCCGTCCCCTTGCCCTCGGCTGCTGCCGCATCGACACCCTGACCGATGTCACGGGATTGCGCAGTTAATTGATTGGTGAAAAATACTTGGTCTGCATGAAAAACGTCGTCTTCATTAGTATATCCGATCTTACGAATAGCTTCACGAACCACTTTCTCGTAATCAAATTTGGCGGCCGTGGTAATTTCTCCAGCTATGGTTACGCAATTACTTTTCACCAAGGTTTCACAAGCAACACGGCTCTGAGGATCTTGCTCCAAGCATGCGTCTAATACGCTGTCAGAAATAGAGTCCGATACTTTGTCAGGATGTCCTTCGCCTACGGATTCGGAAGAAAAGATAAATGATTTTGACATTCCCAAAGATCATCAAATCGGCCCGACCTTTGCAAGTCTATTCATCAACGCATCATGATGCGTTGATATGTGTTCTTTACTTAGATTTTCTGTTGTGTAAATCAGTAAGGTATTTTCCGTAAGTGGAAGATCCATGGTTCTTGGCCCCAATACCAAGCTCACCCAAACTCAACCAGCCCTTGTAAAAGCCGATCTCCTCCAGACAGGCAATTTTGAGACCCTGCCTTCTTTCAATCACCTTCACAAAATCGGTAGCCGATGCCAAGCTGTCGTGACTGCCAGTATCCAACCAGGCAGTTCCGCGTCCCATGACCTCCACGGAAAGTTCTCCCGCATCCATGTAAACCCTGTTTAAGTCAGTTATCTCCAGTTCCCCCCGAGGTGAGGGTCTTAGCTCCTTGGCCAGGGCAGATGCCTGTTCATCATAAAAGTACAAGCCTGGTACCGCGTAATTTGATTTGGGCACCTCCGGCTTCTCCTCCAGAGAAATCGCTTTCCCTGATGGATCAAATTCAACTACACCGTAGTTCGTGGGATCAGACACATGATACCCAAAAATAGTGGCACCCCTTGGCCGGTTATCGGCCTCAGTCAGGATTTGCTCCAATTCGTTACTGTAAAAAATATTGTCTCCCAAAATTAAGGTCGAGGGAGCTCCATCCAAGAAATCTTCCGCAATAATTAAAGCCTGGGCCAAACCATCCGGACTCGGTTGCTCCGCAAAAGAAAAGGAAACTCCAAAGCGGGAACCATCGCCAAGAAGCTCCTTAAACATGGGCAAGTCGCGAGGCGTGGAAATAACCAATATTTCCCGAATGCCGGCAAGCATGAGAATGGAAATCGGATAATACACCATTGGTTTGTCGTATACCGGCATCAGTTGTTTGCTCACGGCCATGGTCAGGGGATAAAGCCGCGTGCCGGATCCTCCAGCCAATACAATTCCTTTTCGCTTCTTCACGCTGTTCCTAGCCTTTCCCTTTGGTATTTACCACTCGTTACGTTCTCGCACCATTCCAAGTTGGCCAGGTACCACTGAATGGTCTCTCTCATACCCTGCTCAAATCCATATTTGGGCGACCACCCTAACTCTGATTTTATTTTGGATCCATCGATCGCATACCTACGATCGTGACCGGGGCGATCCTTGACAAAAATCTTGAGATTTTGATGAGGGGCATGATCTGGCTTTAATTCATCAAGCGCAGTGCAAATCGTATCCACTACTTCCAAGTTTGTTTTTTCAGAGTTCCCTCCGATACAATAGGTCTCCCCTACCCGTCCACGGTTGAGAACTTCCCAAATTGCCGAGCAATGATCTTCCACATGCAACCAGTCCCGAATATTGGCGCCATCCCCATAGATAGGCAGACTCTTTCCTTCGCATGCATTGAGAATCATCAGCGGAATCAACTTCTCTGGAAACTGATATGGCCCGTAATTATTGGAGCAATTTGTCGTTAGAACAGGAAGGCCGAAAGTATGATGGTAAGCACGCACCAAATGATCCGCTCCCGCTTTCGAAGCGGAGTAAGGACTGTTCGGCGAATATGGGGTGGATTCTGAAAAAGCTGGATCGTCCGAACTCAATGACCCAAACACTTCGTCCGTAGAAACGTGGAGAAAGCGCAGGCTCGCCCGTTGCTCGGTCGTTTGACCGATGTGGTAGTCTTTGAAGGACTCCAAAAGGCGCAAGGTTCCTACGACGTTGGTTTGCACAAAGGGCTCAGGGCCATCTATGGAGCGGTCCACATGACTCTCGGCCGCAAAGTTGACAATTGCGTCTGGCTGATAATCAGAAAGCAAAGAGGAGACTAATTCACCATCACAGATATCACCTTTGCAGAATACATAGCTCGAATCACTCTCAAAATCCGATAAGTTCTCTGGATTTCCAGCATAGGTTTGCTTATCGAGATTAACTACCTTTTCGCATTCGGTTTGCTGCAAGAGCAGGCGAATGAAATTGGATCCGATAAACCCCAATCCACCCGTTACCAAGACGCATCTCATACGAAGACTTCCTGCTTCATTTTGCGAATCGAGTCAATCATCGCCTCTTCAACCGGTCTCATTCCGATGCCAGCCTTTTCCGCCTTGCTTGTATCCAACACGCAATTCGATCGTGGAGCTTTCGCCGCTTTGTCCATAAATTCTTCCTCGGTTTTGAAGAAGTTGAACTGCTTGTCGGTCAACCCTTCCTCAATCATCCATTCAGTAACCTGACTTGTGATAATCGATCCGGGATTGGTCATGTTATAAATCCCTGGTTCAACGTCTTTGGTAAAACATTCGATACATTTCTGACAAAATTCCTCTAAATGCGAAACGGAGTTTTCCGCCTCAAGCAGAGTTTCGTAAACAAGAAGCTTTTGCAGATAATTTCTGGGCATCGGTTCATGGTTGAATGGGATGCGCAACCTCCAAACGAAACAATTTTCAGCACCTTCTAACATTTCCTCACCAAGTGCCTTGGAGCCGCTATAAAAACTACAGGGGGGGGAACGAAAGGAGAAATTGGGCACGTCCTCTTCCTTCCAACCCTCTCCGTCCAGCCTTCTTCCCGAATAGATGCATCCGCTGGATACGTGCCCCCAGGGTATCTTCAGATCCTCGCATACGTCACGAATGATTCCAGGGAGAACAGCATTGCCTTGCAAGCACTCGTATTTTGAGGTTTCGCATGCATCGACGTTGGGCTTGCCGGTAAACCCAGCAGCGTTGATAAGGTAAGATGCCTTGAGATCCAAAAGCAATTGCCTGAGCTTGTTGGAGTTGTAATAATCAACCTCATTTCGAGAAATTGGCTTACATTCCAAATCATTGTTGGAAGCTATTTCTGTGAGAGACATAGCAACATAACCTTTGCATCCAAGTAATAAAATCATAAATATAAAACTATCTTATTCACTTACAATTGCGAGATTCAATGTCAGATAAACATTCGAGAATTATATGATTTCAGAAAAAAAAGTTTTAGAAGTTAAATCAATTTCTAAATATTTTCATATAATGCCAGAGGATGAAACACCACAGGTAACTGGCTGGAGTTTTTTACTAAAATCTTTTTTTAGATCTGGCAAAAAACTAAAGGAACATAAATGTTTCCATGCATTAAATGATATCAGTTTCACGGTTAAAAAAGGGGAGTCCCTTGGGATTATTGGACTTAATGGCTCAGGAAAAAGCACCCTTCTTCAAATCATATCCGGCACAATGCAACCTAGCAAAGGATCAGTTACCCTAAATGGCAAAGTTGCAGCACTTCTAGAATTAGGCTCTGGGTTCAACCCGGATTTCACTGGCAAAGAAAATGTAATAATCAACGGAAAAATACTTGGGCTAACTGAGTCTGAAATAAAATCCAAACTTCAAAAAATTCAAAATTTTGCAGAAATTGGAGATTTTTTCAATCAACCAGTCAGTAGATACTCAACCGGAATGGTCCTAAGATTAGCCTTTGCTGTTCTTGTACAAGTAAATCCTAAAATCCTAATAATTGATGAAGCACTTGCAGTAGGAGATGCGAGGTTTCAATTAAAATGTTTTTCTTTTCTAGAAGAATTTAAAAATAAAGGCGGTACTTTAATTCTTGTCTCACATGATTTAAACTCCATTGCCAGATTATGTTCGCATTCGATTCTTTTAAATGAGGGATCCTTGCTCGCATCTGGTAAACCGATTGAAGTAATTAACGAATATTCGAAAATTTTATCAATGGATGAAAACTCGAATGAAACAAATGCTGAAAATAAAAGTAGTTTGAATAGAGCCCAAATTTTAGAAACAGAAACTTCTAAAGAATTTTCATATGGGGGGGGGGAAGCTAAGATTAATGATCTTAAGCTCATCAATAATCAAAATAAGGAAACAAATGTTTTAAAATCTGGTGAGGAATTTTCTGTTTCATATATTGTTGAAGCAAAAGAAAATATTCATTCACCAATTTACGCAATGACCATTAAGGACGCAAAGGGGCAGCAGGTTTATGGTCAAAACACTCACTTTGCCAAAGTACAAGTTGATGACCTTGATAAAGGGGCACGAATCCAAGTCGACTTTCGACAACGCTCGAATCTAGGCTCTGGAGACTACTTTATCTCCGTTGGAGTCACCTGCTTAAGGGGTGAAAATCTTCAAGTTCTTCATCGAAGATACGATGCATTAGAAATAAAGGTAATCAATACAGATGGATCATTTGGTATCGCCAATTGTTATTCAAAAGTAGAAGTGAAGGATATATCTGTTGCTTCTTTAGAAAACCTTCATCTCAATAAATCATGGAAAGCTATGGCTACAAAGTATTAAAGAAGTATTTCTGCTCGGGTTGGGCATTCTTTTTCCCTTACCTACTTTTTTATCTTATTTTTTGGTTTTTTGAATGGAATGTCTCAACACTACATCAACTCTTTGCTGGGATTCATTTTTTACATGCCTTTGGACTTTTTTGGGTAATTTTAAAATCATATAAAAACTTTAATCTGAAAAATTGTTTTTTTTGGTTAAGTTTAGCCTCTTTATTTCTTCTAACCGGAGCATACTTGGAATATCCTTCAGATCCTTGGACTCATTTCTGGAGAATTTTCCAATGGAAGAACATTGATTTAATTTCAGATGCGAATTCAAATTACAAATTTTCCTATTTTTGGGGATATTCTCTCTTCGCTTCGATACCACCAAAATACCAAATACTTGCAATTGATTTTTACTATTGTTTTTGGGGACTATTGCTAGCTCTGCAGTTTTACAAGTTGGCTAATAGATTAGGATTTTCTGAACCATGGGCCAAGATAGCTGTTTGGGGGACAATAATCTTTATGGGAAACAGTTCTTTTTCATTTTATAGATATTATGGAATCTCCTCTACAATGCTCAGCACCATAACTTATCTAGGAGCAACTAATGCATTCATCGACTATCTAAATTCCAAGAAAATCTCTAAAATCATTTCTATTTTAAGCTGTCTTTTTCTCTCTTACTGGAACCATCAACAAGGACTACTACTTTTCTTCGCCTCCTTTATTGGAATACTTCTTTATTTATGGCATGTAAAGATCGGTAATAAAAAATTTATTCCATGGATTACATTCTTGTTTCTTTTGACCACCTGTATTTTTTATCTTTTTTTATATCTACCAATAATGACAGATTTTAAGGATACTATAAAGCCAATCTGGGACTCCAAAGGATGGCTCTTCGGTTATGGAGGATTTAAATTATTTTCAATGGATCCACAAATTAACAATGCAAGTGGCAGATTCCTTCAAATTTTAGGAGCAGTAGGTTGTTTGAACCTTTTGCTTAGTATTTATCTCATCAAGCAAAAAAAGTTGATTGGTTGGATAACTTTATCACCCGTATTGCTTCTGTTGTATCCACCCTTTGCGTTATGCCTGAGTTACCTACTAATCAAACATAATAATATAGTTGTTTTTCATCGATTGCTTTTTGCGATACCGATAAGCTTTTGCCTTGTTAACTTTTTACAAACCTTAAGTTTGAAAAAAATTAATAGCAGTTTTTTCAAAAGCCATTATGCTATACCCTTGACTGCGATTTTGCTTATTCTTTTGAGTATACCAAATAAAACTCATTACTTTGGAAGG
>JAYOCQ010000022.1:0-39052 GCA_038105525.1 Opitutales bacterium | reverse complement strand
TGGTGAAATCTTCGACCGCATTAGTAAACTGGGGTTCAAACGCTTTTGTTTTTTGTGCCAACGCCCGCAGGGCCTTGACTCCCGTGGGAATGGATTTGTGGGCAAACCCGCTGGCATGAGAATAAACCAAGACCTTGGGCGGAGGTGATGCCATCTGACGGGGAAACCCGCGAAGGGCCGCTTCTATCCTTTCAAGTTCATCCGATGGTTCTGCAAAGCAAGAGGATGCGATCAAAAATGCGAACAAGGAAAGTTTATTGAACATGGCAAAGTGATAGACGAGGAAAAGTCTTTCACAAATATATTGCGCCTAGCAAGTGATAACCTGCAGGAACCTGAATTTTGGTTGAGAAGGCCCTTCGGGTTTTTAGCTCTGCTTCGAACAATCGGGACAGGTGCCGAAGACCTCCATCACGTGCGAAAGTCGGCGGAATCCATGGGAACGTCCCACTTTTTCCAATTCATCGGCCATGCACAAATCGATTCGCTCCGTTCGACCACAACCCCTGCAAGTCAGGTGATGATGATGGTCCTGACCATGCGAAAGGCAATATACCTTGGTTCCGTTTTCCCTGACCCCGAGTTGGACCACCCCGATTCTTTCAAACTGCTCCAAAGAGCGATATACCGTGACTAGGTCACAGGAACCTGCAGGCATCGCGCCATGGGTCTCCTCTGCGGACTGAGGGTTCTCGGCCCGAACCAAGGCTTCGATCATCAAGCGTCTCTGCCTGGTGAGACGCAACCCTGCCTCACTGAGGTTTTTCAAGAAATGATCGATGGATGTCTTTCCCATGAAGAGCCAGTCATGATTGTTTTGTTTGAAGCTTCAGGCAAGCAGGAATCGTCTTGCTCTCTTGCCGTCTCCACGGAATCAATCTATCAAGATTCCAGTGAATTCGCTCCTTTTGGACAAACCTTTCGATCAATGGCAACTGGATGGCCTGCCTGCCTATCGCATGGAACAATTGCGGGGTTGGGTCTTCGAGCAGGGATGCTTCGACTGGGATGCCATGACGAATTTGCCCAAGTCGCTTCGCGATCGCTTGTCTAGGTACTTCGAGTTGCTTCCCATGGAGCTTTTACGATTGCAGGGCGCTTCCGATACCACCCGAAAATTCCTCTGGAAGCTTCGCGACGGACAACTGATCGAAAGCGTTTTGATCCCCGCGACCGAAGGGTCGCAGGGGCGCTCCGCCCGCTTGACTCTGTGCGTATCCACCCAAGTAGGTTGCGCCATCGGGTGCAAATTCTGCGCCAGCGGACTGGATGGATTGAAAAGAAATTTATCCTCCGGAGAAATCGTCGGTCAAGTTCTTCTTGCCAGAAAAGAGGCGAACAGAAGAATCGATAATTTGGTTTTCATGGGAATGGGAGAACCATTGGCCAATTTGCCGGCCCTCCTTCCGGCTCTGGACCAAATTCTTTCCCCCAAAGGGCTGGGCATAGGAGCTCGTCACCTTACGCTGTCCACAAGTGGATTGGTCCCGAAAATCATCGAGCTGGCGAAATACCCCGCTCAAATTCGTCTAGCTGTCTCGCTCCATGGGGGAGACGACGCGACCAGGCGAAAGATCATGCCCATCAACGATCGATTTCCCATGGGAGAACTGTTGGATGCTTGCCAGCGCTTCGTGACGGAACGGAAAAAGATGATTACCCTTGAGTACATCTTGATCGATGGGGTCAACGACGACCTGAAGCAGGCGGGGCTCCTTGCGGATCATGCTCGCAGGCTCAACGCAAAGATCAACTTAATCCCATACAATCGAGTGGAAGGCTTGCATTGGAGAAGGCCGACGGCCGACCGAATCAGGGCCTTTCATCGGAAAGTCGAGGAAGGCAAGCCTCCTCGGGTGACCTTGCGCATGGAGAAGGGCCATGACATCGATGCGGCTTGCGGGCAACTTAGGCTTCGTGAAATCAAGCAACCTGAAAATCAGGTGAAACAGAAGGAGTTCGAAGCGGATTGAAAACGCAGATCCGGGAATACCTTCAGGGTGAAAGTTCGACCAAGGATACCCTTCTTATCAGCCCGGTCGTATCATAGGTCGAGAAACCAAGAGGAGCGGACATTTCGATTTCTCCGCTTCGCATCGAAATATCTCTTCCCTCGATTGGACAATCGATGAGCTTCTCGTCGTCTACCCAGAACCGAAAGCAGGCAGGGCTGACTTGCAAGCGACAGGAGTACCACTGGTTTGATCGAAAATAATGGGCGGTAGCCGTTTCGTTTTCCGATGCATCAAAGCCGTCGATCGATGAGATGCCGACCAGGGCGCCTCCCCATCCACCCAAAATGAGGGTAGCGTGTTTGTCCATGCAGGGAAAAGTAAGGGAGGCAAAAAAATCGCTCCCCATTCGCTTCATGGCTTCCCACCGAATCTCATAATTGCAGCGGGGCAAATCTGCTCCCACCCAGTGAATTCCCGTAAGGGCGATTCCCATCTCCAAAACAACGCTTTCATTGCCATCGAGTCGAACCTCGCCCCTGCCGGCAAAATCCGTTGCCTCCCAATCATCCAAGGAGGATCCGTCAAATAGAATGCGCAAGGGGGAAGACCCGCTTGCATTAAAGGCAAACAGAACTGCATACAGAGCCAGTCCGATGAATCGTCGCATGGGGAAATTCTAGCCCTGCCTGCGCAAAACGGCCGGCTCTTAATTCTTAGGCCTTTCGATCACTTCCACTTCGTAACCCTCCGGAGCATCGACAAAGGCAAACACCGAACCCGAAGAGCTCGTGGTGGGGCCATCGCTCAAGGACACTCCCAGCAGGCGCAAATGCTTTTGAAACTCTTCCATGCTCTCCACTTCAAAAGCCAGATGCATCAAATCTTCCTGAACAACTACGGGACCGGAGCCGGGGAAATGCGTGATCTCTATCTCCTCGTCACTATTGGGCACGGAAAGAAAAGCCAGTTGGGAACCCCGGGGAGATTGATGCCTCCGAGAAACTTCCAATCCAAAAACCTTTTCGTAAAAAGCCACTGTTGCCTCCAAATCGTTCACGCGCATGCGCGTGTGCAGAAATTTTCTGACTATGCTCATGAAAGACCCTTGGGGAAATTCGAATGCATGGGGCGCAAACCGTTCCCAGGAGGAAGGATCAATTCCAAACCGGAGCGACTTTATTGATGCCCGCTCCGCTACAAGCGTTCAAAACCGTCAATGGGGCCTGCCATGAGCAAATCCCCGAAGACTTGATGTCGACTTTGGGCTCCGCTTCCTCCTTGGATCGGGCGCCGCTACTGATCAGCATGTCTCTTTGTTCCTTGATTTGCTGAAGCTTTGCCAACAACCATCTTTGCTCGCGATCGGTGGAAGCAGGGGCATCGGGGGAAGGAGTTCCGTCCAAGGTGACGCTGCCTCCGTCATCCACCTCCAGGGTAATTCTTTTCATGGGCTGCACGTCCTGCAAGGATGACTTTGCCTGCCCAGGCAGCTCCAAGGACAACTCGGCCTCCGGCTGCTTGATCATGGTCGTCACCATAAAGTAAATCAGGAGAAGAAAGGTAACGTCGATCATCGGGGTCAAATCGACTTCATCGACGTCGTCCAAAATTTTCTTGAAGGTGTCCATTGCGCGCGGTTCCTGAGTTAATTGGCCGATTTGAAACTGGCAAGAACCACCTTTGGCTGCCCGCCGTTGATCACTTGCTTGTAAACCTCGTCGACCACGGAATAAGGAACTTCGTTGTGATAGCGAAGCAAGACCTGCCAGGAGGGATTGCGAGCCACCACGGTAGTGATCTGACTCATGTCGATTTCCTGCTCTCCCCAGTAGATCACCTGTCCTAGAGGCGACTCATCCACGCTGATAATCGTTCTGGAAGGAGGCGATTCCGGCACTTTGGCGCTGGAAGCAACGCCCAACCCGGTCGGACTCAGTTCGACGTATTGCTCCGATAGCTTCTGTGCGACGACCATGAAGAAAACGATGAGCAGAAACACGACGTCGATCATCGGAGTCAAGTCCGGCGAGTCGTTTGATTCCGGAACTTCGAATTTCGCCATATGTCGTTACCTATGGAGAGAAAGCGCTAGCGACAAGAATGCGGCCTGGGTGAATCAGGCCGGTTCCGGCGGAGCTTCAGGGTATTCGGTTTCTTCGAAGTATTCCTCGCCGCCCTCTTCTCCTCCTTCGGCAAATCCTCCGCGGGCCGCTCGAACCAAAGTGAAAACCATGGATCCGGTCACTTGGTTCACTTCGGCTACGATGTTTCCGAACTTCGTCTTGAAGAGGAAGTAGGCGACCAGACAGGGAATGGCCACCACCAAGCCGGCAGCGGTGGTCCAAAGAGCGCTTCCGATGTTGCCGGCCATTTGCTTGCTTGCCTCGCCCCCCATGCCTTGAGAGGTAAGAACCGCGAAGGCCCCGATCATACCTACTACCGTACCCAACAACCCGATCATCGGAGCGATCGAGCCCACGGTGTTGAGCATGTTGATCCAAGTAAACGGCTTGGACATGAAGATTCCCGAATTTTCATCAAGGCCTTTTTCAATTGCGTCTATATCCAGTTCGTCGTCTTGAATTCTTTCCAGCCCGCCCTTGAGAATGGCAGTTACCGGCAACTTGTACTGATCGCAGAGAGATTTGGCTCCCTCGATGTTGAGGTTTTGAATCTCCTGCATGATGGGCTCGATGACGTCATCCTTGATGAACGCTTTGCGGCGCACTGCTATGCTGTTGAAGATGATCAGCGTGATTCCGGCGATAATGAGCAGAAGAAAGACGATGAAGAAAGTGGGTCCTAGGTTGTTCCATGCCTCGGAGAAGAGGTTGCTGCTTTGAGCCATTGCC
Source organism: Opitutales bacterium (assembly GCA_038105525.1). Classification (GTDB taxonomy): domain Bacteria; phylum Verrucomicrobiota; class Verrucomicrobiia; order Opitutales; family Seribacteraceae; genus Chordibacter. The sequence continues at coordinate 34,245 of JAYOCQ010000022.1, read as the reverse complement.
TGATTGACCATCAGACCGGGAGAGAGGACTGCATAAAGCAGAAGAAGGGAGGCAGGAATTCGAATGGTACCAATTTTCATAGTGCGTTGCGGTTAATTGAATCTAGAAAAGTATGAATACAGGGAATGGTCAACGAGGATTTGTCGTTCAGGAAGGAGGGAGCTCGGCCAGCCTTTCGGCGCTCATTTTCTCCCATTTTGTCTTGGGAAAGAAAACCTTCACTTGGTTGTAGACGTTGCGGGCGGCTTCCTGCAACTCGAGCTTCTCATAGGCGTCTCCTGCCATCATGAGCGATTCGGGCAACCAGTCCAGACCGATCCGGGCATTGACGATTCCCTCCGTCACCTCAAGTACGGATTGACGGTAAAAGTCCCCCGCTTTCAATTCATCTCCGCGCGCTTCGTATTGGCGAGCGTACTGCACGCGAATCAACGACCGCAAAAGCTTGTACAGCGAATATTCGTTGGAGTTTCGCCCAGGGGGGGACTCATCGAGCTTCTTCAACCCTTGAGCAGCGGAATTGAACATCTTGCTGGCGGCTTCCTTGTACCTTTTGTCCGAAGCGGCAAGAGGAGCGTATGCCTCGTACAGTTTAAGGTAACAGTAGACCGGCCAGATCTCCAGAACCTTGTTAAGTGAACTGGAGGAATCCTTGGCCACGATGGGAGAGAGTCGGGCATACTCGCTGATGGCCTCGGAAAAAAGCCCTTGCGTACGAAGCGAGTCGGCAAGCCTAAGATAGGACGCATGATCTCCGGCGTTGTCTCGAATGGTGATTCTTTGCAACAAGGCTCGCGAAGCTTTTGCAGACTCGCGATCGGCTGCGATCATCTTTCCGCAAAGTTCCAATGCCGCCTCGGAGTATTCCCGGTATCCGTACTCGTCCAGTTTGGAAAGGTTCAGCCGGGAGAGCAGGTAAAACGCCTCATCGAACTGCTCCATCGCCAAGAGCGCCTTGACGTAGGTGAGGCAGTCGTCATGGATGGCAAGGTATTGAAAAGGCATGGCCAGAAAGAGCATGACCCGATAAACTTCAGGACGCAGGGCGCCGAGAATTCGAGGATCGTATTGCTCGTTGGCAAGATAGCCAAGGTAGGTTTTGCCGTTTCGGGACCAATCGAATTCGAACTTCTCGATGTTTTGCCTCGCCAATCCGCGCAACTCCAACTCCAAGCGGCCCGACCCCTCCATTTCGGCATAAATGATTCCTCGGGCTGCATCCAGTCCCCATAACTTCATCGGCTTGACCGCCGAGGATTTCAAGTAATGAATCTTGACTGAAATCGGACCGGCATGCTGCTTGAAATAATCTTCCACTGCTTGGACGCAGGGAGTGCTGAACGCCCCCAGCAGACAAAAAGGTAAAATGCGAGTCAACCTGATCATTGAAGGAAATTTCTCTGCCAATCGGTGTAATTTTGTTCGAGCTTGCGAACTTTTTCCGACTGCCCCGCTCTTTCATAGGAAGCAATTGCCTGTTCGAAGGATTTTTGCGCCCATTTGCCGGAACCTGCGAAGAACAAGGTCGTCTCCTCGTAATGGAAGGCGGCGCCAAGGTGGTTGCCCTTGGCTTTGAGGCATTCTCCCATCATAAAGGAACACTCGGCCTTGACCACCATTGGAGCATCCTCGTTGTCCCTGGCCTCTCCGAATGCGGACTGGGCCTGCATCAGGCCGTCCTCGTCCTTTTCGGCCTTGGCAACCTCGAACAAGGCATACCCTTTGCGAATTCGAGCGTCATTGGCATCGGCATGCCAAGGAGAGTTGGTGATGGCCGCATCAAAGGAAGCCGCCGCCTGAGCAAAATCACGCTGCTTTTCACGAGCCTGGCCGATGACGTAGTGAGCGTCGAACAAGGTTTCCCCTCCAGCTCCCCCGAAGGAGCCGATCAACCTCTCCATCGCAGAAACCGCATCCTCGAGAGAATTCTGCTTCAGCATTTTTTTGGCCATCCAAACGAGGACTCCGGCGCTGGCGGCCGGAAAATCGCTGGTCTGGGGATTGTAGTCCGATCCGATCTTCGAACCGACTCGGTCAAGGTTGGCCCGCATACGCAATTCCAAAGTCTTGCTGCCATCCGACTGCGCGTCCTGCAAAAGCTGAACGAAAGCCTTCGACGGGGCCAAATCCTTGGGGAAGGCTGACTGTAAATCACGATATTTCTTCAAATATCCCTTGAACAAATCGACGTATTTGGGATTGGCGAACACGCCACCCCTGAATTTTACGACCTCCCCATATACCTTGGGATCCATGTTCTTGTAGAGGGTGGATAGCATGGCCAGGCTCTTGCTTCTGTCTTCGACCATTTCCCTGATCGTCCCTGAAATTTCCTTCTCGATTCCCTTGCGGTCGGTGTGAGTGAAGGAAACGGGCTCGGACGGGTTCTGCAATTTTTCAAGCAAGTCGACGGTCTGGCCGAAAAGCGCCTCGTAATGCTGATACTTTTCGCAATAAGCGGCGAGAATTCCGTCTACACCCAGGTTGTTGGGATCGTTTCCAAAGCGCCGGATATCCTGAAAGTAGATTTTGAGCATTTCCGATGGCTGCCCGAGCTTTTCCTTGGCAAAGCCGATTTTTTCAGTGGCTTTGGCCACTTGGGCTCCTTCCGTGTCTCCATACGATTTCATGTAGGATTCGTAGAGGGACTCCAGTTCCTTGTAGCAGGAGATGGATGCGGCCTCGAACAGTTCCTCGAAACCAAGGCTGCCGTCGCCACTGAGGTCATGATCCTCGAAGACAAAAAGGTAAGCTCCCTCCAAGGAAGCGCTCAAGGACTTTGCTTCTGCGACAGAAAGCATTTTGTCGTTGTCCTTGTCAAAAGTGAAGAAGTGGTTGACCAAGCCCTCGGGGTTTTCCGCAACTCGCTCGATCAGGCCTCCTTCGTTTGCCGTGGAATCGGAGATCAGTCCGATCTCCTTGGTGTTTTGGCGAACCTTGGCGTAGTTGGAACGAGCGAGCTGAATTTGTTCGAAAGTAGGTTGAGTGTCGGGCCCCAATCCGCTGGTTGCCAAATCGCCCATGCTCAGGTAGACTTCCGCAACCAACTTGTCGTCCGGGAAAAGCGTGACGAACTGGCTGAAGAGGCGAATCGCATTGGCGTTGTCTTCCGACCCCTGAAAGGCAACGGCCAGACGAAACATCGCCTGCTTGGTATATTCCTCATCCTCGGAAAAGCGGGTTTTGGCTCCGCCTTCCCAAGCATCCGAAATCTTCTCTCCCCCCGTAGAAATCGTACGCCCTCCGCCGGCTTTTGTGGAGATCTTCCAAAGCGAACCGTTCGACCATAGAAAATATCCGGCTCCATTCGAATAAACGGGACGTTCGTTCATCTTCACGACCTCCAACTTTCCGCCCTTGTCCTCATACAAGGGAAGAAAAACCCCGTTGGGATCGGGCGCTTCCTTGGCTTCCACGGCTTCTTCTTCCACCGCAACCGAGTCCGCCGGTTCCAACTCCGTCGATTGCTCGGTCTCGGGCGCCGCCGATTCCTCGACGACAGGGTCATCCGAAGATTCCGAAACTTCGTCGCCCCCACCGCAACTCCACAGCAAAAAGAACCCGAAAAATCGCAAAGACAGGCAAAAGGGCCTCATGAAATCACGAACCTTCGAAATCGGATTCATTCCTTCAACGCCCCCTCGTCCAGAGGGAGGCCTTCGATGCTGACTCCGACGATTGCCCCCAGAAAGGATTTCGCCTCATCGTAATTACCGGTGGCAAGCAAGGCCAAGCCGCTCATGTAATTGACCCTGCCCATAGCCGTGGTTCCCTGCAACTCCTTCATGTTGGCATAACCGACCGTCGGATCAGAGGATCCGTTTTCAAAACCGGCGAATTTCAAGAGCAGCTTGTCGAATTGTTGGCGCTTGAAGAACTCGGCTCCCATCATGCCGATGAACTCGCGGGCATATTTGTGCTCGGGCATCACTTTGAGAAAATCATCGCACAGTTGGAAAAAGCGGTCGTAATACTCCTCGGAAGTCTGCTTTGCCACCGCCGCCTTCTCCTTGTCGACAGTAGCCAGGGAGGTTTGCAGTTCCTCCACGATCTTGAGCTGATTCATGGCTTCCTGACGATAAGCGTTGGCCATGATGAAAGTTACGTCCGGTCGAAATTCGGTCAGCTCCTTTCTGGAAAGATAAGCCTCTCCCAACTCGATGGATTTCTCACGGTATTTAACGGTATTGGCTGAAGCAAAGGCCGCGTAGAGGAAATTCTCGGCGCTTTCATGATCAGGGAAATCCTGATAAAGCCAGTAAAAGGCCCAAAAGGACTCCCACTCGCGCTTGCATGCCTGGAAGTTGTCTGCCTTTCTCCACCTTAAGACCGTCGTAAACGAAGGCGTGGATTGAGCCAATTTCAAATGACTCCTTGCGCTGGTGGCTTTCATCGCCAAGTCATTGAGCATATTTTTGAGCACCGATATTCTACGGGCGGGCAATCGATCCCCTTGGGTGTCGAGAAAATTCTGAACCTGCAGAATTTCCTTGGAGAGGCGACTTTCTCTAGCAGTGTAGAAATTCACGATTTCTTCGGTGGTCATGGTCAAGGCGAAGAGGAGGGACGCCTCCACGTGTCTACCCTGCTCCTTGAGGTTTTCCGCTCCTTGCATGAGATTGACGTTGAGACGCAAATCGAAGCGGGCGGGAGTGTCGCCGGAGAGGCGAGGAAGCAGAGGAAAGACGTCGTCCACCCGTTTGGTCTGAACGAACATCTCGACCATGCAGGAAACCGCATAGGCGGAGCGGTCTTCGTCTTTGGCCATATCGGAAAATTTGAGAAGTTCCTCAAAGGCCTTTTCTCCTTTTACCCAGTTTTGCTTGATATGGTAGCACTGGGCCCTTCCGTGATAAAGATTGAGCAATTCGCTGCGCTTGAGGATCTTTTTCTTGAAGGGCTGATTTTCATCGAGGAGAACCTCGATTACGTCCGCCGCTTCCTCCCACTTCTGCAACGCCCGCAAACAGGTGGTTCGCTGTTGCATGGCTGACACCGCATTTTCGTTGTCGGGGTATTTTTCGGCGAATTTGCCGAAGGCGTTCGCGGCCTTTTCCATGTTGATCATCTCTCCCGTCTTGCCGAAATTCTGCAGGTAGCCGACCCCGCGGACGAAGCCGAATTGTTCGAGAATCTTCTCCACCTCGGGGTTCCCTTCTCCCGCGAAGCGTATCTCCAACTGATCGAGGTAGGGAGCGGCGGCCGCGTAGTCTCCCGCGCCAATCAATTCCTGGGCGCCGCTGATGACCTGACGCATAGGCATGTCGGCTGGATCCTGCCCCCTGGAAGACGCTGCGAGCGACAGGAGCAGAACCATGACAAGGACAGGTTTCATGGGAACGAATGACATCGGGTGATCAGAGGGTAGACATGGGGAATAAAAGATGCAGGGCCTTCTCCCCGCAAGCCTTTTTTTGAAGAGGGAAACCCAACTTGGCGACAAAACGTCTTCCCTGAGCCTCATGAATTTTCTTTTCCCCGGTCCGTGCAACAGGGGCAGTCAAGAAGCCAGTGACCCGGACTTGCTTCAACGAACCGTGACGGCCTTTGAACGCTCAAGGCGTGGAGAGGGGATTGGACCCGATGACCGAACGCGCAGCCAGGGGGTGGATTGATCGGCGAAGGCACTTCTCCTCTCAAGGTGGAGAACCTGCCGTTTTGATCGGGATCTGGGCGCGGGATTGCCTCAATGAGGGCCTTGGTGTAGGCGTGCATGGGGTTGGCCAGCAATTCCTGAGCCGGAGCCAGTTCAACCAGTTTGCCCAGGTACATTACGGCGATTCGATCCGAGAGGTGGCGTACCACCGACAGATCGTGGGCAATGAACACACAGGTCAAGCCCAGCCGGATCTTGAGATCAAGAAGCAAGTTGATCACTTGACTGCGAATGGACAGGTCCAAGGCGGAGACCGGTTCGTCAAGGACCAGCAACTCCGGGCTCAAGGCCAGGGCTCGGGCGATTCCGATTCGTTGGCGTTGTCCGCCGGAAAACTCGAAGGGATAACGAAGCGCGGCATCCTCGGACAAACCCACCAAGGAGAGCAGTTCCCCTACCCTCCTTGTCCGCTCCGAGGCATTTCCCCTATCGTGAATCATCATAGGTTCATCGATGATCTGGCCAACCGTTTGCCTGGCATCGAGCGACTCCGACGGATCCTGAAAGACCATCTGCACCCTCCGGCGATCCATTTTTCTCGAAGCCCCGGAAAACCACTTCAATTCCCTCCCTTCGAGGAGTATTTTTCCCGAAGTCGGACGATTCAACCCGACGATGCTGCGAGCCAAAGTCGACTTTCCGCACCCGGACTCCCCCACCAAGCCCAGGGTCTCCCCCTTGAAAACTTCGAAGCTTACTCCGTCCACCGCCTTGCACGTCGCTACGGCCCTGCGCCAAACTCCGCCAAGAACCGGAAAATGGACCTTGAGTTCGTCGATCCGCAGCAGGGCTTCCACAGGGGGGGCGTCGTTCATGATTGAGAACAACAGGCAGGACAGGACTCCACCCAGTGATCCTGGGAAACCTCGCGCAGAAGCGGCCGCTCCATCAGCCAAGAACTGCGGTGCGGCCTGCCGCTCCTTGGCGCGAAACGACATCCGTTCCCCAACTCGGAAAGAGAGGGAACCATTCCTTCGATCACGGGCAACTTGACCTGAGTCGGCCCCGTCAGGGAAGGAATGGATTTGAGCAGACCCTGGGTGTAGGCATGTTTGGGGTTTTCGAAGATTTCTCTCATGGGAGCTCTCTCGACGATTCTTCCCGCATACATGACCGCAACCTCGTCACAAGTCTGAGCCACCACTCCAAGGTCGTGAGTGATCAGGAGCAAGGCCGCATTGGATTTTTGCTGTAATTTGCGCGTCAGTTCCAGAACCTGGGCCTGGATGGTAACGTCCAGGGCGGTGGTGGGCTCGTCGGCTATGATCAGCTCGGGTTCGCAAGCCAGGGCCATGGCTATGACAACGCGTTGGCGCATGCCCCCGGACAATTGATGAGGGTATTCGTTTGCCCGTGTCACGGGATCGGGGATGCCCACCATGGCGAGCATCTCCAGAGTTTTGCTCCGAACCTGTCGCGATTGGGCGAGTCCGTGCACCAGAAAGGCTTCGTCCACCTGCCTGCCAATGGTATGGGCGGGGTTCAAGGCGTTCAAAGGTTCCTGGAAGATCATGCCGATTTCCTTGCCGCGAATCGAACGCATTTCTTCCGAGGAAAGGGCAAGCAGATCCCTTCCCTTCCAAAAAACGGAACCCGCAAGAATTCTACCGACCGGGTGCGGAAGCAAACGCAGCAGGGACAGGGCGGTGACGCTTTTACCGCATCCCGATTCCCCTACCAAGCCCAAGGTCCTTCCGGGCTTAAGGGACAGGTCCACCCCATCGACCACCACCACTTCCTTGCCGGCGTCATCGGCAAACGCAACTTGCAGTCCTCTTGCCTCAAGCAAGCTCATTTCTTTGATTCGAGGTTCATTGACTGAGGGTCAGGGGCTAAAATTTCTCTCGATGCTTCTCATAAATTCGCACTCCATCATTGCCGTCGAGGGCCTTTCCCGAGCTTTTGGCGCTCTCTATCTCGGTTCTGCCTTCCTCATCGATCCAAAAAACTTGGAATTCTTCAAAGTCCCTGGTTTCCCTAGGCCCCCAGTCATCGGGAAAACGCACCCAGTTCCAGTGCCCCATGCGAAGCCATGGCTTCTTCCACCCGGGAACGTAAACGGCATGGTCATGAATCGCCTCGCTCAAACGATGAGCCAACAGAGTGATTTCCTCAAGGCTTTCCTCTTCCCGGTATCGGTCAATCAATCGATCGATTTCGGGTACCGCGGTTTGGGTGTAGTTGTTGGTGTCGGTCTTGATCACCACGTCAGGACGCAAAACCCCGTCCGCATCGAATTTTTCGCTGCCTGCCGGAGAATAGGCATTGTCGGAATGGAAGGGTTCCCAAAACCGGGGAAACAATTCCACGAAGGAGTTGAATGCCGAAAAGACCACCTGATGTTTTTTCTCGGATGCGGTTTTCCAAGCGGCAGTGCTCTCGAGAATCTTGAGCTTGAGGTCCAGGCCGGCCTTTTTGGCTTCCTCCCTCAGCACGACCAAAACGTCCTCCAAGTGCTTGTACCCGGTCAGCAACTCGACCGAGAGGCGTTCGCCCGATTGGTTCACCAATATCCCATCGCTCCCCCGGGTCCGGTATCCGGCATTGGCAAAATGCTTCATGGCGGTCTCGACCGAGAATTTGCGGGCTTGCAGGGTTGGATGGGAACGCCCGCCGTATCCGTCGGCTACGGTTCGCATGCGAGCGAAGTCTCCACGAAAGATCTTCTCCAGCACCAGCTCGAAGTTCATGGCATGATGAAATCCGATGCGAAGATTCAAATCGTCCATCGGCGGTTTGGAGGAATTGATCCTGAGGGCGAAGGTAGGAGGAGGAACCTGGTTGAAGAAGGTCACTTTGGTCAGGTATCCCTTTGCGACCAGCGGGTGATCGTCAGGCAGTTTCTCATACCAATATTCGGTTTTGCTCAACCCGAACATGTCGAGGTCTCCCTTGAGAAAGACTTCAAACGCCTTGTTGGGGTCTCGAATCACCTGCACCTCGATGCGATCGGGATTGTATCGACGGCGATAAAACCTCTTGTCGTCGGCCCACCAGTCGGACAACCGCGCCAGGGTGATCGATTGTCCTTTGACGACCCCTTCCTCGCGCACGACGTAGGGACCGGTGGTAGGTTCTTGAATCCACTGGTACTTGGTCAGATAATCACCCCCCAGTTCCTTGTAAAAATGCTCGGGCGTCGGGCGAATGGAGACCCTTTCGACAAGGTCCGGCTTGGCCTTGTAGAACTTGATGGCCAAGGTGCGTTCGTCGAAGAGGGTGATTTTGAGGAATTTGTCCTTTCCGAAAAAGTCGTTGTACCATGGGGCTTGAACGTGCTTGCTCCTCATGAAGTACAGATTGAAGAAGAAATCACTGGCTCGGACTGGCTTGCCGTCACTGAAGCGAGCGTCTTCATCCAATTCGAAGTATACGGTGCGCCCGTCCTTTCCCACCGCCCATCGCTTGGCCAAGCCTGGGAAGTATCCGTCGGAATCAGGGTGGGACATGACCAAGCCGATGCTGTTGTAATCAAGCAGAAATCGGCGAAAGGCGCCGTTTGCATCCGGACCGACGGTCCTCAGCGTGCGAGGAAAGTCGGAGGTGAAGGTTCGCCAAACCCCGCCTCGTCTGGCCATGGGAGAAGAAAATTCCTCCTCCTGAGAACCGTCTTCCCAACGCAAGTCATGAGGAAGGTTCTCCACGCTCGAAACTTCGAACGCTTCCTTGTTCTCCAAGTAGAATTCCAAAACCGAATCGGAGCAATGAGCCAACAAAGGATGAGGATTTCCCTCTCCATCCATGAGCCCTGAATTGCGCCTGGAATCATTCCCCTCGAGAAAACCTCGAATCCCTTCGTTCGTCCTGACTGAGCCGAGTTCCTTCTTCAGTTCTCGAGCGAACGTGCGAGCCAGTTCGCGAAGATAGGCTTCGTCCGCCTCTTCCAATCGAGCAGGCGGATCATCCAACGACCCAGCCGCATCGCCTGCTTCAGGCCTTTTCAAGGTGTTGTCCTCGCACCCCCCTCCGAGAAGCAGCCAAAGCAGGGATGCGCAAACGAAGGAAAGAAGATGGTTCTTTTTTGATCGTTTCATTGATAAGTGGAAAATTTCTTGGGATCAAAGGCTTCTCGAACCGCTTCTCCTACGAAGGTGACCAAGGTGAGACTGACAACGAGAGCGGCGGAGGCGGAGGCGACGATCCAGGGCGCGATCCTCAGGTTGTCCACTCCCTGCTTCAGGAGTTCCCCCCAACTGGGAGTTGGCGCCGGCAATCCGTAGCCGAGAAAATCCAAGGCGGTGATGGAAGATACCGCGGCCGCCACGGTGAAGGGCGCGAAGGTAACCAAGGTGGACAGGACGTTGGGCAGAAGATGGCGAAAGACGATCCGGGCGGACCCCGCCCCGATGACTCGCGCGGCGGCCACGTAGTCGCGAGCCTTTTCCTTGTATACCGCCGCCCGCACGTAGTAAGTCATCCCGGTCCAACTGAAAAGCACCATGATGAGGAGCAGGGACGACACCTGCCAACCCAAACCCCACCAGCCGGGCATCACCGATACAAGTATGATCACCATGTAGAGGAAGGGCACGTTCGACCAAATTTCCACCAATCTCAGTCCCATCATGTCGGTCTTTCCTCCGAAGTAGCCCAAAACCGAGCCCACGACAACGGCGATGAGGTAGGTAAGCAAAAGATAACCCAATGCGAAGGCGAAGGCGATGCGAAAGCCATAGACCAGACGCGCCAGCACGTCGCGTTCCGTCTTGTCGGTTCCGAGGAAATGCCGGTTCTTCAAACTGGGCGGAGAAAACCCGGTTGCGGTTTCCTCGCGATAATCCATTTCATAGGGATCGTAGGGCACGAGAGGAAGCAACACCCAATTGTTCGAGTTCTCCTTTCGAAAGAGCTCCTTGAGCTCTCGATAGTTGGTCTCGTATTCGTAACCCAGCCCGAAACGATCACCTGGAATCTGAGCCCCGTACGTCGGAAAGTGATAGGTTCCTTCGTAACGCACGATCAGGGCTCTCTTGTTCACCAGAAGTTCGGCGAACAAACTAAGGGCGAACCCCGCCAACAAGAGCAGGAAAGACCAATAGCCCCTGCGCAGGGAACGAAAGCGCTGAAGCTTTCTGCGGGTCAAAGGATTGAATGCGAACTTCTTCATCCTTCGAATCGCACCCGCGGGTCCGCCAACGCCACCAAGGCGTCGGCCAGCACGTTGCCCAGCAGCATCAAGCCTGCGGAAAGGCCGAGAACTCCCATGACGACGGGGTAATCGCGATCGATCACGGCGTTGAAACCAAGCAATCCGAACCCGTCGACGTCAAAGATCGTCTCGATGAGAAAGGATCCGGTTACGAAAAGAGTGACCTGATGCCCCACGTTGGTGGCCAGAGGAACGAGCGAATTGCGCAAGGCATGCCGACGAACCGCTTGCCCGAAACTCAATCCCTTGGCCATGGCGGTTCTTACGTAATCGGAGGCCAGGTGGTCGAGCAGGTGGTTCTTCATCAGCATGGTGACGAAGGCAAAACCGCCGATCAAGTAGCAGACTAGGGGCTGAACGGTATGGGCAAGCAGATCAACCGTTCGGTCCCAAGGCCCGAAGGATTCGGAACCCGGAGAAGAAAGCCCGCTCATAGGCAGCCAATCCAATTGGACGGAAAGGAAAAGCAAAAGGAGGGAGCCCAGGGCGTAACCCGGCACTGCAAAACCCACGAAAACCAGTATCGAGGAAAGGTCGTCCCACCCACTCTTGTGCCTGATCGCCTTGAACACCCCCAAAGGGATGCAAATCAGGTAGGTAAGAGCGAAGGTAAGCAACCCGAAGTAGGTGGACACGGACAACCTCTGCCCGATTACGGAGGAAACGGGCTCCCCGTACCTGATTGATCTTCCGAGGTTCCCCTGAAGGACCCCGGCATACTTTTCCAGGTAGAGATCGACCACCGGGAAACGGCTGCCATGATCGCCTGGCCGTCGCATCCTCGCCTTCCAATTTCCCAAGAGGGAGGACAGGTTCTCGATTTCGACACTCCCATCGGAAGAGCGTCGCAGTCGCACTCTTTCTCTAGCGCCTTCTATCCACGCTCTCTTGTCCTCGGCTTCGACCGCATCAATGCGACCGTTGGCGTCGAGATCCAATTCATGAAAGGGAATCGAGCCGATCAGGTGAGCGGGAATTTCCCACGGATCGAGGAATCCGTCGTCGTTCCAGTCCAACCGGGCCAGATGAAACTTGGGAAGGCTGATTCGCTCGCTCAATGCCTGCTCGTTTTCCAAAAACCGGACTTCTCTGAATTCGATTTCTCTCGGCTTGAGCCCGACCCAAACCAGATAGGCCTCCCAGATGGGCTTCTCAAAACCGTAAAGCCTCTTCATTTGGAGGAGCTGCTCCGCAGAGAGGGCCTGCTCGGTTCCTTGGGCGCCTCCGCTTCCACCCAATTCGCCGACCTGCCGCATCTGCATCATCGCCTGTTCGATCGGTCCGCCCGGAGCCAGCCTCGTAAGGGCAAACACCATCATGCTGATTCCGAGCAGAACGGGGGGAATCAGAAGCAACCTACGAATGAAATAATCGCGCATGGACCAAGTAAGGAAGACTCATACTTCGAATAACTCCTTTGAGTAAAGACAAACACCCGTATCGAGGGAATTTCCTTCTGCTTTTGCTTGCCAAGCGCGATTGCGTGTTCCGTACTTTGTCCAGAAATTCAAATGGGGCCGAACTCAAGACAATTCATTTCCTGCATCATGATTCGTTCGATTGCCGGCGGCATTCTTGCTTTTCTCATTCAGGCATGTTCACCGCCCTCGAACGTCGAATCCGCCCTCAACGATCAAATCTTACACTTCGGACTGGGAGCCGAGCCTCAGCATCTGGATCCTCATCTGGCCACCAGCGTGGCGGCCCACAACATTCTCTCTGCCTTGCTCGAAGGTTTGGTGAGCGAGGATCCGAAAACCCTCGAGCCTTTACCTGGCGCGGCCGAAGGTTGGAAAAGATCCGAAGACGGACGGACTTACCTGTTCTTTTTGAGAAAGGAAGCAAAATGGAGCAACGGAGATCCCGTAACCGCGCATGATTTCGTTTATTCGTTTCGAAGGATGTTGAACCCCAAGCTGGGGGCGCAATATGCATCGATGCTTCACTCCTTGAAGAACGCCAAGGCCTACCATCAGGAAGGCGCCGGTTGGGAAGAGGCGTCCGTAGGAGCCCGGGCGCTGGACGACCACACTCTGGAGTTGGTTCTGGAACATCCCGTTCCCTACTTTTTGGAACTGCTCAATCATTTTTCGTGGTTTCCCGTCCATCGACCTACCATTGAGAAATTCCACGCTTACGAAACCATTGGCTCACCATGGACAAAGCCCTTGAATTTCGTGGGCAACGGCCCCTTTCGCTTGACCGATCATCGGATAAATTCCGTGATCGAGGTTCGCAAGAACGAGCATTATTGGGACGCATCGAAGGTCCGATTGCAAGGCATCCGCTTTTACCCCATTGAGGCGGTGGACACCGAGGAACGGGCCTACCGCTCGGGGTTTCTCCACCTCACTCAGAGCGTTTCCGCCGACCGAATCGATTATTTGAGGCAACACTACCCGAAGGAATTGCGCTTCGAGCCCTATCTTGGGACGTACTTTTATCGCTTCAACGTCAAGGAAGCGCCGTTTGACGACGTCCGCGTTCGACGAGCCTTCAGTCTGGCAGTCGATCGCCAACGCCTGGTGGACAAGGTGCTCAAGGGGGGACAAGACCCGGCAAACTCCTTTACTCCTCCGGGTACGGGCGGCTTCATTCCCAAGAGGGCGTTCCCCTACGATCCGGTGGAAGCCAAACGACTGGTTCGAGAATACCTCGGTGAGAGAGGAATCGATCGATTGCCCCCCATAGAACTGACCTACAACACCTCCGAAGGGCATAAAAAGGTAGCCGAAGCGCTCCATGGCATGTGGAAGGAGGTCCTCGGCGTGGAGATTCGTTTGCTCAATATGGAGTGGAAGGTATTTCTGTCCACCGTGGCAAAGGGAGATTTTTCGCTCGCTCGGGCCGGTTGGATTGGAGACTATCCCGATCCGCACACCTTTCTCCACATGTGGAAGTCGGACGAAGGCCTGAATATGACCGGATGGGAAAATCCGTCTTACGATCTCGCCCTTCGGAAATCCGAGGTGTCCGGGTCCAGAAAAGAACGCTGGGCTTGCTTTCAAGCCTGCGAGGATCTTTTAGCGGAAGAACTGCCCGTGCTTCCGCTTTATTTTTACGTACATTTGACACTGCGTCATCCATCGGTCCGCGGATGGCATCCCACCCTGCTGGACCATCACCCCTACAAATACGTCCATTTGCAAAGCGAGGGCATTCCATGAAGAAATTCGCCCTGCAACGCCTCCTGCAGGCGATCCCCACTCTCTGGGTGATTGCCACCCTCACGTTTTTCATGACTCGATTCGCCCCGGGCGGCCCCTTTGATTCCGAAAAGGCAATCCCCGAGGAAATCAAGGTGAAATTGGAAAGCCATTTTGGATTGGACCGCCCGCTTTTCGAACAGTACCTGCTCTACCTGCAAAACCTGCTGCAGGGAGACCTGGGGCCATCCTTCAAGTATCCCGGTTGGGAAGTCTCCGAATTGATCGCCACCGCCTTTCCGGTTTCCCTTGCCTTGGGGGTTCTCTCCTTGGGCATCGCCCTGCTCATCGGCATGCCCGCCGGGATTCTCGCCGCCCTCAGACAGAACTCCTGGTTGGATTACCTGCCCATGAGTCTTTCCATGATCGGAATCTGCCTGCCCACCTTCGTTCTCGGTCCCATGTTGGTTTTCGTCCTCTCTTCTCAACTGGATCTTTTTCCGCCCCTTGGTTGGTATGGCCCGTCCGACTGGGCGCTTCCCTCTCTTACGTTGGGTCTTTTTTACGCCGCCTACGTCGCCCGCTTGACCCGCGCAGGAATGCTTGAGACTTTGAAGCAGGACTACGTAAGAACGGCCCGAGCCAAAGGGGCTTCGACCTGGAGAGTGGTGACCAGACACGCACTGCGCGGAGGGCTGCTGCCGGTGGTTACCTTTCTGGGACCTGCCTTTGCCGGATTGATCAGCGGATCCTTTGTGATTGAAAGCATATTCTTCATTCCCGGTTTGGGTAAGTTTTTCGTCACCGCAGCCTTCAACCGCGACTATACCATGGTCTTGGGAACGGTGCTCTTTTACGCCAGCTTGATCATTCTTCTGAATTTGCTGGTCGATCTTCTCCAGGCTTGGCTCGACCCCAAGGCCAGACAAGCCGCATGAGGGACAAGAGCGGATCTTCCTTGGGCCAGGATGCATGGATGCGTCTGCGTAAAAACCGCATGGCCCTCCTCAGTTTGTTCATTCTAGGAGGGATTCTCCTGGTATCCTTGCTCGGTCCCTTGGTTTGTCCCTACGAATACGATCGACAAGACCTGGACCGAACCTTTGAGGGACCGGGAGCGGACCATTGGTTCGGCACCGACAACTTGGGGCGCGATTTGTTTGCCAGAACCTCCTTCGGAGGACGCATCTCCCTAGCCGTAGGCATACTCGCCACCTTGGTTTCTTTGGTGATCGGAGTAAGTTACGGCATGATTTCAGGCTACGTCGGCGGGCGACCGGATGCGTGGATGATGCGAGCGGTCGACGTTCTTTATTCCCTGCCCTTCACCATTTTCGTGATTTTGCTCATGGTCTTGTTCGGAAGAAATTTTCTTTTGCTCTTTCTGGCCATCGGAGCGGTTGAATGGTTGACCATGGCTCGAATCACAAGGGCTCAAACCATGCACTTGAAACAGGCCGAATTCGTGGAGGCCGCCCGGGCCTTGGGATATTCTCACGCTCGCATTCTTTTTCATCACTTGCTTCCCAATTTGATCGGCCCGATCATCGTCTACGCCACCCTGACGGTTCCGGCAGTCATGCTGCTGGAAGCGGTCCTGAGCTTTCTTGGTCTTGGCGTTCAGGCCCCGATGAGTTCATGGGGAAGCCTGATCAAGGAGGGCGCGGAAAAAATGGACGCCGCTCCTTGGCTTTTGCTTTTCCCAGGAGCCTTTTTCTGCCTCGCTCTTCTTGCCCTTAACTTCATCGGAGACGGGCTGAGGGATGCCTTTGATCCGAAATCGTCGAAGGAATGATGAAATGGGCAAGCTAAGCGTCAAAAACCTGCAGGTTGACTTTCGAATGCGAGAAGGAACGGTTCGAGCCGTGGACGGGATCGAACTGTCCGTAAAACCAGGCGAAATCGTCGGACTGGTGGGTGAATCAGGTTCCGGGAAATCGGTTACCTGCAACTGCGTTCTTCGACTCCTGCCCTCTCCGCCCGCGCGAATCGAAGCGGAAACCATCGAATGGAACGGCAAGAATTTGCTCCAAACTCCGGACGCCTTCATGAGGGGGATTCGAGGCAAGGAAATTTCCATGATCTTTCAGGATCCCATGAGTTGCCTCAACCCCTACCTTCCGGTGCTCGATCAGGTTGCCGAACCCCTGATCATTCACGGCTTGGCTAATCAGACCGAAGCAAGGAACCGGGCCTCGGAGATGCTCAGGCGTGTGGGCGTTGATCGGGTGGTCGATCATCCCCGCTCCTATCCTCATGAATTTTCCGGCGGCATGCGCCAAAGGGCGATGATCGCCATGGCCCTTGTCACGCGACCTTCCTTGCTTTTGGCGGACGAACCGACCACCGCTCTTGACGTAACGGTACAAGCCAAGGTTCTCAAGATCTTGAGGGAGTTATGCTCGGAACTGGGGGTAAGCGTACTTTTCGTCAGCCACGACCTGGGCCTGGTCGCGGAACTTGCGGATCGAGTCGTGGTCATGCTCAATGGAAAAATCGTGGAGCAAAACGATGCCGCTTCCATCTTCGGCAATCCCCGCCACCCCTACGTGCGGGCCCTTGTGGCCTGTCGCCCCACCTTGGAAACTCGGGTTGAATACCTCCCCACCGTGGAGGATTTTCTGCAAGTCGAATCACCCGAAGCGATCAGGCCGATCAAGCCCAAGAGAACCAGGGTCGCCGAAGGCTCCGAAATTCTGGTCGAGGTGAAAGAGTTGGTGGTCGAATTTTCCGGGCAGCAGGGAAAAATTCGGGCGGTGGACGGCGTGGATCTTTCCATTCGCAAGGGCTCGACCCATGGATTGGTCGGGGAATCGGGGTCTGGCAAAACCACGACCGGACGAGCCATCCTCAACTTGATCGGCTCTTCTTCCGGGAGCATCGCTTTCGGAGGGAGGAAGGTCGACTTTTCCAACCCTGATGAAAGGAGGTTCCTTCGAAAGTCCATGCAGATCGTCTTTCAGGATCCCTATGCATCCCTTAATCCGCGCCTGACCGTAGAGCAGGCCCTCCTCGAGCCGATGGTCGTTCATGAAATCGGAAGATCCCGAAAGGATCGGATTGACCGTATCGTCGAGCTGCTCGAGGAAGTGGGTTTGAATCAGGAACACCTTCGCCGATACCCCCATGAATTTTCCGGGGGACAGCGTCAGAGAATATGCGTGGCCCGGGCCTTGACCACCGAGCCCTCCTTCATTGTCTGCGACGAATGCGTAAGCGCCATGGACGTTTCCGTTCAGGCTCAAACATTGAACCTGCTTCGCTCTTTGCAGGCTTCTCGCGGACTGGCCTATCTTTTCATTTCGCATGACCTGAGCGTGGTCAAGTTCATGTCCGATGAAATTTCCGTCATGCGCAACGGCCGCATCGTGGAAAGCGGCCCCTCCGAGATAATCTACCGAGAACCAACCTCGCCTTACACCCGAGAACTTCTGGACGCCATTCCGGCGGCCAATCGTTCGCCGGACTTCGCCGTCAATCGTCCAAGCGTCTGACCCTTACGGTCACTTCCATTTCCGACGGCTTCGGACCAAAGTAGGATCCGGTGACGGGAGCGACGTCGCGGTAGTCCTTTCCCGCCCCCAAGATGACGTAGGATTCGTCCACCACTTTGTTGTTCGTTGGGTCCAGGCCAAACCAACCGTGTCCTTCCACCATGATTTCGATCCATGCATGGGACGCCTCCGCGCCGCGCATTTTGCGATCCCGGGTGGAATCATAAAGGTACCCGCTTACGTAGCGGGCCGGAATCCCCAGGCACCTGCACAAGGCGATCCCGGCGTGGGCGAAGTCCTGGCAGACTCCCCTTCGGTTCGCCAATACTTCGTTGGCATGGGTGTCCACCGTGGTGGTCGACTTGCAGTATTCGAAATTAAGATAAATGAATTCCATTATCCGGTAGGCGGTTTGAAAGACGTCCCGGGATTCCCCCATGAGGTCGACGGCAAGGCGCCAGACTTCGGGTCGTATTTCCACGTAGCTGGAACTTTGAAGGTACTCGCGATACTCGGCGACTCCCTCCATCCTGGAAAGACTGCTCATTTCGACCCCGTAGGGAAGATGATCGAAATCCACCCGAGAAAAGGTTTCCACCACCGAGCGGACTTCGATGACCAATTTTCGATGCTCCGCAGGCAACTCGACGCGCTTCACGACGTTTCCATTCAAATCCAAGTAGCTTTTCGCATGGGCGATCGGCAGAATCGAGAGGGTGCTGGAATGACACTTTTGCCAGTCGTTGGTGGTGGGATGAAGCCTCAATTCGTTGCAGCTTCGCGTGACCGGGCCAGGGTACAGGTAACGCGTGCGATGAAAGACGTAGAGGCGCATGAAAAGGATGCTCTCCGTCCCGAATTACGCCTCGACGAGCCTCGATCGCAGACTCATTGTTGCTGGGAGGCTTGTTCCTGTCTCTCGACGAGCAGCCTCTTCTCGAGACTCTTGATCTCGGAAGGCAGCAGAACGTAGGTTTCAAAGACTTCCTGCCCGATCTTGGTGAGCGTGGACTGCAATTCGAGCAGGATTTCGCCCAATCCCTTTTCCAGAACGTTATCAAGATCGGTAAAGTTGACCCTGGCCAAAGCGGCCCCCGTCAAACGTTCGGCTTCGTTGGAGAAATTACCCGCGGGAACCTCGGAAATGGCATGCAGGTTGCGATCGGTGTGCTCCAGACAAAATCGTACGGATCGCGGGAAACTCTTGGAAAAAAGCAGAAAGCCGGCCACGTTGCGCAAGGAAAGATTTCCGTGAAATTTCTCCCTGTAGGCGGACAAGGCGACGCATCCGCGCAACACCGACATCAAATCCGCGCGGGTCGGTCTCTTGGCAGGCAGGTTCAGGGTGTTCAGCATGCGACAAGTCAAGTCGGCTCGCTCGAGGTACTTGCCCAATGAAAGAAAGCGCCATCCTTCCGTATGGGGAATGGCGGCATCGGATAGACCTTGAAAGACCAGAGAAAAGCGAATGACTTTTTCCAGCAGCTGATGGGATCCCTGTCGGTATAAATCTTCCGCTTCTCCGCTCCGGAAGAACAGATAGGCGTTGTTCAGCTCCACCCAAAGTTCCTCGGACAATTGATCTCGAACCATGCGAGCATTTTCACGGGCCAGAGAGATGCTGCTGAAAATCGATCCGGATGCCGCTTCCGAAAAGATGAGGTTGCGGACAACTCGACCGGCAGGCTCACCGGATTCGCAGGCCCATTCGGCGCAAAGGGCCTTGAGAAGCGGTTCCCAGAAAAGCTCCAACTGTTCCTCGTTGTGGGCGTACTCCAAAGCCAGGCCCTGCCTGACCTGAATCATTCGCGACATGCCCTCGGCTCGCTCGATGTGACGAGCCATCCAATACAAGTTGTCGGCAACCCTGGAAAGCATGATTCAAAAGTCCTTGAGCACCCAAGTGTCCTTGCTTCCTCCCCCTTGGGAGGAATTGACCACCAGAGACCCTTGGCGCAAAGCCACCCGGGTCAGTCCGCCGGGTACGATTTCAACGTCCTCTCCGTAGAGCACGAAGGGACGCAAGTCGACGTGCCGTCCGCAAATTCCTTCTTGGCAAAAGGTGGGGTGGCGAGAGAGGGAGACAATGGGCTGGGCCACGTATTCTCGCGGATTCGCCCGTATCAGGCGGGCGAAGTTCTCCCTCTGCTCGGAGGTGGAATCGCTTCCGATGAGCATGCCGTAGCCACCCGACTCGTTGGCGGCCTTGACGACGAGCTTCTCGAGGTTTTCCAGCACGTGGGATCGGTCGGCATCTCGCCAGCACAAGTAGGTGGGAACGTTTTGAAGGATCGCATCTTCGTTCAGGTAATATCTGATCATGTCCGGAACGTAGGCGTAAGTCACCTTGTCGTCCGCCACCCCTGTTCCCACTGCATTGGCCAAAGAGACGTTTCCGCTCAAATACGCATTCATCAATCCAGGCACTCCCAGCAACGAATCCTTCCTGAAAAAGGAGGGATCGAGAAAATCGTCATCGAGGCGACGGTAAATTACGTCCACCTGCACCAACCCCCGCGTGGTACGCATGAAAATGCGCGAATCCAGACAAATCAAATCCTTGCCCTCTACGATCTCGATGCCCATTTGACGGGCAAGAAAGGTATGTTCGAAATAGGCGCTGTTGTACACTCCGGGACTCAACAGAACGCATACGGGTTTTTGCGAATCTCGGGGAGCGAGGTATTCGAGGGCGCGCAGAAGCAAGTCGGGATAAGCTTCGACCGGACGAACCGACATTCCTCCGAAGGTCTGCGGAAAGGCTCGTTTCATGATTTCCCTGTTTTCCAAAAGGTAGGATGCTCCCGATGGACAACGAGCGTTGTCTTCCAAAACCAGATAATTTCCCTGGTCGTCGCGAATCAAATCGGTTCCGCAAACGTGAAGGTAAACTTCTCTGGGGACCGAAAAGCCGGACATGTCCGGCCGAAAATGCCTGGAGCTTCGAACGACCTCCTCGGGAACCACGCCATCCTTGATGATCTTGCCTTCGTGATAAACGTCGTTGAGGAAAAGGTTCAGGGCAATGATTCGCTGTTTCAGGCCCGATTCCACCACCCTCCATTCGCTCTCGGGAATGACCCGAGGAATCAAGTCGAAGGGAAAGATACGCTCCGTTCCGCCCTCCTCCCCGTACACGGTGAAAGTGATCCCTCGCTCCAAAAAGGAGGAGTCCGCCTGCTGACGCCTCTCCATGATTTCCTCTTGGGTCAGACGATTCAACCGATCATGAATCATTTGATAATGCGGGCGCGCCCGCAATCCCCCATCCTCGACAAACATCTCGTCGAAAAATCCTTCGACGGCGTATTCCAGAAGTTGAGCCGATGTGTTCATTGGAGAAGAAGCGCGTAAGAATCGATTCTTGCGCCGATGCGAAGAATTGAAAAGCCGATAGTACTCCTACCGATCATCAAGTGGATTTTCGGCGACCCGAAACCCTTCTTTGAAAAGAGAAGAGGAACTGCTGAGCCAACCCTCCGTACTCGCCGAAATGAATGCGGGCGAATTCACCCATTCGTTCCAAGCTCCATCTTGCCAGCCCGTATTGCCGGATCAGCGACTGAGCGATCCAAGTGTCGATGGGAAAGGCCTCTATTCTGGCAGCTCCGAAAAGCAGAACGCAATCCGCCACTTTGGGCCCCACCCCCGGCAATTCCATCAACCGTTGCCTTGCCCGCTGGTAGCTGGATTTTCGAAGATCATCCAGCCATTGCGGGCGATTTTCCAGAAAACGAGCCACTGCGACCAGGTACTTCGCCCGATACCCCATCCCCAGATCTCTTGCTTGGGTTTCGGACAGTCCCCGCAATTTCTCCCATCCGGGAAAAGAATGCATTCCGTTGCCGAGGTCCTCTCCCAAGAGCCGATTCACGCGATCTCGAAGTTGCCTGATTTGAGCAATGCCTTTGGCGGAGCTCAACAAGAATACCAAGAGGACCTCGTCCAGGGGCTGACGCAGGATTCGCAAACCTGGAAACGCATCCATCGCCTCTTTCAGAATAGGGTCGCTCCTCCAAGGCAGGCAATTCAGGGCATCTTGGTAACTTTCGTCGAGCCAAAGATATTCCCGCAGCGCTTCCTCCTTCATCGGCTCGATTCCGGAGGCCTGCCAGAAAAGCCTTCCTTTGTCCCATCGCAACCGCACGATCGACTTGGCAATCACCCCGATCCATTCGTTATCAGAGCAACGCGACCAAGCGAAGCTTTGCCCGCCCATGAGCGTTTCCTCCAACCCGTTCAAGGTCAAGGCATCGACGGGCCCGATTGTTTTCCAGGAATCCCTCATGACTGCGGAACCAAGCCTTATTTCGACCAAAGGAAGCTTTTGCGTTCGACCAAGGTTTGGTTTTGTGGTCCCAACAAGCGAATTCTCCATGCAAGGGGCCTGAGATCGGGATCCGGCCAATCGCTACCGGTCAAGCCAAGAAACACTTCATCTTCGAGCAGTCCGGGTTGCGAAACCGGAATCCTTTTGCTTCGAGCTGCAGGATCGGTTTGCGTAATCCAATCCAAGACCCAGCAGGCTCCATCGGACAAGCCTTCGTCTTCCCCTGCTAGCTTGATGACGAAATAAAATCCCTCCCGCTGCTCGGGAATTGACCGACAATACAACTTCGATGCGCTGTACTCGCGGCCCGTAAAGAACTCAGGCACGCGCTGGAAATCTCTCTCGCGGAAAAAACTTGCGGAACGGACCTCCAGCAACAGTTCCCCGAAAACAAAAGACGAGAGGAACAAGAAGAGGAACCAGAGAAAGAAGAGGCGCTTATTCGACATTCATCGAGAGGCGGCGCCTGGCATTGAAATCTATTCTTCGGAGCCGGTCTCTTCAACCGTCGTCGCTTCGGCGACTTCGGAATCGGGACCAAGCACGTCGGCCGCAGTGGCCTTTTCCGATGACTTGACTTCAGCGGCGACGCTAGTCGGTTCCTCCCGGGCCACCGGAGGCTTGGGAAGGCTTTTGGATGCCTTCTTCGGCGGTTTCGCCTTGGGCGCGGGAGTCAAGGGAGCGCTTTCGGCCAAGGCTTTTTTGCGTCTGGACAAGTAGGCGGACCGTCTTCGTCTCTTGATCAATTTGTTGTATTGCTTACTCATGAAAGGAAAGGAGAATAGGCGTTTAATCGTGTCTTGGCAAGCTCAGGCGGGAGCTTCAGGCAATTTCCACGGGTCTTCCGGTACGAGCGGATTCGTAGGTGGCATCGATGATCTTCATGAGGGCCAACGCCTCTTCGGGCACGTTCAAGGGGGCTTCCTTGCCTTCCAGGGAAAGAACGAAGTTTTGGGCGGAGCGGATCCTTCCCATGTCTTCGCATTCCTCCACCACGATGGAGCGATTTACCGAACGCCCATGCTCCTGCAGGTACAATTCGCAATCGTCCTGCGCGGTGGCATCGATTCCATCGCGTCCGAAGAATCGACGGACCATGCCTCCCGCTTTGGATCCCTGAAAGGTAACGGATACTTCCTCTCGCTTGTTCATTTCGGCCCAAGAGACCTGGAAGCTGAGGACTTGGCCGGTGTCAAAGCGAACGAAGCCATGAGCGGCGCTCTCCACGTCGGTTACGCCGTCGGCGACGTCAGGGATCCCCCACGGACCCTTGAAGCCCTTGTCCCGAATGAAATCGTCGAAAGTTTGGGCAAGCACGTGGCTGGGCTTGGGATAACCCATGTAAAAAAGCGCCAGGTCGATCATATGCAACAAATCGATCAAGGGACCGCCTCCGGACTGAGCCCGGTTGGTGAACCATCCACCGAAACCTGGTATACCGGTTCGCCGTATCCATTTTGCCTGAGCCGAATTGATTCTTCCGACGTCCCCTCCCTCCAAATAGCTTCGCATCGCGTATGATTCAGGGCGGGCGCGATTGTTGAAATTGAACATCAACGTCTTGCCGGCCTCTTCGGCGGCCTGCTTCATTTCCAATACCTCCTGGGCATTGAGCGCAGGCGGCTTTTCGCAAAAGACGTGCTTTCCCGCCTGCAGGGCTTGTATGGCCAGGGGCTTGTGAGTGCGATTGGGCGTTATGATGCTGATGGCGTCCAAATCGGACAAGTCATCGAGCATCTTACGGGAATCGGCGAAGACGCGAGAGATTCCGTAAGCCTTGGCCGCCTTCTTCGCCGCTTGTTCGTTCATGTCGCAAATGGCGACTATCTCGCCGCCCCCCGCTTGAAAGCCGGGAGCGTGGTACTGAAGCATCCCCCCCGCTCCGATGATTCCTATTTTTTGACTCATGATGTGATGCGCTTGTATGGGGCTTATTTGGGAATTGCAGGAAACTTAACCCATTTTTGCTTGGATTGAGAACTCTTGACCACGGTTTCGATGAAAGCCATTCCTATGATGCCGTCACGAATATCCGGATAATCGTAGCCCGATTTGCGGGGAAACTTTCCATCTATTTCATCTCGTATCGCCACTGCGGCGCAATTGTAGACGTTGGCGAAAGCCTCGATGAATCCCTCCGGGTGACCAAAGGGTATTCGCGTGTGTTCGGCGGCCGCTCCCGTAACGTACCCGTTGCCGCGACGATAGACTTGACGGGGTTGGCGCG
Organism: Opitutales bacterium; assembly: GCA_038105525.1. GTDB lineage: Bacteria > Verrucomicrobiota > Verrucomicrobiia > Opitutales > Seribacteraceae > Chordibacter. Next base: position 10,243 of record JAYOCQ010000022.1, on the reverse strand, counting down.
CATCCTTGACGATCAGGTCATTGGGCTCTTCCTGATGCCATTCGAGCGACTTCTTGGTTCCGTACACCCGAACGTTCAAATTGTTCTCGTCTCCGTTGGATACCTGAGATGCATAAATGATTCCACGGGCGCCCCCTTTGAAGCGAACCAGCACGTTTCCGTCGTCGTCCAACTTCCTGCCGGGTATGTTGACGGAAAGATCCGCGCACAGGGAATCGATTTCCAATCCGCTGACGTAGTGCACGAGGTTTTCCGCATGTGTCCCGATGTCTCCCATGCAGTTGGAGATGCCGGCAACCTTGGGGTCGGCCCGCCAGTTGGCGATCGACTTGTCCTCTCCTGTCAGGGCGGTGATGGCATAACCCTGCGGATATTCGCATACCACCTTGATGATCTTGCCGAGTTCTCCCTTTCGGACCATCTCCCTGGCCAGTTTGACCATGGGATAGCCCGTGTAATTGTGAGTCAAGGCAAAGACCTTCTTGCTCTTGGCGATTATCTTTTTGAGCTCTCTCGCCTCCGCCAGGGTAAAGGTGGCGGGCTTGTCGCAGATGACGTTTATTCCCGCCTCCAGAAAAGTCTTTGCGACTTCGAAATGCAAATGGTTGCGAACCACGATGGAAACGAAATCGATGCGTTCGCCCAGGGGAAGCGAACTTTCCTTGCGAGCCATTTCCTTGTAGGAAGCGTAAACCCTGGTCGGATCGACGAAGAAGTCCTTTCCCGACAGGGCGGATTTCTTGGGGTCCGAGGAAAAGGCCCCCGCAACCAGTTCGATTTGACCGTCCAAGGCCGCGGCCCGGCGATGCACCCCTCCGATGAAGGCCCCTCGTCCTCCGCCCACCATGCCCATGCGCAGTTTTCTATTTTTCATATTGGCGAGATCTCTATTGGTTTTCCTTGTCGAAGGCCGAATCAAATGCCATCTCGTTGGCTTTGAAATCGAGCCGCTTGACGAAAGCGCAGGATTCTTCGGCTCCATGAAACCTGTCCATGCGACTGTCTTCCCACTCGACGGAAAGCGGTCCGGCGTAGCCGACGTCGTTCAGGGCGACGATGATTTCCTCGAAGTTGACGTCGCCCCTCCCGATGGACCGGAAATCCCAAAACCTTCGAGGGTCGGCAAAAGTGGTGTGTCCGCCGAACACCCCGACGGTTCCGTCGCCGTGCCCCCACCAGGCGTCCTTCATGTGAGCATGATAAATGCGGTCTGGGAAAGTTCGAATGAATTTGACGTAGTCGACGCCCTGATACCCGAGGTGGGAGGGATCGTAATTGAACCCGAATCGCCTGTGACCCTTTACCGCTTCGATCGCGCGCTGGGCGCTGGCCACGTCAAAGGCAATCTCCGTAGGATGCACCTCCAAGGCAAAGTTGACCTTTTGCTTCTCGAACTCCTCGAGAATGGGCCCGAAGCGATTGGCGAAATCGGCAAAGCCCTTGTCCCAATAAGCTTGGTCAGTGGGAGGAAAGGCATAGATGGAGTGCCAAATGCTGGAACCGGTAAACCCATTGACCACGGCGGGGAAGTCGTCCTTTTTGCCACGGCCCGGCTTGGCGTTGATGAAATTGCGGCAGGCCTTCGCGGTCTTGGCCAGTTTCTTCGCCGCTCGTCGGCGCACTTTTTCCGGATCGCCCTCGCCCCAGACGTCGGGGGGAAGAATGGCTTGGTGGCGCTCGTCGATCAAGTCGCAGACCGCCTGACCGACCAGATGACTGGATACGGCAAAGGCGGTGAGACCGTGATCGGCCAAGATCTCCCAACGTTCCTGGCAGTACTTTTTCGAAACGGCGGCCTTGTCGACCTCGAAGTGATCTCCCCAGCAGGCGAGCTCCAAGCCGTCATATCCCATCTGGGAAGCCTTGGAGGCAAGATCGGGCAAGGACAAATCGGCCCACTGGCCGGTGAAAAGGGTTACGGGTCTAGGCATTGCTTTTATGGTGAGGGGTTAACGAAGATAAGGTTTTCACAAATTCACAAGCGGGGGCGCAACCTCATTTTTCATCCAATTCGCTCCCTCAACGAACAATGATTTTCTCGGCTGTCTTCGAACCGATGGTCAGGGACGACTTCCCTCCGATCCTAACTTCCATGGAATCCGCCATTCGGTCTCGCCGAACGACTTCTATTCTTATTCCGGGCAGCAAATTGCTTGCTCGGGCGAACCTGAGAAACTCTCTTCCCTGATCTTGGATGGACTCGATTCGCACCCGGTCGCCGAACTCGCAATCAAGAAGTTTTCTGTTGGAACCTTTGGGCATGCTTCCCTTTTTGTCGGGGATGGGGTCCCCGTGGGGATCGTGACTGGGCCGGCCGAGAAATTCATCGAGTTTTTCCAAGACCTTTTCGGAAATTGCATGTTCCAGCTCTTCCGCCTCGTCATGAATTTCTCCCCAATCCAATCCCAAGGTCTCCACCAAAAAGGTTTCCAGCAATCGGTGTCGGCGCAACATGCTCGTCCCCACCCTTCTGCCGGCGGCAGTCAGCTTCACCCCCTTGCGCGGCCTGTACTTGAGCCATCCCTGCTTTTCCATGCCCTTGACCATGGTGGTTGCGGTGCCCGGCGTAACTTGCAGGCATTCCGCAACCACGCCCATGCCCACCTCCTCGCCTTCCGTCTGCATGGAAGTCACCAGGATTTGCTTGAGGTAATTCTCTACGGTGGAACTGGGCATGGCGCTGAAGAACCATCACCTTGCGCTTGACTCCAATCATTTTCAAGACTAATCACAGTTTATTTTGATTATTCAAAGTAATGATTTTTAGCACCCCTTTTTCGAAGGCCCGAAGCAAAGCGGGCGCCGTCATTCTTCTTTGCGTGCCCCTTGGCCTTGCCAGTTGCGAGAGGAAGCAGGCGATCGACGAATCCCCTTCCGGCAAGACCCTGATTGTCGCCACCACCACCCAGTTGGCGGATCTGGCCCGCCAAATAGGGGGAGACGGCGTTCGCGTGGAAGCCCTGATGGGACCGGGCGTGGACCCGCATTCCTATCGCGCAACCGCCAGAGACCTGGCTCGCCTTCACCAAGCCGACTTGATTCTTTTTCACGGACTTTTCCTCGAGGGAAAGATGGCCCAAATATTGGAGGAAACCAATGGAAGCGGGAAGGCGACCTTTTCTCCCTGCCACCAACTTCCGACGGACACCCTGCTTCGGGCGGAAGGGCAAGACTCTGAGGCCGTCGACCCCCATCTCTGGTTTGATCCCGATTTGTGGATTCTTTGCGCTCAGGCATTGGCGGAGAGGCTTGCAGAGGAAAACCCGTTGCGCAACGAGGTCTTCCGCTCGAACTTCGCCGCCTTCGAATCCTCGGTCCGTGAAATTCAGAAATGGGGAAAACAGTTGATGAGAGAGGTGCCGAAAGAATTCCGAATTCTCATAACCAGCCACGACGCCTTTCGTTATTTTGGACGAAGTTTTGGAATCAAGGTCATCGGCCTCCAAGGAATCAATACCGTCGTCGAAGCCGGTTTGGGCGATCGAGCGACCCTGGCGGACTTCATTCGTCGGCATCAATCGCCTGCTCTTTTCGTAGAGTCCAGCGTCAATCCCAAGGCAATGAGAGAAATCGCCCGGGAGACCGGAGTCGTCATCGGAGGATCGCTTTTTTCCGACGCTTTGGGATCGACGGATCAAACGGCCATCGGCCCCAACGGCAATTCCTTGAGCGCCGCCACATGGCAAGGAATGATGGCCCACAACCTTACGGTGGTTCACCGGGCATTGATCAAAGGTCCATGAATCCCTCGCCCAAGCCCCTTGAGGTTCACGATCTTACCGTGGCCTATCTGCAAAAGCCGATTCTTTACGGCATCGATTTCGAACTCGAAGAGGGCTCGCTCGTAGGAGTCATCGGTCCCAACGGAGCCGGCAAGTCCAGTTTGATCAAAACGATCATGGGGATGCTCAAGCCTACGGACGGATACGTCAGAATCTTCGGAACTTCGGTAGCCAAGGCCATTGCCCGGGTTGGCTACGTACCCCAGCGGGAAAGCGTCGACTGGGATTTTCCGGTAACCGCCATGGACGTCGTGCTCATGGGACGGTACGGACACGTCGGATGGTTCAGGCGAGTAAGCAAGCGGGATCGTTTCTTCGCCCACGAATGCCTCGAGCAAATGAACATGCTTGCCTTCGCCGACAGGCAGATCGGCAACCTGTCAGGAGGACAGCAGCAACGGGTTTTTCTTGCCCGGGCTCTCGCTCAGCAAAGCGATCTTTATCTTATGGACGAACCATTTGCCGGAGTGGATGCGGTTACGGAAAAAGCCATTTTGGAATTGCTTAAAACCCTGAGAAACCAAGGGAAGACCCTCATGGTCGTTCATCACGACCTGTCCACCGCCAGGGAATACTTCGATCAACTCGCCCTTCTTAACATGCGCCTGGTTGCCTTCGGACCCTCATGTGAAGTTTTCACCCACGATCTTTTGCAGAGAACCTATGGGGGCAAGCTTACGGTTCTTTCCGAAATCGGCGGCCGAAAGTTGGAAGAAGGTCCGGCCGTCGATCGTTTGTCCTAAGATGATTCTTTCACTTCGAAGACCGTCCTTGGCCCTGACCTTTTGCGGACTCTCTTTTCTTTGTCCCTTTATCGCCTGCGCGGACCGGATCACCCTGGGGGCGGAGGCAAGCTGGATGGAGCAATCGATGCGTTTCTGGACTTTCGAGGATTCCTCCCTGAGAATCATCGTTTGCGGAAGCCTTCTCATGGGACTGAACTGCGGATTGATGGGCGCTTACGTGGTTACTCGTCGGCTGTCGATGTTCGGAGATACCCTTTCCCATGCCGTGCTTCCCGGAATCGCCGTTGGTTTCGTCTTCACACAATCCAGGGACGATTGGGGACTGCTTATCGGAGCAACCCTTTCCGGCTTTGTCGGAGTAAGCGTCATTTCACTGCTCAAAAGGGCCACCAAATTAAAGGAGGACGGCGCCATGGCTTTGGTCCTTTCCACCTTTTATGCTTTAGGCATTTGCCTGATCACTCATCTGCAAAAAGGAACAGACGGAGGATCGTCCGGTCTGGAAACCTATCTCTTCGGACAATTGGCCGGTCTTTCGACCAGAGACCTCCAGCCCATGGTCATCTGTCTTGTCTTGCTCGTTCTTTGCTTTGCCTCCCTGCGGAAGGAATTGCTCGTCTGCGGATTTGACCCGGCCTACGCCAGGTCCCTTGGCCTTCCCGTCGACTTACTGCAATTTCTGATTTGGATCCTGCTTGCCTTTTGCATTGTTTCCGCCCTTCAGATCATTGGAGTGGTATTGGTTTCCGCCCTCCTGATCATACCGGCGGCCACCGCAAGCTTGATCACGCACAAGATGAACCGAACGTTGATTCTTTCCGGGTTGATCGGCTCCCTGGCCGGCGTGATCGGATGCTTTGTCTCTTTTTTGGGGCAAGGCATTCCCGCCGGTTCCGTGATCGTTCTTTGTTCCACCACGCTCTTTTTGACGGTTCTCTTCCTTTCCCCCGTCTCCGGGCTTCTGCCCAAGTGGTTGAGTTCCCGGAAAAAGAGCCGGAGAATTCGTCTGGAGAACACCCTGAAGGCATGCTATCAGGTGCTCGAAGACAAGTCCTTTGAAGAAGATTTCTTCGACCAGTCCTCGCTTGCCAGAAGACGCCGCAAAAGCGTTGCCGAGATTGAAGGCGAGGTGGACGCTTTGATTCGAAAGGGTTATGCCACGACCCGGCCGCGCTCCACCGCTCAAAGACACGACTTGCCATCGGAAACCATCCTTTCCCTCACTCCCAGCGGTTGGGAACTGGCATGCCGCATCATACGCAATCACCGCTTGTGGGAGCTTTATTTGACCAACCAAGCCTCTTATTCCTCCGATCACGTGCATGACGACGCGGAAAAGATCGAACACCTCATCGGAGAGAGGACGGTTCGGCAATTGGAGCGAATTCTCTCCCATCCGCAACTTGATCCCCACGGCAAGCTCATTCCCAGTCAGACCGACATCGATCGCGGCTGGGTTTCTCCAAGGAACTGACCGAGATGGACGAGCTATGCGCAGTCATTCTCGGACCTTGGGCCACCAAGTCCCTGATCATTTGGAACCTCAAGATCGCAGCCATGGGAACAATGGTCGGGTTGAGCTGCGGCCTGGTCGGGTGCTTCGCCGCTCTTCGCCGAATGGCCATGCTCGGTGATGCCGTAAGTCACGGCATTTTGCCTGGTATCGTGATCGCCTACCTCCTAACGGACAGCCTTTCGCTCGGGGCGACTTGGGTGGGAGCCTGTTTGGCCGGATTGACCTGCGGAATCTCCATCGAGTGGTTGCGCAGCAAGACCCGACTCCGAGAAGATGCCGCCATGGGCTTGACCTTCACCTCCCTCTTTGCCCTGGGAATTGTTCTGCTGAGCCTGCAAGCGGGGCAAGTCCACTTGGATCCTTCGTGCATTCTGCACGGAGAAATCGGCCTGACGCCTCTGGCTGCGGATCTTCGTCTTTGGGGAGAAAATTGGGGGAACGTCGCCTTGTGGAGCATGGGAACGGTATGCTTGATCTGCGTGCTTTCATCTTGGCTGTTCTATCGATTTCTTCTGGTAACGAGCTTTGATGCCAATCTGGCGCGCTCGCTTGGCATGCCGGTGGCGCTCATTCAATACGGCTTGATGCTTTTGCTCGCCTTGGCAGTCGTTGCCGCCTTCGAATCCGTAGGGGTCGTCTTGGTCGTGGCCATGATGATTCTTCCCTATGCCTCCGCCTCCTTTCTCTTCGACCGCTTGCCGACCATCCTTCTCAGTTGCCCGGTCTTTGCGGCGCTCTATGCAGGGGGAGGGATTCACCTTGCCTACTGGATGGATTTTCCCATCGCCGCGGCCATGGCCTTGGCTGGGGGGGCGATTTTTGTTCCTTGCTGCCTGTTCGGGCCCAAGGGCGGGGCGCTCAGAGGAAGAGCCTTCTCAAGGGAGACCGTCCCGGAATCCAATGCATAAAAAAAGCCCCCGAGCAACGGGGGCTTTTAAAGCGTACTCGACCGAAGGAGACTACTTTTTGGCAAGCGCGATCTTGGATGCCTTTTTGCTGGAGCAGTTGCAGCCGTCGATGGAAACTTGATCGCCTGCGGCCAGTTTGGTGGGGCAATCGAAACCGTCCAGTTTGGTTTTGCTGGAAACCTGGACCTGCTTTTCCTTCTTTCCCTGCTTGACGGTAAGGGTCTTGGAATCGGCGTCAAAGCCGACAACCTTGGCCTTGATGGTCTTGGAGGGGCAGCCGGCGAATGCGGAAGCCGCAAACAGCAGGGCGACGGATATGGATGCGATGAATTTCATAGGGATACTTGGGTTGAGGTTAAGAAACGAAACTTCACAAATCTTCCAATCCACTATTTCAAAAGACACAAGAAAGAAGTAGCATCCTGACAAAAATTTATTTTTCATGCGCTCCGAATTCTTGTCACTTCTACTTTTTGTTTCCTTCCTTTGCACCGGCAAGGCTCATCCCATTCCCGACCTCCCGGTTTGGGGAAACTTCGATGCAAACGGAACCTCTTTCATTTCAATCGAAATTGATCCGCGGGCCTTCTCGGACAATCCTGAAAAGGAACCTTTCCTAACCAGCAAAGCGCATGAAAAGATGCAAGCCCAGGAACAGGAAAGGTTGCTGCACAGGGCCCGAAGACTAGTCGAGGATTCCCTTCTTGTCCGCCTCAATCATGAAGACTGGAGCCTTCCTGATTTCACCTACGATTTTCTGACCTTGGAAAAAAAAGACGGGGCTGAGGAACCGATAGTGTTCCTGCAGGCTCGGGCCGAATTGCAGCGTGAAGAAAATTCCACCTATCAGATAATGGCGAAGGAAACCGCTCCGCTTGATCTGATCTTCGCCAATCGGATAAACGGCGTTCCCCATCGCAGGGTCAACGTTCTGTTTCCCGGTGAAGAAAGCTTTCCCCTGCCCCTCCCCTCTCTGAAAAGTTCCTCAGAGGATGCAGGGGGCTCGTGGAGCACCTTTGCCTCCTTTTTCAGGCAGGGTTTTCTTCACGTCCTCCCCTTGGGGGTCGATCACGTCCTTTTTGTAATAGGCCTTTTTCTTATGAGCAGAAAGTGGAATCTCCTGATTTATCAAGTGTCCGCCTTCACCGTGGCTCACACTCTCACTCTAGGCATGGCCACCATGGGCTGGGTCTCCGTCCCCAGCGGCATTGTCGAGCCGATCATCGCGGCCAGTATCGCCTTTGTCGCTTTGGAAAACGTTTTTTTACCCAAGTACCATCCTCGCAGACTCCTTCTTGTTTTTTTCTTCGGCTTGATTCACGGCCTTGGTTTCGCGGGAGCCCTTGGCGAACTCAACCTGAATCCATCCATCCTGCTCTTCTCTCTGATCGGGTTCAACCTTGGAGTCGAAGGCGGTCAACTGACCGTCGTCTTGCTCTCTCTGGTCGGCGTGTTCCCCTTTCGCAATCAAGAGACCTACCGAAGTACAGTCGTAATTCCACTTTCGCTTTTAATAGCCGGAATCGGGATTTTCTGGACCATCGAAAGAATTTGGAACTGATTTCTTCATCAGCCTCAAAAAATTATTTCGTTTTTTTTGTTTTTTTCTCCGTGCTTTTGATGATTTTCGGAGTTAGGAATAACTTATTCTAATCCAATCATCATGACTCGCTTATCATTTGCCCTTTGCGTATCGGTGTTTTCTGGACCCTCTTTGCTCCTTGCCAATGGCTTTCGCCTTTCCCCGGAAGATTTGAACAGGGAAGTTTCGGCCGTTGATAAAATTCTCCGAGAGGAGCATGAAACCAGAAAAATCTCACCTTCGCATGATCTTTCCAAGAGCCTCCTGATCCGTCGGGTTTATTTGGCCGCCGCCGGCAGGATCCCCAGTTACCCCGAGCTTGACGCACTTCGCCCCTTTGACCAACCGGCCTTGAAGGAGGAACTGATCGATCAATTGCTTCTGTCGAAGGCCTATGAAAGTCAGATGTTCAACTGGTGGGCCGATCACCTGCGGGCCAAGACTTACGTCATGGGCGCCGCCAATCAGATCGGGGCAGGCTATCTGTACGTCGACTGGCTCAAGTCCCAAGTGTCCCAAAACGTCTCCTTCGACGAATTGGCTCGCAGCGTAATCGCCGCAGAGGGTTATCCTTGGGAAAACGGAGCCGTGGGTTATTACCTTCGCGACGACGGCATGCCGCTGGAAAACATGTCCAATACTGCGGAACTCTTTCTGGGAACCCAATTGGTGTGCGCCCAGTGCCACAACCACCCCTTCGACAAGTGGACGCAAATGGAATACTATCAAATGGCCGCCCATACCTACGGCGTGGTCACCCGCATGCAGGGGCAAGCGGCGAACGACCTGAACAAAATGGCCAAGATCAAATACGAGGAGATGAACGGCATGCAAATGTCTTCCATGATGGCCAAGGGAGATACCAAGGAAAAACGGGCCTTTCGCCAGTCCGTGCAGGACATGCTGCTGCCTCTTCAATTCGGCGCCAAGCGCAATGACCGAAAGTTAAAGCTTCCACACGACTACAAGTACGACGACGCCAAGCCCAAACAAGTGATTGAACCGGGAAAGATTTTCGCTTCCGACTCCAATGCATCGGTTGAACTTGATCTGGTGGAACAATACGCCCAGTGGATGACCTCTCCGAAAAATCCCCGCTTTACCAAAGTAATCGTCAACCGCATGTGGAAAAAGATTTTTGGCGTCGGCCTGGTTGAGCCGATGAACGACTGGAAGGATGATTCCATTGCCTCCATTCCGCCCTTGTTGGAACATCTTTCCGACCTGATGGCGCGCCTCGACTATGACTTGCGCGAGTTTCAACGGGTACTGTTGAATCTGGAAATCTTCGAACGGGAAGCCCACGACAAGGAAATTGAGCCCGGAAAACCCTATTATTTTCCCGCTCCCGCCCTGACCCGCATGTCCGCCGAACAGCTCTGGGATTCCATTCTTTCCCTTTTTGTCCCCGATCTGGACAACCGGTCCCTCCAATATCAAAACGCTTTTCTTAATCGCAAAAAGAAATCCTTCGACGAGTACCTGGCAAAAGTCGAGGACCTGACTACGGAAGAGCTTTTAAAGCTGGTTTTTGAAGGGCAGCAAATCACCCTCTCCCTACAGCAGGAAATCAATGAATTAAGCGCCAAAATCAAGGAGGCTTCGAGCAAGGACGATCGTCAGGGGCTGAGCGAACTCAAGGCTAAGCTAAACAAGAAAAGAGAAAATCAGAGATCCGCCATCGCCCAGTTGATCATGGGGGAAGACTT
>JAYOCQ010000001.1:0-133091 GCA_038105525.1 Opitutales bacterium | reverse complement strand
TCCCTGAAGAGTTTACTAAGCTTAAAGGTCGAGTAAAGTAATACTGAGAAGTGAACAGTTAGGAACGAGGAGTCGGGCATGTGGGGTTGAAGTCCCAAAACTCCTGTGCCTGATCTCTAAGCCCTTTCTCGAATCTTCTGTAATGCATAAGCTGATCATCATCTTTGTGACCAAGTAAGCTAATTAGCTTTCCTTCATCTTGGTGTTTAGCCCAATGCATCGATGCGAATGTGTGGCGCATTATATCGTTCGCCCAAATAGGCTTGGAGACCCCTGCCCTATCTTTTAATGCTCGTTCTCTTTTATCGAGATTCTTGGGATCTACCACGGCTCCCTGCTCTTTCTCATACGATCTCAGTAATGTTACAGCACAGTCAGGTATGTCTACCCAGCGTGCTTTGTGTGTCTTATGAGAATGCACATAAACGCTTTTCTTATCCAAATTAATATCTTTCCAATCCAGGTGGCGTAATTCCGCATGTGGGCGTAATCCACACCAAAGACCCAATACTGCCCAAGGTGCTAGGGCGTATGTATTTCGGCGGCGAAATTCTTCATCATGAGTTGATAAAGCGGTTGTGATGAATCTTTGCCATTCTTCTTGCTGGAATATCTTTGGTTCATCTCGTTTCTTCCTTTTGAATTTCTCCTCAATGATCGGACATTCCTTTATAACCTGCCCTTTGTACTTCTTTACGCAAAAGTTGAATATTGATTTGCAGACCCTCAGCAAATGATCTTCTTTCCCATGCTTTTCCCAAAGAGGGATGAAGTGTGTATCATTATCGAAGTCTACAACTCTCATTGATCCATAGGCCTCTCCCAGCACCTTTCTCCCTCTGTAATGGTATTCTTGTAAAGTTCGAGCCGAGCCACCCTTTGCATTTTGGGCATTCTTGTTAGCTATATCAGTTATTTTGTCTTCTATAATTTCCTTGATTGTGATCGGCGACTTTGCCCTCTCTGATTTCTTGAGATCTCGCAAAAATGATACCGCATCATAAAGATTGCTGAAATTAGTCTCGTGAAGGACAGCAAATGCTCTTTCTGCATCAGCTCTTTGATCAGGAGTGAATTGCTTTAGTGCGTGGCTACCAAATGACTTTCTCTCGTTCGCTAGCGCGTTTACATAGTCTTTCGCGTCTCTTTCAGTCTTCCGGTATAGCCTTTGCGCTTTTGCTGTGGGCGAATACTTTTTGAAGATGTAGATCTCGTATTTACTCTCGCCTTTCTTCCACGGCACATGTCTAATAGTCGCTATGTCAGTATGCGGATGTTTAATTGTTTTACCCTTCTCTTTCATGGGTTCGGAATTAACCAAATCTGCACCTTGCAATCAAGAAATATTACACCAATATTACACCAAAGCGATTGCGAAAGCTGATAAAATATTACACAAAATACTGTTATACAACAATTAAGCTCCTGTAGTTCAATGGATAGAACATTGGTCTCCGGAACCGAAGATCTGGGTTCGACTCCCAGCGGGAGCGCCATTAGTCCCGTTTAGCAATTTATGAATAGAAGATTCCTCTTGTCCATTCTCTCCATACTTTTGCCGCTTTTCGCTTCTTTGCTCAAGGCCGACAGAAGGCCTAACGTCCTATTCGTTTTCACGGACGACCATGCCCCCCATGCAATCGGCGCTTACGATGGGTGGCTGAAGCCAATCAATCCGACTCCTGTGATTGACAAACTGGCTAGTGAAGGAATGGTCTTCGTAAATAGTTTCTGTACCAATTCGATTTGCGGACCGAGTCGAGCGGTCATTCAAACGGGAAAGCACAGCCACAAGAATGGGTTCATGAACAATGGAAACACCTTTGACTGGAACCAGCAAACTTTCCCAAAGTTACTCCAGAAAGCCGGTTATCAAACCGCCCTATATGGGAAAAGCCATTTAAAGGGAAACCCCCTCGGGTATGACGATTGGGCGGTGCTTCCCGGACAGGGGCTTTACTACAATCCAGACATAATTTTTCCAGATGGCAGAAAAAAAATCCAAGGTCATTGTACCGATGTGGTTACGGATCTGGCGGTTGAATGGCTGAACCACAAAAGATCGGAAGACAAGCCGTTCATGCTCATGGTTCAGCACAAGGCCCCGCATCGAAACTGGATGCCCGCCTTAAGGCATTTATCTCTTTATGAAGACATTGAAATACCGGAGCCCCCCACCCTCTTCGACGAGTGGAAGGACAATGCTCCCGGCGCCCGCTTTCAGGAGTTGGAAATAGACCGTCACATGGATCTAAACTATGACCTATTTGTAGATTTGACCCCTGATTTTAAGCAACCACCGTCCCAAGAAAAGCAGGACCGATCGGCTTGGCACAACATGAAAAGAATGACCCCAGAGCAACTCAAGGCTTGGATGGATTACTATGGCCCCCTGGACGAAGAATTTCACAGGGCAAAACTTAGTGGAAAGGATTTGGTGCGTTGGAAGTTTCAAAGGTATGCAAAAAACTACCTTAGGTGCGTGAAAGGGGTGGATGAAAGCTTGGACCGACTCCAAAAGGAATTGGTCAAACTGGGCTTGGAAAAAAACACCGTCGTCATTTATTCTTCCGACCAAGGATTTTACATAGGAGATCATGGATGGTACGACAAGAGATGGATGTATGAAGAGTCTCTCAAAATGCCATTAATCGTAAAGTGGCCGGGTGTGGTCAAACCGGGAAGCAGGCAAACCAAAATGGTGCAAAACCTCGACTATGCCCAAACCTTCCTCGATATCGCCGGGGCTGAACAACCGGAGGATATGCAGGGCTCTTCTCTGCTTCCGCTTTTAAAGGGAGAAGCCTCCAAGAATTGGCGCCGTGAAATCTACTATCACTATTACGAGTACCCAAGTGTTCACATGGTGCCGAGGCACTACGGAATTCGTACCGAGAGATACAAGTTGATGCACTTTTACCAATTTGGAGAGGAATGGGAAATGTACGACCTTCAGACTGATCCTGATGAATTGAACAACCTCTACGGCGAAAAAGGCTTTGGCGACTTGCAGGAAAGCTTGAAAACCCGCCTGAGAAAGCTCCAAAATCACTACGAAGATGACAGTGACCTTAAGGTTCGCCCCGACTACCTCGAGCAGTATCGAAAGGAAACCTAATTTCGCAGCAGAGAATTTTGAAAAAAATGACGAAAGGAGGAACCGAATGGCTTTCATTTCTCCTTCCATTGATCAACTTGCCGTAAAGCTGCTGATGCAGTCAAGTGATTGAGCCATGGTTTCATCAAGGGTTGCTTCGCTAGAAATCAATGATTTCACCGCTTTTTGCACCGTCCTTTCGATACAAGACCGAATCAAGAAATCCGCTGTTTGCCGAATATGCTTCCGGGCAATGCGGATTGCCATATTGGCAAAAAGAACATGAAAAATTCCGGAATCGCCGAAAGTTAAAAAATCAAAACAAGGAGAATTTTTCCCCCAGAACACTCCGTTAACCATTGTGCGCGAACAAATCATTGAATATGTTTTTTGCCTGAGTTAGGGTAATAGTTGTTCCGTATCATGATTTGCTTGGCATCCGTTGATTATTTCAGTTTGCAAGGAATCCCTTTCATTATACTTGCCCTATTTAACATTTGGATGTTCCAACCGCTTGCAACACTGTTGCATGAATTAGGGCATGGAGTTTTTGCTCTTTGGCTCACAAAGGAAGAGGTTGTAATTCGTGTTGGTGAGCCAAAGAAATTCAAGCGAAGCATGTCTATCCAGCCGAGCAAGAGATTTGCCATAGAAGTTTCCTTGCTCAATACCAGGGTCGGAAACACGCAGTTCGTCGAAACTCCAGAGAAATGGGGCAAAGCTCTTGTTTTGTTCGGCGGGCCTCTTTTTTCGTTTCTATTGGTTTGGCAAGCAGGATATCTGTTGTTTTTCAACAACCCCAGGGATTGGGTCGAACTTCTTCTTGTCAGCTGGTTTTGTTCCAACCTGCTTGCTCTTTTTCGAGCGGTCGTACCCGTAAAGCTACAGCCGACAAAAGCCTTTCCCGATGGCCCGCCAAGCGACGGTCTTCAACTTTACCGCCTTTTGTTCGATCAGCCGACTCATTCGAAATGATAGGAGTGTTGAGAAAGGTGAAAATAGTCCTTGCAACCCTTTTGATTGGTTCATGCTTCATAAAAGCGAGGCCGAATTTGCCGGCAGACGACTCTTCCAACTTCTTCCTCCAAAACGTGGAGGGTTGGATCGTAGAGTTCGATACCAGCTTCAAAAAGGAGCAAAATTCCGAGGTTTTCATCCAATCCACAAAGGCGATGGCCAATCATCTGCAACGGATCCGCTATTTGTTGCCTCCAATCAAAGTTAAGGACCTGCAAGGTTTTATCATTCGAGTGGACTTGCAACATGAACTCGAAAAAATGCAGTACCACCCGTGCCGTGATTGGTTGATCGAGCATGGGTTTGATGCAAACTTGGAAAAGCGAGTACACTTTCCAAGGGCCGAGGCGTTGTTCGAAAGAAAGACTTGGTTGAAGCAGCCATACGCCATTTTACACGAACTTGCCCATGCCTACCATGATCAGGTTCTGGGGTTTGAACACCCCGAAATAAAGGAGGCCTACCAACGCGCGGAAAAGGAAAAGCTCTATGAGCGCGTGCTTCTCTACAAAGGAGGCATGACCAGTCATTATGCCCGGACGAACCACATTGAATTCTTTGCCGAGATGACGGAAACCTACGTCGGAGTCAACGATTACTATCCTTTTGTTCGAGCCGAACTGCAAGTCCATGATCCTCAAACCTTTGCCTTGATGAAAAAGATTTGGGGTGATTTCCGATGACTGAGATCAATGGTCAAGGGCTGCTCTTTTCTCGCGTTCTTATTTGATTCCCCGGCAACGAATCTTTTTTTAATAGAAATTCCGATATACATCGAGGTAGAGCCGTGAAGAACACCTCGATTTGTTGGAGAATCGAGAGACTGGAGCTCCTGCGTGGAAGGATCGCTTCAGCTTGAGACCCATGGATCCGAACTTTAACGGCAATTCCTTAAGCCAAGTCTATCTCAATGGTAAATTCTTCCCTGCCACCTGGGGTAACGTAATTGACCGTCTTGTTTTCAGGGGCGTTTGGCGGCGACATCCATGGCTCCAGGCAGAAAAACGGAGCCCCCGGCTTCGTCCAAGTTACATAGGCCGACCGTGATCCTTTTCCAGCCCAACTGGCGTCATTCACCCGTATGATTTCTTCTCCGTTGAGAAGTGAAATTTCGGCTTCCGAGGATTCAAGTTGGTAGTGAATTCGATTAATGAGACCTTCGTTTCCCAGCGCAGTGGGGTATTCATTCTTCGGATTGTCGAGAAAAGAGCCGTCGGGTCGGTATTGGTATGATTTTTTTGCTTCGAGATGAAGCAGATGATTTTCCAAAAGCAGGTCCTTGCGCCAAGGTACTTGGAAAAAAGGATGCAAGCCTGCGGACCATGGAATTGGTTCTCGACCCTCGTTTTCCAAGACCAGGCTGACTTGAAGGGAGAGCTCGAGAAAGTGGTAAATGACCGTGAAGGTGAATTCATAGGGGTAGAATTCTCGGAAACTCTCTTTTGGCATAAGTTCGACCTCAAATCCAGATTGGTCCATCGATCGTATCCTGAATTGCGCATCTTGGGCGAATCCGTGTTGGGGCATTTCTCGAACCATCCCGTCCGGGCAAAGCCACCTGTTCTTTTCACCTTTATGAATGCAAGTTCCGCAAAACGGAAACAGCACAGGTATTCCGCCATCAACCGATTTCAAATTCTTTGCGGAAGCGGTCTCGGGCCAGTAAATGACGTCGCGAACGGATCCGTCACCCATATTGACGTGCCAATTGAGAAGTCGAGCGCCGAATTCAGGCAAAACGAGAAAGGTGGACGGCCCTACGTCCCACCTTCTGATGTCCATGTCTTGATATTTGATCGATTCCAAGTCATTTATTGAACTGAACCTTCTTTCCGGTTTGCGCAATGCAATTCAACCCACAATAACGAGATGTAGCGCATTATGATGAAATTATGCATTACCTTGCTTCTATGCATTGGCAATCACCTCCTGCTTGCCGACCAAGCGCTTGACGAAGACATTGCTTTGTCTGCGGATGAAAATGCATCCAAAGAAAGCGAAGTGGGCGCGAAGACTGCGTTCGTCATTCCGATCCGTGATCAAATCGGCCCGCCCATTCTTGACGTTTTAAGACGAGGGATGAAACACGCGATCAATAGCGAAATGGATTTGGTCATACTGGATATGGATACGCCCGGTGGAGAGCTTGGGGTCACTTTGGAAATAATGGAAGAAATTCTTGACTCATTGGATCATTGGGAAGGCGAGGTGATCACTTACGTAAACAAGGAAGCCATTTCAGCTGGAGCTTACATAGCCATCGCCACTCAGGAAATCGCCTTTGCCCCCTTTTCTCAGATCGGGGCCGCTGAAGCGGTCAGTGGCGGGGGCGGAGAAATCGATCCTTCCATGAAAAGAAAGATCAATTCTTACTTGAAGGCCAAGATCAGAAATTTTTCTGGTCCACACAAATATCGTTCTCAGGTAATGGCGGCAATGATGGATGGAAACGCCAGCTTGGTGATCGAAGGGGAGCCTCTCCTTGCATCCGACGGTTCCCTGATAAAGAATCCGGGCGAACTCTTGACCCTGACCGGAGAGGAGGCAGTTAAAGTCTACGGCTCTCCACCGCAACCACTGTTGGGAATCGGGGTTTTTGAAAAACTGGAAGACTTGCTTGCTCACAAGTGGGGAGAAGGAAATCACCAAATCGTCAGAATGGAAATAAATTGGGCGGAACAGGCCGGATTATGGTTGAATGGCATAGCGCCCGTCCTTCTGAGCGTTGGTTTGGTTTTGCTCTTCATTGAATTCAAGACTCCGGGTTTCGGGATTTTCGGAAGCTTGGGCATCGGCTTCATCTTGATTTTTTTCGGCTCCAAATACGTCGCTGGTTTGGCGGGACAAGAGGAACTGCTTCTTTTTCTATTGGGAGTCGTACTTGTGCTGTTGGAAATTTTTTTGGCTCCGGGATTGTTTTTTCCGGCAATGCTTGGACTGGTTCTTATGTTTGGTTCCCTTGTTTGGGCCATGGTGGACGTGTGGCCAGGTCGGACAATCGAATGGTCGATCGAAACCTTTCGCGTCCCTCTGGTTGAAATAACTCAAGCCCTCGGACTTGCTTTGCTCATCGGTTATCTAACCATGAAATTATTGGGCAAGACGTCATTAGGTCAAGCGATGCTTCTCGAAGAAGCGGTGATGAACCCAAGCGGGAAAACGCGATGGGAGAAGATTGAGCCAGGCGCTTTCGGAGTTTGTTTGACCGAGCTTTATCCGGTCGGGAAAGTGGAGATCTGTGGAGGGCTCTTTGACGCTCGATCGACCATGGGTAAAATTGACAGGGGAGATCGGGTGCAGGTTGTCGGAAAATCAGGATTTGAGCTCATAGTGGAGAAGAAGGATTCGGATCATGCTTAAAATCTTTGCTTCCATTTTGTTCGGATACCTTCTGATTGCCCTGGAGGCAATCGTACCCGGAGGGATATTGGGATTGCTTGGTTTTATTTGTCTTTTGGCATCCTCTTACTTCGTGCATCTCGAATTTGGCGGATGGATCCTCCCGGCCTTGGTTTTTCTGGCGGGCTGCCTCGGGGGTGTCTTGCTGATGTTTTTTCAATTCAAGCTGCTTTCCAGAAGTAAATTAGGAAAAGACTTGTTCGTTCATTCTACCAGTGGGAGGATAGATGAAGCCCGCCATTTGGAGTTGGTGGGCAAGCGTGGGATTGCCCGAACCGATCATCATCCGGAGGGCATCATACGAGTGGAGGGAAAGGATTACGATGCATGCATCAGCGACGGATTTGCTCCTCAAGGGGTCGAGCTGGAAGTCGCCAAGGCTGAACCCTTTCGCTTGATTGTTCGGCGAGTTTGAACTTTTAATGTTAAAACGAACTTTTGTTACTTACTATGAATGAATTGGCATCTTGGATAATTATTGGCCTGCTTGTAATCGTCGGGCTGGTTTTTTCTCTCATCATCATCTCCTTTTTCAGCACTTGGCTGAAGGCTTTTCTTGCCCGGGCTCCAGTCAGTTTTGCCACTCTTCTTGCCATGCGGCTCCGCGGAGTGCCGGTTGGATTGATCGTGGATGCACGGGTTACTGCCGTAAAAGCAAGCATCCCTTTGGATACCGATCAGTTGGAAGCTCACTACTTGGCTGAGGGTAACGTCGTGCAAACCGTTCAAGCCCTCATTGCCGCCTCCAAAGCAAATATCGAGCTGTCCTGGAACCGTGCATGCGCCATTGACTTGGCTACTCGGGGAACCAGTAAATCCGTATTGGAGGCGGTGCGCACCTCCATCAACCCAAAGGTGATTGATTGCAAGATAGAGGGTCGTGACACCATAGACGGTGTTGCCAAGGATGGTATTCAAGTCAAGGTGAGAGCGCGGGTTACCGTGAGAAGCAACTTGGATCGTTACGTCGGTAGCGCCCAAGAAGAAACGGTGATTGCTCGGGTGGGAGAAAGCATTGTTTCTACAATTGGCTCTTCTGAAAATTACAAAGTCGTTCTAGAAAACCCCAATCAAATTACTCAGCAAGTCTTGAATCGCGGACTGGATCAAGGCACCGCTTTTGAAATCCTTTCCATTGACATAGCGGACGTGGACTTGGGGGAAAACCGAGGAGCCGCATTGCGTTCGTCTCAAGCTTCCGCCGACAAGGAAGTTGCCCAAGCGCAGGCTGAAATTCGACGAGCTGCGGCTGTGGCCCTGGAGCAGGAAAACATGGCCAAAGTGCAGGAGATGCAGGCGAAGTTAGTGGAAGCCGAAGCCCAGATACCCTTGGCGATGGCCGAGGCATTCAGAAACGGAAACCTAGGCATAATGGATTATTATCGCATGCGTAACATTCAATCCGACACCGAGATGAGAGAAAGCATATCCTCGGACAAGTAACCTGGCGATTTCTTCCCGGACCATGCCAGACCTTCCGCTAGACACCTTGTTTATCGTCGGGCTGCTTATTGCTTCGTTCTTCGGAAAATTTATTGAAGGAAAAACCAAAAAAAGGAAGGAATTCCAAAAACGGAAACGACAGCCAACCTCGGAAAATGCGGAGCCGTCCAATTCTCAAGAATCGGAGCGAGGATTGGAAGATTTGCTAAGGGAGGCGTTTGGCGAAGAAATTGAGCCCGTTTTCGAAGAAGATCGCTCCGTCAAGCCGGAGGGCTTGCCTTCAGAAGAACCTAAGATCGTTCATGTTCCAGTAACGGTTTCATCCACCGGTGAGGCGCAAATTCCTGACGTATCGGAAACTCCGATCCCCCAGAGGAAAGTCTCCTACCGAAAATGGTTGAGAAGCAACGGTCTTGGGTCTGCCGTATCGCTTCGCAGGGCATTTTTGATCAAGGAAGTCTTGGATCAACCGCTTGGTTTGAGAAGCCCGAGGAATTGAGCTTTGATTCGCCCTTGCTTGTGATGGGGTCGAGACCCGTGTTTTTCTTATCCGCAAGGCTCACTAGAAGGTTACGCTTCATGCATTGATCATTCCACTTGCAGGTTATGGGAAATTTGCACCGAGCAAGAATGCATTTCGGAACAGAGCCATTGGAGTCGGAAGGCATGAATCTTAGATGATTGATTTTACCTCATGAAACCCAATTCACTCCCAATGCCTGGCAAATCTGAAAGAAGGAAGACCACAGGAAAAACCTGTTCTCCAAATGGGATCTTTCTTTTTGCGTAAGCCTTAGCTTGTCATGCAACAACTCGATTTTTGAAATCAATCCAGCCGAATATTTGCTTTCGGAAAGGAGCGCCAGTTTTTCAAATTCCTTAACAAGGTTTTCCGATACACGATAGTCGTTCATGGTGGATTGATTGAGGATGGTAGCCACTTCTATTTCTTCAATAGCGTTGAGAATGACCCCCTTCCAGACGAAATCCAACTTCTTTAATCTGACCTTTTCGGTGGAAGATCGCCCAGTTCGCTTGGGATCCCATATGGGAAGATGAACAAAAGGGCCACCATGGGCAATCCATTGCGAAAAAGGTTTGGATAGATCACCGGTCATGCCAACGCCGGATAATTTGATGCCCAATGATGGATAGAGGTCTAGAACAGAGGCTTGGGCATGATGAAATTGAGCAAGAACCTCGGCTTCTCCAGCCAACACGTCTGGTCTTTCTCTAAGAGCTTCCGCAGGTAAAATATCGGGAACGAGAGGAAAAGCCGATTCGGACAATGGAAGCCCGCCGAAACTGTTCTTAAGCAAGGGAGAACCAAGGGCGCTCTGGAGGCGAATATGGATGGTATTAATGCGGCGTTGGATTTGATTGTGCTCCACGGCCAAAAGCTTCAATTCCGTTTCCATCTCTATCAGGCTCGAATTTGCATCAAGACCGGCGTGGAATTTAGAGAGGTGCAAGACGTGTATTTCGTGATGTTGAGCAAGTTGCTTTTCCACCAAGCCTAGATCTTCCTGCAGGTATTTGAGGGTAATCCATAGCTCCGAAACTTTGTAAATCAAGGCAAGCCGAGCGGCATGTTGCAGGTGATGAGCAGCCTTGATTTCATGCAGGGACTCCATTCGGCGGGCCTTCCACTTTCCCCATAAGTCAAATTCCCATCCCAGGGAGATGCTCGCGTTCCCCTTTGGCAGGGTCCTTTTCTTGAAGTCTGTTTCTCTGGTTTTTTCCTTTCCGGTCAGAAATTGGAGAGAACCGCTCAAAGAAGGGGCTGAACCTGCCAACTCAAAACCGGATTGAGCTTCCACGAGCTCGATTTCGGCCGACTGTAACTGAAAGTCAGGATTTTGTTCAAGGGCTTTTTCGATCAAAGAATGGAGTTGCGGATCTGGAAAAACGTCTTGATAGCTAAATTTCGAAGAGCGATTATCCTCGGCTGACTTCAGTGAAAACAATTCATTTTCCGGAAAATCTGCTTGTGGGAATTCTTTTAAACCAGAATGTTCAAGGCTAACGCATCCTGTCATCAGTAATGCAAAAGTAAGATTTAAATAAAATCTCATGCAGGCATAAGTTTAATTAAATTTCAAAAAATTTGGATTTGCCGGGCGTTAACAAGCATGGAATCAGGAATGGATTCTTTATCTACCTCGCAAAGAATCTTGATTTTACTTCCTGCTTGAAGGCCCTGAATTCCTTCCAGTGATCCAATCATTCTTTTGAGTGATGCATTTTCGTCAAGAATTTGCACGCTCAAGGTGCCCGCAAGAATCTTGTCTTTGTCTTCGCAACATGCGTCCCATGGAGTAGGACAATGATCGTCAGGCAATTCGTCGCAGGTTTCCAAGGATTCATCCCCCAATATGAAGAGGGCGAATCCCTTGGCAAAAGGCTTTGCCCTTCCTCCGATAAAGCCTTCAACGACAAGCTTTTTTCCTGGCGTGTTTTCCATTCTGGCATTCATTACCGAAACAGCTTGACCCAAATCTTCTTTTGAGACGAAACCATCAGGAAGACTGTCAAGAGGATGATGAGCGCCGTTGATCTCGTTTTCTCCTGGTCCCTGCAAATCACATCCGCCGAGAATGAGCATGCAAGGCGCAAGAAGAATCATTTTCCAATATATTTTCGTAGTTTTCATTTTATTAGCTTAAGAGGAACGCAGCGTTTCCGGAAGAGAGGGACGAAGGCAGTACCATCCGGGGGGAAGGCCTCCGAGCAACCCCAGAACCAATCCTGAGGTCAATCCCAGAACCAAAATAGGTGAATCAAAATCCAAAAGAAAAACTCCGATCGCAAAAGGATAGGCGATTCCTTGGAAAAAAGACAAAACAAGAACAAAAGCCAAGGCGGACCCAATGATGCCTGTAACACTCGCTTCCTGAACCAAGCTAGTCAGCAGGGACAAACGAGAGAACCCAATAGCCTGAAGAGCCCCAAACTCTCGGATTCTAGTTGAGAAAGCCGCATGCAGGGTATTCAGGCCGCCGAACAATGCCCCCGTCGACAAAAGGGCGGAGCAAACCCAAGCCATCCATCGAATCGGGGCATAGAAACCGGATAATTTGCCATAGTATTCCGTTTCCCGAACGGCCACCAATTCCAAGTCCAATCTTTTTTTGGAAAAGGCATCGACCAAGGCATAATCAGCCGCATCCTCTAGGGCAAGAACCACGCATGACAGATTTTCTCTTTGCGTGTAAGCCATCAAATCCGCCAAAGGCATCCAAACTTCGGCTTCCAGCACCGTACCGGGAGCTTCATAAATTCCGCTGATGACAATGCGCTCTCCGTTAAAGAATATCTCACTGCCGATACTCAGTTCATCGACGGAAACACCAAGTTTAACGTGGGCCAACTTGCCTACCATACCCTCACCTGATCGAGGGAATCGGCCTTCTTTTAGTCTGATTTTTCGGTGAACCCAAAGCGCCTGATAAGAAACGCCTCTGACCAAGGCCTGCGCTTGTTTTCCGGATGACAATTCGAGCAATCCGTTAAAATGAACTTCAGGGGAAACCGCGGCTTTTCCCATTACTTCTTTCATTCCCCTGATCGATGAGGAAGCAATCTCGGCAGTACCGCTGGAAACTTCACTGCGTTCAACGCTTTCCTCGCTTCCCGCTCCCAGAAGGATGACGTTTTCGGGGCTCCCCGTATCGGCAAGAGTTCGCTCCATCGCCTGATTCATAGCCGCTGCCAGCATAACCAGCAAAACTACAAAGCAACTGCCGGCGGTCAATTGGATCGATTGAAGGGGTCGACGAGCAAGATTTCTACAGGAGTAAACAAAAGGAATCATTGGCGTCAGACAGATTTGAGAGTTTGACTGATCGAACCCCTGCCCGCCAACCAAGCGGGGTAAAGTCCGGCAAGCAAACCAAGGCAAACGGACGCGACGATCCCAGTGGAAACTACCCAAGTGGAAGGAAGAAAAGTAAGAATCAGACCTTCGTTGCCAATTGAAACGCTTTGAAGATGAAGAAAGAGCGATGCCCCAAGGATACCCCCTATCCCGCCGATTGTTGCCAGAATCAATCCTTCGGCAATGGTCATCCACGCGATCATGACCTTCGAAAAACCCAAGGTTTTGAATAATGCGTATTCAGTAACCTTACCCCTGACCGAAAGCAGTATTGAATTGGAAACCAATCCAGTCACAGCCAAAACACTCGCCCAACCGATCCAGCGAGAAAAGCCGATAAGCTCCACCAGTTCCTTGGCGGTACTGGCGAAAAAAGCCTTTTCGGGTTTTGTGGAGGTAGGTTCGGAATCCGATTTGAAACGGAGGTCAATTTCCTTGGCGACCAAATCAAGCTGCTCAGGATTTTCCACCTTGACGTTGAATTGAGTAACGACGCCCAAGCCGATTTTTGAAGATTGTTGTAAAAAGGGAAGATGAACCATGGCTAGGTTGTTGTTTTGCGAGCGCTCTTCCGCTTCAATGATTCCCGACACGAAAACGCTGATTCCCGCAGCATCAAAACGATCCCCGACGCCAAGCTTTCTTCTTTGAGCTAGAGTTTTACCAATCAACGCGCCGTCATCTCTTTGCATCCATTCCGCCAAAGAGCCCTCCAAAACCTCGATCCTGTCAGCTGATCTTGCAATTGCTTCCACAGGGATTCCCCGAAAAACCACCACGTCCAAGCTGGTTCCACAATTATTAACTACAATTTGAACCGGCAAAACATCCTTTACGCCGTCGACTCTTAGGATCTCTTCCTGATAATGTTCGGGCAAGCGACTGGTGGCCGGGCAAAACCTGTTTTCTCTGTAAACGATCAAAGTGTTGTCTTGGGCCGAGGAAACCGTTGCCGTCCGCAACGATTGCTGCATGGTTTCGATTACGGTAAACAAAAACAATCCGGTAGCCACTCCCAATAAGGTCAAGGTTGAGCGGGTTCGGTTTCTAGCGACCTGCTTGGCCGACAAAACCCCCAGATTGAACAATTTGATCAAACTCCTCATAGGCTTTCGAGAATCTTGCCCTTTTCCAGTGCCAGTTGTCTGGAAGCTCGTTCCGCAGCCTTGGGGTCATGGGTGACCATAATGATTGTCTTTTTGCCCTCGGAACTCAAAGAGCTCAATAAATCGAGGATTTCATCCGCGGCTCTTCGATCAAGATCTCCGGTTGGTTCATCTGCAACAATGATCTTAGGGTTGGTCACGAGGGCGCGGGCGATGGCAACTCTTTGCTCCTGTCCACCGGAAAGTTCCTTGGGACGATGGTTGCTGCGATCGATCAAACCCATCTGAATCAGGCGCTCTTCAACTTTCTTTCGGCGTTCCCTTCTGTCCATGGAGTGAAGCAACAAAGGCAGTTCGACGTTCTCATAGGCGGAAAGAACCGGAATCAAGTGGTAGAGCTGAAAGACGTAACCGACGTTCTCAGCCCTCCATGATGTAAGCTGGTCGCGATTCATTTCATGGAGGAGAGAATTTCCGATTCGCAAGGTTCCAGCCGATGGGCTATCGACTCCTGCCAGCAAATTGAGCAAGGTGGTTTTGCCGCTGCCGGAAGGTCCCATAAGGGCAACGAATTCACCTTCATCGACATGCAGATCCAATTCCTTGAGCGGGCGAATCAATTGATTTCCCTTCTTGAATTCCTTGGTCAGCCCTTTTGCTTCTACGAAGGGAATCTTCATGGCTTTTTCAAAATATTTATTCGGTCGCCGTCCTTGAGGAACGAGGGGGGGTTCAAAATAACCTTTTCACCAGCCTGCAATCCCGAGAGAACCGATACGTATCCATTAACCACCTCATTACCGAAAGTAACTTCGCGACTTTTTGCATATTTTCCATCCGGGGAAACCAACCAAAGCCATTCATTGGTTGCCTTGTCATTCGATTTGAGGCTCTTGGGCACAAAAACGGCAAGTCCGCCGGAGTGATTTTTCGAAACTTCGTCGTTCATCGGGGACAGAAATTTCGCCCTGCATAGCATTTCCGGTCGCAATCGCTCATCCGGCTCGAACAACCTTACCTTGACTTGCAAGGTGTTTCTTTGCAAATCCGCCTCCCCTTCAATTCTAGTCAATTTTCCCTTAAGAACCATGTTGGGCAACAAGGAAGAACTTAGTTCGACTTCTTGGCCAATGAAGATTTTGGAAGCTTCGGCCAGAGGAACGTCAATCCTAGCCTGAAGCTTGCCGGGATCGTAAAGAATCAATGCAGTCGAGGATTCGGGAGAATCCATTTTTTGCATCAGTCTTTTGCCCGGGCTGGTCAAAAGCCTTAGAACGGACCCTTCGAAGGAAGATGTGATGAGCGTTCGGTTGAGATCCAGTGAAGCTTTTTCGAGCTCAGCGACCCTTTGCATAATCAAGTAATCCTCCGCCAACGCTCGTTGTTCGAGGATTTTCAACTTCTCATTCAATTCGAGAATTTTAGCGGCTTCGGCAGCTACCGAATGCTCCATGCCAAGCAAATGAAATTTCGATTTATTCAAATCAATCTGAGCAACCGCTCCGCGTGGGAGTCCTTCCATGCGTTTGAATTCGTCCATGTTTTGATCTCGCAAGGTCTTCGTTTTTGAAAGCTGGCTTTCGGCGGTATTCATTGAACTGAGCAATAGGCCGATTTCCGCGCTCAAAGCGGATTTTTTCGCACGGGCCTCCTTTAACCTGGCATCCGCAATACGCAATGCGATGCGCGCGTCATCATCGATGAGGGAAACCAATTTCTGTCCGATTTCGACTCTCTCTCCTTCAAGAACGAAAACTTCCTTTACAATGCCATCGTAAAGAGAAGCGATGCGAATCGGAAAAGGATCTGGTTCAATCCATCCGGATGCTTGAAGCGAGGTTTGCTTGAGTTTGCCAAGCTCGGCCGATGAAGCAAAAGAAGGGTGGTCGGAAGGATGCAATACCGCTTGTGTTACCGAAACGCTTATGCTGTCGGCAAAGCCGCAACCTGAAAAACCGAGGGAAAGAAATAGGATAGGAAGAAAGATTATTTGCATGGTAGAAATCCAAGAAAATTGCAGGAGATTCAAACCTCCGAACAAGAAAATTTCTCGAGGCTCATTGGGCGCGATCGAGAATGCTTCAGCAGAAGCTTCAGTGGAATCAGACTTGGATGACTCTCTTGATGAGATGAGTTCTCAGGCCTATGCTAAAGGGGGACCAATCGAGATTGCCCTCCGAATTTGAGGAATGAGAAGGGCGCTCGAAGGCCGCAGGCGCATCCAATGCGTTCCCAGGAGGAGAAGAGCAGCAAAGGTTACGTTCGATGAAAAGAGCGTAATTTCGATCGACTCCCTCCGTAAGAAGGCAGTTGCAATTGCAGGTGTTTGGCGATGAAGAAACGTCACAGCAGGAATGATCGTATGAGATAGGATGATCACATGAACAAGGAGCATCCGAAAAGATTATCAAGATCCCAGCAAAGATAGTTACGATCTTCATCGACGGGATTAATTTTAATCTTCGACAGATGGTTAAATCAAGTAAGAAAACCTGCGGCAAAACGTAGAACGTCTTGCTCTGTTTGCAGTGTATTTGCAAATCCACTTAGACTGAAGATAAAATTTCTCGCCAAATGAAACATGGCGCGAATCAATTTACATCCATACCAGCGCTCTGCTTCTCTATGCCGCCTTCCACGCTTCGTCGCTTGCATAATGCTTGCACAAGCTTGCGGAATGAATTATCACATTTTATCTTTTTTTCTACCCACCACTACCATGTCGAACATTACCGATATCACTTTTAAAATCTCCAACCGAGAAGACTATGGTCGCGCAGGCTCAAGCCGATTGAGGTCAGCGGGGCAGATTCCCGCCGTTTTATACGGCAAAGGAGACCTGTTGCATTTTTCAATCGAAGACAGAACCTTTCGCTCGGTCATGCGGGCGTCAGGAGGTTCCATCTCATTGGTCGAATTGGAATCAAACGCTGGAGAAAAGCACTTGGCTTTGCTCAAGGAGATTCAAGTCAACAAGGTCAAAGACTCCATTTTGCATCTTGATTTTATTCATGTCGCCCGAGGTCAAGAACTTGAAACCAAAGTTCCCGTCGTGCTTGTCGGCGAAGCTCCTGGAGTCCGGACGGAAGGAGGCATCTTGGAAAATCACATCAGTGAAGTAACGGTTCGTTGCCGCCCGAGCAACCTGCCAAAGTCCTTGGAATTGGACGTTTCTTCTCTGGGCCTTGGTCAAAGCCTTCAGATCAAAGATCTTACTCCCGTTCAAGACGTCGAAATACTCGGAGATTCAGATGCCAACGTCATTACTTGCGTTGGTAGCGCCAGCGGCCGAGCCGATGCATCTGAATCGGCAGCCACAGACTCGGCTGATTCTGAAGAAGAACTTTCCGGCGCAGATGAAGACGCCTCGGAAGAGTCCTCTGCTCCGGATTCCTCCGAATAGATCCAAAAAATTTCATTCATTGAATTATTTTGTTCTCGGACTCGGAAATCCCGGCAAAGATTATGATTTTACGCGACACAACTTGGGCTTTTGTTTGGTTGATCAGTGGGCAATCAATCTCGGTCTCCGTTTTCAAAAGCTTTCCGAGCATCCTTTCTTGAGCTGTGAATTTTCAAGGAGCAATCACCTGGTTACGCTCGCCAAGTCCACGAATTTCATGAATTGCAACGGTCACAAGCTCGAGAAATTCATCTCTGAACGCGAATGCAATTTGGCCAACTGTCTGATTGTGCATGATGAAGTTGATCTGGAATTCGGACATCAAAGACTGTCTTCGGGGCGAGGTGGCGCCGGGCATAACGGAGTTTCAAGCGTAATGAACAACTTGGGGTCTTCTCCAAATCGATTGCGTTTGGGAATCGGTCGCCCCACGACGAACCTTTCCTTATCTCAGTGGGTGCTTTCTCCGTTTTCCGTCGCTGAGCGATCTCACCTCCCGCATTGGTTTCCTTATCTAATCCAAGCAATTTACACAATCATTGACGATGGATTGTCCCAAGCCATGAACTTGTTAAACCGCAAACCTCAATCACCTCTTATTCCTGCACTATGAATACTCGAAATTATACAGCAACCGTGGTCGTGGATCCTCGCGGAAAAGATGGAGCATCGAACGAATTGATTGCCAAGATCACCGAAATCGTCTCCGCATCGGAGGCTCAAGTCGATAAGGTCAAGGAACTTGGTCAACATGACCTTGCATATCCGCCATCCAACAATTTCAAGTCGGCAAGCTTCATGCAATTTGAAATTACCGGTTCACCACGATCGCCGGATCTGATCAAGGAGAAGTGTCGTCTTGAGAAAAAGGTTGATAGAATTCTGATCGAGCGCAACTAATTCTTACTTACATGCCATCTCTCAATAAAGTATTGCTTATCGGAAACCTGACTCGGGATCCGGAAGTTCGACTGCTTTCTAGCGGTCGCCCCGTTTGCAATTTCGGCCTCGCTCTTAATCGCAACTACAAAGATGCCGAAGGCAACCGAAGGGAAGAAACGACTTTCGTAGACGTCGAGTGCTTTGGGCCGCGGGCGGAAGCGATCGGCAAGTACTTCAGCAAAGGCAAACCCATGTTCATCGAAGGAAGGCTCAAACTTGATCAATGGGAAAGCAAGGAAGGCGAGAAAAGAAGCGCCCTTCGAGTCGTTCTCGATAATTTTGAATTTGTGGACGGAGCTCGTCAGGAATCGCCCTCAGGTTCCGGCGAATCCAATTTCAAGGAATCCGTTGATGAGACACAGACGCAAACCGATCATAATCCTTCTTCATCATCAGGCTTGGACTTGGACGAAGACGTGCCATTCTAAAAATCATTCAACCTCAGTAAAATCTCA
Source organism: Opitutales bacterium (assembly GCA_038105525.1). Classification (GTDB taxonomy): domain Bacteria; phylum Verrucomicrobiota; class Verrucomicrobiia; order Opitutales; family Seribacteraceae; genus Chordibacter. The sequence goes on along the minus strand of JAYOCQ010000001.1, from coordinate 114,352 downwards.
TGGCTCATACAGAAATTCTTCTCTTGGAAAGGATGGACAACCTTGGTTCCGAAGGTGACATAATCAAAGTTCGTCCTGGTTACGCTAGAAATTATCTCTTTCCTCAAAAAAAAGCGGTACCATTAAGTCTGGCGAATAAAAAGCGTTTGGATGCGCTGAAAATAGCCAGAGCGGCCAGAGAAGCCGATGAATTGAGGGATGCCCAGGAAATTGCCGGGAAACTGGAATCGCTGAATTTGGCCATTGCAGTTAAGACTGGTTCCGGAGGAAAACTGTTCGGTTCCGTCACCGTTCAGCAAATCATCGATCAACTCGAGGCAAAGGGCTTTCGCTTGGACAAGAGACACTTTCACAACTTTTCGCCCATCAAAACGCTTGGACCAATTGCCGTTCGCATAGATTTGCTCAAGGACGTATCGGCGGAATTGAAGGTAGAGGTTCTCTCCGAAAATCCCATTGAACAAGATATTTGATCGATTGAACTCCACAAGAAACGCCAAGCGGTCATATCTTTCTTGTGAGTCAACTCAGCACTGTTAGCGTCAGGTCGGACAAGGGCAAGTCCTTTGAGCCGTCCATGGATAAGATCGAAGGCCAATCGCTTCCCAGCAATCAGGATGCCGAGCAAGGAATTCTCGCATCCTGCATCGTCGACGCGTCGGGAGAAGTCATGGCAACCTGCATCGAACGAGGGCTTCGTTCGGAAGACTTCTATTTCTCCAGGCACCAACTCATTTATGACGCCCTGTTGGAGTTGCATCGCGATACCGTGGAACCCGATGAGATTGTATTGGTCGAGAAACTTAAAAACAACGGCACTTTGGAACAAGCTGGAGGCAATGAGACGATTACTTCTTTGACCGCCCGGATTGACACGACGGCCCATGCTTCCTTTTGGCTAGATATCGTCAAACAGAAAGCCCTTCTCAGAAAGTGTATTTACACTGCTTTGGAGGTAATCGATTCGGCAAACAGGCAACCCCATGACGTGGAGCATTTTTTGGCCAATTTCGAGCAAAAGGTTTGCTCCTTGGGTGACGAACAAAATTTGAGAGCCTCGATTCCTTTTGCCGAGCCCATCAAGCATGCAATGGAGCAAATTCAGCGGATGTTGTCTCGGGAGGAGTTGGATGGAGTGCTTTCTGGATATGCGGATTTGGATGCCCTTACGAACGGCTTCAAACCCGGGGAGATGGTGGTATTGGCAGCGCGTCCATCCGTTGGTAAAACCAGTTTGGCGATGAACATCGTCGAAAACGTCGCTTTCTCTCCAAAGTATCGAGAAAACCCCAAGCAAGCCTTGGTTTTCAGTTTGGAAATGAGTGCGACGTCTCTTGCCATGCGTTTGATCTGTGGTCGTGCCCGCGTCAATATGAATGACCTCAGAAAGGGGTTTGTGCATCGCAATCAAGCTGAAAAGCTGCACCAAACCAGCAAGGAGTTTCAATCAGCCTCTCTTTGGGTTGACGACACGTCCGGCCTTACGATCAATCAAATCAGAGCCAAGGCAAGGAGGTTGAAAATGCGTAACAAACTCGACTTGGTTGTCGTCGATTATCTTCAACTAATCTCCGTAGACTCGCGAGTACCATCAAGAGAGAATCAAATTGCGGAAATTTCTCGCGGCCTTAAATCCATGGCAAAGGAATTAAACGTTCCGGTCATCGTGCTGAGCCAGTTGAATCGTGATTCAGAAAAGGAAAGAAGGGATCCAAGACTCTCGGACTTGAGAGAGTCCGGTTCCATCGAGCAAGATGCTGACGTAGTCATGCTCTTGGGAAAACAGCGGAAGGGAGAAGACGTCCGAGAAACGGACGTCGATGATCATCGAGACGAAGTGCAGGAAGATTTTGAGCATATAGTTTTAATACTCGCCAAGCAGCGTAACGGCCCCACGGGCAAAATTAACCTTGCATTCAGAAGAAAGTTCACTCGCTTTGAAAGCATGCAGGAGGAGCATCGCCTCAATTGATTTATAATGAATGCCGGTCATTTAATTTGGGTTTTTCTTGTCGTCGGCGCCTCTTTTTTCCCTCCTTTGCTCGGCTCTCCCGAAGGTAAAAGGATTCAAGACATCATCATTGAAGTTTCAAGGCCCGGATTAGTGGTCTCCGAATCCTACGTTTCGCAAAATCTTCAAGTCGAGGAAGGGGGAAAATATTCCGCCAATGCCGTAAATCGTTCGATCAAAAATTTAATGGATACCGGGCTTTTCTCCAATGCGCTAGCTTTCGTGGAGCAAAGCGAGGATGAAGTCATTCTCATATTGAAGGTCTTTCCAAGATACAGAATTGGAGAGATTGACTTCAATGGAAATTTCAAAATTTCCGAGAAGAAGTTACTTAACGCAATAAAATCCAAGAAAGGTGAAATCTTGGACAAATCGTCCGTTGTAGCCGACGTTTCCAGTTTGCAAGATTTGTATTACGAAAAAGGGTTTTGGGATTCCAAGGTAACTTACGAAATCATTGACGACCCCAATGACGCTTCAATGCAAACCCTTCAGTTTGAAATAATTGAAAACCAGCCTCAAAAAATCAGAAAAATTCTGTTTTCAGGAAATCACCATCTTGCCAACGTTAAACTTCTCGATGAAATGGAAACGGCGCCCTGGCGGTTTTGGCGCTTCTGGTCCAAACGCTCCAAGTACCGACCACGCGTTTTGGCGGAGGACTTTGAGGCAATCAGGGCGATGTATCAAAACCAAGGGTTTCTTGACGTTGAGGTAGAGGAAAATACCCGGGACTTTGCCTCCAGTGGTATTCTTTCCATTCGTGTTTCGGAAGGCGGACGTTTTCAGTTCGGTGAGATAAAGATCAAACCCACCGTGTTATTCACTACTGGGGAACTTCTGGAGGGGACGATGATTTTCAAGGGAAAGCCCTACTCTCCCAGTCTTTTGAATAAGGAGAAAAACCGCATCAAAAGAATGTACGGAGACCAAGGATACTTGGATGCAGTGGTAGAGGTTGTTCGTGAATCAAAACCTGACAACAATCGCATAGACTTAACTTTTGCCATTGACGAAGGAAAGCCATTTAAAGTCAATTCGATCCGAATTCTCGGCAACGAGAAAACAAAATCGGTGGTTCTGCTTCGAGAATTGGTGTTGGCCCCAGGAGACGATTTTGACCTGACGAAAATGGAAACGAGCCAGTCCAGGCTGCAAAACACCAATTTTTTTGAAAAAGTGGAAATAAGCGACGAGCCTACGCTGAAATCTTACACTGGTTCGCCTAGGCGTGATTTGGTAGTCGAAGTTACAGAGAAAACGACCGGGCACGTGTCTTTCGGCATGGGTTTCAGCACCTTGGAAAAAGTAATGATGTATGCCGAGATCAGGCAGGGAAATTTTGACCTCATGAGATGGCGCTCGCCTGATCTTTTTCAAGGAGCCGGTCAAAAGTTTCGCTTGCGGCTCAAACTTGGTTCCCGCAGCAACGAGGCGCGAATCGCATTCGAGGAACCTTGGTTTTTGAATCGCAGACTGGCCGCAGGATTTGAGTTGTTTCGTGAAAAGTCGGATTATCAAAGTTCCTACTATGATGAACTTCGTGCTGGATTTGAGGTATATTTCCGCAAAAGGATTTTTGAATTGGTCGAAGGGCGATTGTTTTACAGCTTCGAAGACGTTCTAATCGAAGATATTGCGATTTCTGATGAAACCATCTGGATACGCGACGATCTTTCGTATAACGTAAATGCAAACGAGATTAAAAGAACCGTTTCCAAAGTCGGTCTTACTTTAAGCAGAGACACGAGAAAGGAGATTTTGTTTCCCAAGGATGGTAGTGTGGTAACCTTCAAGAAGGAGTTTGCAGGAGGCGTGTTCGGGGGAGATGCAGACTATGGGAGGTTCGAACTGCAAGGGGTACAATTCTTCAACACATTTGACGCGATGGAACAAGTGTTGTCCATTTCCGGGCGAACCGGCACATTGGGCAAGTTTGACGGTGAAGACGCAAACGTGCCTTTTTTCGAAAAGTTCTTTCTTGGTGGTCCGTATAACTTGCGCGGTTGGGATTATCGGGCGATCGGTCCGAACGTTTTGGGAGAGCCCATTGGCGGCAAGTCCTTTACTTCCGGCAGTTTGGAATATACTTTCAAAGTGGCCGACCCGCTTCGTTTGGCCGCTTTCTATGATGCGGGCTATTTGCGCAAAGGTGACTTCAAGTTTTCTCCGGGCAAAGGCGAGGAAGGGTGGCACGACAATTGGGGCTTTGGGCTTCGTATCATGGTGATGGGAATGCCTTTGAGGCTGGACCTTGGCTTTCCCCTTTCCGACCCCAGTCGAAGCGGAGCCTCCACGCAGTTTCATTTTTCCGGAGGAACTCGTTTTTAAACGATCTTGCCAAAGGCATTTTCCACCTTCAATAATTCTCTTCCATGAAACGAAAGATTTTACTGTTTTCAATCCTTCTGACAATGTACAGCTCGTCTTTGTTTGCCCTCAAAGTGGGCGTCGTGGACGTGGAAGCGGTCTTCAACGAATACGGCAAAGTCAAGGATGCTCGTGAGCGTTTGCAAATGTCCAAGAAAGTGGCGGTCGAGGAAATGGAAATCTTTCGAGACGAATGGATTAAAATCGGCAACGAATTAAAGGCGCTTCAGGAAAAAGTGAAAAACCCCAAAATAGTCAACCCTGACCTCGAAGAAGAATTCAAGGAAAAGCTCACCTTGGCCAATGAGAAGCGGGAAGACATGTTGGCCTACGAAAAACGGGCCAACGCCACAATTATGCAACGGGAAAAAAACTTAGTGGACGAAACCCTGGATGATATCCGTACGGCTATTAAGAAAGTCGCATCCGCCAAGGGCCTGGATTTGGTAATCGATAAGTCCGAAAGCAGAAGAAACGTCTTTTTCGTTTCCGAAAGCTTGGATTACACTAGAGAAGTAATCGTTACCCTAAATGCCGATCAGTAGTCTCCCAAGGCCTTTAGATTTTTTTCGCCTCTCTGCAAGTGAGTTTAAGTCTCGAGATTGGTGAACTCAGGGAATTGTTCCCTGATGCTCGATTTTCCGGGAACTGCAACCTTTCTAGCTTAAGCGGCATTTCCAACCTTAACGACGCAAAGGAGGGGGAACTTTCCTTCTTGGGCAATCGGAAATACAGGGGTCAAGTCAGGAATTCGAGGGCTAGTGTACTCATGCTTCCTCACGATTTTGACGGCAACCCAAGGGTGAATCAGATTTTCATTCGCATGAAGAATCCTTCTCAAGGCTTGGCCCGAGTTTGTTCTTTAATGGAGAAGAAGCTCTTTCCCTCACAGAAGCCGGGCATTCATGCCTCTGCGGTTGTGGAAGAAGGGGCTGAAATCGATGAAAACTCGAGTGTCGGAGCGTTTAGTTTTATTGGGAAGAACGCCAAGATTGAAGCAGATTGCGTCATCGGAACGCATTGTCACGTTGGAAGCGATACACGCATTGGCAAGGGTAGCCGTTTGCACCACGGGGTGAAACTGCTGACTCGATGCGAAATAGGAAGTCGGGTCGTTTTGAATGCCGGAGTGGTTGTCGGCTCGGAAGGTTATGGATTTGAACAAAGTGAAACCGGACACCAGAAGATCCCCCATCTGGGGATCGTCACCATTGAGGATGACGTTGAAATTGGGGCCAATACTTGCATTGATCGAGCCCGGTTCGAAAACACAGTTATTGGACAGGGGACGAAAATCGACAACTTGGTGCAGATCGGACACAACGTAAGGATTGGTAAGCGCTGCCTGATCGTCGCACAAGTCGGAATCAGCGGAAGCGTAATTATGGAAGACGATGTTTTGGTGGGCGGCCAAGCTGGCTTTGCCGGACATTTGAGGGTGGGCAAAGGCGCAAAAATCGCCGGACAAGCCGGGATCACCAAGGACGTCGAACCGGGGGCCTTTCTCAAAGGCAACCCTGCGCTGCCAATTCAGTTGTCACAAAGAATCTCCGTGCTGCAAAGGAGACTGCCGGAACTTTTTAGAAATTTATCGGTCGAAAACCTTAGTGAATAGAAACACATGCATAACGGTAACAGCTTGAAGATCTTCAGCGGAAGCTCCAACCTTCCCTTGGCCAAGGCAATTTGCAATTATTTGCAAATTGATCTCGGTGATGCCACCGTAACTTCCTTTCCTGATAGTGAGAGCTTTGTCCGGTACAACGAAAATATTCGCGGGATGGACGTTTACCTCGTTCAATCCACCAACTGTCCCGCCAATCATAATATCATGGAACTTCTGATCATGGTTGACGCAGCCAGGCGAGCATCTGCCGCTCGCATCTCCGTGGTGATTCCGTTCTTTGGTTACGCCAGACAAGATCGCAAGGATCAGCCCCGGGTTCCCATATCCTCAAAATTGATTGCAAACCTCTTGGTTGCGGCTGGCGCCAATCGCGTTTTGACGATGGACCTGCACGCCCAGCAAATACAGGGATTCTTTGATATACCGGTTGATCACCTTTATGCCTCACCTGTCTTTTTCGAATATCTTAGAAACAGAAACACCGAAAACATGACGATTTTCACTCCTGACGTGGGGGGCATGAAAATGGCTAACGCATATGCAGAAGTGCTTGGATGCCCTCTTGGATTCGTAGCCAAAAGACGAACCGGGGCCACTACGGTCGAAGCAACCAATTTAGTGGGAGAGGTGGAAGGGCGTGAAATTTTGATTGTCGATGACATGACCGAAACCGCTGGAACCCTAACGGCGGCAGCCAAGTTATTGAAGGAGCGGGGGGCAAAGAAGGTTTCTGCCGTCATAAGTCATTGCGTGCTGAACGATACCGGAAAGGAGCGCTTGAGAGCCGGGCAATTGGATGAATTAATAACGACAAATTCCGTCAACTTGCCTTTTGATGATCTTCCTGTAACTCAATTATCCGTGGCTCCCTTGTTGGGGGAAGCCATTCTTCGAACACATACCGATAAGAGCATTTCCAGTCTTTTTGAAGTAAAAGGATTCTGACGAACACGGATAAAGCATATTTGGTAAAACAAAACTTCCTTCGATAAACGCTTGGATTAATGTTCCAATCCTTCGCACTTAATTGAAACGTCGCCCTCTATTCATCGGATTTCTTCTTCTGCTGTTGCCTTGCCTCGCAGAGACCGAGCATTTCCCGCTGCAGTTCGATGAAGCGGACCTCGATCGTTCTGCCGATTCTCCCATACAAAGCTATTCCAACACCTTGCGGGATGTTACGCCATCGGTCGTTGCAGTTACGACGAAGCAAGTTGTTCGAAGGTATTACCCCAACGCCCCCAATCCCCTTGAGAACCTTCTTCGAAAGTACTATGGACTGCCGCAAAAGAAGCATTCGCAACCTTTTGTAGAAGAAGAAAAAGTGCCCACGGGATTTGGTTCAGGAGTAATCGTATCTCCTCAGGGCCATGTTGTTACGAACGCCCACGTCATTACCGATCCACTTACCGGTAAGTCGGCAGAAGAAGTGCTGGTTCGAATGGGTGAAGGAACCGAATTTCCCGCTCGAGTGATTGGATTTGATCATTCTACGGATATCGCCGTTCTCAAGATTGAGTCAAAAGAAGAATTGCCTTTCGCTACCATGGCGAACAGCGATTTATTACAGGTTGGTGACGTCGTTTTCGCGGTGGGCAATCCCTTGGGAATTGGGATGACGGTTACAATGGGCATTGTTTCCGCGACTAGAAGATCCGAGCTCGGAATCTTGCGTGAAGATGGAGCTTATGAGAATTTCATTCAAACAGATGCTTCGATAAACCAAGGGAATTCGGGAGGCGCTTTGCTTGATGCCAAGGGGAGACTGATAGGAATCAATACAGCCATCATTTCACAGACAGGGGCAAATATCGGCATTGGACTGGCGATTCCCTCGAATATGGTACGTCGCGCGTTGGTTGATTATCTGGAAGAAGGAAGAATTCGCAGAGGTTTTCTCGGAGTTTTTCTGGAGCTGGACGAGGATTCCCAGGCAGTTGTGGTTAAAAGCGTGGCCGGAGGCAGCGCCGCCGACTTGGCCGGACTTCTTGAAGACGATCGGATCTTAATGGTTGGTGAGGAAACGATTTCCTCCGTCAATCAAGCTCGTGTTGCCATTTCACAATCCCTGCCCGGTACAGAGCTTCCCATTCTGGTTCTTAGAAATGGAGAGGAAAAAACCTTAAGCGTCGTACTTGGAGCGGTTTCGGATGGAATTACTCCAATTCCGGGAATCAAACTAAGAGAGCTTGATTCTGTTACTAGAAAGAGGTTCGGTATACCTGAATTGGTTCGAGGTGTCGTCGTGTTTGAATCCACCGGACAATCCGAAACCTTCAAGCAGGGAGTCGTAATCGCGGAAATCAATGGAATTCAAATCCAAACGAAGACGGACGTCTCGAAGAGCCTGAATTCCGGAATCAATCGTTTTTACGTTTGGTACAGAGGAAAATACAGGTTCATTGCCTATCGCATACCCTGAAGGCATTCATTTTTGCGATGGACGCCCGTATCAACTGCCTGGTTTGCACGGCGGAATCGCTCGCAGGCTCTCCGGTAACTCATCTTCGGAATAAGTAGGAAAATCCATTCGCAAAAGTGAAGCAAAAGGAACCCCGAAATCCATTGGTTCAGCGCTTCTGTCGACCAGGCTTGCAACCCCTGCAAAATCACAGGGAAAGGAACTGATTATAGCAATTGCTTCGCGGACGCGCCCACCTCTTGTAACAACGTCTTCAACCAGCAGAACTCTATCCTTAGGTTTGATTTTGAAATTTCTTCTCAAAGCAAGCTGGTCATCGACTTTTTCCAAAAAAATGAATCGCGAACCAAGCTGGCGAGCCACCTCCTGTCCAAGGACCAGTCCACCCATGGCAGGGGCAACAACTAGATCGACGGAGTCGATGCCGATTTTACGAATAAGCAACTCTGCCAGTCTGCCAACCTTATCCAAATATTGGCAAACTTGAGCGCACTGAAAGAAATACTCGCTCCTGAGGCCCGAGCGCAAAATAAAGTGCCCCTTTAGCAACGCTTTTGTGTCTTTGAATATGGAAATAACCTCTTGATCGGTCTCGTTCATGCAAAACAACAAGAAAAGAACAAGCTCAACCGTGAAGCAAACCTATTCCAAGGCGAAAGTTTCGACTAAATTTGCTTGCCATCTCTCACCAGATTCAAGGTAAGGTCGTCTCTACATAATTATGAATTGGTCCAAGGAACTCTGGTTTGCCCTTCTTTTTGTTTCCGTTGGCTTTACGGTTTGGCCTTTGCTGGTTTATTACTTGGGGTTGGCGCTGGGGCTCGAGTTCTTTCTGAGCACGTCCCTCAGGGTTTGGGCCGAAGAAATCGTTTATGGCCCACTGGGAGAAATCAGTTTGATTATGGTGCGCAGTTTGGCGTTTCTGCATTTTCCTTACGTCCTTTTCTTAACACTCAGGGTCCTCGTGCACAGCTCTCGCTCGAACGGTTGATTCCACTCGTATTGTCTGCTTCAGACGAGGTTTTCCTGCAAATTGCAAAAATTCGCATAGGCTCCCCCCCTCATGGTCAATTGTAGATGCGATCCGCTTTCCACGATCTGACCTTTTTCCAGAAAGATAATCTGATCGGCTTCTCTAATGGTGCTCAAGCGATGCGCGATGATGATAGTCGTACGATCTTTGATCAAACGATGAATCGCTTGTTGAATGTCTCTTTCCGTCTCAACGTCCACACTCGAAGTAGCCTCATCCAAAATAAGTATGGGTGACGACTTCAGCATCGCTCTCGCCAAGGTGATGCGCTGCTTCTCTCCCATGCTTAACCTCACCCCTCTTTCTCCGATCAGAGTGTCCATGCCCAATGGCAATCGTTTGACGAATTCCCATGCTTGGGCCGCCTGCAGAGCGTTTTGCAGATCCATATCGGTGCAACCAGCCTTGGCAAGGAGAAGGTTGTCGCGTACGGAGGCATCGAACAGAAAAGGATCTTGTGAAACCATGCTTATGTTCGTTCTCAGTTCCACTAGTGAAAATTGGTCAAGGGGCTTTCCGCCTATTGTGATGAATCCCTTTTCCACGTCATAATACCTTTGCAATAAATTCGCTATCGTACTTTTCCCCGAACCGGTCGGGCCAACGAGGGCGGTGGTGGATCCATGGGGCAACTCAAAGGAAAGTTCGGAAACTACGGGACTTCTTTCCGCATAGGAAAAGCTTACCTTTTGGAAGGTTATATCATGAGAATCACTTGGAAATGAAACCTTTAGCTGAGGCTCGAGAACTTCAAGCGGAGAGTCGAGAATTTCAAAAACTCTCTCCCCGGATGCTTTGCCTGCGGCAATGAGATTATTGATTCCGACTAGTTGCTGAATCGGAGTATAGAACATATCGGCATAGAGAACAAAGGCTAGAAATTGGCCTGTTGAAAATCCTTTGTCCGTTGCCAGAAGGTAAGCGCCAAGAGCAATCATAGCCAATTTGCCGGTTGAAGCCGTCAAGGAGGCCAACGGACCTTGGATGGACCACCTGTACATCGCCTTTAGCGATGCCTTTTTGACCTTGCCGGCCAGGTCTGCAAAACGATTCTTCTCACGATCGACAAGGGCAAAGGAATGAATCAGGCGATTTCCCTGAATGTCCTCAATGAGCAATGAGTTGAGTTCGCCCGAAGCATCCCGCACTTCCCGCCAATTTCTTTTTGAGACACGAGCATAGTTGAAGGCCATGAGCCCAAGAATGGGAAGTGGAAGCAACACCACCCATGCCAATCGAGGATCCTGATAGAACATCATGACCGAAACCCCGACCAGGCTTAACAAGGCAACGATGCCTTGCTCGGTGCCGTCGAGAATGGCGCGCTCGACGTTTTGAACGTCTTCCAATACTCTTGAGGAAACGTCGCCGCTTTTTCTTCTATCGAAGAAACCAACAGGCAGATTGAGAAGTTTTTCGTGGAGATCGCCACGAAGCTCGAATATGACTTTTTGTTCCAGGGAATTGTTTACTCGTATGCGAAGACAATTGAAGACTTCCCTGCACAAAAGAAGCAAACCGATAAAGGCAATTCCAGGCAGGAAATCCTTTGCGTCAGCCAAGCCCTCTTGGATGATCCTGTCCAAAACGCGCTGAATGATTGAAGGGATCGCAACTGCCAAAGCAGTTGCCAGACACGCGAGGATCAAAGTTAGACTAAAAAGACGAGGATGCCGACACAAGTAAGCTGAAACCCTGCGAAAAACTTTTTTGGGATTGTTTTGATTCAAGAGAAAAAATGATGTTCAAAGATTGGATACTTTTTTTTACTTTATTTCAAACTTGGACTCTCAAATCATACATGGCCCCACAGGAGCGACCTTGCTCGACCTCCCCTCCCCTTACGAAGCTCATCAAACCGGCCTTTTGCACCTCCCCCGTTTTCTTGCAAAAATCCGAAAGCATCTTGCAGGAACCCTGCCTCCAAGTTACCAGCGAAATTTTACCAAAGGATTTGATGGCTTTCTTTGTTTGCACCTCCGGATCGAACCGCAACAAGTAATCGACTGTGTAAAGGAAGCGAAAAGCGAGGAGGAATTGAACCAACGACTCTCAAAAATTCTTCCCGAGGACCTGCGGGCGCACGAGTGGAATCGTCGCGTCGTTCAAATCGGCATGACGGATATGGCTCAAGAGAAACTGGAGGAAATAAAAAAGGGTTTGGGCGCAGATACCCGCGAAGACTTGCGCAGTTTTGCCGACGTAATCGATTATGACGAGAAAAGAATCTTATGATCGAGGATTAGACGCGTTTGATCGTCAGCAAAGTCAGGTCGTCTCGGTCACTCTTTTGCGAGCTGAATTTATTTAAATCCTCGACCAGTTTTCTATTGATGCTCCTGGCATCGAGCTCGGCATAATCAATGAGTTTGCCCTTGAGGCGCGTCAATCCAAACTCCTCCGCTTCTTGGTTCGTGGCCTCCGTAACGCCGTCGGTAAACAGACAAAGCAAGTCGCCAGGCTCAAAAGCGGCTTCTTCATCTTGAATCAAATCAGAAAACAAGTCGGGCTCGACCATCCCAAGAGCCATTCCATTGCCACGCAATTCCTGAACCATCCGGCCAGAGCCCGACTCTTCCCCTTCCCTTTTTTTAACCAATAAAGCGGGTTCATGTCCTGCTCTCGAGTAGAGAATCTTGTTGGCAGCCGTATCCAATACGGCAAGAAAAAGCGTAATGAACATATCCTTGCGAATGCGTGGAAAGAGTTCCTCGTTAAGAAGCTTCAAGACTTCCGAAGGCGAGCTGTTTTTACTCACAAAATGCTTTAGATGGGTTTGACAAAGAGCCATTAGCAAGGATGCGGGGACTCCTTTGCCCGATACGTCCGATACGCAAAAACAGTACTTTTTCGAAGAGAGCTTGTAAAAGTCATAGAAGTCGCCCCCAACTTGAGCGGACGGCACGTATTTGGCCTCTATGTCGAGTTCTTTCGAAGGTGGAAAAACCCGAGTGAGAAAAAGTTCCTGCACGTCATGCGCAAGCTGAAGATCAGCATCCATCCTGGTTTTTTCAAACCTTAGATTCATGGCATCCGAATTCTTAATGGCCAATGCCGCTTGTTCTCCAAGTGAATTGATCATCGAAAAATCCGTTTCCGTAAAAGAGAGGCCGTTCGAGGGATTGGCTACTGCCAGAACGCCAACAACCTGATCGTCATGAGCCAGGGGGGAATAAACAATGGACCGAACGACTAGCGAAGGATCGGAATGCTTGGGAACTCGCGGGTCATCGAGAGCATTGGGAACGAAAACGGGTTTTCCATTGTGAGCAACTTCTCCAATGATTCCTTCACCGACTTCTAGGGTTTCGGTATTGAGAACTTTTTCAATGAATCGCGCCCGAGGAGCGTTGTCATCTTCCGCTTGAGACCTAAGGTGCCTTTGTGGGGGAAAAAGCCCTTCCACGGCGACTCCCTTCAGCCTGCCATTCGGTAGTTTCTCGTAAATGCATGCGCTCATCGCCCCCGTCGTCACGATAGCTGTATGCACGATGCGTTGGTAAAGAACCTTTCTCTCCACTCCTTCCCCGATTGCTTCGGCCAAGTTATGCATGAATTCGATGGCGATTTTCTTTTCCTGAGCAATTTCATTCCTTTGTTCGTTCAATCGCGTGTAATTCTTTGCCCATTTTCTGGCGTAATATGCAAGAACCAGCAACCCCGTCGCCAACCCCGAGAAAAAACAAAGGAAAAATTGCATCCGAGAAGATAACTAGTCGTCGCTCTTTTGCTCCAAGTAGCTGACGACGTCGGAAAAGACCTTGAGGTTTTTTTCATTCAGGCTCATCAAAGCTTTGTGGGCAGCGTAAATCGTTTGGGAGTTGACCGAAGAACGGTCAGCATTCGACAAAAGATTTTCAAGGTGAGCGGGGTCCTTGATCTCATCTGAATTGATTTCCGCAATTTGATGAATGCCCAAGTTGCAAACGGTTTCCAAGTTCCTTCCTCTAAGGTTTAGCAATACGACACTGCCGCCTTCCGCATTCTTGCGTAATTTTAGGGTAACGCTTACCAAGATTCCCAAAAAAGTGCTGTCCATGCTGGAACATTCTTGAAAATCGAAGACGAACCTTTTCTGACCGTCATGCTCTAGTTCCTGAAAGAATGAACGCAAGGGTTCGGCGTTGAGATAGGAAGCCTTGCCGAAAACCTTTATGACCGCTCGATCCGGAGTGACGTGAACCTTGTAGTTTGCGTCCAAGTTTGGCCTGATTTCAAGCGAGGTTTGAGAAATGGGGGCGAAACGTGGCGCCTGAACACCTACAGGCAAGCCTTGATTTCGGCAAAGTCCGGCAATTGCTTAGGATCCTCCGAGGACCATGAATAGGCGATTTTTCCTTCTTTTGAAACGACGAAGGCGGATCTCTTGGAAACACCGTTAAAGCCGATGAATTCATCGTACAGCACTCCATACGCGGTGGAAACCTCTTTGTTGAAATCGCTGAGCAGGTCGAAATTCAATCCTTCCTTCTGGGACATCGCCTCCTGGGCAAAGGGGCTGTCGACACTAATGCCGTACACTTGGGCGTTCAAGCTTTCGTAGGTGGAAAGGTCATCACGCACGGAGCATGCTTCGGCCATGCAGACACTGGTGAAGGCAAAGGGAAAAAACAGCAGAACCACGCTGGAAGAACCGTGATGGTCGCTTAAAGTGACGTCCTTCAAACCGTCGGGGGTTTTGGATTTAAGGGTGAAGTTTGGGGCAGTCGCGCCAATTTCTAGGGTCATTGGAATCTCCTTGCTTGGGGTTAAACGGTGGATAAATAAATTGCTAATGTTCTGCATGGTTCTTGCAAGCTTGAATCATGATGACACGGTCGAAGACGTGACATTCTTCGCTCGATGTTCAAGCCAAGGTAAACTATAAGGATTTAAGAAGCATGAGCGTTAAGAAGTTGTTGCAAAATACTGAAGTGGTGATCGGGCGGGATGAATTGCTCGAAAGACTTGAGGCGGGAAGAAAGCTGAGGGTCAAGTTCGGGGTTGACCCGACCCGGCCCGACCTGACTTTCGGACACTTGGTGGTGTTCAACAAGCTCAGGCAATTTCAGGATGCCGGGCATGAAGCCATCCTTTTGATCGGAGATTACACCGCCAGAATAGGTGATCCGAGTGGAAGGTCCGAACTCAGACCAGAGCTGTCCGAGGAGGAAGTCGAGCGTAATGCCGCAACCTACCTTGAACAAGCCTTTCGAGTGCTTGACGAGAAGAAGACGACGGTTCGCAGAAACAGCGAATGGTTTGGAAAGATGAGTTTCGCAGATGCATTGGTTCTCACTCGCAGCATGACTGTGGCAAGAATGCTGGAAAGAGATGACTTTGAGAAGCGCTACCAGTCGAATCGACCCATTTCCATGGTCGAATTCATGTACCCTTTGATTCAAGGATACGACTCCATCGTTCTTGAATCCGACGTCGAATTGGGAGGCAATGATCAGCTCTTCAACATGCTTGTCGGAAGAAGCCTGCAAAAAGAAAAAGGGGCGGAGCCGCAAGCGGTTATTACCCTGCCTTTATTGGTCGGGTTGGATGGCTCCAGAAAAATGTCCAAAAGCTATGACAACTACATTGCCTTCAACGATTCTCCAAAGGATATCTTTGGCAAGACGATGTCCATTTCCGACGAAGTGATGTGGGACTATTATCGATTGCTGTTGCTCAAGGATTCATCTGAAATAAAAGCCCTTGAGCTCATGCACCCAAAGGATTGCAAGATGCAATTGGCGAGCGAATTGACGGCGGTTTTTTATGGAACAGAAAAAGCCCTTGAGGAAAAAAAGGAATTTTCCATGGTCTTTTCCAAGGGAAGCGCTCCATCGGAGATGCCCGAAATCATCGTCGCCGATCTTTCGTCGGACAATCCTACCCTGCTTGAGGCGCTTGCCGAATCAAAACTGTTCGAATCCAAGGGACAAGTGCGAAGACTGATCTCCCAAGGGGCCATAAAGCTCAATGACGCCAAGGTATCCGATCCGGGAATGCTGATGAATGAACTTCCAGCCGGTAGTCATACCTTGAGAGCAGGAAAGAAAACCTTCGTCCGAATTCTTCGATGAGGGCAAGAATCCTTCTCATCTGAACTTGATTTTTCTGCGCAGGAACTTGGATGTAGGGGTATTTGCCCGATTCAATAACTCGAGAACGCTACCTTGATGCAATAGGAGCCCGCCATCCTTGCCCCCCCTTGGACCCAACTCGATCAAGTGATCGGCTTCCGCAATCAGTTCAAGATCGTGCTCTATGACCAAGACGGTGTGCCCCTCGTCAACCAAACGATGCAGGAGTTTGAGCAAGCGCAGGCAATCCTCCGCATGCAAGCCGATGGTTGGCTCCTCCAAAACGTAGAAGTTCTTTTTTGAGGATTGCCCGGAACTGAGGCGGGAATCGATGCCGACCGCAAGTTCGGAGGCAAGTTTCAGCCTTTGGGCCTCTCCTCCTGACAGTGAAGGCGAAAGCTGACCCAAGCGTACGTAGCTCAGGCCCGTTTCATTCATCAATTCAAAGGTCGCTTGCAAGGCCTTGTCAAAGGAGAAGAACCTTTCAGCTTCTTCGAAGGTTAGATCCAAGATTTCCGCTATGTTTTTTCCGCGCCATTTCAATTCGAGAATTCTCTCTTGGTATCGCTTTCCTCCACACTCTTCGCATGAAACAAAGGAGTCGGGCAAAAAATTCATTTCCACTTTTATGCGGCCTGCACCCTTGCAATTTTCGCACCTCCCGCCTTTGACGTTAAAGGAAAAATCACTGGGAGAAAGACCTCTGGCCTTTGCTTCAGGCAGGCTGGATATCAATTCCCTGATTCGAGTCCAGACACCCAGGTAAGTGGCAGGAGTTGAGCGAGGGGTCTTTCCGATGGGACTTTGACTTACCTCTATTGCCTTGGCAAAGCCGTCGCCGTTTCTCAATTCGCATCGGGCGGTCTTGACAAAAGGGGCGTTGTCACGAATAGCTTGCTTGACTGCTTGAAAAAGAGCCCCACGAACCAAACTTGACTTTCCCGATCCCGAAACCCCGCAACAAACTACCAGACGACTAAACGGAATTCGCAGCCTGAGGTTGCGAAGATTACGAAACCGGACTTTGGACAGGCATAAGAATCCCTCGTAAGAATGCTTTTTGTTCGGCAAAGCTCGCCAAGATTCTCGAATCGGATGCAAAATGCCACTCTTGAGGTATTTCCCAGTGCTGCATCGAGCCTTCTTGGAGATCACGCCAGGCTTTCCCGCTGCGACCACCCGCCCCCCTTTGGTTCCGGCTTGAGGGCCTATTTCGATAATGCAATCCGCTTGCGAAATGGTATCGTGATCATGCTCCACCACCAAAAGGGAATTTCCGTTAGATTGCAAGCGACGCAAGGCATTGATCAACTTCTGGTTGTCGGATGCATGCAGTCCGATCGATGGTTCGTCCAGAACGTAGAGTACCCCGGAAAGGTTGGAGCCGAGCTGTCCGGCCAGTCGAATGCGTTGCGATTCTCCGCCCGACAAGGAGGAGGTCTCACGGTCCAATGATAGGTAATCGAGACCTACTTCCCCCATGAAACTCAAGCGCTCCAGAACTTCGGGCAGGATAATCTCGACTATCGGACGCTGCGCCTTGGTCACCTGAATGCTTCTAAGAAAACGAATCACTTCTACAGATGAAAGAGAGAGCAGTTCGGGTAGAGACAGGCAGGGTGAATCTTTGGAGTTCAAGTATACGTTTCTGCCGACCTCCGCCAGCCTTTGCCCCTTGCACGATGGACAAACGTCGCCGTCTTGCAGGTTCCACCAATCGCCGGAAGCGGGCAGGTCGTCTTTCATCCAATCGAAAATCCTCCCGTATCCACGACAAAAGGAACACCAACCCCTTGGGGAATTCCAGGAAAGCAGGGCAGGTTCCAAATCCGGGTATGCCTCTCCAGTGGTCGGATCCACTTTGCGGGTGGAAAACCAAAACTCCTTACCCTTGGATGAGAGAGCAAGGCAGCGTCCGTTGCCGATTTCCAAGGCGCGGAAAATCTGTTCGAGGAGGGCCGATTTGAGCGGTTGCCTGGACCAAGTCTCCATTACAACTTCGACGTCGTGGGATCGGTGGCGATCCAATCCGGGAAAAGATTCCGTGGAAAGAAAATCTCCATCGCACCTAACTTCCTTGAAACCTCTATCTCTGGCCCAATTAATCAATGGTTTGTGATGTCCCTTGCGGTTGGAGACCAAAGGAGAAAGCAAACGCCCTCCCGCAAAATCATCAAGGTGTTTCGCAAGCGAAAGAGAGATTTGATGAGGGGTGGACGACACCAATGGTTTTCCGTTGATCGGACTGCGCTGTTCTCCGATTCTTGCATAGAGAAGCCTCAGGTATTGCGCCACTTCGGTTATCGATCCAACCGTTGATTTTCTTGAGCCACGCGTAACTCTTTGGGCAACCGCTACGGTTGGTCGAATCCCTCGCATCTGGTCGACGTCTGGCTTGCCCAATTGTTCCACGAATTGCCTTGCATAAGAAGACATGGACTCGAGAAACCTTCTTTGTCCCTCGGCAAAGACGACGTCGAAGGCAAGGGAAGATTTGCCCGATCCGGAGGGTCCGGTAACCACGACGAACTGATTCGCCGGCACCGCGATGCTGACGTTTCTGAGGTTGTTCTCCTTTGCTCCGATGACTTCCAGGTCAAAAGCTTTTGCCCGGATTCCACCCTTGACCCGATTGGGAGCGCCATTTCCCCGAGAGGAAAGAGCGACGAATTCGTTTAGAAGGTCGGCCGTGGGAGTTTTTAGGGAAAGAAACGAACGAGGCGATCCCTGAGCTACGATTCGCCCCCCCATCTTCCCTGCCCCCGGACCTAGCTCCACAATCCAATCCGATTGTCCCAAAACAGACGGATGGTGTTCGATCACGTAGAGACTGTGACCGCGCATGGTGACTTTTCTCAGACATTCGATGAGTCGGTCGACGTCAGCAAGGTGCAGGCCGGTCGTAGGTTCGTCCAGAAGAAGGAGGGCTGGACGAGAGCGCTTCTGGGCGGGCCCCATGAATTTAGCCAATTTCAAGCGCTGGGACTCTCCGCCCGACAACGTTGTCAAGGGCTGTCCGAGCTTGAGGTATCCGAGTCCGAGATCTTTCAGGATGGAAAGGTTTCTGTTGGTCTTGGGCAAATGAACGAATCGGTCGCAGGCGGCAGAAACGTTGAGGTCCAAAACCTCGGCGGCATTCAAGCCGTCCAAGCGAACTTCGAGCAATTCGTCCTTGAACCTTCTGCCTTCGCAAACCGGGCAAGGGATGGAAACGTCTGGCAGGAATTGCATTTCCACGGTTTCAAATCCCAGACCCATGCAGGATTCGCACCTTCCATTTCCGGAATTGAAAGAGAAATCAGAAGAGGTAAAACCCATTCTACTTGCTTCCGCAGTTCTTCCAAAGGCCTCTTTTATCGGACTCCACGCATCGCAATAAAGAACCGCATTGGAACGGGAGGATCGACCGATTGAATTTTGGTCCATCATGACGATTTCGGAAAATTCCACGTCACAGTCCACCCAACGCCTGGTAGAAACCTTGGACAATTCTTCAAAGAGCAGGTTATGAAGCAGGGTGGATTTCCCAGAGCCTGACAATCCCGCGATGCAGGCAAACTTGCCCAAAGGCAAATCGGCGCTGAATTTATTTAAATTGTGAACGTCGGCCCCTCGAATCCTGATCCAGTCATCGCATTGTGAGCTTTCGGTAGAATTAAGTCGCTGCAAACGGGTTTTTCTGGAAAGCCATTTGCCGGTCGGTGATTTGGAGGATCGCAGGATTTGGGGAACGGATCCATGGAAGGTTATTTCACCCCCCCCCGATCCTGGTTCAGGTCCGATTTCCAAAATTCTGTCCGCCGCCAGTATGACCTGTTCGTCGTGTTCAACCACGCAGACGCAATTGCCGGCATCCGCCAAATTTCGAAGTACACCTACCAAGCGACTTACGTCTTTGTGATGCAAGCCGACGGTTGGTTCGTCCAGGGCAAAAAGCGTGTCGGTAAGTCCCGCCCCCAGGCAAGCGGTAAGATTTATTCTCTGAGATTCTCCTCCGCTGAGGGTTCGGGAAGGGCGATCCAGGGTCAAGTAGTCCAGACCAACCTCCTGAAGATAGCGTAGTCTGGCAAGAATTGCTTCGAAGGAAAGATCCTGCTTCTTTTTGAAGTCGGAGCGAAAGGACTCCAACAAGGGAAGAAGCTCGCTAATGGGTAGAGCATAGAGGTCGGACAACGAATGACCCCGCCATTTCCACCATTCGGACTCTCTTCGAAACCGGCCGCCATGACAGTCATGGCACTTGAAGTAACCTCTGTATTTCGACAAGAAAACGCGAACGTGCATCTTGTAGGCTTTTTTTTCCAACCACTTGAAAAAGGAATGAATGCCATACCATTTGTCGTCACCTTCACAATGCTGGGGATCCCCCTCCCAAATATAACGCCTGTTTTTTTCAGAAAGCTCTTTCCATGGAATTTGGGGATCAATTCCATGCAGGGAGCATACCTGAAGCAGTTCGTTCAGGCAGTGACCATAAACCTTTCCTTCAAATGGCTTGATCGCTCCTTGATTGATGGAAAGAGAGTGATCGGGTATGACCAAATCCGAGCATATTTCGATGGTTTTGCCAAAACCCTTGCAATTTGGACAGGCGCCGACGGCGGAATTGAAGGAAAAGGAATTCGGCCCAAGAGGCTTGAATTCACGGCCGGATTTTCTTGAGCGTAGACCGAGATGAAAGAGCTTGAGGAGTTTTCCGTCCGTTGACCTCGCTTCCGCCAATCCCTTCCCTAGTTCAAGCGACAAGTTGATCGCTTCGACCAATCGCTCCTTTTTGTCGGGCATTACCTCCAAGCGATCAATCACCACGAAGGCCGAATCATCCCTCCAATTGGATTTCAAAAGATCCTCAATCCGCAAAAACTTGTTCCCTGCGAGGATTCGCCCGTGTCCAGCGGAAAGAAGAAAATGAAGAAAGTCCTTGCAAGACAATTGACCGCGATCGATCCAGAACCCAACTGCCATTTTCCGATTCTTGAACGTCGAAATGCAAGAATTGGCCTGAGTCAGAGGTGTCTCGTCATCCAAAATCGCATCGTTGTCGTCCGGGTCGTGCAACTGGGCAACCTTGGGAAACCAGACTTTGAAGTAGTCACAAATTTCCGTCATCGTACCAACCGTTGAGCGGGAATTGCGGATACTGTGGTGTTGTTCCACCGCGATCGATGGACGAGCGTTGCTCATGGAATCGATTTTGGGCCGGGGCAAGGTTTCCAAGAATTGACGGACGTAGGGGCTGAAGGTTTCCATATACCTGCGTTGTCCTTCGGCATGCAGAACGTCGAAGAGCAGGGTGGATTTGCCCGTGCCGCTCAATCCCGTAATCACGAGAATTTCTCCTGGATGCACTTCCAGGTTCAAGCCTTTGAGGTTGTTTTCTCGGGCTCCTCTTAGAATAACCGGATATGAACGATTGGGCATGCGATATACCTACCGAGAATAGCTTGATGTACAAGACGCTATCAAAGTGATGGCGTCCCGTAGGGGATTCGAACCCCTGTTGCCGGGATGAAAACCCGGTGTCCTGACCTGGCTAGACGAACGGGACCAAAAAAAAATCATACTGTTCGAAACCGATTTTTGCGCAAGACGAATCTGATAATTCCTCGGAGACGGTTTCTCGGAGTTTGACATTATATAAACAAGCTATACTTTTTTGCCTTTGTCATGAAACCTACCTACAATCCATCGAAACTGCGTCGCGCTCGCAAATTCGGCTTTCGCAAGCGCAACCAAACTAGTGCCGGTCGCAAGGTGTTGCAAAATCGTCGACGCAAGGGTCGAGCCAAGCTGACCGCTTCGGTGCTCCCTCGCTTTCGCTAATCGATTCTCTCCAACGAACGAGTTGTGTGAAATTAAGCCTTTCACGCGATCAAAGGTTGCGAAAGTCTTTCGAGTTCAGAAAGGTCAGGAGCAAGGGTCTTTTGGTTCGAACTAAACCCCTTTGGTTGCAGTTTTGCAAATCGAACGGCGAGGTTTCTAGGTTGGGAGTAATCGCCTCCAAAAGACTCGGCAATGCCGTCGCCAGGAATCGGGCCAAGCGAATTTCGAGAGAATTGTTTCGCATGAACAACTGCAAATTTCCATTTGCCCTGGATTTAGTGGTCTTGCCCAGAAGTTCGATGTTGACGACGCCTTTTAATCTTCTCCAAAAGACCTTTCTCGACGCCCTTTCCAAAGCATCTTCACAACCATGAGAAACTACCTGCTTGGAGTCTTGCTCCTGATCCTGGCCTTTTACTTGCTTTGGGAACAGGGCTCCAGACAATTGGAATACCCCGAACAGACGGCTCCTGCCGATTCTTCCGCACCGACTGAGCTTGGCGCAATCAGGGACCTCAACTCATCCAGTGAGGATTTCAACCTCCAGGCTTCTTCCAGTAACGGATCCTCTGAGTCGGTCATTTCCTTTCCCCAATCCTTGGGCGAAGAAAAATTCTATGAAGGATTGCAAACGAATCTTTCCTCGATGACCTTTTCCAACCATACGGGAGGTATTCGCTCGATCGAACTTTTCAAGTCCGATCGGTTGAACAAAGCATACGAACACAAACTTATCGATCAGCCGTTTTTGGGAATGGCCTTCGAGGACGATTCGGGAAGAGTGCTTGCGGATGCGTTGCCCGATCCTAGAGGTTTTCGCTTGTTGGATCCGCAAAACACCCAAGACAAGGTAACCTACAGATGGGAATCGCCTGGAAAAATCTCGATCGATCGAACCTATGAACGCCTTGAACAGGAGGGATATTTGTTCAGGCATCGAATCGTCGTGAGGAACCTGAGCGATTCGCCGATTGGTTATGATAACGGGCCATTGGAGCGCGTACGCCTTTATCTGGGCTCAAGTTTTCAGATTCCCAGAATGTATAATCCGTTTGATCAGGCATCCACTTACCTAAGCGTTGGATACTTCAATGACGGAGTTCCTTTGGACGAAGGTTGTTCTTGCGCTACTTGCAGTGGAAGAATCGATGGAGAAAGAGAGGAATTCTTTCAATTGAATGAACTGGGTCCGAGTGGCCGGATTCAACCAAGGGAATTGTCCAAAGTGAAATGGGCATGCATCAACAACCAATTCTTCGTCAATTTGCTGCGACCGGAATCCGAATTGAATGATTTTCGAGTCTGGGCCGAAAGGGCGCCTTCAAGAAGGGGTCAAGACGGAGAAGAGCTGGTTGGAATCAGTGGGGCGGTTTCCTTTCCTTTGGGCACCATTTTACCAAATGGATCGAAGGAGTTTGCTTTTGAAGTATACGCGGGACCGAAGGATTATGCAGAACTTGCAAAATTCGCCGACGAGCAAAGGAAAGTCATGCAATTCGGCATCTTCTGGTGGATTTCCGAGCCATTGAGTTGGAGCCTTGACAAATTGAGCGCCCTGTTCGGCAGTTACGGTTTTGGTATCGTTGTTCTTACCATCTTGGTGAAATTGCTGCTTTGGCCGCTTACGGCTCAGGCCACTCGTTCTCAGAAGAAAATGCAGGCGTTGCAGGGGCCTCTTGGCAAGCTTCGAGAAAAACACAAGGGCAATCCTCAAAAGCTGAATCAGGAGATGATGAAGTTTTACAAGGAGAACAAGGTGAATCCTTTTGCCGGATGTTGGCCCATTCTCGTTCAAATACCGATTTTCCTTGGTATGTTTTGGATGCTCCGATCCGCTGCCGAATTGTACGGACAAGAGTTTTTGTGGGCCCAGGATTTGTCCGAACAGGACAGCATTGCCATGCTCAGCGGATTTTCATTGAACCTCTTGCCTATCTTTATGGTGGTTACGCAGTGGTACCAAATGCGGCTCAATCCTATGCAGTTGGGGCCCGAAATGAGCGAGGCCCAGAGAATTAACGCAAAGATGATGCGTTTCATGCCTTTTATGTTTTTGGTCTTCCTGTACTTCTTCTCGTCGGCGCTCGTTCTTTATTGGACGACACAAAACCTGATGACGATCCTGCAGACCTTGCTGACCAAAAATACCGCCGGTTCGACTTCACTTCCTCAGCTTGAGGAAGAAAAAAATTCCTCTCCGAATTCGTCGGGTCGGGAAAAGGGCTCCTCTGCGATGCAAGATGACGTTGATGACGAGGAGAAGAAACTGCGAAATTATTTGGGACTGAAGGGGCGAGGCCGAATTGACCCAATGACCTTGGAATCCAGGTACAGGGAGAGAATGAAAAACTACACTCCTGCACGCTTGAAAGAACTTTCCGAGGGCAAAAGAGCCATTGCTGAGGAAAAGCGAAACAAAATCACCGAAGCGTACGAGGTTCTCAAGAACGGTTTGAACAAGGAGGCTTGACAACGCCTGCATACTTTTCCTTCGATCGACTACCTGATGTCTGGACACAGCAAATGGGCAACCACCAAGAGGCACAAGGCCGCAGTTGACGCAAAGCGCGGAAAGATCTTCAGTGTGTTGAGCAAGGAAATTGCTTTGGCCACTCGAGACGGAGGCAAGGATCCTGAGTTCAATCCGCGTCTAAGAACGCTCGTTCTCAAGGCAAAGCAGGCGAACATGCCATCCGACAACATTGATCGAGCCATCAAGAAAGGTGCGGGTGAATTGGGCGGGGTGACCATTGAGGAACTGCTCTACGAGGGTTACGGTCCCGGCGGGACCGGTCTGATCGTGGAAGTTACCACCGACAACAAGAATCGATCGGCATCCGAAGTACGAAGCGCTTTTTCCAAGGGAGGAGGAAACCTTGCCGGAGTTGGCGCATTGGCCTTCAATTTCAAAAGGAAGGGACAGTTTCTGCTCGCATTGGACAAAATCTCCGAAGAAGCCTTGACGGAGTTGGCTTTGGATTGTGACGCGGAAGACGTCTTGATGGAAGAAGATCATTACGAAGTGATTTGCGAAACCGCGCAATTCGATCGCCTGGCGGCTGCTTTCGAGAAACTGGGAGTGGAACCCGATTCGTCCGAATTGGCCTATCTTCCCAATGCCACCGTTTCGATTCAAGACGAGGATACGGCTCGAAAGCTCTTGCTTCTGATCGAAACTCTCGAAGACCTAGAAGACGTCAAGTCCGTGCATTCCAATTATGACATGGAAAAGTCTTTGCTGGAAAAGATTTGCTCCTAGTATCCACCCTGCCCTTCTGCCTTCTTTTTCACGCTCATTTTTTTCATGTCCGCTTCCTCTCTGGTCGATAATATTGACGATTCTTCCGAAGTCGGTCTGGTTGAGGAGAAAACCTTCGTTTGCCCGGATGAATTCACTCTTACCAGCGGAGGGTCCATAGAGGGGCTTTCCTTGCGATACGAGACCTACGGAGAGCTCAATCTCGCAAAGGATAATGCAATATACGTTTGTCACGCCCTTACGGGCGATCATCACGTAGCTGGCGTCTACGACAAGAAGGATGGCAAGCCAGGTTGGTGGAATCACGTCGTGGGCCCTGGCAAGGCTATAGATACGAATCAGTTTTTCGTACTGTCTTCCAATTGCCTCGGAGGATGTCGGGGATCGACCGGACCGGCGAGCGAACGCCCGGGTGGAGACGGAGAGCCATATGGAGCTTCTTTCCCCGATCTGACCATTCGAGACATGATTCGCGCTCAACGACTGTTGATTGATTTCCTGGAGATCGACCAGTTGCATGCCGTTGTGGGGGGAAGCATGGGTGGCATGCAGGCCTTGCAGTGGATCGTGGAATATCCCGGATTTGCCCGAAATGCCATCATCATAGCGGCCACGGCTCAACACAGCGTTCAAACGATTGCCTTCAACGAAGTTGGCCGCAGATCGATTCGCGGGGACCAGGCGTGGGAAAACGGAGAGTATGCTTCCGGAAAGGGGCCTGACCAGGGATTGTCGGTGGCTCGCATGATGGCTCACATAACTTATCTTTCCGGCATTGGCATGGAAGAAAGATTCGGAGGCGAGCGCAGGCTGGATCCTTCCGGTGAATTTGAGTTTTCCGTACAAGGTTACCTCGACCACCAAGGCAGTAAATTCATTCGTCGCTTTGATGCCAACTCCTACTTGAAGCTTACCGAAGCTTTGGATCGCTTTGATCTGACGGCGAAGCCCGGACTGGATAAGGCGCTGGCGAAGGTGGATACCAGAACCATGGTAATCGCTTTTACCAGCGATTGGCTTTACACTCCCAAACAAAACAAGTTAATCGTCGACGCTCTTTGTCGGGCGGGCAAAAACGCTTCCTATTTGGAAATAGACGATTCTCATGGGCACGACTCCTTTTTGATCGACTCCGATCCTTTTCTTCGCGCCCTACGGGGTTTTCTGCAAACGGATGAAAGCAAGGATTGCGAAGTTTGCGAAGCCGATGGCTTTCGGAAATTGAAGAATCGGTATGAAGTAAAAAAAGAGGCCGACTTTCGTGCGATCGACGAATGGATCAAGCCCAACGAGCGCGTGCTTGATCTGGGTTGCGGCAGAGGCTTGTTGTTGGAACACCTGCGTGAAAGCAAAGGGGTGCAGGGATTTGGCATCGATTGGGATTTGAACAACGCGATCTCCTGCGTATCTCGGAGAGTGCCCATTTATCAGGAGGAAATTCTGACTGCCTTGAAGAAAACTTCAGACAACTCCTTCGATTGGGTTTTATTCTCGCGTATGGTTGAGTCGCTTCCTGAACCGGGTTTGGTCATCGAGCATGCCCTGCGAGTTGCTAGGAACGTTGCGGTAAGCTTCGTCAATCACGGATATTGGCGAAATCGAGTGGCCTTTCTCTTGCAAGGAAAGCGCATACGCAACGAAGTCTATCCTCATAACTGGGAAAGCAGCCATTTAAGCAACCATTTCTCCATTAGAGAATTTGAAGATTTTTGTCTGAGGCTGCGACAGGGAGGTGTTGATTTCCGCGTCGGCAGAAAAGTCTTTCATCGAGGCGATTGGACCAAGAAGTGCGCTCTTTTTCCAAACCTCCGAGCCGGATTGGCCATTTTCGAACTATCCAAGGACGCTTGATTAAATCATCGCAAAGATCATCGGTTCCAGCGATAGGCTGAACCGTAGCCCCAAATCAATCCTACCGCCAATCCTCCTGCGTGAGCCCAATTGGCGATTCCTCCGAATGCTCCGGTGAAGCAAAGAATGAAGAAAGCGAACATAATCATGGCAATGGTGGGATCAAGTTGGAACCCATCGGCCGGGTCAAAGCGAGTTTTGATCCAAACGTATCCGAACAAACCGTAAACCACGCCGCTCATTCCTCCGAAGGAAGGTCCCTCGAGAAAAAATTGGGTCAGGTTCGATATGACGGCAAGCGCAAGAAGGAAGGTAACGTAAAACTTTCCGCCCTTGATGCGCTCTATTTGAGAACCCAGGTCATTCAGCCAAAACATGTTGAAAAGAATATGAAGAAAGCTTAAATGAATGAAAACCGGGGTAATGGCTCTCCACAGTTCGCCCGAGAACAGCTCCTCTGAAATAAAAAAAGAGCTGATCATTTCTCTATTCTTTCCCATGCCTGAAAGGAGGAAAACCGCTACGCATGTAATGATCAAGGAGAGGGTGATGGTTCCGGGGCGTCTTTCATGGAGCTCCCACTTTTTCCTCAAATCGAATTCCTTGAATCGTCGCTTTGGCTTAGATGTCGAAGGAGTAGACCCCGAGCCCTCCGGTTTTCTTGCAAATTTCTGGTCATTAGGATTTGCCAGGAATTCATCGAGATGCCCTAAGGATGGTCCGACTTGGTCCTCTTCGACTACCCATACTTCCCAACTCTTTCTGGAATGCGAGACCACTTTCTCAAGGGTTGAATCGATGGATTGGTTCTTAAGGTGGGTCCAAAATGACAATGCGTCCTTTTCCTGATCGAATTTACCTATCTTGCGCATGGGGTAGTTAAGTTCGTCGCTTTGATTAGAAAAACAAGAGGTTTTGAAAAGGTTGAACTTAGGAGGCAGACAGGAAATTTTTCAATGCAAAAAACCAAGTGGGTTCATCGATATTCATCACGACCGGAGAACAGGATCAGCGGAACACAGAACCCCTTTTTCATCCGTGTGAGACCTTCTTCCTTACCATTGTTTACGAGCGCTTTTCAGTCGGTTTCTTTGCTTTGAGCCCGGATTTTTTGCCGAAGTTTGTCTCTTTGCGAAACCAAGGACTTTGCATGAACGGCATCCAGCAGCGATAGGGCTTCGGAGGAACGATTCAAATCCATGAGAACATGAGCTTGGCCAATGCGCAGGTATTGCCTTTCCGATTCACTTCTTTCACCGAATGCCTGAGAGAGTTTTTGCCAAGCAAGCAATCCTTCCTCCAGATCGGATTGCGAGAAGTCCAAGAAGCTTTGCGCCAGACGGAGTTGATAATCGAAGTTGTCGGGGGATAAAAATGCCGCACGCTTGAAACTTTCATGACAAAGAAGCTCCAGGCTTGAGCGATCTTCGGAAGATTGTTCCTCAAGAAGGCTTTCCAAAAAAATATAAATAAAATTACCGAGACTGAAATGATAAGCCGGCTCCTCTGGTTCCAGCTTTGTAGCCATTGAAAAGCAAGAAAAGGCTTCGATCGTTCTTCCATTTTCGGCAAGAAAATTTCCAAGCTGCTGTTTTACCACTGCAAGGTCGGGCTTTATCCTGTCCGCCTGAAGAAACTGATCGTTCGCATCGTTGAAAAGACCGACTTTTCGAAGAAACTTACCGTACGATACGAAAGCGTAATAATCATTCGCATTTTCAATCAGGTAACCTTCGTAACGATCGACTACTTCCTGAGCCAAGCTGGTTGCTTCATCATCATTTGCATCGCCTGCTTTTGAGAAAAAGGCCTGTTGCAGGGCAACGATTTCGGAGAGCTCGGCCATGGGTAACCCGACTGGTTCGACGACTGGCTCGGCAAATGCGCTTACTGCAAAGAAGAGAGTGAAGGAATGGAATTGAACGAAAGGATGCATGAAACGCATCATCCTCTTGCCGGCCCCGATCTTTCAAGCTTGGAACAAAGCATGCATGAAGTTATTCTTTTTACTTATGCATTCCAAGCAAACGATGAGATCGATCTTTTTGACGCTTGCCTGTTTTTGCGCTGACCTTTTGCAAGGAAAGGAAGTTTGGAGTCCCGAGCTGACTTATGAAAAATTAGTGGAGGACGCGCGGAGGGGATCCCCCTACTCGATGGGTTTGCTCGGAATCTATCTGCGGGCTGGCGAGGCGGGGTGTTCTGTCAGCCCGGAGGCCTCAAGAAAATGGTCGGAAGCCGCGCTTGCCAAAGGAGAACCAATGGGATCCTACAACTTGGCAAACCTGGCGATGCTGGACGGGAATTTCAAGGAAGCCACCAGGCTCTACCAGGATGCGGCGCTTCTCCTGCAAAGACGTTCATCCGATGGCGATCCTGTGGCCATGTACTGTATGGGTGAAATCGACTTTCAGGTCATTCCCACCAATATTCCTCGGGCATTGGAACTCTTTGAGAAATCCGCTGAATTGGGTTTTCCACAAGCTCAAGGAACATTGGGGGGACTCTATCTAAAGGGACTGCCCGGCATTCTTGAGAAGAAACCCAAAGCTGGCATCGAGCTTTTGTCTCAAGCGGTTAGATCCAAGTCGATGACGGGACGATTCAATTTGGGAATGGCTTTTCTCAATGGTGAAGGAGTCGAGAGAGATTATCAAAAGGCGGCTCAATGGCTTGAGCTTGCCCAAAGACAAAATTTCAGCGAAGCCCAGTTTGCTCTGGGAATTTTGTTTTTCGAGGGAGAGGAGGGAGTTCCCCAAAATCCTTCACGCGGCATCGAGTTGTTGAAGTCTGCGGCCGCCCAAAATCATTCGCTCGCCCGAAAATATTTGTCTGGAATTGCCGATGGCGAGTCCGTTCCTGCCTACCGAGGAGAATCGGCTCGGATCGAGGAGCCGAGCGCCATGAAATCGGATGAAGAAGCTTTGCTGGAGGCAAGAAGATATTTCACCGGATACGGTAGGCAAAAGGATTACTCCAAGGCTTACCTTCTTTTGTTGCCCTTGGCTCAAAAAGGCTACGCGGAGGCGGCCCGTTTGGTAGGAATGATGAATTTGTCCGGCAAAGGAGTCGAAAAAAATTCCAACGAGGCCCGTCGTTGGCTGATCCTTGCTGCTCAGAAAGGCGATGAAACCGCTCGAAGAATGCTTGAGCAATACAAGAACCTGTTTTAGCTTAAACGCCAAAGAAGACTTTTTGCCTGTTGAGTCAGGCCCCACTAGTCTTCCTTAAGAGACTTTAGGTAGTGCCATTTTGGCACTATTAATCAAGCGCCCGATCAAGTGTGACAAAAAGTTACTTCGTGCGCAGTGAAAACTTTCATAAGTCGTTGACAAACATAGATCATAAGTGGCGCGGATCATGCAAAAATGGAAAGATAAACCAACATCAAACCCTCTTTTAATTATGAAAATCAATAACAAATATGCCCTGAGTTCGTTTGGAAATCCTTGGGAGTCGCTTTTGCTTCCCTTGGTGAAACGATTGGAAGAACATGCAGGCGTCACGACGGGTCCTTTTCCCGGAAGTCCTCGAATTCGCTGGGTCGAAGATTCAACGGATTTTTTTCTGGAAATAGCAGTTCCTGGGTGGGACAAGAAAGAATTGGAATTGTCCTTCATCGAGAACCGATTGTTTCTCAAAGGTTTCGCGAAGAATCTTTCCGAGAAGGATCCGACGGGAGACAAGCGCCTTGACCTGCGCTTAGAGCTTCCCAAGGAAACAAGACCCGAACAATCATCGGCAAAATTGACGAACGGTGTTTTGACGATTCGGTTTCCGAAGGAGAAGAAGCCAAGTTCCAAGACATTGAAGATAAGCTAATCGCCTAGTTGGCCGGAAACAGCTCTTGATTATGGTTGAAAAATTTCCAACCTAGCGAATTGTCGGTGGGTGGAAGCGTTCAAGAACTTGCCGGTATTCAAGGAATTCGGCAAGATTTTGAATTCGTGGAACCAGCATAGGCACTTCGTAATAAAGTCTCCCACCGGTTCGGGCAAATCCCTCGCTTTGCCTTTTTTGCTGGCTACGAGCGGCTTGGTTTCCGGAAAGATTCTCGTTGTTCAACCTAGAAGGCTAGCTGCTCGCATGCTTGCCCGAAGAGCGGCTTGCTTGTCAGGTTGGGAGCTGGGCGAGCAAGTGGGCTATCAAGTTCGCTTCGACTCCCGATTTTCTCCACAGACCAAAATACTCTACGTCACCGATGGAGTGGCGGAGGCAAAGCTGTTGAACGGCCGAGAGCTTGAAG
Source organism: Opitutales bacterium (assembly GCA_038105525.1). Classification (GTDB taxonomy): domain Bacteria; phylum Verrucomicrobiota; class Verrucomicrobiia; order Opitutales; family Seribacteraceae; genus Chordibacter. The sequence goes on along the minus strand of JAYOCQ010000001.1, from coordinate 83,654 downwards.
GAACCGAAGTTCTGATTCTTGACGAGTTTCATGAAAGAAGCGCCCAAATCGATCTTTGTCTCGCGCTGGCTCTAAAGCTGACGACAACGACTCGTTCGGATCTACGCATAGTGGTGACTTCCGCAACTTTGGACGTGAACGCTCTGCTGAACCACCTTCCGGACTCAACGAGCATGGAATTCTCTCAACGCTCTTATCCGGTTGAAGTCGATTATCAAGCGAGAGACCCCGCCCTGCCTGTTTGGAGGCAGGTTGATCGTCTGATGCCCAAGTTGCTAGATAAGACAAAAGGCGACGTACTGATTTTCATGGATGGCGCCCATGCCATTTCTCGAACCGTCGATGCGCTTCTCTCATCCGATGCTTCTCGTGGTCTTCTGGTGCGTCCGCTCTATGGCGATCTTTCGGATGAGAAGCAAGATTTGGCTTTGGCAAAGACGGATATGCGAAAAATCATCGTCAGTACGAACATTGCGGAAACCTCTCTTACGATAGATGGGGTTAGGGTGGTCGTTGACACAGGCGTTTCCAAGAAGCTCAACTTCGATTCAACCAGAGGAATCAACGCCTTGCTTCCTGAACCGATTTGCAGAAGTTCGGCCGATCAGCGTACCGGCAGGGCCGGAAGGCAGGAACCGGGTTATTGTTTGAGGTTATGGTCCGAATCGGAAAACAATCGGAGAAGGGAGTTTGAAATACCTGAAATTCTTCGAGTGGACGTCAGTGAATCGTATTTGAAGCTGCTCGCTTCGGGGCATTGCTTGAGCGAATTGAATCTCTTGGACAAACCTGATTCCGACAGTCTGACCAGGGCGATCCAAAGTTTGCGAGAGTTGGGTGCTTTGGATGAGCAGGAGCGATTAACCGAGCATGGAAGAGAAATGGGCAAACTACCGATGCACCCCCGATGGGCTCATGCGCTCCTGATCGCCAAGAAACGAGGATTTTGCTCGGTCATTGCCTTGCTCTTGGCGATGCTGGAGGATAGACCCCCGGTGGAAGAAGACCGTTTGGCGGAATTCCATCCCGGGGCAACTCCTCGTTCCGATCCCTATTGCATGCTTCTTGCCTATGAAGAAGCCGCACGCAGAAAGTTCCAGGTCGAAGCCTGCCGAACGCTGGGAATTCAGGCTCGAAGATGTTTGGCCGCAGAAAGATTGGCTCGTTCCCTTTGCGACAAATTGGGAGAGGAATACTCTTTGAACCTCCCTTGTTATGAGGAGTTTGGCAAAATCTTGCTCGAGGGTTTTACCGGGGCTCTCGCCTACAGGGTGAGCGCGGCGCGGGCCATCTACGAAGATTCTGAGGGAAAGCGAATGCACCTGAGCAAGCGTTCTGCCCTTGTCAACGAGCCTTTCGTTCTACCTCTCCGCCTGATTGAAAAGAAAGCCCATGGCTCCATGGTGTTGGAAATGAGTTGCGTTTCGGCTTTGGACAAAAAATGGATTTCCGAAAGCCTGTCTCCCCAGCTTCGTTCCGAGGAAAGGGTCTATTTGGACTTGCTCTCGAGAAAGGTAGTCAAAAGAACCACTCTGGAGTGGAGGAAGTTCATTCTCAGTTCGGTTGAATCGGAGGAGGTGACCAAACTGGAGAAGGCAAAGGCATTTGCTCAATCCATATCCAAGGGAGAATTGAACCTCAAGAATTGGGATTCCAAGGTGGAAGGTTTTCTCGCTCGCATTCGTTTTCTCTGCACTCAATTTCCCGAACTGGGCATGATGGAATGGAACGAAGAGCTCAAAGAGCTTTTTCTCATGGAATTGTGCATGCTTGGCTCTACGTGGAAGGAGATTCGAAACCTTCCGGTTCTCGAGCGATTGAAGAACGTCTTGAGCAGGAAGGACTTTGATTTGCTCGAGGATGCGGCGCCTGCTGGGATAAGCCTCATTATGGGTGGAAAAACTTATCCCTTGGATTACACCAAGGAGAATGAGGTCGTTCTGCGAGCAAGGTTGCAGGAGCTGTATGAGGTGAGGGAGCATCCCAAAATCGTGTATAACAAGCATCCATTGCTGATTGAAATACTTGCTCCCAATCTCAGGGTCGTGCAACGAACGACCAATCTACCTGAATTTTGGTCTGGAACCTATCCGCTTGTGCGCAAGGAACTGGCGGGTCGTTATCCAAAGCACGAATGGAGATGAGGTTGCTCGCTGCGAAGCGATTCCTGTTGGAGGGAATTTGGACCGTAGGTTTCAGGCGGGTCGGAACAGATCCCGAGATTCGAGGATGGTACGGGGAATGGATGGCTCGTCGACACCTCCGTTCAAAAAAGATGCAAGTCATTCATAGAAACTGGCGGAGTTCCTTGGATCGAAGAAGAGAAATCGATCTGATCTGCCTGGATCTCGAAATTCTGGTGTTTGTCGAGGTTCGCGCTCGATCGTCTTCGGCTTTGTCACGAGGTTTCGACTCAATTTCCGCCAGCAAGAAAAAGGCCCTTCTTCATGCCTGCAGGGATTTCTTGAGAAAGGAGTCGGGAAAATTTCCGCACTACCGGTTCGACGTCGTGGAAATCGATCTTGATGCAAGCACGGACAAGCTTTTTCACCATGTGAACGTTTCCCTCTTTCCTTAATTTCACAGCCCTTTATTGTCATGGTCCATGGACCAAACCGGCAAGCGAAGCATTCCTCCCACGATCATGATCATTTTCGGGGCTTCAGGCGATTTGACCGCTCGCAAACTGCTTCCCGCATTGTACAACCTTTCCATTGACCGGCTCTTGCCCGAGAAATTCTCCCTTATCGGTTACGGGCGGTCGGAATCTTCAAACGAAGCGTTTCGCGAGAGCCTGGGCGCTTCTTTGAAGAAACATTCGCGGCGACCCTTCGAGTCAAATCTTTGGGAACGATTGAAACCGAGGGTTGCCTTTCATTCGGGATCCTATGACGATGCAAGCCGCTTTGGCTCTCTGAAAGAGAAAATCAAGGAAATCGAGCAAGCAAACGGAGAGCCTACTCAATGCATTTTTTATCTTTCCACTCCCCCTTCCGGGTTTCTCCCCATTCTTGAGAATTTGGGAAACAGCGGGCTGGCTCGGTTGCATCAGAATACGCCCGCGGCATCCAAGGTGATCGTTGAGAAGCCATTCGGCAGAGACTTGACCAGCGCCAAGGAACTCAACCGCATGATCAACCGACGATTTTCCGAGTCCCAAGTCTTCCGGATCGATCACTACTTGGGCAAGGAGACCGTCCAAAGTCTTTTGGTTCAGCGTTTCGCCAACAGTATCTTCGAGCCGGTTTGGAACAGAAATTACGTCTCCTGCATTCAAATCACGGTTGCGGAGGATTTGGGGGTGGGTTCCCGGGCCGGATACTACGATCGCAGTGGGGCGTTGCGTGACATGGTGCAGAATCACGTCATGCAACTGCTGGCCTTGACCGCGATGGAGCCTCCTTCGTCCCTTGATCCGGAAGCCATTCGTGATGAAAAGGTCAAGGCCTTGCAGGCGATCAAGCCATTGGCATTGTCTCAATTGAATGCCGAAGTCGTACGGGGAGTTTATGGAGAAGGATTGATCAAGGGAGAAAGAGCTCCTGGATATCTCGAGGAAAACGACGTGCCTGAGGACTCGGCCACCGAGACCTATGCGGCGCTGTGCTTGCAACTTGACAACTGGCGTTGGAAAGGAGTTCCCTTCTACCTTCGCTCCGGCAAGAGACTTGCCAGAAAAGTGAGTGAAATCGTTGTGCAGTTCACTCGCCCGCCCGCCATTCTTTTCGGTCAGGACGGCAGACAGCCTCTGTCGCCCAATCTATTGGTCATTCGCATTCAACCGGACGAGGGAATCACCATGAGCTTGAATTCAAAGAGACCGGGATTGGAGACCAAGCTTGAGCCAGTCAACCTGTCCTTCGGCTACCAGACTACCTTTGGGTCCAATACCCCTGAAGCTTACGAGCGCCTGATCCTTGATGCCATGACGGCTGACGGCACGCTGTTCATTCGCGGAGACGAAGCGGAAAATTCCTGGGCTTTGCTCTCGCCAGTGGTCGACTACTGGCAATCAGCCGGCAGGGAGGGTTTGGAAAAGTATTCCGCGGGAACTTGGGGGCCGCTTGCTGCGGAAAAGTTATTGCTTCATCGCGGGCACGAATGGATAACCGGGAAATGAACTTCACAAGTGCCAAACAATGCCTGCTTCTCACCCCGATATGGTTTTTGGTTGCCGCTTCGGTTTCGGGGAACAAAACAGATTTAAAAAAGGAAATGATCAGAGAAGCGGCAAGAGAATCGAATCAATCGGTCCAGGAGCTTGCTTTGCTTGGCGGAGGATGCTTTTGGTGCACCGAAGCCGTATTTGAAAAAACGAAGGGGGTGTTGGAGGCGGTTTCCGGGTATGCCGGCGGATGGACCAAGAACCCGACCTACAAGGAAATTTGCACCGGTTCTACAGGGCACGCAGAAGTCATACGAATCAAATTTGACAAAAGCATGATTTCCTTCTCCGAGCTACTGGAGGTATTTGCAGAAGCTCATGATCCGACTACCTTGAACAGGCAAGGGGCGGACGTCGGCACTCAGTATCGCTCAACCATTATGTATTACAGCGAGAGCCAGCGAGAGGCAGCGGTCTCTTGGAAAGCGAAACTCGGCGATAGGCTGGAAAATCCGGTGGTCACTGAAATCGTTCCGGCACCGAAATTCCATCCTGCGGAAGAGTACCATCAGGATTATTTCTCGAAAAACCCGACTCAAGGATACTGCAATTTCGTCATTTTGCCCAAGCTCCGGAAACTTGGCTTGGAATAAGTCGTTTTAAACTTCCGATGTCCATCCGTTCCAGCCGTTTGGGGCAAGATGGAACGGAACTTAAGTCCGCCCTCTCGGGGTTAGTGAAAATTCACCCATCGATTCCAACGAAAGAATTTTTGACGACGGATCGCTTGCACGTATGAAACTTGGGCGAAAAATGGTTCGTAAAAGAAGTTTGCTTTAATTACTTGCTTAACTTCCGTAGTAGTAATTTTCTAATAATTATGACAAGCAAGCATTTAAGCGGCATGAGCAATTCCATGAAACACGTTTCAGAATGGTTTGATAGAAATCGATGCAATGCATTGGTTCTTTCGACCATCTTCAACGACCTTCCGGGCGTCAGTTTTTTCGTCAAGGACAGGGAGCACAAGCTGGTTATGGTCAATTCGGGTTTCCTGCCTCGATTGGGCCTTTCGCAAGAGGAACTTTTCGGAAAAACCGATTTTGATTTGTTTCCCGCTCGTTTGGCCGAGCATTTTCGAAGAGATGACCGAGAGGTTTTTCAGAGCGGACAACCCAAACTCAACATATTGGAACTGGTTTTCAACAGTCAAGGATTGCCTGATTGGAACCTGACGAACAAATACCCCCTGTTTGACGATTCGGGAGAAGTAATTGGGTTGATGGGTACGGTCAGACCCTACGGTGATGGGGAGAAGAAGGAATTGAAGTGGGAGAGAGATGATGAAATAGGCCGAGCCGTTGGTCACGTGCGCAAGAACTTTCGTTCCGAAATCTCCATTGCTCAACTGGCCGAAGTTTCAGGATTGTCACACCGAAAGCTGCATCGCGGGTTCGTGGAATTGTTCGGAGTGGCCCCCATGCAGTTCATAACCAGAACAAGAATCGAAGCCGCATGTGACGATCTTTTGTCGACGAACAAAAAGCTTTCCTCCGTGGCCAGAGAAAATGGTTTTTACGATCAGAGTTCGTTCACGCAGTTGTTTCGCAGGCAAATGAAGATCACTCCCTTGAAATATCGCAAGCAACGGGGATTCGTTTGATTCAAATACCTCTGCCTTGAATCATAATTCGTCTGAAGTATACTTGAGAATGTTCTTCGGCAATCGACCACCAGTCGCGAGTTTCCGTTTCCGGAAGTACGCCTTTTTCGAAAGCTTCAATGGTTCTTGCCCCTTCCGCAGTCAAAATGCGTACCATTACGTCGATTACGTCGGGAAAGGAGTGAAATGGATGATTCAAGGTTCGATACTTTTCCCGCATGCTGGAAGTGGCAAAAACCTCCGATGATAACAAGGATCCCGGAGAATTCGCTTCAACTGGCGGAAAAACCTGAATAAAGTTGCCGGTGCCCGTGCTGTTTCTCTCGAGCAGAAAAGCCCTGACCCCCAAATCGATCACGTTCGAAGCAAGAGAGAAAGAAGTGATCGGAAAATCCAAGCCCTCGCTGAGAATCGGATTTTGGAGGACTGCAGGAGTTCGAGGGCTGTTGGGTTCATCAGGGTCTAGCGAGGCCGAGGAAGCCAAGGCTCCGTAAGCGGAGTCAGGATGGAGGTCGTAACCCGCCTCAAAGGTGTTTTTGGCCGACACTTCGGATCTGAAGAGTTGGTACTTGGGATATGAGCTGGGCGAACCGGTGAGTCCATGGCGAATGATTTGATAGGCCACGGCTCGAGCGCTGCCCGAATTCCGAGCTTCTGGATCGATTTCGGGCGCTTGGGTGAGAAATCGCAGCCAAACTCCGCCGACCCCGAAACGGGAACGCTCGAAAGGACCTTGGCCAAGCGAATCGACCTCATCCGGGCGAAGTTCGCCATCCTTCCAATCGGATGCCACTATTCGCATGGATTCCTCCGAATTCTTTCCTTTTCCGGAAGTGGCTTCGACCCATGCTCCGCTGTTGCCATTTTCCTGGAGAATACCAATCGCCATCCAGACGTTGCCGTCGTTTTGGTAAACCGCGCACTGCAGGTCTTCCTGTATTCGATCAAGAACGAACTGCGCAACCTGATTGGTCTCGAGTTCTCCGGCGGATTGCGTTTGGGTTTTGAGAACGTTGGTGGAAATCGTCAGAAGCATTCCGGACAAGATTGCGGTAACCGCCACAGCCACAATCAACTCCAAGACGGAAAAACCCTTGGAGCCGATGAACTTTTCGCATGATGCCATCATCTTTTTACGAGCTCATGAAAATGAAAAGCTCCAAAAGGAGCAAGTCGAGAGCGCTCAATCGAGCAGACGCCCCATTTCTTGGCCCATTCGCCCATAAGTTTCCACTCCCGAAAGAGAGTTTTCCAAAAGCTTGGAAGAAAACTGCGTGGAGTTCGGGGGAAAAAGAGAGATGACGCAGGATCCTCCGAACAGGAAGAAGCCGAATTCCTGGCCTTTCGATACGACGGAATCGTTGGCAGCCGTCCAACGAACCGAACCCACGCAAGTCGCTCCGATCATCAACTGAGCGACTTTTCCGATGCGTTCATTTTCCAAGAATGACAAATAGCGTTTGTTTTCCCATAAGATTGAAAGTCTTTTTCTCAAGGCAATCGGATTGACGGAACACAAGCCTCCGTTGATGAGACGAGCAGGGCGAATCTTTCCGGACAAGGGAAAATGGAATCGATGATAATCCACTGGACACAAGCGACTGATCAACAGTGAACCGTTCCGATAGAACTCCGCCAGATCCTGCGATCCAAGCAAGGCTTGGAGGCAAAACTTTTGTCCCTTGGCATAAACGTGATCGACGTCGGATAAGTCGGCAAAGCCCAAATGTCTCCCATCGGCGGGAAACACCAGGGAATCTTCATCCGGATCAATGGGACGACATTCCGGTTTGAGCTTTCGGTAAAAGAATTCGTTGAAAGTGCGAAAAGACTCAGGAGGATTTTGAAATTCAGAAACGTCCAAGCCATAGGTTTCAATGAAGGGAAGAACCTTGGACTTGCTCCGTGGGGCGCTCATCCTGCGCCCGTACCAATACGAAAACCACTTTCTCTTGACCATTGCCCAAAGCCCGATTCGACCCAACGGATTCGCGTAGATGAAACGCAACCACCTTTCTCCGTAAACCTCCTCTTTCTGGAAGGAGGAAGTAGTGGGGTTCCAAAACCGTATTTCTTGGTTCAAAAGCTTGGTGGACGCCCGAGCAGGCCGGTGCGTCACATATCCGCGGGATCAGGCTTTTGCAACCTTGCCGGCCTTGATCGCTTTGACAGAAACCCACATTCGCTTTACTTGCCCGGAAGGCAATTTGACGCGAATGCGCTGCAAATTGGGACGAAAGGTGCGCTTGTTGACCTTGACCAATTGCAAGCCGATGCCACCGGCTTTCTTGCTGACGCCTTTGTGAATGATTCTACCGCCCACTTTTGGGCGTTTTCCGGTAATTGCGCAGATCCTAGACATGTGAAAATTAAGTTGAACCATTCATAATGGCATAAAATGAAGGCCTTACAAGACAAAAGGGGTGGTTCAGGCTATGGGTCGGGTTTCCAAAAGCGCAACTTTCCTTCCCCGTTTTCCAGACTCAGGTAATACAAAGCATGCCTTTGTTCCTTAGCGAAAAAGGATTGCGCCCGATCGAACCCCATGACCAGGGCCGCCGATGCCATCGCATCCGCCTCCATTCCGGTGGGAGAAATTACGGTTGCCTGAGAGACGTTGGTCAGACCCATTCCGGTGGAAGGGTCGATCAAATGGGAGTACCGCATCCCCTCGACTTCCATGAACTGTTCCAAGTCTCCCGAAGTGGCTACGGCGCAATCGCGCAACTCAAGGACGGGAAAATCCGGATGTTTGCGCCCGCCGATTTCGACCCGCCAGCCCTTTCTTTCAAGAGGGGGACTTCCAATGGTCAGGTCTCCCCCTGCATCAATCAGGCAACGATGAAAACCGTTTTTCCGCAAAACCTCCATCATTCGATCGGCGACGTATCCTTTGGCTATCCCTCCCAAATCCAAGACCATTCCCGGCAAGAGAAGTTTGCCCGATCGATCTTTTTCCTCGAGCAAGAGGTTATGGTGCCCGACCCGCAATCTGGCCGAGGACAACTTTGCCTTCGCAGGCAGGCGTTTTTGAAATCGGGCGATTCGCCAAAGTCTCGAGAGAGGCCCAAGGGTGCAGTCAAAGGCGCCGTCGGTAGAGATCGATAGCATTCGGGCGTAGGAAAGGACCGTGAAGAGTTCGGGAGAAAGCGTTACCGAAGCGCCGGAGATCGAGCTGCGAGAAAACTTGGACAATTCGCTTTGCTGCTCGTAATCGCTGAAGATCATGTTCAGGCGGTCGCCTTGCTGATAGGCGGCATCCACGGCATTTTTCAATGGGGAACCAGGCTCCGAATCAACCTTGATCGAAACCTCCGTTCCCATGAGGGAGCGAGAGAAAATTTGGATTTCGCCCGCCACCTGCGATCGAAAGCAGGCAAGGCCCGCAATCCACAGAAGATTGAAGCTGCAAATTAAAGAAAAGCGGGTATGGGTTGCTTGCAAAATAGGGGGCGCTAAATGGTGAATATGGTTGAGGTATTGAGAAAAAAGCCCTTTCATTGGGGTAAGCAATTTACTCTAATGAAGCCTTTTGGAACAGCACGTAAACTACTTCTTGCCGCGTTAGCATGCATTTCTCCCTTGAGGGCGCAAGCCGATGAAATTGATTTTCATAGAGACGTTCAGCCTATACTCGAGCACAACTGTGTGAGTTGCCATCGCGAGGACAATGCCAAAGGAGAGGTGCGATTGGACACTCGATCCGCTGCCCTTGAGGGAGAAGAAGTTTTGGTCCCCGGTGATCCCGAATCCAGTTCGCTTTACTGGACGACGACTTTGCCGTTGGATGACGAATTGTTCATGCCCCCGATCAAGAATGAGGACAAGGACTATCCATTGACCGATGCCGAGAAAGCCGTGCTCAAAAACTGGATTCTCCAGGGAGCCGAATGGCCGGAGGATTTGACGCTCGAACCACGCAAGCGACTGCCCAAGACGATCTCCTTCGTGGAACACGTCCAGCCTGTTTTGGAATTGAACTGCGTTTCCTGTCACTACGAGGGCAAGGTCAAGGGTGACCTCAGACTGGACACTCGAGAGCATGCCTTTGCCACCGATTACGTCATCAAGCCAGGCAAGCCCTTGGAAAGCGATTTATACCTCTTGTGCGCCTTGGATCCGGAAGACGACATGTTCATGCCCCCTGCTCCCGCAGAGCCTCTCTCTTCCGGCGACCTCTATCTTCTTCGTCGATGGATCGAAGAGGGAGCGGACTGGCCGGAGGAGGTGACGCTTGCTCCACGAAAGAAATCTTTGACCGTTTTGGGGACCATGCCCAAGGATTTGTACACGGAGCTCGGGTTTGCATCCGGACCGATCCAAGATCCGTTCAACTCATACACGGAAGAAATTCTTACCTCCGACCTCACTTTCGAAATGATCGCCGTGACCGGTGGAGAATTTACCATGGGCAGTTCCCTCGAAGACGATTCCCGCGGAGCGAACGAATGGCCTGCTCATGCCGTTGAAGTATCGGATTTTTGGATGGGCAAGCACGAGCTGACCTGGGACCTGTACGAACTTTGGATGCTCAACATCGATCGAGACAACCGCGCCTATAGAAAGTTGGAGCAAACAACTGCCGACGTTTTGTCCGATGCGGTGACCAAACCTACCGCTCCTTACACCGACATGACCTTTGGGATGGGCAAGAGCGGATACCCGGCTATTTGCATGACTCAGCTTTCAGCCAAGATGTACTGCATGTGGTTGAGCGCCAGAACAGGCAGGTTTTATCGACTGCCCACCGAAGCCGAGTGGGAATACGCCTGCAAGGCGGGAACGAAAACCGCATACAGTTTCGGAGATGAAGTCGAGTCTCTCGCCCAACATTCCTGGTACTTGAACAACAGTTTCTTTCAGTACCAACCGGTGGGACAAAAGCCTGCCAATCCCTTCGGGCTCCACGACATGCACGGCAACGTCTGGGAGTGGACACTTGATCAATTCGCTTCTCCGCCCCAACAGGCTCCCGAGGAGAAGAGATCGAACCCATTGGTCGTACCGACGACCCTGTACCCGCGTGTAGTCAAGGGCGGATCTTGGGATGACGGGGTGAAAAACCATCGTTCCTCGGCGCGTATGGCGTCGGAGGAGTCCTGGAAGCAGCAGGACCCTCAAATTCCCAAAAGTGTTTGGTATCATACCGATGCGCTGTTTGTCGGTTTTCGCGTGGTTCGTCCCCGAGAAGTGCCTCCAATTGAGGAAATTGAGAAATTCTGGCCCACTGAAGAGGAAATTTTGGCGATTCCCTCTCGCTGAAAAGGTCTCGACTGCGACCCGGCGATTGACTGCCGAGCAAGCTTGATGATTGGAATTACCAGCGGGCGGTTTTACGATTACGGAAAGACAAATTTATTTGCCCAATGGGTCCCCTTGAGGCCAATTTAGAGCTGGGATGACAAACAAAATCAGAATGCTCGGTCGGACCAGTCATTCGATTGAACGAAGGAAAAGAGGTTTTGCGCTGATCATTACCCTTTCGTTGATCAGCTTCGTCTTTCTCTTGGTCATCACTTTGATCAGTCAAGTAAGGCTCGAGCTTGCTTTTTCGGACGTCAGGCAGGAGCAGGTTTTGGCTAAGGCTCATGCTCGGATGGGCATGATGATCGCGTTGGGAGAAATCCAGAAGCATTTGGGGCCGGACATGCGAATTTCCGCCACTGCGGACATCTATGACGAGCGCGCGGAATCGACCGTTGCTTATGAAACTTCCCAGTATCCGCAATCCGTAGGAGCTCAAGATCAAATCGATTTGACCGAAGACGGAAGCGTACGCGCCCTGCCCTTTGGCCAGAGGATGTGGACGGGAGTATGGAAGCACCGGGGGCACGGATCCGACAACTACCTGGAATACGAGGGTTTCGATCCGTTGGCCACCAGGGAATTGCCCTTCAACTCGGACAAGGGGAATGCCATAACTCAATCTTGGAGCGTGGACGTAAGTTACGATTCCCATCCGGCCGTGGAAGCGGCATGGTTGGTAAGCGGAAACGAGGGGTGGCAAAGAAAACCGGCCCTTACTTCCTCAGGCACGGGATTGCTTCAGGATTTCGTTGAGGTTCCTGACGGGATTTACGTGGACGACGGGGGCGTTCGGGTGATTCCCGGTTCTTCGGGCGGAAATTACGGAAAGGAGGAAAACGCCTGGCGAGATCACGAGGAGGTCGTGCGTTCCGCTTTGTCGAACTACAATCATCCCTTGGTAGACCTCGACGACCCAGAGGATGACGATTCCGTGGCCTGGGTATTGAAGGCCCCCGTTCAAGATTCGGAAGGTCTTTTCGTCGGGGAACCGGTCAAGGTTCCCAAAACCAAGGTCTTGGATTCTCTTTCGAGAGAAGCGGGCGCCTATGCTTATTGGGTCGGCGACGAGGGGGTCAAGGCGAAGGTCAACCTCTCCGTCCCTCAAGGTCTGAATTATGCATCCAAACTGCAGGTTGCATCCGCTCCCCTGCTGGGAGCTTCGACGGAGGCAGCATTTTCGAAAAAAGACATATTGTCCCTTTCTGCGGTTGGTTCGCTGGGGGCTCTTTCCGGCAAAACCTCCGAAGAGGCCGAGAATTGGGCGGCGGCTCATTTTCATGACCTTGGAGTCGACTCTTTCGGAGTGTTGGCGGATCTTCGGACCGGCGGATTGAAGCGCGATCTGAGCCTCGCTTTTTCGGTCGATCAGGAGGACGAACTTTGGAAAAAGGATTTCAACAACAACTGGATTTTTCGCGACCGGGTGGAATGCCTGAAGAATTTCCCCATGTACTCCAAGCAAAGCAAAGATGCGTTCAACACCACAAAAGTTCACAAGAACCAGTGGTTCGATCAGGTGGCGGATGCAACCGTTCAGGATGGAGAAGCGCTTTTGGCGGGACCTCAGTGGGCCATGCTTTACGACTTTCACAACTTAAGTAAAGACGGAGAGCTGGAACTTGCTCCGCCGAGTCAGTTTCCTCGAATAGTGGGAGACAACGCCATCATGTTCAAACCGGGCCAGTCTCCCGAAAGTCCGGGAGGGGCGTTCTCACCCGTGGCAGACGCTCAAACCCTTCGTTTCTTCAACTGTTTCAAGGATCGTTATGACAACGCCGTTCGCCCCGAACCGAACAACCATCCGATCGCTCCGGTTCTTACGCGGATCAAATTGGGCATGTATTGGGCGATCAAAAATCCATCCACCAACGAGGTAGTCATCGCCCTCAACCCATCGGTTTCTCTCTGGAACCCTTATGACAAGCCGATGAGGCTGAAGGATTTGTTCGTTTACCTCCCCGCTCGACAGGGAGCGCCCTTCAATATCGCGCATTTTGATCTCGCAGAATACGATTTGTTTCGGAAATGGTGGATGTATGTTTCCGCAGCCCATGAAACCAAGTGGAAATACGATAAATTGAACGTAACCAAAGACTGGACCCAACCCTGGGGTCTTTTCGAGTATTCCCTCTTTGACGGAACCAAGGATACTGCCAACCTTACCGAATTCGGCGTGTTGACGGCAGTTCAGTCGGGGAGTTCGTACATATCCAACGGATCTCCGAAAATGGACCTCAGCGTGGAAACCCGGCTCTTGGATGGAAAGATGCAAAAGGTATACGTTTACCAGCACGAGCGCCCCGTTGAGGGAGCCAAGGCGGAATTCGTCTTCACTTCTTGGAAGTCCACCAGGCTCAACAATGGATCCGTGAAAGTAAATGATTTATATTTGCAGATCGAAGATGCGATTTTGGCTCCCGGAGAATGCGCCGGATTCAACGTGGTGGAACTTCAGGAAAAGGAGTACGAGCCCAACAAACCGATCTCAATCGCTTTGGGCAAGGGGGCGGAGACCGATGCTTACCTCGTTGGAACTGGAGAAAAGGACTTTCAATTCGGGTCCATTGACTTCAGCTTCAATGGTTTCAGTGGGCTGGGTGCCGGAAATTCGGATTCGTTGGTCTATCAAAACGGATTTCAATATTCTCCGGCGGCCAATTACAAGTTGCCTTGCATCACCATGTATCAATGGAAGGGAGCGGCTTCCGCTTTTGACCCGGAAAATTCCCGTGATGCCAGAAAGATCTTCACCGTCACCTATTCAACGAGCGATAACACGGGCCGGGCCGATCAGGTCAAGTTGATCACACGAGAGCACCTGAAGCAGAACTGGGAGGACCGAAACGACGATGCCAACGACGTCATGCCGGGTGTCGGAAACCACTTGGAGATGGTTCTTTCCGGAGACAAGCGCAATGAGCGCGTCACCTTGAACGACTTCAACCTCAGACACGTTGTGCATAGCGATCAGCATGGAATGGGTCGCTTGTATTACGACAGGGTTTACCGCAAGAGGGCGCATGCTTGGATGCCGGGAGATTTTACCAGTGATGGAAGGGGCGTTCTGCATTTCAGGAAAGGAATGGGCGCGTTTTCGCTGAACACACCTGACGACGATGACGACTTGGTCACCAACACCTTTACCGTGCCCGACGACACTTCCCGTCCCGTCTATCAGGATCCTCTCACTCAGGGACGCTCTCCTACTAGCGCCACCAAGGACAAATCCTTTCCGGATTTTTATCTTTGGAGCGGAAGCCAATTCGACGAGGCGGGATGGACGGCCATTGAAGCGGCCTTCGACAGCGCCTCTCGATCGAGCGACTTGGAGGCAAGAAGAAGCGCCTTGGGGTTCGTGCAAGGTCCGGATTGGGGCTTGCGGGGATCTGCCGGTTACCCGGAAAACCTTTTGTTGGATCCGCACATGAACAGCAAGGTTACTCGATCCAAACAAATTCCGAGGTGGGACGACTCCTTGACCCATGCCGGATTCAATCATGACTCGAGGGACCGGTTGAGCAACCAATCGGAAATGACCCTCGACAAGCAAGCGGTGCTCTTCGCCACCCCCTCGCACCGCGTTCTTTCGCTTCTGGAATACAGGCATGCCAACCTGAACTCTTACCTGCACGGCCCCAGTTATGCGTTGGGCAACTCCTATGCGAGCACTCAGGTCGCCCGACATCGATCATGGGGCAGAGTGCAGATGATCGAACACGTTCCCACCAGCGAGCGGGGTCTCACGGTCAAGGACATCGCCAACATGGACAAATACCAACTTCAATATTTGAACGACCATTTGCAGCTTCCGGAATACAAGAACCTCGGCCGAGACAAGTTGGAAATCATGTTGGCGATGACGAATTGGGGATCCACCGGTGGTTGGGGTTTTGGCAACTATTGGCACGGCATCGACCTCAATCAGGGATTCGCCGCATGGAGGAAGGATGATTCCGGTTCCCAGCTCAATCATCAAAACACCACCATCGATCATTCCTTCTACTTGAACCGAGCCCTTCTAGACGGTTATTTCCTCAGTGGTTTGGAACAAGGTGGCGTGGAGGCGGAAATTTCCGAACTCGAGGCAGGCCAGAGGTACAAGCCCTTTCTTTTTGGGACTTCCGAGGGAGAAAAGTCCGGAAATCATCGCTTGGTCGCTTATCATCGAGACGGTGAGTGGAATCACACTTCCTACGGAAAAAGAAGCTTGGAAGAAGGAAATTCCAATGAGAAGGATTCGGTGTATCGCTATCAGTCGCTTGCCGGGGACTTGCTGGTCGATGGCGCTTTCAACGTCAATTCCACTTCAGTCGAGGCATGGGTGGCCCAATTGTCATCGTTGCGTGGCGCAGGCATGAGGCGAAAGGACGGCAGCGCCGTTGCGCTGGCAGCCAATGAAACCCCGGTTGTCCGCTTCATCGAGGAGCCGGAAGAGCAGAACAGCTGGAATCGTTTCCGCAAGTTAAGCGACGCGGAGATAGTGGAGCTTGCCAAGGCCATGGTCAGGCAGGTCAAGCTTCGGGGTCCCTTTCTCTCCTTTTCCGATTTCGTCAACCGTCGATTGGCTCCAGGGCCTCAGGACCCCCTCAAGGCCAAAGGGTCCTTCGTCAATTTCATGGAGCATGAGCTTTCCAAATGGGAGAACGAGTACCCGGAAACCCGAGACACATCGACCGGATTGCGAGGAGCGCTTCAAAGCGCCATTGCCGATGCCGGTTTGAACGATCCGGATTCGTGGGGTGATGCGGGATTGATTCCGCAAGTTCCTTCCGCTCGGTGGAACGGAGCAAATTTGAACGTTTCCGAATTCGGTTTGATCGGATCCAGCAAGCAGTCGACCCTTTGGAATGGAGGAAACAGGCGTTATTGGGGCCAGGGAGCCTTCCCGCCCGGATACGAGTTGCCCGGTTGGACCAAAAGATCGAAAAACCACTACGGTATGATTGTTCAGGATGGCAGCGAATTGCCTAACGTCAAATTAGGCGGTTTGGCGGGATACAAATTCAGGCCGGACAAAAACACCTATCTTTCCTCGGATTACGGCGAAGCTCCCGAGAACCTGCTTGCAGTGGAGCATTTGGCCACTGCCGCCAACAAGCCCGGTTGGGTGATGCAGGCGGACTTGCTCAGCCCGCTTGCTCCGGTGGTTTCCGCCCGTTCGGATACCTTTGTGGTGCGGGTGATGGGCGAGACCGGCAGTCGGTCCTCCGCTCGAGCGTGGATCGAATTGGTCGTGCAAAGAACGCCCGATTACGTCAAGGCCGATTTGGATGCGCCGCATCACCGCCCGCACGAGCCCTTCAAGGACGAGAACTTCAACGGGTATTGGGACAACGGGTTCGGGGAGGAATGGATTGATTTGAACCGAAACGGAGACAAGAAGGATTACCCGGACGTGCCCGGTGACAGCGAATCCAGGTTTCGAGATGGCATGCTTTCCGACCTGCGCCTCAACCTCGATCCCCAGGAGGAGGACCTGTCCACCACTATCGGATTGTCTTTTCAGGGAATCAACCAGCGTTTCGGAAGAAAGTTCAAAATCGTCAAGTTTCGTTGGTTGAGGGAGCAGGACGTGTGAAGATTTGCCGGTTCCAAAGTTGACTCCATTGGAGAGGATGCTGCAGGGGAGAGTTTATCCGTACGATTCCAAGGCTTTTGATATAACCTTGACCGATCGACCACTGCTCCTATGGACTGAAGAGTGATGCCCTTGAAGATCAAATTGAAGCTTGCTCCCTCCATCGTTTTGATGGTTTCCCTCGGACTCGGAGAGATTTCTCAAGCGGGTGAGTTCCCAACCGCTTTTTTTCAGGCCATTTATTGGCAACCTGGAGAGCCCGATACGCTTTGCTATGCTCCTTGGGGAAATGCATTGGAAGAGAACGCCTCTTTGGTCGAGGTACAGGTTTCCTCGAGCGTCTTGTCCAGAAAGTTCGCTTATTACGGAAGCAGTCCGATTCATTTTTACCGAAAGAATCCCATCGCATCGAACGAGCATTCGAAGACAGGCGTAAAGGGATCGGCTTTCGGGCTTGAGGAAGCGGGCAGCCATGCCTTCGAGAGCGGTGCAATCAGCCCCGTCGAGGAGGTTCTTTTGCTGATGAACGAAAGACTGGAGCCGCTGGTCCTGCGTCCCCTTGATTTTTCGGCGGCCAAAGTGCCCTCGGGAGCGTACCTCTTTCAGTCCTTTGCCAAGGAATCGACCTATTATCAGGTGGGTCGGGATAAGTTTGCCCTGGCCGCCGGAGCAAGCAAGTTGATTGCTCCATTGTCCGTTCAAGAGGAGGAATTGAAAGTGGAAGGCTTTTTGCGCCGCAAGGAAAAGTACCAATCTGCGATGGTTCGGAAGATCGGAGGCTTTCGAAAAAAGAGAGGATTGTTTCTGATCAGAGTGGAAGGCAACGTGATTCGGCCCTACCTCTTGATGGAGCGAGCTAGAACCTACGATAGTTCGCTCGGATATGGGGTTCGCTCCACAACCAATCCATTGCCGGAGATTCAAAAAGAAGGCAATGCAACCTTGCCTTAGGATTGGGTGGAAATGGAATTTGCTTGCTGGCGGAAGCGGAGTTCCCCTGAAGCTTCAATGATTCTGTAGTAGCATCCGAATCGAGCCTTGCCCTCCTCGTCCTTGACGTGGCAAGCCCCTTGCCCTTTCGGTCGGACCAGGTACAGAACCGAGTTTTGCTCGCAATTGACGCGCACTTCCATGACCTCGAGATAGTCACCCGAAGTTTTGCCCTTGATCCAAAGTTCGTTGCGACTGGAGCTCCAAAATGCGGCCATGCCTTGCCTCATCGTTGTCTCGAGGGCAAGTTGATTGGCGTAGCCGACGATCAATACCTCTCCGGTTTCAGCATCTTGAGCCACTGCTGGAATCAAATCCTCTCCGCAGGATGCAGCTTTTTTCAACTTCTTGAAGTCGAGTGACAGGGTGGTGCCGTTTTCCAGTTCGCGATGATCCATAGAGGGATTCATCATGCTCTCTTTGCTTCTTGGAGTCGACTGGTAAAAATCAAATTCCCAAAATTTGCCTGTATGAGGAACGAGCAAAGGTGTAGAAGAAATTGGATGACCCAAGAAAAGGAGCATGCAATCGTTTTGTTTGACGGAGTTTGTCACCTTTGCCTGGGTTTCGTCGGTTTCATCTTGCGTTGGGAAAAATCAAACGCGATGAGGTTTGCCTCCCTTCAGTCGGAGGCAGGAAAGACCTTGCTGCAAAAGCACGGATTTCCCATGGATTATTTGCAAGGCGTGGTTTTGATCGATCGGGGCAAGAGCTACGATCGTTCGTCCGCTTGTCTGCGTATAGCGGGAAAGCTCAAGTTTCCCCTGAATCTCCTCATCTGCCTTCTTCTTCTTCCCAAATCTTTGCGAGATCTCATCTATGATGGACTGGCGAAGGTTCGCTACCGGTGGTTCGGGAAAGGCGAGCACTGCGTTTTTCCCCGGGACCAGGACGCTTCACGCTTTCTGCGGGATTTGGACGGCTAGGTGGTCAAGAGCGAGAAAAGTCCGGAAAGCAGTCGCATCATCTTAGGCAAGGCCACCGTGGAAGTTCGCTCGACCTCCTCGTGGGTCAATCGTTCGCTGGAACGCCCGGCCGCCAAGTTGCTGATGCACGAGATCGCTCCCACTTTCAAGCCCATGGCGTGAGCCGCCATGGCTTCAGGGACGGTGGACATTCCCACTGCATCCGCTCCCAGTTTTGCGTATGCTCGAATTTCCGCAGGCGTTTCGAAGGCAGGTCCGCTCAGGGCAAGGTAGATTCCCTCCTTTGTTTCGACACCGGCTGCTTTGCCGCTAGCATGGATGCAATTGACCAAGCCTTTGTCATAAACCTCCGACTGGTCGGGAAAACGAGGAACGGATGGATGCAGAATCCTGCCAATCAGTGGGTTTGAGCCGATGAAGTTCAAGTGGTCGGATACGACCATCAGGTCGCCCGGAATCAAGTCTTCTCGAATGCCTCCGGCCGCATTGGTTAAGAGAAAAGTTCCCGCTTGAAGTTCTCGAGCCAGAAGCGCGGGGAAAAGAACCGGGCCCCACCCAGCGCCCTCGTAAAAGTGACGGCGCCCCTGAAAAACGATCACTTTCAGACCGCCGGGTTCGGTCAACCACAGTTTTCCATGGTGTCCCGAAACCATCGTTGCCCCCATTCCCGGGAGCTTTTCATAGGCTACGCATGATGTCGGAGACAATGCAGTCACGACTTCTCCCCATCCGGAACCGCAAACCAAGCAGGCATCAGGACGAACGTCGCCCCAGACGCTTTGCAAGAACTTGCGAGCTTGAAGAAGGGAGAAAGCGACTTCCTCTTCAGGCATAGGCAAGTTCGATGCCGTCACGACGAAGGGTGAGGTGGTTTTTTTGATCGTTACGATCGGAGGCTTCCGTTCTTCCGATGACTTGGGCGTCGATTCCGAAGGATCGTGATATTTCGATCGCCAGTTCGGCCCGTTCGAGCGGGCAATAGGCTTCCAAGCGGTGGCCCATGTTGTAGACTTGATGCATCTCTTGGTCCGAGGTTCCGGAGACTTTTTGAATCTCCGCGAACAAGGCAGGAGGAGAAAACAGGTTGTCCTTGACGTGATGTACGCCGGTACCGAATCGCAGGCACTTGGTTTGACCGCCTCCGGAACAATGCACCAACCCCTTGAGTTCGCTGCCCAATTCCTCGGCCAAGCTCTTGACGACCGGCAGGTAGGTGCGGGTGGGACTGAGAAGGGCCCGACCTACGCTCAGGTTTGAGTTCGGAAGCGCATCCGACATACGGAAGGGTCCGCAGTAGGCCAATTCATCCGGAGTGTGAGGGTCGCTCGTTTCTGGGTAATGCTGCAAATAGTGCTTGGAAAGAAGTTCGTGTCTGGCGCTCGTCAAGCCGTTGCTGCCAATGCCGCTGTTTTCCTCGTCTTCATAACTTGCCTGCCCGCTGGAGGAAAAGCCGACGATGGCAAGATCGGGGCAAATGAGCGAGTTGTCGATGACTTGACTTCGTTTCATTACGGCTACGGCGCAGGAATCGACCGCTACGGTGCCGGTTAGGTCACCGACGTCCGCAGTCTCCCCTCCCCCGCTGAATACGGAGATTCCCAAGTCTCGCAACGATTGCAGAAACTCCTCCGTCCCTTCGATCAGAGCAGCCAGCGCTTCGCCGGGAAAGTTTCTTGCGTTTCGATTTACCGTGCTTGATATCATCACCCGCTCCCACGCTCCCACGCAAGCAAGATCGTCCAGGTTCATGACCAGACTGTCTTGGGCAATGCCCTTGAATACGGATGCATCGCCGGTTTCTCGATACCAGAGGTATCCGAGGATCGACTTTGTGCCCGCTCCGTCGGAATGGATGACGTTGCAAAAGCTTTCCCTCCCGGTCAGAGCATCGGGCGTGATCTTGCAAAATGCTCCCGGAAAAATTCCTCTGTCCATTCGATCCACGACACGGTGAACCTCCTCCTTGCCGGAAGAGACGCCTCTTCGGTTGTAACGATTTTGAGAACCCTCCATGAATCTATCTCCTAATACTTGCTTGCTCCCTTGACCATCCGAAATCACCTTAGGATGGTTGAAGAGCCGAGGAAATTTGAAATTCAGGGTACAACCTTACGCTTTGTTTCCCTCATGGAAAAGAAAGGCCCTGCCCTACCTTAGGGAGGAGGAGGGGTGGAACAATTTGTTTTGGCAAATCATTCGGATCCGAGAACAATCTGCTAAAAAAGGATGGGCGGGAAACGTGTTTCATCGAGGCGAGATCAAGCTTTGCGCGCTATTGACTCCTTCCGAGCACCTGCTTCTTTCCCATGGTTCGCTTCCAGCGGTGGAGGCATTGGCCCTTTATTCACGCAAAAGGAAATGGAAATTGGCCGGAGTGAGCGGAGCGGATTCCTTGGTGAGAAAATTCGTGGAAATTTTCAAATCGTGCAAAGGCGAAGAGAGAAGCGCCTCCTTTCGGGAATTCAAATTGTTTCAAACCATGTCGGAAGAAAAACCAACCGCAGTTTCAGCTTGGCAGTTGCGCCGAGCGGAGGAAGCGGACTGGCCCAAGGTTCGCCTGTGGGCCCAAAGGTTTGCCTTGGAATCGGATCCTCCGCTGAACTTGTCCTCGATTACCGGAATGGCCAGGCAGATGATGCGCTCGAAAGACTTGCATCTTCTCTGCGACAATGGCAACGAGGCTTGCTCAATGGCTGGATTTGGCCGAGCCACGGATCGATTTCAGGTCGTAAACATGGTTTACGTCCCAATGGAGAGACGCCGCAAGGGACTGGCCAGAGAATTGGTCTTGGGAATGATTCGTCAGTCCAGAGCTTCAGGATACGAAGGATGTTTGCTCTTTAGCGAATGGGGAGGTTCTCGAAACTTGTATGATTCCATGGGGTGCCTGACCTTGGGCAGTTTCGTCGAATGCGACTTAACTTGAATTTTCCTCCGTCGTCTCGATGAAACTCTTTCCGTCCCTGAGGTGAACGGTCAGTCGTTTGCCCGGAGTAAGTTCCTGAATCGAACGAATCAAGTTGCCCTCCCGGTCGGTCAAATAGGAAAAACCTCTCTCCAGTGTCGAAGTCAGGCTGTTTGCCTGCAACCTGTCCTCCAGAGAATCCAATTTATCAGCGGCTTTTTCAAGAAGATGCCGAACCCATCCCTGCAAACGATGTTCCGTGTCGTCCAACTGCTGATGGTGACGCTCCATTCTTTTGGTTGGAGAAAGCTTTTCCAAGATTGACTCCAACAGCAAAAGCTTGCCCGAGGCTCTGGCAAGGTGATCCAGGGGGATGCGGAGAAAAACCTTTCCAAGCCGATCCAGGCGCTCGATTTGCTCCAGGTGTCTCGAACTGATCCATTCAGCCGCGGCGGAGGGAGTTTCCGATCGCAAATCGGCCACTAAGTCGGATAAGGTGAAATCGGTCTGATGTCCCACCGCCGATATGGTGGGAATCGGGCATGCGGCCATTCGACGAACCAGAGTTTCGTCATTGAAGGCCCATAAGTCTTCGAGCGAGCCGCCTCCTCTGGCCAAAACGAGAGCGTCAAGACGAGGAATTTTTGAAGCAAGCTCGATTCCTCTGATCAATTGAGCGGGAGCCTCCTTCCCCTGGACCAGAGATGGAACGAGCCATACCTGCCCCGTCCATTTTCTACGATTGAGTATGCTGATGAAATCCTGCAGGGCGGCTCCGTCGGGTGAGGTGATGATGGCCAAGGTTTGAACGAAGAGCGGAAGGCTTCTTTTTCTGCCCTCCTCGAACAAACCCTCCTCCATGAGCTTTTCCTTGAGTCTTTCGAAGCGAAGGCGTAGGTCGCCGATGCCGTCTCGCAGCACATGACGCACCTTCAACTGATATTCGCCCCTGGGTTCGTAGACTGAAAGTTCGCCGAAGGCCACGCAGTCGTCCCCTTCATTCGGCAGGTATGCGGATCCCGTTGCGTCTCCACGAAAAAAAACCGCTTTGAGCTGGCTGTTTTCATCCTTGAGGGAAAAGTACCTGTGACCACTGGCCTGAACCCTGAGGTTCGAGATCTCTCCCCTAACCCAAATCATGGGAAATTGAGTTTGAAGCGACTTTCGAATGGCTTGGGTCAATTCGGTGATCGACCAAACGGCTGATCGATCCTCATGCAGATCGAACAGGCTATCTTGCATCACTATCTTTTCGCTTGAGCCAGAACTTGCCAAACAAAATCGTGACGGCGAGGATGGAGACTCCTGTCCAGACATGCTTCCATTGGCCTCCAAACACACCTGCAAAGGCAAGTACGTAACCACATGCGGTAAAAGCGAGAATGGGCAAGGATACGGTCAGGTAACTCGCAAAAGGCATGCGAAAAAGACCGAGACCGTAGTTTGTTAAAATGAAGGGTACGCCGGGAGTGAGACGGAGGATAAGGGCCCACTCGATCAGGTTTTTGGGCGGAGTTTCGGGCAGACGAAAGCGGGAACGGGAAAGGAGGCGTTTAAGCAATCCCCTCGCTGGTCCACGAGCAAGCCAGTAAGTCCAGCAAAGGTTGGCAAACAAGGCCAGCGAACAATAGGCGCACCCAAGCCAAGGGCCGTTCTTTCCAGCCCATATTCCGGCAAATCCAAGCAACGGGGCGACAGGCAAAACGAATCCCGGCAATACGGCAATCGCCAAAAACAGAAGAGGTCCGTGATCGGTAAGGAGGTCACGGACCGATCGCCAACCGGACTCCAACCAAGTACGAGCTTGTTCCCCCCCTATCTTCAAGAGGATAAAATAAGCGACCAGGAGAAAGGTGAAAACAAGCAACACTCCTCCGAGGAGCAGTAGCAGGTTACGCCCCATTTAATCCACCGCCGGCAAAGGAGCTGCAGGCAAAGGAGAGGTGGCGTTAGTCTCTTCAATTGCCGGCTGATTGAGACCATCGGAAAGATTTTCCGAGGATTCGATGCTTTGAGAATGAGAAGACGGGGAGTCGACGATCGGTCGTAGGAAGGGGATTGCCAGGAAAACAGCAATCAACAGGACAAGGAGTAGAAGAAGAAGTTCGATTTTGGAAAATCCTTTGGAAGAATGCATTCTTTCATCCATGCCCGATCGGGCCGTGGTTGGCGACCATGAAAATCATCGGTTTACCAACCAAAAGAGTACACCGGGCAAACAGATGCCCACCAAGGCGAGTAGGCCAATAAGCATTTGCGCGCGCAAAGCTTTTTTGCGATTTTCTGCAGAATCCGGAGAAGGCGGATTTCCCCAATCCTCCTCTTCGTCCTTCCAATTTCCTCTATCGTCCTTCACTCTGTACAACCTTCACCAACCTAACGTCATGCCTCAAGAAGAATCAACAAAGTTCGACCGCGCAACCATCGTCGGTCCGGGATTATTGGGGGCATCCTTGGGGATGGGATTGTGGAGCAAGAAAGTGGTTCGAGAAATTTGGGTATGGGCTCGTAACGAAAAAAGAAAACAAGAATGCGAGCTCTGTAATTGGTGCGATCGGTCGACGAGTGATTTGAAAGAAGCGGTTGGGCAAAGTGACCTCGTCATTCTTTGCACCCCGGTGGATTCGATTGTGGATCAATTGGATGAAGTAGCCCGTTGGTCCAAGGACGGTTGCATTGTTACGGACGTGGGAAGCTTGAAGGAAAAAATCTGCCTTAGGGCGGATGAAGCGTTTTGTAACCGAGGAGCGTGTTTCGTTGGCTCGCATCCGATGACCGGTTCGGAAAAAACGGGCATGAAAAACGCAAGTCCTACGTTGTTCGAAATGATGAATTGCCTGGTTGCGCCGACTGCCGACACGAGTCCCGATGCTCTGAGAAGGATCAAAGGGCTATGGAAAAGCCTTGGAATGAAGGTTACGGAGGTCTGTCCGGTCAAACATGACGAAGTCGTCGGGTGGATAAGTCACTTGCCTCATCTGACGGCCTCCGCGCTGATGATGGCCGTATGCAGGAAGAATGGTCGATGGTTGAACCTCTCCGGAAACGGACTGCGAGACACTACCAGGGTAGCTGCAGGCGACAGTGAATTGTGGAAGCAGATCATACTGGGAAATAAAAAAAACCTTTCAATCGCTCTAGGGGAATTGATCGAATGCCTGCAAGGGATAAAGAAAACCATGGAAAGAGGCAATTGCCAAGACTTGGCGGAAAAATTGGAAACGGCTAGAATCGCCAGGATGGAGTTGAACCAAAATGGATAGTGAGACCATGCTGATCAGGCCGTTTCGAAGAAACTGTAACGCGGAGGCAGCGGTTCCCGGATCGAAGAGCATTTCAAATCGCGCCTTGATTCTTGCCGTGATGTGTGGTGGAAAAGTGAAATTAAAAGGACTGCTTGAAAGTGAAGACGTAGACTTGATGCAGCGAGCACTTCAAAATCTTGACGTTAAGATCCAAAAAGAAAAAAATTACACGATTATTGAAGGAACAAAAGGGAAGATTAAAAAAAACGAGTGCTTTATAAACGTTGGTAATGCCGGAACGATTGCAAGATTCCTTACCTGTTTATTGGCTGCCCAAAAAAAAGGGACTTACACCATGGATGGCACAAAAGCCATGCGTGAAAGACCTATGGTTGAACTGCTTGAATCCCTTTGTGAAATGGGATGCTCGGTGCATTATGAAAAAGAGTATGGAAAATTCCCCTTTTTATTGAAACCAAGAGGAATCGTTACGGAATACGTAAAAATAGACGCACGAAAAAGCGGGCAATCGATATCGGGAATTTTGATGCAATGTACTGCAAAAAGGAAAAAAAGTGAGATAGATTTCGGGCTGGGAACAGTGTCAGTTCCATTTATAGAAATGACGCTTAAAATGATGAATGAATTCTCCAAAGAAAAAAAATTGCAGTATCAATTTAAAGATAACAAAATAATTTTGTCCGAGTTTGAGTATCGGAAGGATGATTTCACTTATTTCATCGAGCCTGACGCTACGGCAGCAAGTTATTTTCTTACGTTGCCTCTTGTCGTCGGCGGAAAATGCAAGGTAATGGGAATGAGCGAGAGCATGCTCCAAGGAGACATTGCTTATTATGAAGTTCTCCAGCGACTTGGCGCGAAGGTGTTCTTCGATGCAAACGGAATCATTTGTTCCTATGACAGGCAGTTAGGTGGAGGAACTTTTGATTTCAGGGACATTTCGGATACGTTTCTCAGTCTGGCAGCCATCAGTCCGTTGTTGTCACAAAAGTTGGAAATTTATGGAATCGAGCATACACGCAAGCAGGAAACGGATCGTGTGGGGGCAATGGCCGCTGAATTGTCAAAGCTAGGTCAAAAGGTAATTGAAAAAGACGATCGCCTGATCATTCATCCAAATTTAAATAAATTAAAAGATTTAGCAAAGGACGGTGTTGAAATCAATACTTACAAGGATCATAGGTTCGCTATGAGTTTCTCTATACTCGGATGTTTTGACTTATATGGAAACGGAAAACCGTGGATGAAAATAATCGATCCATATTGCTGCGCCAAAACCTTTCCAACCTTTTTTAACTGCTTGAACACTGTGAGAGAGCGTAGTGAAGCTTAAAAATAAATATATAATCATCGCCATTGATGGGGCCGCTGGGTCAGGTAAATCCACCACCAGTCGCGCACTTTGCCAGAAATTTAATTATTTACATGCTGACACCGGCTTACACTACCGTGCGCTCACTTTATTTTTTTTAAATTTAAATATAAAGCCTGAGGGGATTGATGATTTTTTTCAAAAGCAGCCTTTGCGCTTGGAGAGTCGTCTGGAATTTTTTTCTTCGGTACTTATGATCAATGACCAGGTTTACTCGCTTGATGAACTGCGCAATGAACGCATGAATAATCAGGTTTCCTTTTATGCTCGTATACCTTCCTTGCGAAATCATTTGCTCGAATACCAACGATCTTTGCCCGTTTTCGGACAGAACAACGGATTTGACGGAATCGTCATGGATGGCAGAGACATTGGAAGCGTCGTACTCAAGGACGCTCCTTTCAAATTTTTTCTTCACGCTGATCTCAGCATTCGTCAAAGCAGAAGATGCAATGATGGAGAATCCGACTCGATCATCGGCAGAGATCGTTTGGACAGTTCGCGAAAAATCGCTCCGTTGACCTGTCCCAAAGACGCAGTTTCCATTGATACCGGTCTTTTAAGCGCTCAAGAGGTCATCGACTTCATTTCCTCCCGTGTTATCGCATCATCGTGAACCTCCTCTATCGTTTCGCTCAGTTGTTTAGTTATTCTTATTTTCGAACTTTTCATCGATTCGAAATCAAGGGATTGCATCACGTGCCGACCAGCGGTCCCTTCATACTCGCTTCCAATCATCAAAGTTACTTTGATCCCCCTGCCCTTGGTTGCAAGATGCCAAGAAACCTTCATTATCTTGCCCGTGACACCCTTTTCTTTTGGCCTCTGGGTTCCCTCATTCGAAAACTCAATTCAATACCCGTCAATCGCTCGAGCTTGGATCTGGCTACGCTTCGAAAGGTACTTGGCGTTTTGAAATCAGGTGATCCGCTTCTTCTTTTTCCTGAAGGAACGCGTTCGATCAACGGTCGTATGGGTACGGGTAAAAAAGGCATCGGCTTGTTGCTTGCCAAGTCTCGCGCCACCATTGTCCCGGCCCGCATCAGCGGAGGGGACAAGGTTTTGGGCAAGGGGATGATCCTTCCGAGAATCGGCAGGAAATTAATCGTTCGTTATGGAGAACCATTGAAATTCGATGATTTGGATCCAGGAAGTACGGATCCCAATCGCTATGAATCGATTGCCGAGAGGGTATTGGAGGCAATAGCCAGAATCTGACCCCTTCTTTAAGCAAGTTGCTCAGTCGCCATCTGCTTGCAATCGTGGCTGAAGGGCCTTGACGATTCTATCCATTACCTCCATCGACGGATCGGGAAACTGAAAGTTTTGACCGGTGATGGTCTCAAACAAGTGAATGTATCTCGCTGACAACTCCACGACGAGATTATCCGGGGCCTTCGGAAGAATTTCATCCAGATAGGGATCGCAATTTTCTCGGAACCAAAGCCTCAGGAACTCCTTGTCGACGTTTTCCGGTTCCATCCCTTTCTCAAACCTTTGCAAATAGCTCGCTTCCATCCAATAACGAGAAGAGTCCGGAGTATGAATTTCATCGATAAGCAGAATTTGACCCTCTTCCGACAGGCCCATTTCATATTTCGTGTCTACAAGAATCAGGCCGTTCTTGCCTGCAATCTCCTGACCCCGGGCAAATAGTTGCAACGCCTTCTCTGCGGCGTATTCCCACTCTTCTCTCTTCATCCATCCATCCGATATGATTTCAGCGGGAGAGATTGGTTTGTCGTGGGCTTCTTCCTTGGTGGTTGGGGTCAAAATGGGTTTGTCGAATCGCTCGTTCTTTCTCATGCCTTCAGGTAAGGAGATTCCGCAATAACTGCGCGAACCTGCCTCGTATTGAGTCCAGACCGAGGTGCCCGAACTCCCACTGAGAAATCCTCGCACGACGAATTCCACCGGAAACGGCTGGCATTTTCTGGCCAAGGTGACGTTGGGGTCGGGAACCTCGATCAAATGATTCGGCATCACGTCCTCAGTCTGCTCAAACCACCAAGCACCAGTCTGATTAAGTACCTGACCCTTGAAAGGAATAGCCGCCAGCACCCGGTCAAAGGCCGATTGCCTGTCGGTGGTGATCAGGGCGTATCGAGAGCCCAGATCATAGCGGTCCCTCACCTTCCCTTGGTATTTCGGGTATCCATCGAGCTTGGACGATTCCAAGCAGTGGTGAAGGTGTCGAGAAATGATTTCTCTGTAATCGTTTTTGGTGACAAGCGTATCGATCATTATGTTGCAAAGATTGTAAGTTAGATTGACTCGGCGAAAGTTCAAGCCCAAGGGAACGAAACCTCCTTTCATTGACGAGGCTATCCAAAACCTATACAAATTGGTTCATTCCCTTCAACCCGGGTACGGCATGAATCTCGAAACACCCTATGATCTAATTGTAATTGGCGGCGGACCCGCGGGATACGCTGCGGGCATCCGAGCAGGACAACTTGGTCGCAGGATTTTGGTGGTCGAAAGAGAAAGAGCGGGAGGAACCTGCCTGAATTGGGGATGCATCCCCTCCAAGGCATTGTTAAAGAGCGCCCAAGCATATCAAGAAGCCTTGAACTCGGAAGACTTCGGCTTTACCTGCGGAGAAATCGTAGTGGATTTTGCCCGAGTCATGGCCCGGTCTCGCAAGGTTGCAGACCAGATGGGAGGGGGCATCGAGTTTCTTTTCAAGAAAAACAAGGTGGATTATCTGGTGGGTTCGGCCAAGTTGACTGAACCGGGCAAGGTGGAGATTGTCGATGGCGAATATTCGGGCACGATCATTTCAGGGGACAGAGTGATGATTGCCACCGGATGCAAGCCCAGAACCCTGGAGGAACTTCCTGTGGACGGCAGGCGAATCATGACTTCTCGCGAGGCATTGGCCATGCAGGAGATGCCCGCCAGCATCGCCATTCTCGGGGCCGGAGCAATCGGAGCCGAGTTCGCTTATTTCCTCAATGCATTCGGGTGCAAGGTAACCTTGATCGAGATGTTGCCCAACGTTTTGCCTGTTGAGGACAAAGAGGTATCCAAAGCTCTGGAGAAATCCTTTGCCAAACAGGGAATCGACTGTCGAACCAGTACCCGAGTGGATAGGATTGAAGCGCTGGACCAAAGCGTTTCCCTGGAACTGAACAATGCCGAAGGAGACGAAACGTTGATTGTGGAATCCGTCTTGTTGGCCATCGGAGTGGTTCCTAATTTGAAGGGTTTGCTGGGTGACTCCTGCAAGTTGGAGTTGCATCGTGGATACGTCAAAGTCGATGAAGACTATCAGACGTCCTTGGAAGGCGTTTATGCAACGGGGGACGTCATCGGCCCGCCTTGGTTGGCTCATGTGGCTACCTTCAGAGCGGTTCAGGCGGTCAACGGCATGTTCGGACATGGTCGTCCGCTTAAAATGGGAGCAATCCCCGGCTGCACTTATTGCCAACCTCAAGTCGCAAGTGTGGGAATGACCGAAGAAAAGGCGATTGAGGAAGGGGTGGCCTACAAAGTGGGGAGGTTTCCTTTTGCCGCTTCAGGCAAGGCGGTTGCGGTGAATCACTCCGAAGGGTTTGTCAAAGTCATCGTCGGAGAAAAATACGGTGAAATCTTGGGCGCTCACGTCATTGGTTCCGACGCCACCGAATTGATTACCGAATACGTGTTGGGAATGAAATTGGAAGCCACTGCAGACGAGATTCACCAGTCCATCCACGCTCATCCTACGATGAGCGAAGCTTTGGCGGAAGCGGCGGCTTCGGTCAGCGGTGAGGCAATTCATATCTAGCATTTGCTCACCATTCGTTCTTCGGCTTGCTTTTCGTGAAGGCGATTGCGCTGTCCCAAGCAGGACCCCCGGAAAATTTCAAAAGAATCGAGTTGCCCGAACCTCCGGTTCGTCCTGGAACCCTCAAGGTTAGAGTTGTGGCGTCCAGTTTGAACCCGTTGGACTGCAAGGTTCGCGGTGGTCAAATCCCCTTGCTTCCTCAAAGCCCATCCATTCTGCACGGAGATTTCTCCGGCGTGGTTGAGGAAGTTGGTTTCGGAGTGAAGGGGTTCGAAATCGGAGACGAAGTATTTGGGTTTGTCGGGGGCATTGCGAAATGGGACGGGGTGTTGCGCGAATTTCTGGTGGTTGATCCGTCGATGATTGCTCCCAAGCCTCGCAACCTTTCGCATCTTGAGGCTGCCTGCATGCCTTTGGCGGGAATCACCGCTTGGTGGGCTCTGGTGGAACGAGGAGCCCTGAAGCAAGGGGAAAGCCTGCTTGTTCAAGGTGGCACAGGTGGCGTAGGCCATTTGGCAGTTCAGTTGGGAAAAGCATTGGGAGTCAAGGTGCATGCCACCGCCTCATCCTCCGAGAAAGCCGAACTGGTTTCGCGATGGGGCGCCGAGCAAGTCGTGGACGTCTCCTCTGAGGAGCTGGATGACTTGTTTTGCCATTCTTCCTACGATGCGGTTCTGGATACCATCGGAGGAAAGTTTCTGGATCAATCCTTTCGGGCCGTATCCGCGAACGGCAGGGTGGTTTCCGTTGTTGCCCGAAGCAGTCACGACTTGTCTTGCATGCATGCCAAAGGATTGAGCCTGCACGTCGTCTTCATGCTTTTGCCGCTTCTTGAAGAACGCAACCTGAGCAGCTACGGGAGTACTTTGAGGAAACTGAATGAAGTGATCGAAGGGGGTAAGCTCAGACCACACCTGAACGAGCGGACCTATGGTTTTTCAGAAGTTGCAGAAGCTCATCTTGCCTGGGAGCGCAGAGAGAACGTAGGTAAAATTGCCCTCCGTGCAGATTGGTGAGAAAAACGGTTTCAAGTTTCAAAATTCTCGCCGCTATGGTTCTCTCAGCGAGGTCAGTAAAGGACAATGATTCCTTATGAGAGAGGAAACAGAGCCTATGACACAAGATTGGATTGCTTTTTTGGTCTTGATCTTCAATCATTTTCCTTTCGTTCTTTCTTTCCTAACAAGCTAGTGCATCCATAGATCGTTGGAGACTTCCAACGTCCAACCGAACTTCAAGAGCGGTCGCGGTGGTTCATGGGCAAAAAAGCCCGGGATGCGCGGTTTACCCTAACCGAAACGTGCGCTCTGTTCGAAACTTCCGCACTCGAACACAGCGCGTACCAAACCAGTTACGCGCATGAATCCCGTAAAAATCACTGATTCCGATGAATTAGCCATCAGAGTGGATGATTCCAACCTCAACCACCATTTATGGAACAACAACGGCACCTGGTGGTTGCATTATACCGTTTATCCTACCTCCGTCACTTCGGAACGCAGGCGTCACTCTTTAGGGACACGATTTGTAGAGGAGGCTCGTTTGAGACGAGACCAAATCTTTCAATTCTTGGACCCCAAGCGATTGACTCCAATCGGCTGATCCCGAGGAATGCTTGACGAGCTGCAATATCAAACTTGTAAACGAGAAGGAATGGGGTAAGGTAATGTCCTGGGGCCCTTAGCTCAGTTGGTTAGAGCATCCGACTCATAATCGGCGGGTCGTCGGTTCAAGTCCGACAGGGCCCACCAATTTTCCTAACGCGATTTGCCTTTGGCAATTTGTTGAGCCAAGGCAAAGCGAACTTGCGCCTCCAATTTCTGTATGGTCGCAGCATCCAATTTGCCCTTCTTTCCTTCAGCAAGGGCACGGGAGGCTCTATTCACGGCTTCCTCTATTTTGGCGTCGTTTTGCTCGCTTATGATCAAAGCTTCGTCGGTTAGTATCGACACTTTTTCCGAGTAGACTTCGATAAAGCCGGAACTGACGGCGAGGTACTCTACGGATCCATTCCTTTCAACCTTGAGATCACCTGCAACCAACTTGTCGATCAGAGGAACGTGATGAGGCAAAACGTCGATCTTACCGTTTGCAGTAGGGATCACCACATGATCAACCGATTCGGAATAAACCTTGGCTTCAGGGGTGACGATTTCAAGCAGGAGAGACATGACGATCAAAAGTGGGTGCAATCAGGATTTTTCCCCTCCCAGAACCTCTTCAATGCCACCCTTCATGTAAAAGTCGTTTTCGGCGACTTCGTCCAACTCGCCGTCCAAAATCATCTTGAAGCCCCGAATCGTATCCTTCACGGAAACGTATTCTCCGGCGACACCGGTGAAAACTTCCGCAACGTGAAAAGGTTGAGAAAGAAACTTTTGTATCTTCCGAGCGCGAAAAACGGTCTGCTTTTGCTGAGGTGACAATTCATCCAGTCCGAGAATGGCAATAATGTCTTGAAGGTCCTTGTAGGCCTGCAAGACTTCCTGTACGCCGCGCGCGACTTTGAAGTGTTCTTCACCGACAATGTCCGGGGACAATGCATTGGAAACGGAAGCCAGGGGGTCGACCGCTGGGTAAATTCCCAGTTCGGCGATCGATCTTTCCAAGACGATGGTCGAATCGAGGTGAGCGAAGGTGTTGGCCGGAGCCGGGTCCGTCAAGTCGTCGGCGGGGACGTAAACTGCTTGGAACGAAGTAATCGATCCCTTCTTCGTCGAAGTGATCCTTTCTTGAAGGTTTCCCATTTCCTCGGCCAAGGTGGGTTGATAGCCAACTGCCGAAGGTGAACGACCCAAAAGGGCGGAAACTTCGGAGCCAGCTTGGGAAAAGCGAAAGATGTTGTCCACGAACAAAAGGACGTCCTGTCCCATTTCGTCGCGAAAATATTCGGCCATGGTCAGACCGGACAAGGCAACTCGCATGCGAGCTCCGGGAGGTTCGTTCATTTGACCGTAAACCAGAGCCACCTTGGACTTGGATATGTCTTCTTGGTTGATGACGCCGGCTTCCGACATTTCCTGATAAAGATCGTTGCCTTCTCTGGATCGCTCCCCTACTCCGGCAAATACTGAATATCCACCGTGAGCCTTGGCTATGTTGTTGATCAATTCCATGATGACAACGGTTTTGCCTACGCCGGCGCCCCCGAAAGCGCCTACTTTGCCTCCTTTGATGAAGGGGCAGATCAAATCGATGACCTTGATGCCGGTTTCGAGAATGTTTGCCTCGGTGTCCTGGTCGACCAGCGTGGGCGCCGCTCGGTGGATGGGTCGAGTTTCGGAATGTCCGCATTCACCGCGATTGTCTACGGTGTCACCAGTGACGTTGAAGATGCGACCAAGAACTTTCTCGCCGACCGGTACCGAAATCGGGGCGGAGGTATTGACTACTTGCATGCCTCGAACCAATCCTTCCGTAGAGGACATAGCCACCGCCCGAACTCGGTTTTCTCCCAGATGCTGCTGGGTTTCCAAAACCAGTTTTGTTTCGTTGGAATCATCGACTTTATAAGTTATTTCCAAAGCGTCGTAAATCTTTGGGATGCCCCCTGCGGGGAACTCTGCGTCGACGACTGCCCCGATTACTTGAACGATTTTTCCAATGGTTGAATCTGAGTTTTCCTGTTGCATGATAGAGGTACTGAAGGAGTTAGCTTGAAAGTGTGGCGGCGGAAATCTCCAAGATTTCCTGAGTGATGGCAGCTTGTCTGGCTCGGTTGTATTGCAAAGTAAGGTCGCCGAGCAGGTTGCCGGCATTGTCTGTTGCGGTCTTCATGGCCACCATCCGGGCGCTGTGTTCGGAGGCCTGCGATTCCAGGATCATCTGATGTATTTGTTGCTTAAGGTACAAGGAACCCAATTCCGCCAAGACGGAATCTCGATTCTCGATCAATATTTCCCGACGATCCTTCGGGGTGTCGTGATCATCAAACCCAAATCTCTGATGGAGTTTCCTGCTCATTTCCTCCAAATCATTCAAGGGAAACAATCGAACGAGAGCAGGTTCTTGCTTGAGCGTGTTGACGAAAGACGTATGAAGAACCTCGATCGTATCAATCTGATCTTCTCCATACGCTCTAAGCAAAAACTCGATGATTGGCTTGACGTCCGCATAGGTCGGTTTGTCGGGAAGGCTGAAATCAGCCAACAGGTCTCTGCGGGTGCGTGAGAGGAATTGAGTGGCTCGCTTTCCCACGCAAACGAACTTTGCCGAAGACTCAACCCCGGCCAATGACTTGAACAGATTGGAGTTGAGAGCGCCGCACAACCCCTTGTCCGTGCCGATAACGAGGATCCCACGGTGCCTCACGGGTCTTTCGTTGAAATACTTGTGGGTAATTTCCTGAAATTCGTCCGCAACTGAAACGATGACGTCGGCGAGCAGCATCGCATAAGGCCTGCCCGATTTGGCGGCGTCTTGAGCCTTTTTCATCTTGGACGTCGCCACCATTTGCATGGCTCGAGTGATTTGTCGGGTGCTTTTAACCCCCTTTATTCGCAAGCGAATGTCTCTAGTGTTGGCCATCGATCCGTGACTTGGTTAGGTGAAGCGAGCGTTGTCGAAGAAAGGGATTTTCAAGAAAAAGTTCGCTTCCAGTCTTCAATGGAGCTGCGAAGCTTTTGCTCCGTATCATCTTCCAATTTTCCAGACTGATATATCAAGGCGCACGCTTCCTTCCCTTGAGTTTCCATGTATTCTCGCAGGCTTTGCGCGGCTCGGTTCACGTCGTCTACGCTTATCGAATCGAAAAAGTCATTCTGCATGGCCCACATCAGAGCGGTTTGCACTTCGACAGTCATGGGATTGGATGCGGTTTGCTTGAAAAGTTCGACAATTCTTGCCCCTCGGTCAAGGCTGGCCTTGGTGGTGGCGTCCAAGTCGGATTCGAACTGAGAAAACGCCGCCAATTCGCGAAACTGGGCCAACTCCAGTTTCACTTTTCCGGCAACTTTCTTGTATGCTTTGATCTGGGCGGCTGACCCAACGCGAGAAACGGACAAGCCGACCGATACAGCCGGTCTGATGCCCTTGTTGAACAAATCAGTTTCCAAAAAGATTTGTCCGTCGGTTATCGAGATTACGTTTGTGGGAATGTAGCCCGATACGTCCCCCATTTGAGTCTCGATGATGGGCAGGGCGGTAAGGGACCCGTTGCCGCTGTGTTCGTTGAGGCGCGCCGAGCGTTCAAGCAGCCGGGAATGAAGGTAGAAAACGTCTCCGGGGTAAGCTTCGCGTCCGGAAGGGCGCTTCAGAATAAGGGAAATTTGTCGGTAGGCGACGGCATGCTTTGACAAATCATCGTAAACGATGAGCGCATCCATTCCGTTTTCCATGTACCATTCGCCCATGGCGCATCCGGCGTAGGGAGCAAGGTACTGATTGGCCGGGTTGTCTGCAGCTGGGGCGGATACGATGGTAACGTACTCCATGGCTCCGCTTTCTTCCAAAGTCTTGATGGTGCGAGCGACGTTTGCATTTTTTTGTCCCACGGCCACGTAAATGCAGTAAACGGGTCGAAAATCGGGGTTGCCGCCTTGTTCTCCCTGCTTGTTGATCTTTGCTTGGTTGATGATGGTGTCGATGGCGATGGTGGTCTTGCCGGTTGATCGGTCGCCGATGATCAGTTCACGCTGGCCACGCCCGATCGGCACCATTGAATCAACCGCCATGATGCCGGTCTGCAAAGGTTGGTCCACCGACTTTCTTGGAATGATTCCCGGAGCGATCCTTTCTACCGGATAATGAACGGAGGAGTCCACGGAACCTTTGCCGTCCATAGGTCTTCCGATTGCGTCGACGACCCGACCAAGAAGGCCCTTTCCTACGGGAACCGAAAGCAGTTTTCCAGTAGTTCTGACTTCGTCGCCCTCCTTGAGGGAACTGACGTCACCCAGGAGAACGCATCCGACCGAGTCTTCCTCCAAATTCAGAGCGATCCCGAGAACTTGGTCGGGAAACTCGATCATTTCGTTGTACATGACCTTGGACAGTCCGTCTACTCGGGCAACACCATCGGCCAAAGTCGTTATGGTTCCTACGTTTGTACGAGTGGCGTCCGTGGACAAGTTTTCTATTTCCTTGCGAATTAGGTCGGTTATTGAACTCATGGTTGTGAGTGGTAAGTTGAAACGAATTTATTTGAAACTTTGAGACAATCTCGATAGGCGCGTCTGAATGGAATCCTCGTAGACGTCGTCCATAATGCGAATGCGATATCCGGCAATCAAATCTTCATTGGTAGAAGAGTGAAATTCAAAGGATTGAGCGGAAAAGGCTTTGAACTTTTCTTCGAGGAGCGAAACCAAAGGATGCTCGGATTCGCTGCCGAATTCAACTTCAATGGACTGACTGCGGATGTGCTTGCGAATTTCAACGAGGTAAAGTCTGAGAATTTCGCCATGCCGGGGAACTTTTGCTTCGCGAAGGGACGCTAATACCTCTTCCACCAATTCACGCTCCACTACCCCGCGCTCGCCGGTGGAATTCTTGATCAATTCCCTAACGAGCGTTCTGTGTTTGAAGGACATGAAGGGAAAATTCAGGAATGAAGATTGAGTTCTTCCGTCGCTTGAGAGGAGAATCGCAATCTTTCCTCCTCGGTCAAATTCTTGGAAAGAACCTTGGAAGCGGTTAGTACGACAAGCGAGGAGATTTCCTCGCGAGCCTCGCTTAGAATTCTTTGCCGCTCTTGCTCCATCGAATCCTTGGCCTTGGCGATGAACTCTTCGGCTTGTTTGCGAGCCTCCTCCTTCTGGGCTTCAATCAGAGCCTTAGCTTGCTCCTGCGCCGAAGTGATGGTCTTTCTGGCGGCAACGGATGCGTCTTCCAAGGTCTGCTTTTGCTGTTTTTCCGTCTCTTCCAGTTCGATCTTTATTCGATCTGCGTTTCTCAAGGAGTCGGAGATTTCCTTTTCACGCTCCTTGATGGTGGAAAGAATTCTCTTGAAGGCGAATTTCCAAATGACGAAAGCGACGATCAGAAAATTGACGGCTTGAGCAATCAACATCGGCCAATCGACTCCGAAGGTCTCAACGATTTCTTGAGCCGTTTCTCCAATGCTGGCTAACGTAATCATCGACGTGCTGACCCAAAGGGATGCGAAGGCTTAGAGGAAAAGCGAATAAAAGGCAACGGCTTCGGCCAAGGCCATTCCAATGATGGATTGAACGAGGATGGCGCCGGATGCATCCGGGTTGCGACCTACGGCCTCGGCGGCTTTCATTCCGACGATGCCTACGCCGATGGCTGCGCCAAGGCAACCCAATCCGCCTTTGATTGCCTTCAAGTCTCCGGAAATACCGGATATTTGTTCAGATGCTTGTGCAAGTACTTCGATCATTTTAGTAGTGGTTGATTGTTTTTATGATGGTTGCGAATGCCCACGATTCGTCATGGTCTCATTCGAAAATTAATGGTGCTCTCCATGGTCGTGGTTACAGATCAGTCCGATGTAAACGGATACGAGAAGCATGAAGACCAGAGCTTGAACCAGGCCAATGAGCACTTCCATGAAATAGAAAGGCACTGGCAGTACCCATTGCAGTTCAGGAACAAGAACGAACATCTTGTGAAGCAGGCTTTCTCCCCCGAAGACGTTTCCAAAGAGACGAAAGGTAAGGGAAACGGGACGAAAAAGTATGGAAATGACCTCAATAACGCCGACGGCTAGAAAAATTAAACCCAAAAGAGCGAAGATAGCGGAACTAACCTCGGATTTTTCGGCCTTGTTCCCAAACCAATCCTTGATGATTGCCTTGAACCCGGCATATCTCAGGATGAAGTAAATCCATGAGAGATTGGCTACCAAAGCCAAAGCAAGCGTCATGTTGAGATCGGCGTTACCGGGCCTGACAAGGGGTTTGGTGACTTGGAAGTGTTCGCCTGGACTTACGGAAGGACCATGACCGATTGTGCCAACTCCAGGGAGAAGGCCGCTCCAGTTTTGGACGAGAATGAATAAAAACAGGGCGCTGAGGAGCCAAAAAGATGGAAAAAAGACTTTCCTGCCCACGATAGGTTCAATGATTCCACGAATCCCGTCGACTACGGACTCGACGACGAGCTGTCCCTTTGAGGGAACGAGTCGAGGTTTTCCGGCAAGGATTCTGACCAAGAGGATGATGAGAATGGAAACGACCCAACTGGTGACCATGGAATTGGTTATCGGTAAATTGCCCACTCTGCCGATCAATTCGGGAGTAAGGGCGACTCCGTCTCCTGCCCCGTGCAGACAAGACGCCGACAGGGGCAAGGTGATAACTTTCGCTAATCTTTTCACAAAAAAAGAAGCATTATAAGCAGAGCTTTTCGCGGGGTCAATCCGCAACTGCCGATAGAGGCGATGAGAAAGGCATTAAAATCTCACCTAATCGGCTTAAGATGAAATGGTGATCTTCTGGGCCGAGCATACAAAAGAATGACTGAAAAGATTTTCGAAAACACTGCGCTGTTCGTGAGGCCACTTTTCTGAAGTGGGAGACCAATTGGACGAGTCTTTCAGAAGAACCCCGGCCCATTCGAAGTAGTCGATGGAATCCGTCTTTAAAAAGAATCTTGCCTCAGGCG
Organism: Opitutales bacterium; assembly: GCA_038105525.1. Taxonomy (GTDB): domain Bacteria; phylum Verrucomicrobiota; class Verrucomicrobiia; order Opitutales; family Seribacteraceae; genus Chordibacter. The sequence continues at coordinate 45,202 of JAYOCQ010000001.1, read as the reverse complement.
ATGAGACTTCGGCGAGGGTTTGAAGAAAAGGGATCTGAACGAGCCTTCTCTTATGATGCCTTTTCTTGGGCCAAGGGTCGGGATACATGAGGTAGGTGTCGCTAATCTTGAGTTTGCCCTTTGCTGCTTCAAGGAATTCCCATGCCTCGGTTTTAATGAAATGGAGATTAGGCAAATTACATAACTCTTTCTTTCTTAGTGATCTGCAAATTCTTTTTTGAATGATATCAATGCCGACGAAAACCTCCATGGAACGACTTGCGGCAAAGGACGAAAGCCAGTGGCCGTGACCGCATCCGATTTCAAGATGAATCGAATCAACTTTCAATCGTTGGGCAAGGGGTAGAACAACTTCATCCAAGTAGTCCCCTACCCTTCTGATTCTTTCCGCTCGTTTTAAAAGCAAGTATTCAAGCATATCGCTCGAATGGGATAAATGGTGATCCCGGATCACTTGACTTCAGATTGCAGGAAACGCTCCAAGTAAACGTGAAGGATCGCCAAATCGCCGGGATTGACGCCGGATATTCTGGAGGCCTGCCCAAACGTGTCGGGTCGAACCTCTGAAAGCTTATCGAGACACTCCTTTCTCATCCCAGGCAACGCCTCATAGGAAAAGGATTTGGGTATGATAAGATTTTCCGCTTTTTGCAAGCGATTGATGTGAACCTGCTCCCTCTGCAAGTAACCCTCGTATTTGATTCGATACAGCGCTTCATCCAAAACGCAACTCGGCAAGGAGCGAAAGGATTCCGGTAGATCGCGTAATGAATCAGAATCACTTTTTATCAAATCGGAAAGAAGTTTTCCGCAAGTGGATCTTGTTGATCGCAAATAGGAAATGAAGTCATTTAGTTGATTGGAGAAAAGAACAAGTTTTTCACGCCTGCCTGGACTGCATAGATTGAAATCCAAGGTAGTGGGCAGGAAGCGAAATTCGGCGCTGCCGTGATTGAAAAGTAGTCTATGTTCCGCCCTGCTGGTGAACATCCGGTAAGGCTCTGATACCCCTCTGGTGACCAGGTCGTCTATTAAGACACCCAAGTATCCCTGTGACCTTGGAATATGCAATTGATTCAGATCAAGGGATTTTCGGGCGGCGTTAATCCCGGCGAGTAGACCTTGTGAGGCAGCTTCCTCGTAACCTGAAGTACCATTGATCTGACCTGCGAAAAAAAGATTTTCAACGATATTGGATTCAAGGTGATGGTTGAGTTGAGTGGGTGGCGCATAATCGTATTCGACAGCATAAGCAGGTCGAATTATAACGGCGTTTTCCAATCCAGGGATAGTTTTGAGTATGGATTGCTGGATATCAAAAGGCAAACTGGTTGACAATCCGTTTACATACCACTCATCAGTATCAACTCCTTCAGGCTCAAGATGAATCCTATGCGAATCCTTTTCGCAGAAACGAACAACCTTGTCTTCGATACTTGGGCAGTACCTGGGTCCGGTACCTTTGATGTCCCCTCTGTATAGTGGAGAAAGATGAAGATTATCGTTGATAATGTCATGTGTGATTGGAGTGGTTTTGGTGATAAAGCAATCGACTTGCTTGGATGAAGCCATTTCAAATCTTTTGGAACCCCACTTCCCGTTATGTTCCACGTGGAACGTCTCTTCAGTGGAGCGACTCTCGTAAAAAGCAAACTTGGTAGGGACCTTATCTCCGTATTGTCTTTCAAGGCCATCGAAATTGATAGAATTTCCCAGCAATCTTGGTGGTGTCCCGGTTTTGAACCTTTCCAATTTAATTCCGTTCCTTTCTAAATCAGCTGAAAGACCTTTTGCTACGTGATCGCCAAGTCTTCCACCTTCGGACTTTGTCTGCCCTATATGCATCGATGCTTGAAGAAAAGTTCCCGTCGTGACGACAGTGGTCTTGCCATAGAAGGAAAGGTTCATATTGGTAATCACTCCGGTACAAGCCTGGTTTTCCACAATCAATCCGGTTACCAAGGCTTGAAAAAGGTGTAGGTTTTCGCATTGCTCCAAAACCAATTTCATTCTTTGTTGATAAGCCTTTTTGTCACATTGCGCTCTGGGCGCTTGAACGGCTTTACCCTTGGATGTGTTCAGAAGCTTGAATTGTATTGCAGTGAAATCAGTATTAAGGGCCATTTCACCGCCTAATGCATCAATTTCACGAACCATTTGCCCCTTTGCCTGTCCTCCAATCGCGGGATTGCAGCTCATTTGAGCGATGGTGTCCAGGTTTCCTGAAAGAAGAAGGACTTTCGCTCCCTGTCTGGATGCTGCTATTGCAGCTTCGCATCCAGCATGGCCCCCTCCGCAAATAATTACGTCATACGGATGTTCGATGCAATTCGCTCGCAACATGATCGCTTACTTTCCTATGCAGAAATTTTGGAACAATACGTCCAGCATATCCTCGTTGGTACTCTTTCCGATTATTAGATCAATTTTCTCCCTTGCGTCCCTAAGGTAGCCAACCACGAATTCCTCGTCATTTCCATCTTTCCACTCTTGCAAGCATTGTTTGATCAATAACAATGAATTATGAATCAATTTCCTGTTTCTCTCAGTAACAAGGACTTCTTTGTCTGAAGTAGTGATATATTCACTCAATTCCTTGGAAATCGCATCAAAAAGTAAGTTCAAACCAGTCAATTCCTTGCAACTGGTTTCAATAAGGGGATATCCTTGAAAACTTTCCGAATTCAAATCAAACGCGCCCAAGTCACACTTGTTCTTGACTACGATTATCTTCTTTTCCTTCATCCCCGTGATTTTCTCAAGAATGGATAGGGTGGGGGATGGGTCGCTACCATCGATGATCATCAATATCAAGTGAGCTTGTTCCACTTGATTGATGGTGAACGCTATGCCTTGTTCCTCGATCTCATTTGTCGTTTGCCTCAAACCTGCCGTGTCCACCAAGGTGATCCATTGGCTCCCGACTTTGAGGCTCGATTCCAAATAATCCCGAGTTGTTCCTGCATCACTATGAGTCAAGGCTCGTTTTTCACCAATCATCAAGTTGAACAAGCTACTTTTGCCCACGTTGGGATTACCAACCAGGGCGACTCTTACGTTTTGCTCCAGCAATCTGGTCCTTGCAGCTTGTTCAATCAAGAATTCTAGTTCCCTGACGGTTTCTTCCAGTCGAAACCTGCAACGTTCCTCTTTCTGGTCACCCAAATCATCTTCTGGAAAGTCGATGTATGCTTCAATTGAAGCTTCCACTTCCAGGAGGGCGTTCTTGATTGATTTCAGTCGTTCGGACAGTATTCCTCTGAGGTTTTGTTGAGCAAGCATCAGCATTTCCTCATTCGCCGCAGAAATGACTGCAGCCACCGATTCCGCCTGCGACAAATCGATCATTCCATTCAAAAAAGCCCGTTTGGAAAATTCTCCCGGTTGCGCCAACCGACATCCTTGCGCCAAGAGATCGTTTGAAATCATTTTGCTGATGAGCGGATTTCCATGATAGCAAATTTCCAAGACGTCTTCGCCGGTAAACGATCTGCCCTTTTCAAAGAAGGTAAATACGACCTGATCGAGTATCTTTTTTTCAAGGTCTCGATAATTTCTCAAAAACGCCATCCTTGGAGAAGGGGAGGGGGTGCCAAGAGAGCTGCCGGCAATGTGCAAAGCGAGAGGACCACTTACGCGCAGTATACCCAAGGCCGATTCGCCCGACGGCGTCGCTTGGGCAATGATCGTTTCGGTCATTGCCGATAAAGGGATACAATCAGTCTTCGTGATTATCGCTCAGGTCTCCCTTCGCAAGAACGGTACCAACTGAGACCTGCACTTTTTTCATGATCGCATTCACGATGCGTTTCATCATTTCCTTGTTTTCAGAGAGCGCCTGCTTCGCCGCTTCCCTGCCTTGGCCGACCAAATCTCCCTCATAGGAAATCCACGCTCCTTTCTTGGTCAGGATCTGATGGTCCAATCCCAAGTCGATTACGGAACCGGTGGTTGAAATCCCTTCATTGTACATAATGTCGAATTCGCAGGCGGTAAAGGGCGGAGCAACCTTGTTTTTTACAACCTTCAACCGCGTTCGAGAGCCGGTTACCGTACCATTGGCTTCCTTGATTTGACCTATTCTTCTGATATCCATTCGAATCGAGCAAAAGAACTTGAGCGCTCGTCCGCCTGGAGTAGTCTCGGGACTGCCAAACATCACGCCGATTTTTTCTCTAATCTGATTGGTGAAAATGCATACGCAGTTGGTTTTGGAAATTGCGGCAGTCAGTCGGCGCATCGCTTGACTCATCATGCGCGCCTGCAAGCCAACGGTTGTATCCCCCATTTGGCCGTCGAGTTCTTGTCTGGAAACCAGGGCGGCGACCGAATCAATCACAATTACGTCGATGGCTCCCGATCGAATCAAGGTTTCGGTAATGTTCAAGGCGTCTTCTCCGCTTTCCGGTTGTGAGACCATCAAGTTGTCCAAGTCTACCCCGACGATCTTGGCGTATCGCGGATCCAGCGCGTGCTCGACGTCTACAAACACCGCATTGCCCCCATTGCGTTGTACTTCGGCAATCACGCTTAGGCAAAAGGTCGTCTTGCCAGAGGATTCCGGCCCGTAAATTTCCACAATGCGGCCTCGTGGAAGACCCCCGACTCCCAGAGCCAAATCAACGGCAAGAGATCCGGTGGAAACCACGGAAACAGTCATCTTGGTGGCATCCCCAAGCTTCATTAGCGCTCCTTCGCCGAATTTCTTGTTTATGCTTTGCAGGGCAAGATCCAGGTCGCTCGTCGACTTGGACTTGTTGAGGGATTTGTCAGTTGGTTTCGACATTTCGATTAAAGCTTTTTTACGTTTGGGTTGATGGTTGTGCCGACACTATCTCAAACAGGCATATCAGCAACAAGAGTTTGAAAATTAGAACCTTCAAAACCGAATTTGGCGAGTAAGTTCTTACTTTTTTGAATGTCTTTATGGTGGATGCATGTTTCGGTTCGCGCGACTACCTTTCCTTCGCACGATTCATTTGAAAGCAAGGCGTCAGTTGCCATGAGATATCAAGCTAATGATCAACACTTTGCGTCAGGCTAAAAAGAACTGATTTCATGAAATTGATTTGGGTCAAGCTAGATGCCGAGAACCTCGTAATTTGTCTCAAACTCGCGATTTTCCGTATTGTCTGCCGGCGCGACGAAGTTCTCTAGAACAACTTCGCCGAACAAACTATCGAAGATTGTTTTCTGTGGTCGAGTTATCCCTTGCCACGTAGATCACCGCAGTTACAACTTGGGGGGCAGAGGTGAATCCGTTGTGTGAAAAGAAGGTGAAGGAAATCATGACAATCCAATCTGGGTAAATGAGAATCAATCACGTCGTATGGGATTGGAACGGTACTCTTTTGGATGACCTGGCTCTTTGCGTGGACATCCTCAACCAAATGCTCTCCTTCCACGCCCTTTCTCGCATATCCGTTGAAGAATACAGGGAAAACTTCACTTTTCCGGTATCGAAATTTTACCAATCCTTGAACTTGCCTTTCCAGGGCCGTCCGTATGAGAGGCTTTCGGATTCTTATATCGAAGAATACAGAATGAGGTTTAGAGAGTGCAAATTGCATGGGAATGCCTTGAGCGTTATGCGAAAACTCCAAGCGATGGGCGTCGGCCAATCGATTCTTTCCGCGGGCATGACTTCTGACGTCGAAGATTTCGCCAACTATTTCAACGTCGAATCTTTCTTAGTGAAAATATCGGGCTCTTCGAACGTTCGGGCAGCGGGCAAGTCGAAGATCGTTGGCAGGCACTTGTCTGATATGGGATTTCCTGCTGATAAGGTATTGTTTGTGGGTGATACTTTGCATGATTTTCAGATTTCCTGTCAGGCTGGTTGCGAATGCGCTCTGTTTGTCGGAGGGCACGTCTCTGCCGAGCGGTTGAAGAAGCGTTCCTGTAAAACGATTGAAAACTTGAACGAAGTGGTGGATATCGTTGGCGTTTGACTGGTTCTTTTGCGCCTGTAGTATTAAGAATTTTTTAGGATTTGCATGAGCAGGGTTTTCATCAAGACCTACGGGTGTCAAATGAACGAGCGTGACTCGGAAGCGGTTGCGGTGAAGTTGGTCGAAAGCGGCCATGAAATCATTGCGGACGAAGAATCGGCCGACGTCGTTCTTCTGAATACTTGCAGCGTAAGAGACAAAGCCGAACAAAAGGCGATTGGAAAAGCTTCTCGAATCCTCAATCAAAGAAACCCCACGAAGAAAACTCCTCTTGTGGGCATCATGGGGTGCATGGCTCAAAACAGGGGGGAGGAGCTGCTGGAAAAACTGCCGAATCTGAGTCTGTTGGTAGGAACCCAAAAATTTCATCACCTGCCTGAGCTTCTAAAAAAGGCTCGTACCGGCAATCCGATCGTGGAGTTGGCGGAGGAGCATGATTCGCAAAACGAGATCAGGGACCATTTGCCTGCCTCCGGAAGACCTTCCGCCTTTGTTTCCATCATGCAGGGATGCAATATGAATTGTTCCTTTTGCATCGTACCCAAAACCAGAGGAAGAGAAAGATACAGGCCGATAGCCGAAATTGTCGCGGAAATTCGCGAGTTGGAGAAATTAGGTGTGTGCGAAGTTACCTTGCTCGGACAAATCGTCAATGCCTATGGTCGAGGTGTTATGGCTCCCGTAGATGGAAAGACACCTTTTGTGCAGCTGTTGGAAAAGGTGAACGAATTGCCTCACATTCGAAGAATTCGTTTTACCTCTCCCCATCCGATTGCCTACGGAAAGGACTTGATCGAAGCGTTCGTTCGAATGCCCAAGTTGGGAAAGTACGCTCACTTACCCATGCAAAGTGGATCCAATCGCATTCTTGAGGCCATGAATCGGCCTTACAGAATAGAGAAGTTTTTAGGCATTGCCTCAAAGCTTCGGGCAAACGTTCCCGGCATGCGGTTGAGCACGGACGTCATCGTTGGTTTCCCCGGTGAAACCGATGCAGATTTCGAACTCACCAAGAAAGCGTTTTCCGAGGCCGGATTCGAGATGGGCTTCATATTCAAATACAGCGACCGATCAGGCACTCCTTCAGTTGATCTTTCCAGCAAAGTCTCACAGGAGGTGCTGGAGAAAAGAAATCAGGAACTTCTGCAAATCTTGGAAAAGCAATCGCTTGCATCGAACCTGAAGCTAATTGGGACTAATTTGGAAGTGCTTGTGGAAGGCGTGGCTCGAAAAGGGACCGGAAGAGTAACCGGGCGTTCCCCATGTTTTCGAAAAGTTAATTTCCCTGGTGATGAATCACTGATCGGAAAACCCGTTGTGGTTCGGATTACCCAAGCGAACCATGCCAGCCTTAGCGCAGAATTGGCTTAAAAATCTTGTTGCATGACTCTTTTTCAAGTTGGATTGACCTTGGGAACCTTATTGATTGCTTTGGGAATTATGCTTCTTCGGGCTGATTCTAGGTTACGTGTAGCGATTTTGAGTTTCCCGCGTTCCAAAAGTTGCAGTGTTTGGTTCGTTATGATTGGCACCGGCTGGTTTTTATGGAGACATGTCGCTAATTTGAGCGAAGCGGATTTTGGGAATTACAAACTTCTCATTTCCGCCATATCGTTGTCGGTCGCAGGACTGTCCTTTTTCTACGTTGCGGATTTTCTTGCAGTGCGTGGACTTTGCATGCTGGTTCTGCTTTTCTCGCGAGAAGCGCTGGATGCCGCATTTTTGGAAGAATCTTCAAGTCGCTTGGTGTTGGTTACCGTAACCTACCTGCTGATTGTCCTTTCCTTGTATTTCGGCGCCTGGCCCTATCGCATGAGAGATTTCATCGAATGGATGAATCGAAAAAAGGGCAGGGTGGAGGGGCTTGCGGTCTGTATGATTCTTTCCGGCATACCCGTCTTGATCGTTGCTCTAGCCCTTTAGACTGGGTTTCGGTACATCGGTGCATGAGTCTTGTTCTGGCGATATCTGGTCCTGCCGCAGTAGGCAAAACCACCATTTGCAATCGCTTGGTAAAGGAATTTAAGGATGATTTGAAACGCTTGGTTACCGCCACCACGCGACAACCGAGAGAGGGAGAAGAAAACGGTGTCGACTATCATTTTCTCAGCCAAGCCGAATTCGAAAAAAAGTTAGGCTTGCAAGCATTTTTGGAGCATGAATTCATACATGGAAATCATTACGGAACACTTAAGGATTCTCTCCTTCAAGCGCAGCAGGAAAATACGGACGTTCTGATCAACATAGACGTCAACGGAGCGGCAAGCCTTAGGGAGTTTTGTTCGCAACACGAGATTCTCCGAGGCTGCTTGAGCACCATTTTCATTTACCCGGCAAGCATCCGAGAATTGAAGGAGAGAATGCTGCAAAGAGGAACGGAATCTTCTGAGCAAATGGAAGTTCGCATAAGGAACGCGCAGGCTGAGATGATTCGGGGAAAAGAATTTGATTTCACCTTGAAATCCGCAGATCGGGAGACCGATTACAACAGGATCAGAAGAATTTATCTCCAACTCAAGTCTTGAGCGGTGAAGATCCGGGAGGCAAAAGGAAACGCGGGAATTTAATCAACCGCTTTTTCAGGGCGATCTGGGTGCAGCCAATCCAAGTGAAAAAATCGTCCTCTGGGCTCGTCCGTTCGTTCGTAAGAATGAGCGCCGAAGAAATCTCTTTGAATTTGCAACAGGTTCTGAGGAAGCCGAGCTCTTCGATAGGAGTCGTAGTATGAGAGAGCGGAGGAAAAGGTTGGAACAGGTAGCCCGCGCAAGGAAGCTTCCGAGACAACCCACCGCCAGCTTTTTTGGTATCTCGCAATCGTGGCTTGGAAGTATTCGTCCAAAAGTAAATTCTTCAATTCGGGCCTTTTTTCATAGGCTTCGGTGATTTTCTGAAGAAATGCAGCTCTGATTATGCAGCCACCCCTCCAAATTTGAGCGATCTCGGCAAAGTTCAGAGACCAATCGTATTTGTCAGAGGCCGATGACATCAGTTGGAAGCCTTGGGCATACGAACAAATCTTGGAACAATACAAAGCTTCCCGAATCGAATTCAAAAAAAGTTCCGGTTCGAGGATTGCCGGAAGGTCTTCCTTGGAGGGGCCTTCAAGGGTTTTGCTTGCCATTTCGCGTTCCGCCTTTACGGCGCTCATGCATCGAGCAAAAACCGCTTCGGCAACCGTGGGGGCAGGGACTCCCATATCCAATGCATCGACCGAAGTCCATTTTCCGGTGCCTTTTTGTCCGGCGGCATCGAGCACTTGGTCAACCAGAAAGCCGCCCGTCCGGCAGTCCTTTTGCTGGAGCGCATCCGCGGTGATTTCCACCAGAAAGGAGTCAAGTTCGCCTGTGTTCCATTCCCCAAACTTTCCGCCGATTTCACCGGCGGACATTCCGAGTGATTCCGACATCAAGTGATAGGCTTCGCAAATCATCTGCATATCAGCGTACTCGATGCCGTTGTGAACCATTTTGACGTAATGACCTGAACCGTTTTCTCCAACATATGCGGCGCAAGGAACGCCACCAATGACTGGCTTGCCTCTTTTCGCTCCTTCCAATGGTTTGCCGGAAGTCTCATTTACCTTGGCGGATATGGAGAGCCAGGCATCCTTTATCAAATTCCATGCCGTTTTGGATCCTCCGACCATAAGCGAAGGCCCGAAACGCGCTCCCTCTTCGCCTCCACTGACCCCGGATCCAAGGAAATGGATTCCCAATGCGCCGAGTTTCTCCTCGCGCTTCATGGTATCCGTCCACTTGGCGTTGCCACCGTCTATGAGAACGTCTCCATCGTCTAGGAGAGGGAGGAGAGAATCAATAACCGCATCCGTGGCTCTTCCGGCTTGAACCATTAGTACGATACGACGAGGTTTCTTAAGCGACCCTACGAACTGGGGCAGGGTTTCAAAACCAAAAAGTCGTGGACTGTAAGAGTTTTCCGCCAAAAAATCCCGAGTTTTCAGAAAGGTTCGATTGTACACCGAGATTGAAAATCCGTGGTCTGCCAAATTGAGGGCCAAGTTTTGACCCATTACGGCCAAGCCTACCAATCCGTACTCGGAAACTTCTTTGTTCATGAAACGATCATATTGTCGATTCAGGCTAGCAACGACAACAATTTCTTAAACTCGGAACAAAGATTTCAGGCGCCCGATGTAGGGATTCATCATTAAAGACGGATATACTATATGTACTTAAAGGCTTCAGGGGGGGCAACAATTTGCAATCCCCTCCGTATTCTTCCTTGGCAAAAATGGAATGCCCGGATTAGATCGGCGAAGCGTTGACGATGGATTGGGATGCGTTGTCGTCGACGGGCGATTCGTCGTTTTGCACGACGACGGGCCTTTTGTACATCTTGGCGGGATTGGTAAAGCGGGGATTGATGCCGAACTTTTGCATCAGCAACAGCATGTCCTGCGGATTCGTTTCCAAGGAATTGTTGACGATGGCGGATTTACTGTTGGCCGCCGCCTTGGCATTGGCGGCGTTGATGGCCTTGAGCATCTCGCTTTTGGACTTCAGGTTTTCATTGCTGAGGGATTGATCAAGCCCAAGAGCAAGCTTGGCTCCCGCCAAGGCTCCTTCAATCGAACCCTGTTTTGCGGCTTGTTTCAATTCAACGGTTCTGTCCTCCTCGAATTGAGACAGTCCATTCTTGGAGTCGATGCTTTCATCGTTAAGGCTTAAACCTAGAATCGCTCCGTAAGTTGCGCCAAAGGAGGCGGCTTCCAAATGATCGATCGATTTTTGATCACGCTTTCTCAAATGCGGTTCCAAGTCTAAAAGCGTTGTGGGAATGAAGGTCGAGCCCAAAGCCGAGCCGAGCGAGCTTTGTCTTGCGAGACTGACGTCGATGGGCTCGGTTTTCTCGGTTTTGACCAGACTCAGATTGTTTGCTCCGGTGCTTCCAGCGGCGGATCCCTGAGCGGTGAAATTTATGATGGGAACGAGCTGATCCGTGGGAAAGTAGATGGCTAATCCGGTGTTTCCCATCATCGCACCGAGAGAAGCCCCTCTGGACACTTCTTCGACGTCTTTGGCCTCCAAGATCGTTTTTTCCCCTGAAGAATCGGGCAAGGTTGACAACCATGCAGAGGAACTAACGGCGCCGGAGGAACTGCCGTTGGCTACGGCCTTGGCAATTTCCCGTCGAACGTTAGTGGATAATTCCCAAGAATCGGTGAATTCCATGGATTTAGGAAGAACGGTGGCGAGTTGAGAGCCCATCGCAGATCCCGTTGCAACCGACTCTGCAACTCGATCCGCTCGGAACCAGTCCTTTTCAACCGAGTAGCTCGGGGGCGCATCGTCGGCTTGCTCGCCTGGCGCTTTATGAAGAATCGCAGACTGCGACAAGCTCGCGGACAACGTTTCAGCGGCTTGCAGGTGCAATTCGTCAACCCTGTACTGGGGATCGGAAGTGGCGGCTACGGTTGCCGCAAGCAAAAATCCGTTCGCAGAGGATTTCAATGATTCGTACAAGAACAATTCGCTCTGGATGTCAGTATCTGCGGTGAGAGAATCCAGAAGGCCATGAACGAAGGAACTGACGATGCTCGGGGTCGTTTCACCGCCGTTTGATGAGTCGGGAACTTCATTCGAATTGGTGAATCGAACGAAATCCTCGGCACTCAATCCATCCTGCGCGCTTGTGTTGAGAAAACCTTCGCTTATACCCACCGCCAACTGTTGCAAAACCAAAGATTTCATTGGATCGAAACCACTGGTTCCTCCATAAAGCATCGTTGCGTTCGGGGTGTTTCGGTCAAGGGTTTGCTTGGCGCCGTCTTCAAGTTCGATGACGGAGGGTTCCAGAGAGGAATTTTCGATGCCGGCAGCGATTCCTATTTCAACGAGTTGATCTTTGCCCAAACCATCCAACTCCTCTTTCAGCATGCGGATGACGGCGGTGGGAAAACTTCTCGCGATCGTCGAGACTTGTTGGTCGGAAAAATTGGTTTCATAGGCCGCTTCAACGGAAATTCGGGCAAACGATTTTATCCAGCTTTGTCCGCTCTCGCCCCACTCGGCCGCAGAAGGGAGCAGGGAAGCGAACAGGACCTCGGGCAACTCTTCGGCCAACTCAGCCTTGTCATCGCTTTTATGCATGAAAGCGATAGTCATGGACTTTACTGCAGATAGAAATTGGCTGTTGGAAAGGCCATAGTCAGTTTTCTTATCAGACAAGACCTGCAGGGACGTTTGAAAGTCTTCTTTTGTAGAGGGTCCCGCCCCATAGGCATCGATGATTTCTTTAGTAAAGGCTTGATCGGTTGCAACCGGACTGCCGTGCGAAGACGCAAACGTCGAAGAAATCTGATTGGGGGAAGGGGAGGAGCTTCCGGAAAAAACAGGGACATTATCTTTATGGGTAAGTAGAATGGACTCAAGCACTTGGGCGGTTAGCTCTGCTTTGCAAGGTGCTCCTGCACCTATAAGAAAAAGGCAGGTCGAAACACTGGTTTTAAGTAAAGGAAAATTAAAACACATGCTCTGTAACTATCATTCAAAAAGCGGGAGCATGCAAATCTAATCCGAAGGATGCGTTTTTTTCGAACGAATCGCTTCGCGAATGCCAGCTGCGCACAAGGCCGCGAAACTGGCTGTGCAGGCAGGTGTTCTTGTGGGAAAGTCAACGATGCAATAGATCAGAAAGACCGCAATGCCAGCAAGCAGCATCACAGAGGGAGAGAGGCCGTTGAAGCCAGTGATTTTGAAAATGAAGAAAAAGTAAGGAATGATTCCTAAAAAAAGACCGGCCAGCCCCCATTCAATCACCCACTCCATCAGGTCGCTGTGAGCATGAGCGACTAAAGGAACATAGGGATTGTGGGCATGTTCAAGACCGATGGCTCGAGCATCTCTAACTTGCTTTGATTGATACAAAGGACTGGTGCAGGCGTAGGAGCCGAAGCCATTGCCCAGCCATAAGTTTTCTCTGCCCTTCTTCCACGCATCTCTCATAAGCAACCAGCGCATGGGCGGATTGCCCTTTTGTATTTCTTGAAGTTGCGAGTTGGTGTTGGTGAACATTTCCTTGTAGGTTTGGCTTTGGAAAAACACTAGTCCGACCAAGGCCAGCGCAGGTAAGGCAGTTGCCGCAAAAGCAACGGGATGCAGGTCTAATATCCGGAAACGATAAATTCCTTTGCTCAGGAAGAGAAGGAAGACCAATACAGACAAAAAGAGAAGGACGGAGCCTGACCTCGATCCGGAAAAGAGTATGGATGAGGCGAGTACGAGGGCGCAAAGGAGCAAGCAGAAAAAGGCAGGTGAACGCTTCAGGTTGCCCCAGTCTCGGCTAACGTTGCGAGCAAGAAAGAAGAAGCAAGTGAAAAGCCCGAGCAAGGCAAATGCAGACCAGTGGTTCTTGTAAGTAAACGTGGAGAAATAATAGCGCGGTTCAGGGGCGTCCCATAGTAAAAGAATTTCCTTGTAGTCATCGGAGTTGGCGTGATGGTGCATCTGCGCGAATCCGACCAGTGAAAGCAAAACGGAATTGACGAGAAAAACGGCCAATAACTTGATGTTTGAATCAGGTTTTCCGTTTTCTTGAAAAAGCAATACTCCGAGCATCAAACTGAATACAAGGCAGTAAAAGTCCGCAGCGATCTTAGGGTCAAGAATCGGGATGGACGGAAGAAAGGGGTATTTTTTAATAAAAATTCTCTCTTTGCATTGGGAAAGAAACTCACCGATCTCGTCTTTGCCTGATTTGCCGAATTTGTCCTGATAGCGCTGGTGCAGGTGAAAGAACAAAACCAGACTTCCCGAGGGATCGCTCAAACTTCTGTTGATGACGCCGTTGAGTCCGTTGGACAACAACTCTATTTTCTCAGCATTGCCAGATTGCAGAAGTTTTTCCCGAAAGCCCAATGCATTGAGGTCCTTTACCGTCAAAACTCGATAAGCAGGATTCAGCAAGGAACTTAAGAAAAGAGCCGTAAGAAACAGAAGAGGAGCAAGGGGAAGGAGCTTGGCAATGCGCCATGAAGACCTTTTGCCAAAGTGAAGACACAAAATAGCAAAGCTGAGTCCAAAAAGGATCGCCCGAGGAAACCCATCGACCAATCCAGCTTTCATCCAAGTAAGCATCACTAGATAGCAAAGACAAAGTTTCAGGAGAAGGCTCACTTTCCAATTCTCTCGCAACCTCAGCTCTTTGACCATGATTAAGTTGACATTTTTAGCCATACGAAGTTCAATAAAGTCCTAACTCGTTGATGAAGAAGATATTCTTATGTTCGTTTTTATGTCTTGGGATCGGTCTCAAATCATCGGGCTTGATGGAGAGCAAGTATGGAAAGCTGAGTGCAAGCGCCACTCTTGGAGCAAGCTTTGATTCCCGGGTTTTCGGGCTCCCCAGCAATGAATTCAAACGAATCAAACAATCCGGGGGTTCGGCGGGACTGAATACGGACAGGCTGGAAAGCGAGCACGACTTCATACTATCCTTCTCTCCCGCTTTGCATTTTACGAGTAAGTTGGGGCTTTTCAAGGTGTCGGGTTCAGCCGGTGCAAGCATTTCCCAGTATTTGCTCAATGGCGATTTGAGCAACGTCGTTCCCACCACTTCGCTCACGATTGACTTCGACGATACGCTTGCCTTGAAGAAACGCATATCCAACAATGCCAAGATTCGCTTCGAATCCACCTTCGACGTCGGACAACAGATCGGAGCAAGCGTCTTGGAGCAGGATTTGGTTTCCTACACCTACGTTTCGGCGGGGTTCAACGTTCGTTACAATCACAGTCCAAAATTCGGCTTGGGCGGTGGCACCTCTTACTCGTATCGCTTCTATCAAAGCGCTTCCACCGACAATCGTCCAAACCTCGACTTTTCCACTCTTCCTCTAAGCGTTCGGGCCTTTTACATTTTTTCGGACAAGCTTGATTTGTTCACCAACTACACCTTTGCCAGATCGGAAACTCATGGAACCAGTAGAGTAAACCTCACGGATGCTTCCAATCACTCGATTAGCTTCGGGGCCGATGGCGTATATTCCCAAAAGCTAAGCGGTTCGGTTTCCATCGGATACAGTCTGGTCGATTACGATTTGTCCGATCAGCCTGATTCAGATAATCTCATAACCGCCGTATCCCTCAATTGGAAACACAATTCAAAAACCTCTTCCAATTATAATTTGAGCAGATCCTTTTCGCCCACGGCCCAAGGGTTTTCGACCTTTTCCACTTCCTTGCGAGCCGGGCTCTCCCATCGATTCACCGATTTGATTTCCGGTTCCGGCTACGTGAACGCCGGATTCACGGAATACACCTATCCGCCGAACAATGCCCAGCCGGTTCCCGGCCGGGTCGATTCAAGCTCAATGAAGACTTATGGATTGGGATTCAGCGTCAACAGGAAGATAAGCAAGGTCTTTTCCACCTCCGCCGGCTATGATTTCACCATTCTCAACAAAGGCACCGGGAGTTACAATCGACACCTTGTCAACGCCGAAGTAACCGGGCGGTTTTGATCATGATCCTTCGATCAGGAAAAGTCATCCTATTATTGGCAACAGGAATTTTTCTGAAGATTTCTTCACATGGGCAAAATGCTTTCAACTTCGACCCCTCGGTTCTGAAGGATCCTACCGGTTATAAGATTCGCGCCGGAGACAGAATTCGACTTGTGGTTCAAGGAGAGTCGGATTGCTCGGTTGAAGGTCAGATAGGAACGGACGGATTGCTCAACCTAACCTACGTCGGAGAGGCGCGAATCGCTGGAAAAAACAAGAAGGAGGCAGAAGCTCACGTGGAAAGGCTTTATCAGGAAAAGCTCATCTTCGCTCGGCCCAAGGTGCTTCTTACTATCTTGCAATATGCCGAGCGCGTGGTTTTCCTGACGGGTTCGGTTAATCGTAAAGGTCCCTACGTCTTTCCTCCTGAAGTCGAAGCGATGAATATCGTCGAGGTCATCGCTAGGGCAGGAGGGTTCAACGATATCGCCCGGAAGAACAAGGTTTTTGTCACTCGAACCTTTTTCGATTCCCAAGGAAACACCACTGACGCCAAAACCTATGAAGTGGACGTCGAGGCCCTGAGTTCAGGTGTTCAGCTCGCAGGATCCTCTCGCAGGTTTTGGATATATCCGGGTGACAGAATAGAAGTTCCTGAAAGGGTTTTTTAGATGGACGAAGCAGTCAAGAGTTCAGCTTCCGGAAACGAGTCAAATGCTCAACTTTCCGGCGCAAAGATCAAGGGCATCGGCGATTTCATCCTGATTTTGCGTGACCGTTGGCTTCTGGCCATTACTTTCGCTTTGCCGCTTGCATTGGGATATGTTTACACCAAGTCTCAAGGGTTGGAACTGTACCGATCCAGCTCCTCCTTCAGGCTTATCCCTCCTCCTGCAATTCTAAACCTGCAAAAAGTCGATCGCGATCAACACGTTCAAGGCTTGGTTGCCAAACACCTTGATGGATTGAATAGCCAGGAGCTGAAACAAAACGTGGTACAAAGAATCAAGGATTCGCCTGAATTGAAATCCGAAATGCTTGCTCCGTTCCTCAAGGATGGCATGGCAGTTGACGTCGGTATAACCATTTCCTACTCCGTTTCCGTTTCTCCTCCCTCTGAAGGTCGGCCGAGGTTTACCATTACGTCGACTGCAAGATCGCCTCGTGGAGCCCAGATAATCGCGGACGTAGTACAAACTGAATACGAAAAGCTTCATAAAAGCCGTAAAAGCCAGCAGGTTGAAAACGTCAGAAGCATTCTGCAGGTGTTATTGGACAAAAGCCTTGCCGAGGAGGAAAGAATCGCTTCCGAGCAGTCTTCCTTCAAAAAGAAGTACGATCTTCCCTTTCTGGAAGACGAGAAGCAGAACACTGCCGCTCGCAAGAGCCAATATCAAGGCGAGATCACCAACTCGAAGCTTCAACAAATCAAAATCAACTCTCTTTTGCGTCAGATCTTGCAAATTCAGGTTCGCATAGGCTCAAAGGAGGATTCCACTTCTTCGCAAGACGTGGAAGACGACATAGCTGTGATCAAGGAGTTTTTTGAGATTGATGCCATCGAATCGTTTGGATCGATCCCAAGTCTCAGAAAAACTCTCTTCGATTTGGAGAGAAAAAGAAGGGATTATGAGGAAACGGGAGCCGGTTACTTGGAAAACCACCCGCGTATGATTGAGAATGCCAGGCAGGTTCAGATGGTCAAGAAATCCCTCAACAGCGAAGTCAGGCTGGCGATTGAAGACCTTAGAGACAAACACATTCAACTCACTGCGCAAGAAAAGGAATTTGAATCGGCAATGTCCAAGGTGCAGGAGGAGTCTCGCACTCTCAGTGAAATTGAGGAAAAGTTGAAGAACCTCGATAGGCAGCTTGCGGTAGTTACTCGGACTACGGATCAGATACACAACCGTTTGAATGACGTGAGGATCGAGCAGGCGCTTCCTAGCGAGCAGGAAGAACCTCTCAATAAGGAGCAATTTGCATACCTCCCGGGCGCTCCTTTCACTCCCGACAAGGCAAAGATCAAAAAAGAAGGCATCATGCTTGGCTTTGCAGTTTTTTTCATCGTTCCGTTCTTGCTTGAATTTGTGGACAACAGAGTAAAGTCTCCATGGGACGTTGAAGTGTTCATCGGACGGGATTTGATTGCAGGAATTCCCAAGATATCCGAGGTGGAAGAGAATCAAAGACCTTTGATCGTGGGTAATGATCTCGACGATGGTTTGACGGAGTCATTTCGTAGTATGTTCAGCCGAATTCAAATGAACTCAATCGTCGATTATCCCAAGACGATCCTTGTAACTTCAGCCATTCCCAGCGAGGGCAAAAGCCTCATTTCGGCAAACCTTGCCTATAGTTGCGCCAATCACGGAAAAAAAACCATATTGATTGATTTCGACCTAAGAAGACCGGGGATTCACAAGTTTTGCAACATATCCAATGAAAAAGGACTGTTGTCCTTGATCAACGAAGCCAATTCCACTGGCGTTGATTTCTCGAATCTTGCGGAGAGGACGCTCACCCAAATTCATCCCAATCTCTTCGTCCTTCCCTCCGGTGGGAGGACTCGTGCGGCTACCGAACTTCTCGAAAGCAAGGAGTTTGACCTTGTTCACAAGACTTTGCGTTTACTTGCCGACGTAATTATCATCGACAGTCCGCCTATCGGACTGTTTCCGGATTCCCTGGCCATGGCCAGAAAAGTCGAGGAAGTGCTTTTCGTCACCAGATACGGCAAGGTTTCTCGTAAGATCGTCAAAACACTTTTGGAAAATCTTGATGAGACGGGCGCTCGGATATTGGGCGTCGTACTAAACGACTTGCCGCAGAAGAAAACTCCCGGTTACTACTATTCAGGTTATTATGGATACGGTTATTTCAGGTACAAGTACTACAACAAGTACTACGGTCGGGACTCAAAGGATGAAACTCGCGGCGCCAATGTGGGTAAAGACCAGAAAGTCACCTAAATCCTCCCCAAGTGAAGCTCGTTTACAAATCTTGCGTCATCAGTAGAAAAGGCCTGCGTATCAAGGGTGATGATACAAGCGCCGAAATGGCTGGTCTGATCGATCGCAAAGCGAATGAGATGATCAAGGACGGGTGGGAGCTTTTTTCCATTACGCCCTCATTGATCAGTGAGGGCGCGATCATTAAAACCGTTCTCACTTTTGTCAAAAAACCTTGATTTACTCCTCAAAATGAAATTCCATCAGGCGATTGTTCTTGAAGAGCAATTCCAAACGAGATGGTGTTTCTCGATTGAACCTTCCCCCCGTGTTTGAATATTCGATTTTCATCCATGCATCCTCCTTGTCCAACCTTCCTACTACCTTGTAATCCGTTCCCAGTGCGGAAACGATTTCGGAATAGGTTTGGCCAATAACCAGGCTTGATGCCGGATTGATTCTTCTGGATGGAACCGCAATTGCTCTCTTTGCTTCAATGTTCGACAAATCAGACAAGTACTGACGGTCCGGATCCCAAGTTTTCCTGCAGTTAGTCAGAAGAACCAGTAAGCTGGCACCTAGAACCTTAAGCGTCACTTTTACGAAATACAAAACAATGGTGAAATCAAAATTCGATGATTTCATGAACCGATGAAAAGGCAAAGCTCCAAATTAAATTCGCACGCCGATGAATTCTTGCTAGTTCGTCTAATGCCTAACGTTTTTACTACCATTGGCATGTGTATCGGTCTGACCGGCATTCGATTTGCCCTTGAATCCGATTGGAAGCCTGCCGTAGTATGTGTGTTGGTTGCTGGATTTTTTGACCTCATTGATGGACTTACGGCCAGGGTGTTGAATGCCACTTCCAAAATGGGCGCGGAATTGGACAGTCTTTCGGATGCTGTCAGTTTTGGAGTCACTCCTACAATCATTCTTTACTTATGGATGACTGAAATCCTGCAAACGGACAGCAAATATATGCTTGGTTGGTACTGGATTCCTTTCATCTTTTATACTTCTTGTTGTGTCCTTCGATTGGCGAGGTTTAACGTTGCAAGTCGCATGGATGCCCCCCCTTTCAACCCCTCTCCTAGGCATTTCATTGGTGTTCCCTCTCCTGCTGGAGCCATTTTGCTGTTATCTCCGATAGTTATGCAGATCAACGCGGAAAGATTTGGTCTTGACGAGGCAGTTGCATTCAACCCTCTTTTCGTTTGTCTTTGGGTGACGACAGTAGGAATTCTCATGGTATCTCGAATTCCTACGCTGTCTTTCAAAAGCATCAAGTACAAGATTTCCTACGGAAAAGTCATTTTTGTTCTTATTGGCGTAATCTTAGGAGCGGCAGTGGTGGTAAGAGAGCAGTGGCTGTCTCTTGCATTCGCCAATCTTTTCTATCTGATAACGCTTCCGATCTTCGCTTTTTATCGCAAAAGAAACAACTCTGATGAAAAACTTCCTGTCGACGAGTCGGAAACTACAGACCGCTGACTTTCTGGGCAGCTTTTTTCAGCTTATCCTTCAAGGACTCTGAAATGGAAAAGCTGGGTGCCTTCAGTTGCATCAGTTTGAAATTTTCGACCAAATCTCGATCTAGGTTCGCAACGCTTGTTGAATCGAAGTAATGACAATAATCCAATACGAGCCTCGAAAAAAGTGATTCGTCGGTTGGACTCAATGCCAAGGCTATCTCCAAAACGTTGATCCTGCGATGAAGTTCGGATGGTTCGTTCAGTAATGACGCCATCTCGATGAACGTATCCGAACAAGCTTGATCGTATCGAATGATTCTTTCGATATAATAAAGGGCCGCATACTTGTCTCCCTTGGATTTTTTAATTCTAAAGGCAGTGAATAAGGTATCCTTCGATCGCGGTTCCTTGGCCAACGCCTTCATGATCGAATCCTCTGCCTCGGATATCATTTTTTGACCGAGATAAGCCATTGCAAGGTGATTGTATAGTTCGGTGAAACCGTCGGTTTCCATCATGAAATCATTGATGAACTCAACTGCTTGCTTCCATTCGCCCTGCTCAATGAGAAATTTTGCAAATGCGCAAGCGGAGGCCTTGTGACCAGAGTCGAGCTGCAGGGCCTTCTTCAAATAAATTAGAGGATCAAGGCTTGCCGTCACTATTTTTTGCCGGGTTTTTTTCTTTTTGAATTTGCCCCAACCTTCTTTTTCTTGGCTTCCATGGAGCTTTCCAAAACGGAAATCGCATTTTCGTTCATCAGCAGTACGGCGAGTTGATAATGTCCGTCCGCAAATTTTGGATTGATCTTGATCGACCTTTGCAACTCCTGGAAAGCGCTTTTGTATTCGGCATTGTTTGCAAGCAAGATGCCCAATTGATAGTGCGACTTGTAATTGTCAGGATTGATGCGTATGGCTTCCTTGAAATGCTTGATCGCTCTTTCGGGGTTCGGTTGCCGTATAAGACTGCCGTCTTTTGACAATTTTTCCCCCTTGGCCAATAATAGGCCGAAATAATAATGGCACTCATCGTAGTCGTCCTTGATCTCAAGAGCGGTTTCAAAATTTCTTTCCGCCAATTCGTATTCCGATGGATTGGAAGAAAGCCGAGCCAAGTTGAAATAAGCTTCGGCAAAGTTCTGTTCAACGTCCGTAGCTTTTTGAAAGTGGATCTTTGCTTCGTTAAGGTCGCCGGAATTTTCCGCATGCAAGGCTAAGTCGAAGTATGCTTGGGCAAATTCCGGATTGATTTCGAGGGCCTTGTAGAAATGTTTCTTTGCAGGCCCCGGATCCTCTTCAAACATGAGAATCTTTGCCAAAAAATATTGAGCATTAGAGTTTTGCGAGTCATGGGCGATGGATTCCCGAATGCGCTTCTCCGCGGCTGGGTAATCATCAAGCAAAAACAGTAATCTTCCAAGGTGAAACAGGGCTTCCGGATTTTCGGTGAAAAACCTAATCGATTCCTCATAGTGAAAGATGGCCTGTTCGGCCTTATTTTCCTTTTCCATAATCCTCGCGTACAGGAAGTGGGCCTTCGAATACTCGGGAGACAGCTCAAGGGCGCGCAACAAATGACTTTTGGAAGTAGAAAAGTCTTTTTCTTCAAAGAAGATCTTGCCGAGGTTGTATGAAGCTTTGTAGTAGTTTTGGTCTAGCTCGATCACTTTTAAAAAGTGTTTCTTGGCAACTGCCCAGTCTCGCATGTCAAGAAGAGAGCCATCCTTGTTCGTAGCGATTCCTCCCAAGAGGAGTTTTGCCAGGTAATAATGAGCTTCCAGATAATTCTCATCGATATCTATGGCTGTTTCATAATTTTTTCTGGCTTCGTCAAAATCATCCGGACTGGTAAGCAGTTTGGCTTTGTGAAAATAAGCCGGGGCATAATTTTGATCAATCTCTGCGACCTTCTCGAAGTTGTTCTTCGCTTCCTCCGGATCCTTCAACTCGATTAACAAGAGAGCGTAATTGAAGTATGCTTTCGTCAAATTGGGATCCAATTCCAATGCATTGAGAAAATGATCTCTGGAATCTTCCAATTTCTTTTGCCTGTGAAGCTCTATGGCAAGTTCGCATTCGGCTTCCGGGTAAGAGGAATCGATGGAGGTAGCTTTCTTGAAGCATTCCAGAGCCTCCTCAAATTGCTTTTCGAATTGAAAAAGTACTCCGAGCTTGAAGTGGGCATTGGCCAAATTGGGGTCAAGTTGGATCGCTTTTTCCAGAAGTACTTTTGGTTCGCTTTGCATGTTCAGATCATCCCATCACTTAGTGGTCATTACCCATACGCCGTTCCATTCCCCTTTGGGAGGATTCTTCTTCATGTATTCACAGCGGTCCAAATACAAGTCGGCGGCTTTGTCGTTGGTGTTGATCTTCTTTACGGACTGAAACAACTTGATTGCCTGTTCCCACTTTCCATCGTTCCAGGCCCGATATCCATCATTGAAGTTCCCTAAAGCCTCAATCATATTAGGGTAGGAAGATTCGTCATGAAAGTCCAGGACTTCATATACCCCTACAGGTTCGGTCTTTCCCTTCACAATTACGTAATCCACTTGCCTCGTGCGGTAGGTTGACTTGACTGCTTTGTAAGTGAACTCACTGATGAGAATGTGAGCCCCGTACTGCTTGCAGGCGCTTTCGATTCTCGCTGCAAGGTTCACTCCGTCTCCGATTACGGTATAGTCCATTCTTTTTGGAGAGCCGATGTTTCCCGATACGATTGAATCCGTATTCACCCCCATACCGTGATCAATGGGCATTTTGCCTTCCGCCGCTCGCTTTTCATTGAAGGTCTTCAGCTCGGTCATCATGCGAATAGCGGCTCTCACTGCTCGGTCCGGATCATCATCGTGGGGAATTGGCGTACCGAAGATGCACATCATCGCATCTCCGATGAATTTGTCCAACATCCCCCCTTCGTCCGTAATGCAATCCACCATAATGGTGAAATATTCGTTAAGCAGCTTTACCGTTCCTTGGGCTCCCAGCTCTTCAGTGATGGTCGTAAAACTGCGGACGTCGGAAAACAAAACGGAAGCCACGCTTTGCTTGCCCCCCATGACGCTGTCGCCATCGGCGGCATTCAACAACTGATCGGCCAGTTCCGGATCCATGTATCGAGACATGGTGGACTTCATCCTTTTCTCGGAGCTTATGTCCTCGATCATGATCATTACCCCGAGGTTCTCTTCCTTTTGTCCGAGAAGCGGGGTGACGGATACGTTGACCGAGAGTTTTTCGCCCTGCACTTCCAAGGTGGCATCTAGAAAGTCCTCCTGCTCGAGGAGAGAGTCGATCTTGTTGATGAGCCATGAGTTCTTTTCGCCCAACAAGTCCGAAAGGGAAGAATGAATGATGTCAGAGAGGACGGAAATCTTGAAAATCTTCAGCCCCGCTGGGTTGCACGTCTTCACTTCCTTGTTTTCATCGATCGTTATCACCGCATCATGCATGCTGGAGAGAATGCTTTCCGAGTAATTTTTCTGATTTTGAACGTCATCGAAGAGCTTTGCGTTTTCTATACCCATGGAAATCTGAGAAGTAAATGCGGCTAATCTCTTTTCGTCTTCCTGATTGAAGGAACCTCCTCTTTTGTTCAGAACTTGGCTGACACCTATGGTCTTGCCCTCCTTGTTGAGAACAGGCATGCACAAGATGGAGCGCGTGAAGAAACCGGTTTGCTTGTCAAAGCTCGGATTGAAACGCAAGTCGGCGTATGCGTGGGGAATGTTGACCGCTTTCGCGGAAGTAAAAACCGCCCCGGCAATTCCTAAATGATTGGGAAAGCGAATGATGGATTTTTCGTCGAGACCCTCTCCCACTTCAGTGTAAAGCTCATTGGTCTTTTCATCGTTGATGAAAAGAGTGGCTCTCTCGCAATCCAGCATTGTTGAGATCGTGGAAATGATTTTCTGCAAGAGCGGAGTCAATTCAAGTTCTGAGGAGACTTGGGAAACAACGTCCAGAAATTCCAATTCTTGTTTCCTCGCGGCCTCAACCTGCTCTACAATGATGTTTCCCTGTATGGCAATTGCGGCCTGTTCGGTCATTGCTTCAAGCAATTCGAGATCATCTGGCGTAAATTCTCCGTCAATTTTGTTGAGAATTTGCGAAACGCCGATTTTATCCCCATTTACCGTTCGAAGAGGGGCGCAGAGGATGCTTTTCGTTCTAAATCCGGTCCTGACGTCCACGGCTTTGTTAAAACGATTGTCCTTGTAAGCGTCGGGGATGATGGCCCCCTCGTTGTTGGAGAAGACCCAACCCGCCACACCTTTGGAATTCATTATACGAATTTCCCGACGGAAATTTCCTTGGGCGATTCGAGAATACAATTCACCCGTGGATGCGTCGTTGAGAAAGATGGTTCCTCTTTCGGCGCCGATGGTCGAGGTAGTGATTTTCACCAATGTCTCAAGCGCCTCGTCCAGGCTTTTGGTTTTGGCCAAATCTGTGGTTACTTGGAGAAGCATGTCGGAAAACCGAGATGTTCTCACGGAAGTTTTTTTCTGATCGGAGTTAGTTGGCATTTCGCTTGTCTAGTTTGGAACGCAGTTCGATTATGGTCGATTGAAGCAGTTTTGATTCATGTTCGCTTTTCTGCTGGGCTTTTTGAAGGTATTCATCGTGCAAAATTCCCTTGCGGTCAATCTCGTCTCTGAGGGATCGGATCATGTTGCGGTAATGGCTTATTTCGTTATGAGTGGAAGATGCAAACTTTTGCAATTCTTCGTTTTTATGCAAGGTCGAGCGTTCGGCCTCCGCGCGTAGGGCGGATATGGATTGCCTTAATTGGAGCACTTCCTGTTCGTATTCCTTCCGGATTTCCTGAACTGCCGTTAGTTTTTCGTTCGAGGTTTCATCCAATTTGCCTCTTAAATTTCCGATGGTTTGAACCAGTGATTTGTTTTCGCGGGTCAATTTTGAAGTTTCACGCTGGAGGTTTCCTTGAAAATCCTGCTGTATTCGATCGATCTCCTCCCTTTGCTCGGTAATGGTTCTCTTCAGATCGAGAGTAAGATTTTCCATTCCCGAAAGTTTTCGCTGCATCTGCTCCCGATGATCGTGCTGCAATCTTTCCAGCTTTTCCCTGGCCGTGGAAACGCTTTCCTTCAGTTCCCTGTTTTCCAAGATTAATGAACTGGTCGCATTTTGGACTTCATCTTCGCGTTGGGCCTGCATCTCGTCGATTTGCTCCCTCATCGAGCCAATGACAGAGCGCAAACCTAAGATCTCCTTCTCTTTTTGCGATTCCAGCGCGGTCAGTTTGCTCGAGTGTTGGATTCTTTCCCGAGCAAGCTGATCCCGAGAGCTTATCAAACCTTCCTGCAAGTTTCTGATTTCACCATGGGCGGAGACCATTGCCGCCTGCAAGTTATCCTTTTCCTGAGCCTTCGTTTCGTCAATACGATCCCTTAGGGTAGAAACCAAATTCTTCAGGAGATCGATTTCCTGAGCATGAGTCATGGTGACTCGTTGAATTTCGTCGTCTCGGTTGCTTCTTTCCTGCTCCAAGGTCGCTCTTAGAAGTTGAAGGGATTTTCTCAGTTGCTGGAGTTCCAAGTTGGCGCTCCTTTGCGCTTCCTGAACCAGAATTTCCTTTTGAGAATGGGCGGATTCGACTTCCTCGCGTAAATTTTGTATGGTGCTTTGCAGGGACTTCTTTTCGGAATCGGCCTTTTGGAGGGCTTTTTGCACCGATTCAGCATGCCTGACTTCCAGTCTTTCAAAATTACTTCGAAGGTTGGAGAGGGATTCCTTGAGCAGCTTTATTTCAGAATTTCTCGCGCTGGCAACCCGTTGCGCTTCATTTGCCTTTTCGGCTTCGCATTGCTCCAACTCATTGCGAAGGTTGGAGATGGTTTCCTTAAGGGACTCTATTTCCTTCAGTTTGGAATTCTCGACTTTCTGAACCCGAACTTCCAGTTCGGATCTGCTATGCTCGAGGTTTTTTCTCGTTTGGGAAAGGGTTTCTCGAAGTTGACGAATTTCATTCATTCGTATCCTTCCCTCCTGCTGTACGGCTTCCTGAAGACGAGACTCGAAGGATTCGCTCTCCCCCCTGAGCAT
Organism: Opitutales bacterium; assembly: GCA_038105525.1. Classification (GTDB taxonomy): domain Bacteria; phylum Verrucomicrobiota; class Verrucomicrobiia; order Opitutales; family Seribacteraceae; genus Chordibacter. The sequence goes on along the minus strand of JAYOCQ010000001.1, from coordinate 19,288 downwards.
GGAAATGGTCTCCTTTAGGGAGTTGTTCTCCATGTTGAAGGATTGGGCAACCCGCTGAATTTCTTCTTGGTGCTGCTCCTTGCAACGATCGAGAGCATCACGAGTCCTGCTCAGAGATTCCTTCAGGGATTCCCTTTCCATCGAATCCCTTGCCAGATAGGATTGAATTTCCTCCTGTTTGGACAATTGAGTTTCTTCCAATGAACCACGAAGGCCTTGAATGGTTTCTTGGAGAGACTTGACTTCCTGATTGCGCAAAGACCTCTCCTTTTCTTCCTCGTTTTTTGCTCTGGTCTGTATGCGGATGATTTTTTCGCGGAGGTTCATGGAAGCCTTCCGCAGTTCGGAGATTTCCGATTCCTTGTCCTGCAGAACCTTCTGTCCGACTTTTGCCAGTTCGATCTCCTTTGCCTCCAGTTCCAGTCTCAATGAGGAAACAAGTTCCTGGAGAAGAACAATTTCACGATTACTTGATGCCTTGGCCTTTTGAACGGATCTTTCCGTAGCATCGTTCGATTTATCCAAACTTTGTCTTAGTTGCAGGATTTGGGCAGCGAGGTTTTCCTTCTCCAATTCAAAGGCATTTTCCATTTTTTGTCGGTCATCTGCGTTTTTGGCCGATAAAAACTCGTATTCTTCACGCAGTTTGCAAGTCAGTGAGCGGAATTCCGCTTCTTTTCTTGCATGATTCTCCTCCATCGATTGCAACTCGGAATCCTGAAGTTCCAAGCTGCGTTCCAACTCTTCCCGAAGAGCGGTGACCGTATTACGCAGAAAAACAATCTCTTGTTCGAGCGCAACAGTCTCAGAAGGGGGTAGGGGAGACATGGTTAGACCTTTGCCAAAAAAAGACATGGGTGTAAATAAGAACCTTGCCTGATCGTATGATTTTGCCTAGGTCACGAAAAGAGAAGGTTTTATCAAATGGCAGTACGAATTAGGTCTTTACACTTCATACTTTGGTTATTCCTGTTAGTGTCGTGCGACGTTTCTCAACGCTCTGAATCCATTGATGAACGACCCATCGAAAATCAGGATTTGGTCGGCTTGCTTTCCAATCATGCCCAAGGGCCGAGCGATCTTTCCGTTTTTTTCAACCATGGAACATCGGCTGAGGCTATCTCGGCTACCGATGGGGCTGCAGATCATGAGATTCCTCCCTTTGACGACTCCGCCGACAAGTCCCTTGAGCAAACCGTTTCCCATGACGGGGAACCGCTCCTTCGCCTTTCAAAAAGTTTGATCAACAAGGATAAGTTTGAAATCGAGAATGAATTTCATGATTCCATCGACGATCTGAGACGGTCAAATAAACGCAAGGATGAAACAATCGCCACACTTTCGCGACTCAACGAAGAATTGGTTCGGGAGATTCACAAGCTCAAGAATCCATCCGCTCCTTTTCGTGAAGAACCTATGCCATCCGAGGATCTTTCCAACTTGCAGTCGCAAATAACCCGACTGAAGGAAAGCCTGTTGGAGAAATCGAAGGATTTGAATGAAATTGCGATTCAAAACAAGACATTGGAAAACAGAATTTCCTTTCCGGATTCACGCTTGGAGGAACCTCTTGTAGAAAGACTGTCGCCCTCGGGGAATTACGAGGCATCGTCTGCTCTTGGGCCTCAGGCAGTCGGCCGTTCGACCTTCTCGCCTCTCGAAACCTATTCCGCCGATGCCTGCGATCTCGAATTCGACGCCGTAGTGACTCTCCAAAACGGCAAGAACAAGGAAATCTTCTACACGGAATTTTTTCTTATCGAGAGAACCTTTTCCAGCGTAATTCAGTCGGGAGGGCTGTACCTCGACCAATATGGACAAGCCGGCTCCTACGAGCAGCTCTGGGCACTTTCAAGAAAATCGCCTTTTGATTTCCCCGGGGTTCATAAAAGAATCAGGGATCTTTTGATGGAAGAGGTGGAACGGCAACGCGGTCATCGCGTGCGTACCGACATAGACGGATTCGCAAAATTTGGACGAATCCCCACCGGTAGGTTTTACCTTGTCGGCATGTCGCCAGTGGGAAGGGTCGGGATCGTTTGGAATTGCCCTGTCCGCTTGGGCCAAGGGGCCAACAAGATTTCACTAACCTTGGCGAATGCAACATGGAGTGAGTAAAAATTTCTTTACCGGCGAGATAATCCCTACTATTCAATATCATAAATTAATTTAAACATGAGCGCCGAACAATCATCCGACAGCAAAACTCTGCAACTTAGCCTCAGACAAAAGATCGAGATTCTTCTTTCGTTCTCGAAAGACAAGATCGTTGAGCAAATTCAATGCGTCTGGTTCATCATCCTTTATCTTATCGTCTTTCAGGTACTTGTACTTGGCCTGCCGATCGTTTATTCGTTGATGATTGCGGCCGGTATCATGATCGTGATCGTAGGATTGGCATTTTTCATGGAAGGCCTGAGGCTTGGTCTCATGCCCCTCGGTGAAACCTTGGGTTCCACGCTGCCGCGGAAGAAGATCCTTGGAATTCCTTGTCTTCCCACCAGTTTGGCCTTTGGCTTCGTACTCGGAGCCTTCGCAACTTTCGCCGAGCCGGCGATCGGAGTCTTGAGGGCCGCTGGAGCCGGTGTCGATCCTACCGCGGCTCCCTTGCTTTGGACCATTCTCAATACTGGAGCGGGCTTGCTTGTAAATTGCGTCGGCGTAGGCGTGGGAATCGCCGTTTTACTTGGAGTTCTGAGATTTTACAAAGGTTGGTCGCTCAAGCCCTTCATCTATGCAGGCGTACTAATTCTTTCATGCCTCACTCTCTACATGCAGTTTTCGGACGATCGACTGAAGCACGTTCTTGGTCTGGCTTGGGACTGTGGAGCCGTGACTACGGGTCCGGTCACGGTGCCTTTGGTCTTGGCTCTTGGTATTGGAGTTTGCAGAATTGTTTCCACGGGGGGCTCCAGCAACACCGGATTCGGAGTGGTTACCCTTGCGTCCTTGTTCCCCATCCTTGCCGTCATGTGCTACGCGCTGTATCTGTTCGAAACCGACAATTATTTTTGCGCCAAGCAATCCACTGCCGAATGGCATCTGAAGGCCGGCGATTACGGCAAGAACTACCCCGAGGATTTGCAGAAATTCGGCGAGTTGAAGGCTAAAGCCATACTGGAATCCACTGGAGGCGTCGAGGAAAGCGAATTGTCTTGGTCATTGTCGGTTGATGAACGAAAGATGATCCAAGATCACTTGAACGCGCACAAAGCTCTTCCAGAAGGCTATACTTTGAAAACCAAAGTATCAGAGGGTAAGATTTCCCCCAGGCCTTTGGTTGGCAGTGACCGTGAAAACGTCGAATTATTCGGATCCAAATCCTATGTCGTTCGGGAGGGATATAAAGCCCCGGACGAACTTTGGAACCCTGATTCGGACATCGCAACGGCATTTTCCAACAACTTTGATTTTTTCCCCAACACCTTCAAGCCGCAAGAAGTCGATAAGAACAACAACGGCATCGTTGATCCAGGGGAGGACTTCTACAGCATCGAGCCTGACGGATCGATCAATTATTCCAAGACAGACGGCCTCCTTACTGGCCCGGATCAAGATCGTGGAGCCTTGGAGGGCGCGATTTGGGCGATTGTTCCTCTATGCGCCATTCTTCTACTGGTTCTCATCGTGGGTCTCAGGCAAAGGCCCAAGCACATGGATGAACTCATCATAGGCATCTCCTGCGCCGTCATCGGCATGTGCTTGTTCAACTTGGGCATTTCCCTGGGACTGACTCCCTTGGGCGAACAACTCGGAGGAAACGTCGTTTCGAGTTTCGCATCCATTCAGCCTTGGCAATCCGAAGGATTCGTTGATCCTATGTTTCATTCCTCTACCGTTGGCAAATGCTTGGCCATATTGTTCGGATTCATTCTCGGTTATGGGGCAACCTTGGCTGAACCTGCCCTCAATGCGCTTGGAGCCACTGTGGAAAAGATAACCGTCGGAGCATTTAAAAAGAATCTCCTGATGCAAGCCGTCGCCACGGGAGTTGCCCTCGGCATTGGAACCGGGGTAGCGAAAATCGCCTTCAACCTGGAACTTTGGTACCTTTTGATTCCTCCCTACGTCATGCTCTTGTTTCTGACTTTCATCTCCAGTGAGGACTTTGTGAATTTTGGTTGGGACAGTGCCGGTGTAACCACTGGGCCCATAACCGTGCCTTTGGTTTTGGCCATGGGCTTGGGCATCGGCGCCAAAACCGGGGCCATCGATGGCTTCGGAGTTCTCTCGCTTGCTTCCGTGGGCCCGATTATCACCGTGCTCACCGTAGGCTTGCTTGTACGCAAGAAACCCAAGGACAACTTGTCATCTGAAAAATTTGTGGAGGCGGTGTAAATGAACGAATTAAATACAATGGACAAGGTTTCTCTTCTCACCCTCATTTTGCCCAAGGAAAGCGCCCCTCAAGTTTCCAACGCACTTGCAGCCGCTGGCGCCAAAGGAATCTTTCAAGTTGCTGCCCGTGGCTCAATTTTGAGAGAAGGCGGGTTTCTTTCGAAAATGTTCCCTCCTCCAGCTCCGGAACAGTTTTTATTGCAGGTGCTTGTACCAAATGGGCTTCGTGAGGCTTTGATTGAAAAAGCCGTCAATATCGGCAAGTTGGACCGAGTGGGCTCCGGGGCGATTTTCGCCATCAACTGCGATTCCGCTCACCTCAGCTCTCAATTTCCTTTTGCTGGTTCACGCGATACCGATGACCTCTTTTCTTCAATTCCAACTCTTGAAGCCATTTGTTGCATTTGCGAAAAGGGTGTTGCGGAAGACATCGCTCAGGCAGCCCTCTCTGCAGGCGCCCCTGGACCGACCGTCACCTTCGGAGAGGGGGGAGGGATACGTGACAAGATTCCGTTGTTACGCATGACCAAAGGTCCGGAAAAGGAATTTGTCTGGTGTGTAGTGGATCGCTCTGAGTCCAACGAAGTATTCACGAATATGGCTCGAGCCGGTAGAATTACCGAACCTGGCCGTGGTTTCATGTATTCGATCCCCGTATCCGACGGAATCATAAACGTTACTAGCACCGTCTCGAGTTCTTCTCACGGAGCGAGTTTGGAGCAGGTCATTTCCGTTCTCGATGAACTAAAGGGAGGAAAGGAATGGCGCTCTGGAACGGAAAGCAAATCCGCTTCTCTCAACACAACCTTTTTGCATGACTTGGTAGGGCTGTATTGCGTCGTGCCCCGCGATCATTATTCGGAGGTGTATGACGCAGTATTGGAAGCAGGGGCACCTGGCGTAAGTACGAATTTCGGCGTCATGACGGACCTGGGCAGTGACTCCGATTCGGAGTCATGCAACGAAGAGTGGGCCTTGGTCTACACGTCCCTTTCCCCCGGATCCGTAGACGGGGTATTGAACAAAGTTTCTTCCAAGATCAAGGATCTCGATATTGATCGTTTCGCCTTTTACACCCTTCCCATACCCAAAGCGTTGACTTACTTGGGTGGGTGAAACCGATTGGTATCTTTTCTTCTTGGACAGCTTTCTGCGGGCAATTTAGGTTGCATGCCATATCCTGACTATTGGAATTGAATGGAGGACCACTCGTTCATCGTTTTAATCTGGTAGTTTCTGTCCTTACCCACGAGCTTTGAAAAGCAACTATAGATTTCATCCATTTCATCCTTCAGGATTCCTGAAAGAATGACTCTTGATTTGTTTTGCGAGGAGGAAATGATTTCTCTGGCATATTTTTGGAGGACGTCGGACTGAATGTTCGCAACCACACACTCGTACCTCTCCGACTGAGAATGCAGAGAATCCAGCGATTCGTGGCTGAAGGACACCTTGTCCTGCAGTCCGTTAAGCTCGGAGTTTTCAACTGAGATGCGGATGGCATCCTTGTCGTTGTCCAGTCCGAGCGCGCGATCGTAACCGACTAGAGAAGCTGCAAGCGTCAGGATTCCTGAGCCGCAACCCAAGTCAAGTAATGATTCCTTTGCCTGACGACTTGGTTTGTTTTCAAGAAGGAATTCCAAGCACATCCGGGTAGATTCATGATTGCCCGTCCCAAACGCCATCCCGGGATCCAGATACAACGAGGATTCTCCCGATGGTACTTCATGAGACTCTCTCAACCAGATTGGAATGAGATGAAAACCACGGTATGACCAAGGCTTGAAATGCTCCTTGTATGCATCTCTCCAGTCTTTGTCCGCCAAATTTTCCCGAATGAAACTGTTTTGGGAAAGAGAAGGAAGCGATTCAATTAGAAGGAGTTCTGCTTTTGACAATGCCTCCTCAGTCTCAAAAAAGCCTTGCAGCAAACCAGAGCCACTCGACTCGTAGACGGTAATCGCCCAAGGAAGAGGAGCATTCTCAAAAACGAATCCATCAACAAGGTCGACTTCTTCAGGATCGAGGGGTAGGGAAGCGCGAATCAATTTTATGGAAAAGGATGAAGGCCAAGAGACAGATTGGCTACCACTATTGGCAGAAGAGTATGCTCCGCTGCATGAATTTTTGAGGCAAGGGAGTCAAGGTCATCGGTTTCCATGACTCGAACCGGGGCTTGAGCGATGATTGGTCCTGCATCCAGCTCGGGAGACACCCAGTGAATGGTGCAACCGGTTATCCTTACGCCAGCTTCCCAAGCCTGCCGAATACCGTCGATTCCACGAAAACTGGGCAGCAGACTAGGATGAAGATTGATGATTCTTGAATCGAATGCGTCAATGAATTCCTTTGGTAGTATCTTCATGAATCCTGCAAGGATGATCAAATCGGGATTCAACGGTTTGATTTCCTCTATCCAAGAGGAATTTATTTGCAAGGCAGGATCTGCCGCATACTCGGAAGGGGGCAGAACTTTTGAAAAAATGCCGCGCTCTTTTGCTATTTTCAATATACCGGCCCCTGCTTTGTCGGAGAAAACTCCGATTATTTTGGCATCGCCCAATAATTCGTTGGTTTGATGTTCAAGTAAGGAAAGCAAGTTGCTTCCTTTGCCGGAACCTAAGACGATGGTATTCACGGAGGGCTAATTTTTATGATCCATCAAAAGAATGGAGTCAATGATTCCGGTGGTGCTGTAACCCTCCAGCATGGAAACGAATTCGATGGAGGCGCCCACCTTTTCCAAGGCTTTTTTTTCAAGAGGATTGAGGCTCTCAGGGGAGTAATCATTAGATTTTACGTATACGTCCGGCTGAAGTGCCAGAATTTCATTCGTCAGATGATCGTCTTCAAACAGGAAAATCAGTGAAACGCACGAGAGTGAAGAAAGCATATAAGCTCTAATTAATTCTGGAAAGAGAGGACGGGCATTGCCTTTGATCCTTCTAATGCTGGCATCCGAGTTTATGGCAACCCAAAGTTCGTCTCCCAAAAGGGAAGCTTGGCGAAGAGAATGGACGTGTCCAGGATGGAGCAAGTCAAAACATCCGTTAGTCAAAACCACTTTCTTGCCGGAAAGTCTCTTTTGTTCACGCAGCAGGCATGCATCTTTCAAGGAGGTCAAGGATTTGGGAAGGGAAGACATGATCTACTCGCCATCTCCTTCAAAAAACCTTCTTGCCTTGTCGATGATACCGGAATCTTCGGGAATGTCTTCGTCACCACAAGCCTTGCCGAATGCGACCAGCTTTTGTCGTTGTTCCCTTGTCAACTTCTTGGGAACGGCAATCAAAGTTCGAACGTAAAGGTCTCCTTTTCTGGATGAGGATTGCAGGTTAGGCATGCCTTTGTCCCTGATTCTGAAGGTTTTGTTGCAAGGAGTTCCCGCAGGGATTCTCAAGGTCACTTTGCCATCCAAGGTATGAGTCTCCACTTCTCCGCCAAGAGTAGCCAGGGTAAAGGGAATGAAAACGTCGTGATACAGATCGTCCTGATCTCGCTCGAACAATTCATGCGATTGAACTTGAACGTCGACAAATAAATCTCCCCAGGGCCCGTTTCGAGGGCCCGCATCTCCTCTTCCGCGAGAGCATAATCTCATTCCATCCATAATGCCCTTGGGAATTTTCACTTTTACGGAGTCGTTCTTTTTTACCCTCCCTTGTCCGCGGCAAGGTGAACAGGGATTCTCAATAATAACCCCAGCCCCATTGCAGCTCGGACAAGTCCTCCGTATGCTTATGAACCCCTGATTGGAAGCAATTTGCCCGGCCCCTCTGCAGGTAGAGCAAGTCTTTTTCGAAGAACCTTCGGAGGAGCCGCTGCCTTTGCAAGTCTCGCAAGTCGAATTTCTGTAATATTTGATTTCCTTCTCAACCCCGGTGAAGGCATTCTCAAGGCTGATCGAAACACTGACTCTTAGGTCCGATCCTCGACTCCCTTCTGAACTTTGCCCCTTGGGTGAGCCGAAAAAATCGTCGAATATGCTTCCAAATCCACCACCACCTCCTCCAAAAACGTCCCTGAAGAGGTCAAATGGATCCACTCCGGAAGATGCTTGGCCCGCCCTAAATGCATCATGTCCGAATTGATCGTATTTGGCGCGTTTGTCCGGGTCCTTGAGGATGTCGAACGCGGCGGAAATCTCCTTGAATTTCTCTTCAGCAGACTTGTCGTTGGGGTTCTTGTCCGGATGGTACTGGACGGCTAGTTTGCGGTAGGCCTTTTTGATGTCGGCGTCAGATGAATTGCGACTAACGCCTAAAATTTCATAAAAATCCTTTTCAGCCATGTTCTAAAGTAAAGTGACGATTGAAAATTCGAGAGCAGAGAGGAACCGGCGGGAATTAGCTGCTTTTTTTCTGTGAGACCAAGACACTTGCCGGACGCAGCAGATGATCGAACATTCTGTACCCGGAGCGAATGGTTTTTAGAACGACGTCTTCCTCGTCCGATTCTTCATACCCAATGGCTTCATGAAGCTTCGGGTCAAACTTATCTCCGGTAGCCTCTATGCAAGTCAATCCATATCCGCCAAGAGTCGATTCCAATTGACTGACGGCCATTGAAAAACCGTTCACTACCGGTCCTTCCGATTCGACTTTCCTAGCTTCTTCAAGACCGATCTTGAATGCGTCCAGAACGGGAAGCAAGTCTTCCAAGATTTGAACACGACACCTTTTGACGGCTTCCTCTCTGTCGCGAGCAGACCTTTTTCTCAGGTTGTCCAAGTCTGCCAAAGCCCTTACGTACTTTGATTGCAGTCCTTCTGATTTTTCATATGCTTGAACAAGTTTTGCCTGAAGGGTAGGGGCGGATTCATCTTCCTTGAAAGTTTCACCAGAATCCACGGACTCATTGGAGCATTCATCAAGGTCAGTGGAAGAACCTGCTGCTTCACTGGCTTTTTCGTCGGGAGACCCATCCTTTTGACTAGTCATGATCAAACTGTAGACAAAGGATAAAATCCATCCTTTTGCTTCAGGTCAACATGAATGGAGGGCAGAGCAATTGATCGAAAAAAATTAATTTGCTCAATTGGGAAGGTAAAACCGGTCGGTAACCAGGAATTCTCCGTCATTCATCAGACGAACCTCGCATGCTTGAGAATAAGGAGAAAGACAAGAGCGACCATTTTCAAGGGTATCATCGCCCAGTTCAAGCGAACCGTTCAGAGCAGTTAACACCATACACTGCTCGTTCTTTTTTTTCAGGGGAATGACTTGAGACTTGTATCCGATAAATTTACGAATCCTGAAATGGGAGCAATCAGCCAAAACCCGTTCAGGGTTTTCTGGCGAGGATAAGACTTGTGGTTCCGAACTTTGAAAATTGATGCATCGCAAGGATTTCTCGAGATGAAGTTGACGCGGTTTTCCATCTAATCCCATTCTTCCCCAATCAAATATTCTATAAGTGGAATCCGAATTTTGTTGGATTTCAAGAATCAGATTTCCAGCGTCAATGGCATGAATTTCTCCGCTCTTGACGAGGATTGAATCACCAGCCTTTGACTCGATGCGGTTACATAGAATCTCAACGGACCCCTTTTCTATTGCTTCAAGCAAGGTTTGCTTGTCGACGCCTTTTTTGAGCCCGACCCAAAGAACAGCGCCAGGACATGCGTGAGCGACGTACCAGTTTTCGGTTTTTGCTTCACCTCCCAGTTCTTCAGCGATGGATTCCGGAGGATGTACTTGAAGACTAAGCCTGGCGGCGCAATCCAGCCATTTTACCAGAATTGGAAATCTACGCATTGGGTTCCATCCCGGTCCCATGAGCTCATGAGGGTTGGACTCGATTAAATTCCTCAAGGAAGCGTCGCCCGGCGAAGAGGTTGTTAGCATTGATTCGCAATGCTTTCGATCAACGATTTCCCAAGCTTCTCCAACCTTGCTATTTGCAGGCACGGGGCGTCCGAGAATGGACTTGAACGAAATCCCCCCCCAAGGCCGTTCCAAATAAATAGGTTCAAACTTGAAAACCATCTTGCAGCTTCTATAGGTAGAGAAAGTGGTGACTGCGTAAAAGCTTAATAGTTGTAAATTTTTAATGGTGGCAAACTTATCCGACAAGGGCGAAGAAAAAAATGGGTTGGCCAAGCGTTTGCCCTCGCCAAGCAAGGGGTGGGGGATCACGCTTGCCCTGTTGTCTTTTTCCGTGGCGTTGTCCTTGCTGGATTACGATCCAGGGAATTTCCACACTTTTCCACCCATTGGCGAAGCCCCTCTTCTCGGAAAGCTTGGAGTCATTCTTGGAAGAACGCTCTTTGCTCACTTAGGTGTTACGGCTTGGTTGATGCCTTGGTTCTTTTTGTTTTCAAGCTGGTTGTGCTTTGCGGGAAATACAAAAAAGGGAAAGTTGCTTAAGTTGGCGCCCCTTTTGATTCTGATGCTGTCTACTTCCTTGATCGCTAATTTGGTTGACCATGCGTCGATGCAGGATTCTGGCACTCTTCGTTTCGATCAGTCTTTCTACGAGCATGGAGCTGGTGGTAGTATCGGCGCTTGGATGTACTCGGGACTTCCGGTTGCTCCAACCGGTGTAGAAACGAAGGCGGGATGGTTGCGCATTTGGTTTGGAGAGGCTGGAACTTGGATGCTTGCCTTGTTTCTTCTCTTCGGGTCCTTGGCCTATCACTTGTCGTTTCGTTTCAGCCGAATGTCCGGACTTATTGAACTTATCTGGAAGCTTGCCTCCAGGAAATCAGCTCCAGAGTCAGCTGACGGCAATACCGTCTTGGAGTCTTCGTCCCCCTTTGCTTCAAGGAGGAAGCAAGATGATTCAAAAGAGTCCGTAAAGTCATTTTTTGCATTCCTGAAATTCAAGAAAATAGAAGAAACAGATCCGCTTTTCGGTGACGTATCTTTGCAAGACCAACAGTTTGCGGACTTCAAACTCGGCAAAAAAGGAGCAAATCGAACCGATCGCAAACGAGAAATCCCCATCTCTGATTCCACCGAAAACAACCCAAAGCCTGAAACCGAAGAGGAGCTTTCGCCTGATTCGGAAACTCACTTAGAAATTCTGGAAAAAGATTTTCAAGAAGAAGAGACTTCTCTCAAGGAGGCCACCCTCGATGGATTCAAGGTGGTTCGTCCGGAGAAAACGGAGAAGTCGAACAACTTGTTTCCCGAGCGCAAAGGCGATTACCATTTTCCCACTTTGGATTTACTGATGGAACCTCCAGAGGAGTCAAGCGGTGGAGACGAAGATCACATGATCAAAGCTCGTAGGCTGAAGGAAACGCTGGCGGAATTCAAAATAGACGTCGAGCTTGGAGAGGTGCATACAGGTCCAGTCATCACTCGCTATGACATTCACCCTGCGGCAGGAGTTCGAGTGGAAAAAATCGCTAATTTGGACAAGAACCTGGCTATGGCTCTGCGGGCGGAAAGCGTTCGCATTCTTGCTCCCGTTCCCGGCAAGGGGTGTGTGGGAGTCGAGGTTCCCAATGAAAAAGCTGCTCCTGTTTGTCTCAAAGAAATCCTCGAGTCCAAAGCTTGGGCTGATGCAAAGGCTGAAATCCCCATCGTCTTGGGAAAGGAAGCAAGCGGCAGACCTCTAGTGGCAGATTTGACCAAGATGCCCCATTTGTTGGTGGCAGGTTCCACTGGTTCAGGGAAAACCGTTTGCATTAATGCCATCATCGCTTCCCTTTGCTACCATTCAAGTCCGGAGGACGTCAGGTTCATCATGGTGGATCCGAAAATCGTTGAAATGAAGATTTACAACGATTTGCCTCACATGCTCATACCGGTTGTGACGGACCCAAAGAAGGTTCCAGGCGCCTTGAAATGGCTGCTGGTGGAGATGGAAAGAAGGTACCAGATTTTTTCCAAGGTTGGAGTCAGAAACATTGCCGGATTCAATGCAAAAATTCTCAAAGACAAGGAAGAAAAGGAAAAGGCTCAGCTTCTGGATGCCGAGATGACCGCAGAGGAGAGAGCCGCCTTGTCATCAGTGCAAGTTCCACGCGATGATTCCGTTCTCGAAATTCCCGAGAACAAGTTGCCTTACGTAGTATGCATCATTGACGAGTTGGCTGACTTGATGATGGTTGCTCAAGCGGACGTGGAAACAGGTATTGCCAGGCTTGCTCAACTTGCTCGGGCCGCCGGCATACATTTGATCATCGCCACGCAAAGACCATCGGTCAACGTCATTACAGGAGTCATCAAGGCAAATCTGCCAAGTAGAATTTCCTTCCGAGTTGCGTCCTATCGAGACAGTCAGACCATCTTGGATGGAAAGGGCGCGGAATCTCTCATTGGAAAGGGTGACATGCTCTTTATTCCACCGGGAAGCGCAACTTTCATGAGAGCGCAAGGGGCATTTGTCAGTGATGAGGAGATAAATGGAATCGTTGAATATCTGAAAATCAATGGGCCCCCTGAAATCATTGAAGAAGTTAGGGAGCAAGTGGAGTCTGCTGGCATGGATGAAGTTCTTGGCGTCGAAGACGATGAGAAGAACGAAGATCCGATGATCAGAAAAGCCATTGAAATCATTCGTTCGACCAAACGCGCATCGACTTCAAATTTACAGAGAAAATTGAGCATCGGCTATAATCGAGCGGCTCGCATAATGGATGAATTGGAAGAAAGAGGGATTGTCGGACCTGATTTACCCGGTCAGGGTAGGGATATATTGATTGATCTTTGAGATTCGAGGATGATCTATCTTGCCCTTTGGATGAAAACTCGCGATTAATCATAGTGACTCATGGCAATCGGAAAAAAACTTGAAGAGGCAAGGAATCGAAAAGGAATTTCCATCCGCGAGGCTTCGGAATCGACTAAAATAAGGGGCGATTTTCTCTCGGCCTTCGAGGAGGGACGTTTCGACGTTAATTTGCCCGAGGTTTATTTGAGAGGATTTATAAGGGTTTATGCAAGGTTTCTCGGGATAGATCCGGAGTCCGCAGTGGCTGACCTGAGCCTTGAACTCGGTACCGCCAAGGCAAAATCAGCGCGTAAGCCCCTTGGGAAGATCAGCGCAGGGGACAACATTGAAAATCAGCAGGATTTGACGAATGAACACCGTTCACCAATTTCACGATCTTCGAAGAAAAGTCCAAGTTTGCAGGTCATCCTCATCATTTCCATCGTCTCCATCGTACTCCTTTTGGCAATCTCGCTCTTTTTTGTCTTCACTTCCGGCACGGACGATTCTTCGGTTGAGAATGAAGTCATGAAATCGGACAAGGTCCGTGAAACAAGTCAGGAAATCATGGATGATGCTCTTGTCGAATCCGGAAATTCGTTCGATGACGAGAGGCTGTCTTCTCCTGCAGAGCTTACGCTTACCTTGGCTGCCATGGGCTCAATCGATCGGTTGATCATCAGTGACGAAGGCAAGAACCCCAAAGTGTTTCATGAGTTTAGAAACATCGAGAAGGGCTGGGAAAAATCGATTACCTTTACCTCATCCTTCAGGTGTTACAGTTCATCTTTGGAGCACGTCAGGTTTGCAGTCAACGACGGCTTGGAAAAACAGGTGAATGGCAAGGGGCCCGGTAATTTTAGTTGGAAGCCCTAGTATTCAGGGATTTTTCGTTCTCCCGACCAATCAGTCGGAGACCAAAGTCTCCTGATGTACGCGTTGAATAAACCAATACCAATTTCTGCCTTTGAGCAAGGCGGAGAACAAGACAGGAAGCAACGTTCCGGAAGCAGATATCAAGTTGATGGAGAGGTTCAGAACGTTTTTGCCAGAAGAGATTTTGGCAGCGGCGTCCAAGGCAATGTCTCGATCATTTGGACTAACGAAGGAAGTGAAACTCTTTTCGCGCAACTCCTTGTCGGAGAAGCCGATGAATTCGGCGACATGTGACGAGTTGCCGTGAAAACGAAGCTCGCCATCAATCATTTCGATTACACCGGAGAACTCGGCTTTTTGAGTCATTCGGTCCAGCGAAAAGTGTCTTTCGTCGGATGCGACGGACCCAGATTGGGCTAATTGCATGTTTTGAAAATGCTTGGGTGTGAGTCGGGTCCGTTTTTTGAAGGCTCGGTGGAAATAATGCACGCTTTCGAATCCGCATGCATCCGAGACTTTTTTCACGCTAACCTTTGATCGAGAAAGCATGAGCTTTGCCTGATCAATGCGAGTTTGAATCAGATCTTCAGCAGGGCTGATTTTAAAAGTACTCTTGTACAGAGATGCAAAGCGACTGGTGCTGAGGCTCAAAATGGAGGCCATATCCGAAATTTTCCAGGGCTTGGAGTAGGACTCATGAATTTCAGCGCGCAAATCTCTAAGCTTCTGAGAATGATCGGGAAGGGCATCGATGAAATCGTGATCCGACATTCTGGTAAGTTTTGCCAAGAGCTCCATTACGTAAGCGAGAGCGACAGCCTGCCAATTCGGAGAAGCGTGATTGATTTCGTTACTTAGTTTGGAAAAAATACTGTCAGCGAATTCGGTCTGGAGTGGTTTGTGGATGACGTTTGATTCAAGACCGCAAAGTGAGAAAAGCTTCTTTGGGATTGAACCGGATATTGCGAGGCAATGAGCATAAGCCTTTCCTGATTCTATGGGTCTGACGACCAAGGGTTGATCGGGAGTTCTAAAAAAAAACGCCCCGGCGGCAGCTTCAGCGGAAAACAGGTCGTTTTCAATGGAAACTCTTCTTGAAAACTGAAAAATGACGTATCGCTTGTCATTGATAAGATAAGATAGGCCATCCGAAGGATTATGAAGAGAGATGCTGATTTTTGTACTCATGGGCAATGGGCAATGGGCAATGGGCAAAATCTTTTGATTAAATTAAGTTGGGAAAAAGATAACTTTCAAGAAAAATTTCAAACGAGTTGTCGAACTTGGCAAACCAATTTGCCTGCAAGAAACTTTTTGCTTGAAGCGAAAAAGGAGACGATAAGTCAAGCTCTACCTGCAATTCACTTAACAATCAACAGCAATCAGATGGTGATTGATAATTGGAAATGGGAGGGCCGTTATTGATCAGCGTCCGGATTTACGCACTTAGGACCTTTAAGGGCATCTTTCTGTCCGACCAATTGAGGGTACTGGTCTGCCTTTTCATTCAACTCTATCCATTCCTGAAGTTCGTCCGGAACGTCCATGTCGGGATAAATCGCTTCAACGGGACATTCGTCCATGCAGGCGTTGCAGTCGATACAGGTTTCTGGGTTGATGTACAATCGATCGGGCAGTTCATGGAATGCGTCTACCGGACATACGGACACGCAACTCGTAAATTTACAATCTACGCACTTTTCAGTTACGACATAACTCATGAGATGATTTAAGATGTTGAGGATTAGAAGAAACGAACGGGAGAAGTACTGTCTTCAGACATACGACGATGTTCTTCGTCTGAGCAAGCCGAATTAATGGGCGCGACCGGTTTTTGGTCGTTTGATTCGACCAAATTGTTGGACCTGAGATATGCTTCTACTTCCTCTCCGCTAACGTCTGCCAGCATCACCCCGTCGATTTCTACGCACGGTTGATTGGTTTGACCGGTCTTATCAACCATTTCGGCGAAGAGTTGAGGGTTGTTGATGATGTCGAGATCCTCGTACTCGAGTAAATACTTGTCCATGATGGCCCGAACACCCATGCTCCAACCACATTGTGGCTTAAGATAAGCTTTGATTTTCATATTTTTTGACTAGCGCGTTGTCGTGAGATTCGCAAACATAACCGTCAAGGATTTTCTCTGGACGAAATTATTGAAAGCATGCGCCGCATTGCATTTGAATTCATTGGATGCCTCGGTTGTGGCAATGTTTTGGAAGAATTTCGTTTCAATTGCCATTTGGCATGAAGCAAGCCTTGAGGAGACCCTTGTTTTGGGAGCATGCGTATGGTTGGGTTATTCGGCGGATAGATTCATCGAACCTGTGTCTCCCGGGGAATCAATCCAATCTCGATTTTCCCTTGGCAGGCAAAAACCGGCTTGTTTTCTGTGCATTTGGCTTGCCGTTCTTTCTGCATCCATTTTTTGCTCTTTTCTCTTCTTCCATCGTTTCCAAAATACCGTCGGTTTTTGCTTGGTTGCGTTGGTGGTGATGAATTTCTTCATATGCGCCTGGGAGGGGAAACTGGGAAGGGAAATCTTTCCCAGAGAAATTCGAACCTCTCTATTGTTTGCTTCATCCTGTGTTTTTTGGGAATGGCGACTGGGAGTCAATTCGCTGGAAATTTGGAAGGTATGGATGTATCTGTTTCTGATCTTTTTTTTTAATTGTACGATTGTCAAGGAGTACGAGTTTCACGGCAAGGTGGGAGGAAAGGTGAGGACTTTTATCGATCAACGCCTAAAGTTAGCGGAAGTTTTCCACCTTTTGATTTACGGATTGGCAATCCTGATTCCAGTAGTCGGATTTGGCATCGCTCCCAACAATCCCGTCCTTACTTTTTGCGGGCTTTTACTTGTGGCGACAACTCTCTTCGTTCGCAGAATGAAAACAAAGGAAAGCCATTTTCGAATTCTGCTAGAGACTTGCTTTTGGATCATACCGGGAACCGGCATAATCTTGGCGCTATGAATTTCGATCGAATCGCTCCCTGTTATTCGTTCCTCGAAAAAATTGCTTTCGGAGAGGCGCTCCAAAGTGCCAGAACCCATTATTTGAACTTCTTGGCTGAAAGACGAAACGTCCTCTTGCTCGGTGAAGGCAGAGGACGATTGCTTCGTGTGTTGATGGATTGCAACAAGGATACCCAAATCTGCGTAGTTGAACCATCCTTTTCAATGTTTAGGACGATGAAGGAGTTCATTCCGAAGAAGGAGGCAGATCGAGTCTCACTCTACAATGAGCCTTTTGAAAAATTTGATGCAGAAGGAGGATTTGACGCCGTTTGCACCTGCTTTTTCTGGGACTGCTTTCGAGAAGATGAAATCGTAAGCCTGCTTTGCAAACTTGCCGAAAGCTTGACTTCGAAGGGCTTGTGGATGAATGCCGACTTTATCGAACCTGCAGAGACAGCGCCGACAAAGCGATTGTTTCACTCTCTTCTGTTGCGTTTCCTGTACGGTTTTTTCAGACACAACTGCCAAATTCGCGCCGATCGGCTGCCTCCCCTTTCTAAATTGGCCGATGAGGCTGGATTTGGACTGGTTGCAAAAAAAACTCACCATCCTTGGCCTCTTGCTTCCGAGCTTTTTGAGCGAAGGACGGAGCAGCCCTTCTGCCTTGACCGAAAATCCCCATGGCGCAAAATATCAGTTCCTTTTTGAACGCTAATTGTATTGATTTTAATTCGAACATCATGAGTTTTCCCCCTACACAAGGGTTGTACGACCCTCAATTCGAGCATGAAAACTGCGGCATAGGCCTGATCGTGGATTTGAAGGGACGAAAGTCACATGACATCGTTCAGGGAGCCTTGGAAATTTGCGTTAACCTTGATCACCGCGGTGGTTGCGGTTGCGATCCAATTACCGGTGACGGGGCAGGGATTTTCATCCAGACGCCGGACAAGTTCTTTCGCAAGGCGGCAAAAGCTGAGTTTGACTGCGAATTGCCCGATTTGGGAGATTACGGAGTGGCTTTCCTTTTTCTCTCCCGCAACGAGGCTGAAAGAATCGCGGAGAAGCGGTTGGTCGAACAGGTTTTGCTCGAGGAGGGAATACCTTTGATCGGTTGGAGAAAAGTGCCAGTCAACAGTTCGATTCTCGGAAAGGCGTCCGCCGCATCCGAGCCGATTATGGAACAGTTGTTCGTGGGGAGACCCGAAGGTGTCGCTGCTGGACTGACGTTCGAAAGAAAGCTCTATTTGGCTCGCCGAATCATGAGTCATCGATTGCGCTATTCCGCAAGTTCCCACGACGTGGATTTTCATGCCTGCTGCTTTTCCTCCCGAACCATGATTTACAAGGGCATGCTCACTACGGAGCAATTGCGGGAATATTTTCCTGATTTAAGCGATCCGGACATGGAATCCGCGCTTGCCCTCACTCATTCCCGTTTCTCCACCAATACGTTTCCAAGTTGGCCCAGGGCTCAGCCTTTCCGTTACATTTGTCACAATGGAGAAATCAACACCGTGAGGGGAAATGAGAATTGGCTTTATGCCAGACAAATGCAATTGGCAAGCGAGGTTTTCGGAGATGACGTTGGCAAGCTCTTTCCCATCATTCGAGAAGATGGCTCGGATTCTCAGAAGTTCGACAATTGCTTGGAATTCCTTACTCTTTCCGGCCGTAGTCTTGCCCATTCCATGATGATGATGATACCCGAGCCTTGGGAAAAACATCAAAGCATGGATTCTCTCAAGCGAGATTTCTACGAGTTTCACGCTTGCCTGATGGAACCTTGGGACGGACCTGCGTCCATCGCTTTCTCCGATGGGGTTCAGATCGGTGCGGTATTGGACCGTAACGGTCTTCGTCCATCCCGCTATTACGTGACTTCTGACGATCGAGTTGTTTTGGCTTCAGAAGTTGGAGTTTTATCTTCAATTCCTTCATCCAAAGTCGTCCGGAAGGGCAGGTTGGAACCGGGTCGCATGTTCCTTGTAGATATGGAGCAAGGTAGAATCATCGAAGATACCGAGCTAAAAGCCAACATTGCAAGCCAGGCTCCTTACGGTGAGTGGATCAACCAGTCTATTGTTTCAGAAGATTCTTTGCCTCAAAATACCCAAAGCATTGAGGATAACGATGAGACTTTGCTATGCAGACAAAAGACTTTTGGTTACACCTTTGAAGATTTAAGGTTTTTAATCGGTCCCAGTGCAGATTCCGGCAAACAACCGCTTGGGTCCATGGGTAACGATTCTCCCCTCGCTGTTCTCTCCGACAAACCTCAGTTGCTGTACAATTATTTCAAGCAATTGTTTGCGCAGGTGACCAATCCACCGATTGATCCCATACGTGAGGAAATAGTCACTGCATCTGTGACCTTTGTTGGCTCGGAGGGCAACCTTACCCAGCCAGGTCCAGAAAGTGCGAGGATGATTAAGTTCGAAAGTCCTT
>JAYOCQ010000021.1:0-39302 GCA_038105525.1 Opitutales bacterium | reverse complement strand
AATTATAATGGTTCAATTCGTGATATAAGTTGTAAAGCGTTTTTCGGATACGAAATCCAGGATCGACTGGGTATTCATTCTCATAGGCATCATAAAACGCGGAGGAAAATCCGCCAAACATGTAGGTGAAAGCGAGGTCTGCTTCTCGGTCTCCATAATAGGACGCAGGATCAAAAAGAAAGGGGGTGCCATCGCGGTCATACCCAGCGTTTCCTCCCCATAGATCTCCATGAAGCAGGCTGGGGTGGGGGCTGTAGGATGTAAAAAAGGAATCGATAGATTCGAGTAATTTTTGGGCGCCATCAAATTTTCTGCCTTTATTTGCGGCGAGATCGAATTGATGAGCCAGTCGGTGATCTCGGTAGAAGGCGGGCCAATTTTCCGATCTTGGATTGGGTTGGGGAGTGGCCCCGATGCAGTTATCGGTGGACCACCCGAAGTAGGGCTGTCTGACCTGGTGCAAGCGGGCAAGTTGAGTACCCAGTTTTACCTGTCCATTGGAAGAATTTCTTGCTTCCTCAATATATTCAAGAACCAGAAAGGCCTGCCCATTATCCATACCGTGTGCAATCACCCCGGGAACCCGTACCGTTTTGGTTTTACTGATTTCAGTGAGGGCCTGTGCCTCCGCTTCAAAAAAAGGAAGGAAAGAAGCTTGATTCTTTTTGATAAAATATTCCCGACCATCCTCTCCTATGATCCTCGATGTCTGGTTGATGCAACCGCCACCAATGGAGGAAGATGAACAGTTGCGGAAAGTACAACCGGTGGACTCTGAGATGGCTTGATCGATTCCGCTCATGGAGCAAAAAGAATCTAACTCAACTGTTTTTCAAGATGATCGAGCAACTGGACACAACCATTATCAAGCAAATCGAGTACCTTTTCAAAACCGGAAGGTCCACCGTAGTAAGGATCAGGCACTTCTCGGTCCGAGGAGGTGACAAAATCACAAAAAGGGCGGATCTTGCTTTTAAAAGATTCATCAGGGGCCAGTTTATTGACTTCCGAAAAATTGAAGTCGTCCATAGTTACGATCATATCAGCTTTGCGGTAGTCCTGATCGTTGATCATCCGGGCGGCTCCTGAAATTTTCAGATTTCTGCCCTGGGCTGCTTGTCTCATGCGGGAGTCGGGAGGATTTCCCTGATGGGAACCAATCGTGCCCGCCGAATCACAACTGATCTTATCGTTCAATCCACGCTCCTCCAATAATTTACGAAATGTGCATTCAGCCGCCGGTGAGCGGCAAATATTTCCCCAACATACAAACAAAATGTGCATGCTGATAAGATGTGCCAAGGATCGATCCTTTTGACAAGGAGTAACCCCCCTTGGTTCTTACCTGTACATGGCTTGACAATCCTGAGTCTCCCCATTGGATACAAAGACATTGAATGAATCCCTGGTAATTTTTGGATGTGGCTATATTGGCCTAGCTCTGGCTAAAGAATGCGTGGATTTGGGCTGGTCGGTCACCGCTCTTACCCGTAACCCAGAAAGCGCCCGAAATGCAGAAGAGGTCGGAGCCCACTCTATTGTGGGACATTTGCAGGATGACCACTGGTGGTCCAAAATTCCAAAGGGGGTGGATCACGTGGTTAATTGTGTGGGTGCATCCTCGCCCACGGTAGAGGGCTACCAAGAGTCTTACCTGCAGGGTATGCAATCGATTATTCAATGGATTGAACAAAGGGGGAATCCAGTTCGCTCGCTTGTATTTACCAGCAGCAGTTCGGTTTATCCCCAAACCGATGGAAGCTTGGTCGATGAGGAATCGGATACCTCCGGAGCTTCTGCCCGTGGACAAATCTTACTCTCGACAGAAAGGCTTTGTCTGGAGGCTTCCGGCCCAGTTGCAGCCTGTAAGGGGGTCATTCGATTTTCCGGTCTCTATGGTCCGGGCAGGCATTTACTGGTTGATAAAATAGAAAGAGGAGAGCCCATGACCGGAAGCCCCGACCGTATTTTAAATCTTCTACACCGCGATGATGCAGTTTCCTCCATCCTTGCCTTGCTCCAGAGAAGCTCTGTTGTTACTGACGGAATTTTCAATGCCAGCGATGGCCAGCATGCCACCCGAGGAGAGATTGCCCGATGGGTGGCTCAGAGGCTGAAGGTGCCTGAGCCAGTTTTTACAGGAGCGGGCGATACCCGTGGGGGTCATCGCCGGGTCGATTCTACGAAAATCTCACAGGTTTTGGGATGGAAACCAAAGTTTCCTGATTTTCAGTCGGGCTACGAAGATTTTCTTGCCAGTAAGATAGGCTAAGCCTTTTATTCGAACCATGCCAGGTGTAGGAAAACTTTTAAAACAAGCTCAGAAAATGCAGAAGCTGATGGAGGAGGCTCAAGCCAAGCTCTCAGAGGAAGTTTTTGAAGTCAGTGGAGGCGGAGGAGCGGTGACCATTAAAATCAGTGGTCAGGGAGAATTTCAGGATCTGCAGCTGGATGCAGAATTTCTCAAGGAAGATCCAGAGTTTGTTTCTGAAGCTATCCTTCAGACAGTGAAGGATGCCGCGGAACAGGCCAAAAAGAAAAGTGATGATGCTATGGGCAGTCTCACCAGTGGCCTACAAATGCCCGGCTTCTTTTAAACCTCCAACCTTCTTTGACTCCCCAGTACCAAGCCTTGGTGCAAGCCCTGAAACGCTTGCCTGGATTGGGTTATCGTTCGGCTGAAAAAGTGGCCCTTCATTTACTTGTGGAAAACCCGAAGGCTGGTACCGCTTTGGTTAGCTGCCTCGAGGATGCCGCCAAGAACCTGGGTGCTTGCGAAACCTGTGGCAACCTGGCCGAAGATCAACTCTGCTCCCTTTGCTTGTCTGAGGAAAGGGATGAGGGGCAGGTGTGTGTGGTGGAAGGGGTGACCGATCTTTTTGCGATGGAACGGGCTGGTGTCTTTCGCGGGGTTTACCATGTGTTGCACGGCAAACTGGCGCCGGTTCGTGGGGTCGGCCCAGATAACCTCAACCTCGCCTCCTTAGGTAAACGCCTGGTGGAGGGAAAAATTAAGGAGATCATATTAGCTCTGGGGAATGATATGGAAGGTGAGGCAACCTGCCACTACCTCAACCAGGAAATTTTTGCCGGTCACAATATACAAGTCTCCCGGATTGGATTTGGTTTACCCAGTGGAGCTGGGGTTACCTATGCCGACGAGATTACCCTACGAAGCGCATTCGATGGGCGAAAGGCTATGGAAGGGTAGGGACTTTTTGCGATTTACCATTCTACCCACGATTCAGACTGGTAGTTGTAATACCTAGGCGCGTGGGTGCTGGTGAGGTCGAGATAGACCCATTCTTTCATTTTTTCCAACCAAAGAAAGTTTCCAGCAAACGGCTCTTGTGCAGTCCAAGCCCATCCGTGGTTCTCTGTCCATAACCAAAGGCTGGTCTCTGTGAAGCAGAGAAAAAGCCAGCCCAGGTCTATATGGTATACCCAGTATTCTGAGCTTTTGTAAAAAATTCCTAGCCATGAGGAAAACCAATTTGACCCCCATGTAGAGGGTTCTAATCCTAATCCTACGGATAAGCTGACAGTGAAGTTTGCACTTACATTGCGATCTTGATTCATCAAAACTTGACTAGTCGAAGCAGATAAATCAGTTACACCGTTTCCCTCCCAAGATAGAAAGGAGTAACCAGAATTAGGAGTTGCAATGATCGTTGCGTAGGAACCATGAAGCAATGAGCCGCTGTAGGATAAGGAGCCTCCAGTATTTGAAGTAAGCGAAAGAAGATAAGAGTTGAGGGAAAAAATAGCTGTAATATTTTTATCACTGGTCATCCAAACGGTTGTGTCCTGTGAATTTGGTTCTGTGATTCCTTCACCAGACCACCTCTCGAAAGAGTAACCTTCGCTTGGACTTGCAGAGATGGAAATGTTTGAGTCTTTAGGAAATTCTTCGTACCCAGTATCATTAATCCTGACAATTCCGGCCGTGGAAATATTTGTGGAGAGTTTTAATAAAAAATAATCATCTTTTCGGAGAGTAAAGCTTGCCGATACATTTCGATCCTCTGTCATGCTCACGGTGGTGGTGGATGCACTGGGGTCGTTAACTCCTTCGCCCGTCCATCCAGCAAATGTATATTCCGAATTAGGAATGGCTGAAATTATGGGTGAAGATCCATGGGTGAAGGTGCCTGAACCATTCGCGTCTCCACCTGTTCCAGAAAGAACTGAGAGTGAGTAGGACTTGAGAGAAAAGCTGGCTGTTATGTTTCTTGCCGAGGTCATGATTACAGTGGTGCTCGAAGCACTAGAATTATTCACGCCTTCGCCGATCCATCCGTTAAATGAGTATCCTGTGTTGGGACTAGCAGTGATGATGGTTGAGGATCCTTGGTAAAACTGTCCAACTCCAGTGGTGGAACCACCTGCTGCAGGGCTGGATTGAAGGGTTAGGGAGAATGAGGGCCAGTCTCCATCACGGGAGGAATTGCGGCGAAACATTGGCCAACCTGAGTTTGCTGGGGATACGCCTAAGGATAGAGAATATAGATTTTGATCAAAGCATCCAAAGTACAACCTTCCGTCATCACTTAAGAGAAGCGAGGAATCGACCACCGAAGGAATTTCAAAGGGAGGGGAACTGACATTGCTGTCCCATGCTTTGGATCCGTTTGCATCGTAGGCAAACAGATGATTTTCCCCACCACCCGTATAACCTATCACATAGACCCTTCCATTTTCATCCACCACGGGAGTGCTGTAAAAAACGTCGCCCACAAACACTTCCCAGTTGGGCAGGTTTTCAGTTGTGGCCGAAAAAGTAGGCAGGGAGCGCAAGTATCCATCTCGGGAGACGAAGAATACCTCGCCGTTCAAGCCCAAGACGGGTGATGCATCAACTCGATCGCCCGTTCGGTATTTCCAATTCAAGGAAGCGCCAAGACCTTCGTCCGACAAACTGTAGCAATACCCGTTGCCACTGCCAAGGTAGAGGTTGCCCGATGAATCAAGCGCAGGAGAAGAGAGGATGGACTTGTTTGAGTCTTCCACGTCGTCCACCTCGTAAGTCCATTTCAAGGAACCGTTCGGCTGCAGGGCGTGGATGGAGCCTGCTTCATCACCAAAGTAGATCGATCCATCCTGTCCGATGGCGGCGGAACTGAAGACCGGTTGTCCGACAAAGTATTCCCAGGCAAGCGTACCATCGCTTTCAAGGGCGTAGAAGAACGAGTCCATGGAACCGAAGTAGATTCGCCCATCCTTATCCACAGTCGGACTGGCGGTTACGTAACTGTTTGTTTCAAAGGACCATTTCAAGGAACCGTCGGAGGAGTTTACTGCGTAAAGACGATTGTCCCAACTGCCAAAGTACACTTGGGTGCCGTCCCTGCTGACTGCAGGAGAAGAATCCACCCAATTTTCGGTTGGAAATTTCCATTTCGTTGTGCCGTCTGGGTTGATTGCCCATAGATTGTGATCGTTTGAGCCCACGTAAAGCACGCCGTCCCGGTCCATGGCGGGGGATGAGAAAATGATCCCCTCCGTAGGGAATTTCCAGGAAAGCGATGCCGGGATAGTCTGCGCCTCCAAGACGCGGGCAAGGAGGAAAGCAATAAAAAGCGTTCCCTTGACCCCTGAGGAGAGAGGCGAGCTGATCACGACGTGCCTTGTCAAGAAAGGCAACTATGATTGGGTGGGTCGAAAAACGCAAATCGTTCCAATCATTTATCCGCCGGATGGCAGAGTGAGCCTGAAGCGACAACCGGAATTTTCAGAATCAATGAAACGCAAGTCTCCTCCCATGCTTTCGGCCAGTTGCTTCGACAAGGCCAAGCCAATGCCCGCTCCATTTTTTTTGTTGCTTCGCAAGGGCAAAAAAAGGCGATTCTTCAGGTCTTGGGAAATTCCGCCCGCATCGTCCCATACATCGATGGACAAATCGGAATCACCTCCCATGCATTGCAGAGTAATCGTGGTTTTTTCCTTCGCTTCCGAGGAATTTCGTAAAAGGTTCGAGAGGATCGCGAGGATAAGGTTGGCCTGCAAGTTGTTTACCGATTCTGACAGAGCGGGTGATTCATCGATCAAGACCATCGATTGAGGACTGACCTTCCTGAAGTTGTCCCGGGCAACTTCGAATACTTCTCTAATGGACAAACTGTAGGTAATCATTCCCTTTTCCGTATCCTTGATGGCATGGAGAGCATTTTGAACGAGGTCGTTGATCTTTTCCGTGATCAAAGCAAGGTCATGCCTTTTTTCTTCAGGCGGAATTTCGCTTTCATCGCGAACAAGGTTCTGAAGGGAATGCAAGTATCCTCGAAGGGAATGCATCAGATGACCGGTTAACGCTCCCAAACCGGAGGTCTTGTAGGCTTGGGAAAGCTCGAGGTTGGCTCTTTGCAAAAGTTCAGTCTTTTCCCAAAGCAGTTTTTCCTTGTTTTTGATTTTCCCTGTCATTTTCTTGAAAACGCAGCCAAGCAAGGCAACAGCGAAAAGATAAAGGATCATACCTTGAGCAGCCAAGGTTTGGTCGATGCGCGTCCATGATTCTTGGTATGGCTTGAGAACCAGTTGCATCTCGATGAAAAAACCTTCTTTGGTCTCCGGCAAGTGAATCAGCATTCTGATGGATTCTTTCTCGGTTTCATCTACCGCCCAACCTTCCTTCTTTGCCTTAAGAAAAAGTTTCTCACTGCATTCATGCGGGTAAACTTCGGTCGTAAGACCCAGGGATCGGCAATTCCTGTCATATGCCTGAACGCCTTGGACTTGTGGGAAGTTGAGAATTTCAAGAGCGGCGAGGTTGAGAAGGTTGTGGGTATCGAAAGGGACGACAAGGGAGTCGAGCGAAGGGGAAAGACCAAGATCAATTTCTCGAAGGAAGAGGTTGTCCATGGCTTTGCCGAAACTATTTCTCAGCAAAGCCGACTCCGCCTCCAAAACCTGAAGATGGAGTCTTTCTCTGGTGATGATCAGTAATGATACAATGATTCCCAAGGTGATCAGGATGATCCAGACAAAGGACCTCCACGGGTTTTCTACGATTGAGGACTTCATTTTTCCCAACTGACTCCTACTGACCAAAAGTTGCTTTCATAAGAATAGTCAGGATCGTTTGAGCGATCTTTCTCATGATTCCACCTTGCGTAGGTTTTCCAGAATTCGTCAAGCTTTCGAGTGATGCCGAACTGAAGAGAAAAACTGTCCTTTTGAAAAAGCTGGTTTTCTCCGATCATTCGATGCGAATACCATGCTTTGCCGAAGCCCGCGGACAGGGCGCTTTCCCAAGGTCCTGAAGAAAAGGTCTTGCTCGCGGAAAATTTGAATCGATCGTGGTCGTAATATCCACCTGCGCCGTCGGATGCTTTTTCCCAGCGTCCGCCCAGCTTGAGGCCGTTGAAAAGGGGGGCGACGGCGATGGGCTTTATCGTCAGGCGTGTTCCAACTTTAGTCGCCGCAAGGTTTCCTTCGATTGCATTGCCTGATCCCTCCCTGGGAGTTCTATCCTTGAAATCCAATCGCTCCCGATAGAACTTCGCGCTCCAGTCGAAAAGATTCCCGTCGGTCTTTTCGAAGATGGCGGCAAATCCGAACTCGGTTTTGTCGTCGGCATAACCACGCATGCTTTCCATTCCCACGCTTGTCTCCAACTTGGAGACCAATCCTCTTTTTCCCGACCACTTCCAGAACGGAGCAAATTCCGATTTATTGACCGTGACCTTCATTCTGTTGGATTCACCGATTTCAGAAAAATCCATTCCTTGATCGTTAAAGGTATGTAGCGCCCGAAAACCAACGGCATGGCTCACTCCTCCGGGTGAGTACGAGTAATCAAATTGCGACAGGGCCAGGCACGACAGATTTTCCTCTTGCAGTTCAAAAAAATTTTTTCCTTCCGCATAGAAGTAAACCAAGGCGTGATGATCGGTATTTTCCTGGCTGAGAAAAAAAGCTTCGAGGCTCAACTCTGCAAAGAGGCTTTGCTGGGGGTTGTATGAGGCGTAGAGGGGGTTGTCTGCATAGCCCGTTCCTGCTTCAGACGATAAGAATACCTGCCAATCGGATGGATCTTCGGTAAAAAAGGTCAGCAAGGATTTTTTCTCAGCAAGGTCGTCGAAGAGAAGAGCCGAAATCTCCTCGTCGGTAAGCAGCGTTCGTGAGGCGTCGAGTTGCGGACTGACTGCTTCGTCAGGCGCGGAAGGAAAAGTTTCTATGATGGAGGAATCGTTCTTCGAGCGGTTCCGGTCACTTTGCCCGTCGGGCCTCGGAGTTGTTGCCGCGGGTCGGTTTTGAATGGATTTGCGCTCAAGGATCAGCATTTCTCCCAAGTTGGAATGAAATTCGGCAAACGATTTTGCCCGCGCATTCAGGCAGGAGAAAAGAAACAAGACCATAGTCAGTCGGCAACCATCGAAAGCCAGGTGGCTTGATGACCTCAGGTGATTCTCCCTTCCAATTTCAGAAGGTTTGCCGGTCTTGCTCAAACCATCCCTCTTCCTCAACTTCCCTTGGATAGAAAAACAAATTGCGGCCGTCCCGAAACCTATCGCTGAAACCTCAAAGGCATTGAAAATGAGCTTGTGAAATCAAAGGTCCGAGGTTCGCGTAGCTTCGGTTTCCACATTCTCCCGAATCTGTTCCTTGAGCGCCTGAGCGGCCTGCTTTATTTCCTCGTGCTTTGCCTTGTTAAGCTCCTTGAATTCGGCAATAATCGACATACGCTCCTCCTTGGTTGCATCTTGCAAACTTCGGAGAATTTCCTTCTGCGCTTCGTGGAGGGCCTCTCTCTTGGACTTCAAATCCTTCACCTTCTCCTTCAAGTCTTCGGAAAGTTCGATTTCGGGCCTTTCGGGTCTTTCCGGTCGTGCGGCCTCCAATTGCTCTCTAATGGCTTCGTGCTCTGCCTTGATGGCTTCGAATCTCTCCTTGTTGGATTCCTTGAATGCTCGAGCGGCCGCCTTCATGTCTTCCTTGGTTGCCTCTTCGCCCAAACCTGAAAGGGTTTCCTTGAGCTCTGCATGCAATGAATCTTGCTTTTCCTTGATTGCATCCAATTGGTCCTTTACCTCATCGGAAAATTCGGGTTTGACCTGTCGTTCAGGGCGTACGATTTGTCCTTCTTCAGCCATTTTTTTCCGAATTTCATGTGCCCTCCTTTTGGCTTCGGAAAGAGAGATCTTTCCATCCTGAAATGCTTGTTTGACCTCTTTGACGGTTGAACCTTGCTCTCGATGATAGGGCTTTTCCAGACCGAGGGCTCCTCCCGGAACTCCTTCCGGTCTAGCTCCATCGGGACTTGCTCCCAAAAGATCGGAGGAGGGTGTTTGGGCGATCGCTTCAAAGTTGAGCAAAAGACCGCAAAAGCATAAGGAAAGAATCTTTTTTTTCATTTTGGATAAGGTTTGAGGGTTAAGTGTATCAATCTGACTTCCATTTTTCGCGCCAATTAAATTAATTTCATAAAACATTAATATTTAAAAATTTATGAAACATGAATTTCGCGAGTAAAATTCAGGGAGTAAGTGTTGGTAAATATTTCCCAATTAATTTCAATTAAAAGGGTACTATTTCTCATCTTTTTGAAGTTTTTCTTTCTTCAGCCTGTACCGGAGGTAATCTCGCTTGACTCCCAGCATTCGAGCGGCAGCCGACACCTTTCCATTTGCTTGCTGAATCGCCAGTCGAATCAAGCGAAGAATTTCCTCTTCCAAAGAAAAACCCATCTCGGGGAACTTGAATTTGACGTTCAACCAGTCCGTAGTCCCGAAAGAAGTTCGCTCCTCTTGAGCCATCTGCAGGGAGCTCGGAAGGTCAAGGTCTTTTCCGGGGTCGTACATCACGATGGCTCGTTCAAGTTCATGGATGAGTTCCCGGACGTTGCCGGGCCAGGAATAAAGCTGGAGCCACCGTAGGCTCGCCTTGGAAAGCCTCGGTTTTTGCAACTGGTACTTCCGACACAGGTCCCCAAGTAGATCATCAGCCAGCTGTGGAAGGTCATTGGTTCTTGTGGACAGCGAAGGAATGGAAATGCGCAAGAGATCGAGGCGGTGGAAGAGGTCTTCTCTGAACTCACCCCTGGCAATCATTGCCCTGAGGTCTTGATTGGCGGCGGCAATGATTCTTACGTCTACGGAGACTTCCTTGTTGCCCCCAACTCTTCTTATCTTGCCGCTTTCTATGGCAAGGAGCAGTTTTGCTTGCGCCGAAGATGAAAGGCTTGCCACCTCGTCCAAGAAAAGCGTTCCACCATCAGCAGCCTCAAACAATCCTATCCGGGCATCCTTGGCATCGGTGAAGGCTCCCTTCTCATGTCCGAACAATTCGGATTCCAAAAGGTTTTCTGCAATGGCCGAACAATTCAAGGCGATGAAAGGGGAATTCGAACGGGGGCCATTTGCATGAACCCATCGAGCATAGGAGGATTTTCCGGAACCTGTGGGTCCTTCGATCAAGAGGGGAGGGAGATTGCCGGTCAAGCGTTTGTCGGCGGAAAGCACCTTTTTCAGAGAATCGAGATCTTCAATGAAGGAACCCTTGAAAAACAAATTTTCGGATTTCCTTTTCGTTTGTTCGGAGAGATGCTCGGTAGCTCTTCTGCTTCTTGATCGAGAAAGCGCCTGAACGAAAACAAGGGTCAATTCGTCTAGCTCAAAAGGTTTTGTCAAATAATCGGAAGCTCCCAAGCGAATCGATTCGACTGCCGAGCTTATTCCGCCCGCGCCCGTCATGATCACGCAAAGGGTATTTCCCGGGACCTGCGAATCTCTGAGCAACTCCAAACTGTTTCCGTCGGGCAGAGTAAGGTCAAACAAGGCAAAATCGAAATGAAATTCTTGCAAAGCCCTTTGCGCTTCGAGGCAAGTTTCGGTTGCAGTGACTTCCATTCCCTGTTGCCCAAGGTGCGCCGAAATTCGTTTGCGCAGAATGAGATCGTCTTCCAGCAGAAGAACCTCCCTACCCATTAATTCCTGAAATTCCATGGTACGAGAGTATCAAGCTCGAATCTTCGTCGACGGAGCAAGAAAAATCTTTGCTTATCCAATTCAAGCGGTCATGGTGATGGGCGTGCGCTGGTTGAGAGTTTTGGCTTACGTTTTTTTCGTCCATGGTTCCGTTTCTGGGAAAGTCACTCAGTTGGGCAACCCTCCCGAATGGTCCGAATTGGATCGTTTTCAGGAAACCATCACTAAAGCGGAATTCATGGATGCATTGAAATCAACCTATTGTCCCCATGAAAAATGGTGGTCGCCATGGTTTGACTTTCGATCGGATCGAGTTTTGATACGCAAGCTATCTGGAGTCGAAGATTGGTATGAATTGAAATTTTCGGATTCATCGGATTGCGATGGGTTCGATCCTCCGAAATCCTTCGATTCTTTTGCGGATTTGCTCGTCGGGTTGGATCCGGGGCATATCGGCGGAGATTGGTCGATCATGGAAAGAAGGCATTTTCAATTTGGCGAGGATCCTCCGGTAAAGGAAGGGGACTTGTCCCTCCTGGTCGCTCGAGAAGTGTCCGGTCGACTTTCCGAATTGGGCGCGAAGGTCGTTCTTCTCCGAGAAAAATCGGAACCGGTCGGTCGGCAGCGTCCCGATGATTTTCTCGAGCATGCGGGCAGGTGGACGGAAGAAGCGCTTGGGAAGGAGTTCGATCAATCTTTCGAATTCGAGCTTTTGAAGAAGCAAAGATCCGAGTTGCTCTTCTATCGCGTGGCGGAAATTTCAGCTCGAGCGAAATTGGTCAATGAAGCCATCGATCCTGACGTGGTGATTTGTCTTCACGTCAACGCTGCTGCATGGCCGGTTGAGGGGAATCGAACGCTGGTTGAGCGAAACGATTTTCACGTTTTGGTCAATGGATGCTACATGGGGGGGGAACTTGCGTACGATGACCAGAGGTTCGAAATGGTTTATCGACTGCTTAGCAGATGGCGCGAAACCGAGTTGGAGTTGGCCGGTCACTTGGCTCTCTCATTTGCCGCGGTGACGAAATTGCCCGCATTTTC
The DNA here is from genome assembly GCA_038105525.1 of Opitutales bacterium. Lineage (GTDB taxonomy): Bacteria > Verrucomicrobiota > Verrucomicrobiia > Opitutales > Seribacteraceae > Chordibacter. The sequence continues at coordinate 27,333 of JAYOCQ010000021.1, read as the reverse complement.
CTACAAGGGACCAAATGCTCTGAAGATCGGCGAAGTTCCCGGGGTTTGGGCTCGCAACTTGTTGGCCAACCGAATTTATCGCTCTCCGGTGGTGTTTCTCGAACCCTATGTCGCGAATTCACAAGAAGCCTACCTTCGCATTCGGGATGCGCTTCAAGCGAAGGACGACGGTTGGATAAAGGAGTATGCGGAGGCGGTGGTCGCGGGATTGAGCAGCTTCGTCGGGAAAGCGGGCGCTTCCACTAGGACGACAGAGCTCCCTTGATCATTTCCAGAAGGGCATTTTCATTTGCCAGCACCGTATTTGCGGGACCGGTCAATTTGATGAATATGAAACCCTCTCTTCCTTGAACGATCGCTCCCAAAAGTCGGTAACCGGGCTTGGGAGTCTTGGGGCCCAAAGGAGAGCCGCTGAGGAAAGTGCCGGCTACTCGGGCGAAGGTGACCTTGACCTCGTTGACGACTTCTTCCTCGGTCTTGCTTTCGGATAGGTCTTCAAATTGGTTCATCCATCTGTCCAAATTCGCTCGTATACCCCCCCCACCGCTTCTTCCGAAATAGAAGAACACCAACTCTGCTTTTTTTCCGTCTTCGGAGGAAACCTCGAACTGAGCTGCTCTCATGGAGGAAGAAGGTTCTCCCGCCCGCCATTGATTTGGGGCGACGAATCTGTAGCCTGCCACTTCGACGACGTTTGCGAACAGTGATTCGGAATGGGTAAGACAGCAAAGGGGCAAGAGAATCGCAAAGACTCTCTTCACAAATGAAGCAAGCGGGAATGGAAGGGAAAGGGGAAGGGAATTCATGGATTGTCGGTCGTTGGTTTGTGAAAGACCATGAAATGTTGCTGAGGAAGCATTTCCGAGGTTTTGCTCCATTTCAATCCGGTGGCTTCCAATTCAAGTATTGCCTGTTTTTGAGACATCTTGTGCAACCTCTTGATCGGCACTCCGGGATCTTCCGCTCGAAATTCGATCAGTACCAGTCGACCATTCGGCTTCAAGGATCGGAAGATCGAACGACCCATCTCGAACGGATGGGAAAATTCATGGTAGGCGTCGACGATGAGAATGCAGTCGATCGAATCGGGTTCGAGCTTCAAGTCGGTGATCGTGCTGAGAACCGGTTCGACGTTGGTTACTTGGCTTTTGGCGATTTTCGATCGTACAATCCCCAGCATTTGCGAGGAAATGTCGACTGCAAAAACCTTGCCCAATGGAACCAATGGGGCGATTTTCATGGTGAAGTAGCCGGAGCCGGCGCCAACGTCGGCAACCTGATCGTTCGGACGCAGGGCAAGGCTTTCAATGAGAAGATCGGTTCTTTCCTGCTGTTCTCTCTCAGGGCGTTCCAGCCATCCGGCGCCCAAGTGTCCCATCACTTGGGAAATTTCCCGCCCCATGTAAAATTTTCCGATGCCATCCGGACTTGCCTCCGATAATTGATAGATGGAAGATTCTTGGTCAGAGGGTTGGGCAAAAAGCGAAACGAGGGCGGGGCTGATGAGCGCCAAGGGTACGCAAAATATTCTTAGCGGGCGATGAGGCATAAGGGATTTATTTATCGAGCGAGCAAGGAAAGCAAATCAATATTGAACCGACCCAAGTAGATCGCTAGTTTGTAAAATGAAATGAAAGTGATTCGAGCCAAGAGCGCGGGATTCTGCTGGGGGGTGGAACGAGCCATTCAGATTGCCCGAGAAGAGGCGGGCGGAGGCAGTCGAACCGTTTACACCGACGGCCCCCTGATTCACAACAAGCAGATGATGAAGGCATTGAGCAAGGAGGACGTCAGAGAAGTGGGGGATTACAAAAGCAGCCAGAAATTGGAACTTGATCCATCGCCTCAAAAGGAGTCCGTGGTGGTGGTCCGGGCTCATGGCATCTCTCCTCAACGAAGAGAGTACCTAAAGGGATTGGGACTTCCCTTTCGAGACGGAACTTGTCCGGACGTCGGCATCATCGCAGGCAAGGTCAAGAGTCATGCGGAAAAAGGATATGAAGTGGTTATTTTCGGTGACCCGCAACATCCGGAAGTGATCGGGTTGCTCGGCTACGCCCAAGGACGCGGGCACGTGGTCAATACCATGCAAGACTTGGACGCGCTGCCTGAATTCTCCAGTCCGGTGGCAATGGTTTCGCAATCCACCATGTTCACGCATGAATTCAAAACCCTTACCGCCAAATTAGCCGAGCGCTACTCCGACTTGGTTGTTTTCGACACGATCTGCGGGGCGACGAAGGAAAGGCAATCCGATTTGGTCGATTTGGTCAGGGAAGGAGCAGAGGCCATCGTGGTCATCGGTGGTCGGCATTCCGCTAATACGAGAAAACTTGCCAAGCTTGCCGCATCTCATGACCGACCGACTTTTCACGTGGAAACCGCGGAGGATCTGAACCCCTCGCAGATGAAGGCATTTGCCACGGTAGGAGTTACCGCCGGCGCCTCCACTCCTGAATTCATCATTCGGTCGGTTTGCCGACGCCTGGAAACTTTCTAACCCGATTCCTTGATCACATGAAGCATTCCGTACCCAACGTACTAGCCGAACGCTATGCATCCCCTGCGATGACTCAACTTTGGTCCTCGTCCGGCAAGATACTCTTGGAACGGGAATTTTGGATTGCAGTTATGAAGGCCCAAAAGGAGTTGGGGGTCAAAATCGAGGACGAAGCGATCGCCGCATCCGAAAAGGCCAAGGTCTTGATCGACCTGGAATCGATTCGCCTGCGCGAGGAAGTCACCAAGCACGACGTCAAGGCTCGACTGGAGGAATTCGCCAGCTTGACCGGGCATCAACACGCTCACAAGGGAATGACCAGTCGTGATTTGACCGAAAACGTGGAACAATTGCAGATTCATCGCAGTTTGGGCCTCGTTCTCGAAAAGTCCATCGCCTGTCTGCTCGCCTTGGCCGACAAGGCGGAGGAATACAAGGAGTTATCCCTCACGGCGAGGTCTCACAACGTACCTGCTCAATTGACCACCCTGGGCAAGAGGATGGCCAACTGGGGAGAGGAACTCAGCAAGGCGATCGAGGATCTTTCTCGTCTTTGCGCCACCTATCCTTACCGTGGATTGAAAGGGGCGGTGGGAACGCGATTGGATCAGGTGACTTTGCTGGGGAGCGAGGAAAAAGCGATGGATCTGGATCGAAAGATCATGGATTTTCTCGGAGCCACGGGGAATTGGGAAAACGTCGGGCAGGTCTATCCTCGCAGCTTGGATTTCGAAGTCCTTTCTCTGCTTGTTCGCCTGGCGGCAGCCCCCTCGAACTTTGCCAAGACCCTCCGAATCATGGCCGGTCATGAATTGCTTGGGGAAGGATTTGCCCAGGGACAAACCGGATCCTCGGCCATGCCTCACAAGATGAACAGTCGCAGCTGCGAGCGCATCAATGGCTTTCACTCCATTTTGAACGGATATTTGGTGATGGTTTCCAATCTTTCGGGAGACCAATGGAACGAGGGTGACGTTTCCTGTTCCGTGGTTCGACGCGTTGCTTTGCCCGACGCTTTCTTCGCATTGGACGGATTGCTCGACGTCTTCCTTACCGTGCTTGGGCAAATGGAGGTTTTTCCCTCGGTCATCGAGGCGGAAAGAGAAAAGTACCTGCCCTTTCTTTTGACCACCACCATCATGATGGAAGCGGTCAAGGGGGGGGGCGGACGAGAGGATGCTCATGCCGCCATCAAGGAACATGCGGTTGCCGCGGTCAAGGACTTGCGTTTGGGGAAGATCAGCCGAAACGACCTCATGGATCGTCTCGCCAAGGACAAGCGGGTCGGGATGAGCAAGGCGGACCTGCTTCGAATTCTCAAGGAAGGACACGGACGGATCGGAGTTTCGAAGCAGCAAGTGGAGCTTTTCGTAAAACGAGCGCGCCGATGGGGCGACAAATATCCCGAAGCGAAGTCCTACCGGCCGCCTCCCATTCTTTGAGTCATCTTGCCCCAGCAAGTCTCTCTTCATCGATTTTGCGGTTGCCAAGGTGGGGGGGCAGGGTGCATTTCAATTAGCTTACTTATTTTTTTCAAGAAACATGTCCGAAGAACTTACAGGAAATTGCTTGGTCGCCCAATCGGGGGGCCCCACAGCCGTCATAAACGCCAGCGTTGCCGGGGTCATCTCCGAGGCCCTCAATCAGGAATGCATCGAGGAAATCTATGGTGGGATGAATGGTGTTCTCGGAATACTCAAGGAAGACCTGATCGATCTCGCCGAAGAGTCTCAGCAGAACATTCGCGGTTTGAGATACACCCCTGCATCAGCCTTGGGCACGTGTCGCTTCAAACTTAAAAGGGATCAGGAATACGAAAGGATCCTCGAGGTTTTCGAAGCCCACAACATTCGTTATTTCTTTTATTGCGGCGGAAATGATTCGCAGGATACCGCCGACAAGATTTCCAAGCTTGCCCAGAGCAAGGGTTACGCTTTGCGGGTGATCGGCGTTCCCAAGACCATCGACAACGACTTGGTGACCACCGACCACTGTCCCGGTTACGGAAGCGTGGTGAAGTATCTTTGCTCAATCGTTAGAGAAACCGCCCTCGACCATGAGGCCATGGGGCAGCATGATCTCGTGTCGATCATAGAAGTCATGGGACGCAATGCCGGTTGGATTGCCGCCGGAACCACCTTGGCCAAGGGAAAGGACAACCCCAATGATGCCCCGCACTTGATCTATCTGCCGGAGTTGCCTTTTTCCAAGGAAAAGTTCATAGAGGACGTGCAGTCCGTCTTGAAGAAGAATCGCTACTGCATGGTGATCGTCGGCGAGGGGTTGGTGGACAAGGACGGAAACTACGTCGCCAATTCCGCCACCGGTCAAGATGCCTTTGGTCATCAGCAACTTGGCGGGGTCGGAGATTTCCTGGCTGGTTTCGTCGAGCAGAACCTCGCGGTCAAGGCTCGTTCCTCCAAGCTTGGAATCGGACAGAGAGCAGCGGCTCACTGTTCCTCGCAGACCGACAATGACGAAGCGTTCATGGCCGGCCAAGCTGCTGTTCGGGCGGCGGTTGGAGGAGAAACGGACAAGATGGTCATTTTGGTTCGTGGAGAAGGAGATACCTATTCTTGCGAGACCGGACTGGCTCCTCTCTCGGAAATTGCCAACGGAGTGAAGGAAATTCCTGCGGATTGGATTTCCGAGGACGGCGTCAGCATGTCTGCCAAATTCATCAAATACGCCCAGCCCCTGATCATGGGAGAAGTTCAGGTTCCCTTCGAAAACGGTGTGCCTGCCTACGTTCGTTTGTCCAGAAGAAGGGTGCGCAAGGTGCTCGACCCGTTTTCCTTCGAATAACGTCCTTCGCCTGCCTTCACCCTTCGAGCCGTAGAGGGGCTAAAGCAGAGCTCGATCCAGAGTCTCGATGATTTCCTCGGTTGATTCGAGTCCTACGGACAGTCGCAGGAGTTGGGGTGACAAACCCGCTTCCCTCAAAACGCATCTGCCTTTTTCGGTTTTGGTCAACTCATAATGAGCGAGGTACACGTAAGGGCAACAGATTGAAAATTCGGTCCCGAAACTGGGGCTTTTAAGCATGTTCAAGCGGTTGTAAAAGGCATTGAAGTCCTCCTTTAGCTCGAAACTCAAGACGCACCCGGGAGAGTCCTCGCCGGCCAAGCGCCCGTAGTTCTCTCGAAACTTCTCCTGATAGGCCCAATGAAGCTTTGATACGCCTGCATGATTTTCGAGAAATTCGGCGATGCGCATGCAAGCGGAGTTGGTCTGGGACACGAAGTCAGGGTATTCGGTTATTTGCTCGGCCAAGCGATCCAAGTCCCGGAAATAGGGGGGGCAAGTTCTCGAACGGGTGGATTCCATCAATGAGCGACCAATTTCGGAGGCGCGAGGGAAGGCCAGGCTGCCCATCATGAGGTCTCCCTTCAAGCCTGCATATTTGGTCAGGCTGTTGACCACGACGTCCGCCAGTTGAGAGATTTTTGCGTTCATGGGAGAAGCCATGGTGGGATCTACGATCAGAAGGGCATCGTGATCGTCGCACAAGGATCTTAGTTTTTCGAGGTTGCCTGACTGCAGGAGCGGATTGGTGGGGAATTCCGTAACCACTCCTGCGATTCGATCTCCGTACGAAAGAAAAAACTCCTCCAATCTCCGCTCGTCCCCAACCTGATGGATCGAAACTACCTTCGCATCCTCTCCGGCATACAAGTTCATCACTTCGATGGTGTCGAGGTAAAGCCATCCCCATCTCAGCCAAATCGTCTTGCCTTTCTTTCGGAGAAGGTCGTGGGCCGCCCCGAAAATTGCCTGAAACGCGTTTGCACCCGAAGAGGTTAGAATCAAGTCGTTCTCTTGCACGGGGCAACCATGGGCCTGCCCCAGAATCTTTCGGATGATTGACTCTGAATTTTCGCAGGCAGGAACTTCCTCGCGCTCTTCGAGCAAGCCTCTGTTCCAGAGAAATTCTTCCGCCAGTCGAGAGGAGATTCCGCAACCGGTGTGCTGAAAATGAGCGCTGACCAAAGAATTCTTCGGGCATTCCAAGGGCAATTCCAACAGAGTGAAATCATCGTAACGCACCACTTCGCATTTTCGTATTTCATAACGAGAGAGCGCTTCCTCACAGTCGACCGCCCGAGTGAACAAGTAACCCGATCCGGCATCGAGGCGATCCCCTTGCAAGACTTCGATCATTCTTTGAATCGTCGGATGCCTTACGAATCTGGGGTATCCGCTTTGCATGGCATCGAGAGTGACGGGATGCCTCTCCTCATAACCGATCAGGTCGGACACCTCTGGCAGGCTGACGCAAACTGCATGCGGACGATCGGGGACGCTTTGCCCGAGCTGGAATCGACCAAGCCCAGATGTTCTCACGGAATCAATTCGTTTTCGATGATCTGGTCGAAGGTTTGTCTTTTGCGAATCAAGGCAAAGCTGCCGTCCAAGCGACGCAAAACCTCGGCCGCTTCGGGAAAGGAGTTGTAATTCTTGGCCGACATGGAGGAACAGTAGGCCCCCGCTCCCTCGATGATGCAGAAATCATCGATCTCCGCTCGAGGCAGGTAGCGAGGGGCCAGAGCTTCGGGGTCTCCCTGGGCCGGTGTCAACAAATCCCCCGACTCGCAACAATGTCCAACCACCACTTGTTCGATGCATTCGCGAAACTTTTCTTGTTGAGGTTCGCAAACCAGATGAAGGGGGTGCTGAGCCCCATAGAGACTGGGGCGCAGGATTTCGGTCATTCCACAATCGAGCTTGATGAAACGGTAACCATCGGGGCCGGTGGAAGTGACGTCCTGTACCCGAGAAACCAGACTGCATGCATGGGCGACCAAATAAGTTCCCGGTTCGATTTCCAATTTCAGTTCTCTTCCCGTTTCCTTGGCAAACTCCTCGAACAATTTCCTGACCGGCATTCCGATCTCCTCAAGATCGGTGGCTTTTTCCTCCGGCATTCGGGCGATCTTGAATCCTCCCCCCAAATTGACGGCTTCGACGGAGGGGAAGGAAAGCGCGATATTCAAGGTCATGGAAGCCACGGTTTTCCATACGTCCGGATCGGAACCCGAACCGATGTGAGTGTGAATGCGATCCACGGTCAATCCGTATTCTCGGCAAAGGGAAACGGATTCCTGGAGATCGTCCTTCCAGATTCCGAAACTGCTTGCCGGTCCGCCCACGTTGGTTCGATTGTTGCCTCCCGAACCCTTTCCGGGGTTGAATCGCAGGCCCACTCTTTTACTTTTTCCCCATTTGCCGAATTTATGGATTTGATTCAGGGAGCAAAGGTTCACGCGGATGCCGTCTTGGGCCCAGTAAACGAAGTCGTCGGACAATTCCTGCGTGCTTAAGGAAATCGATTCGGTTCCAAAGCCCGCTCGGACGGCTCGTTCCACTTCATGGATGGAACTGGCGTCGATGCCCAGTCCCTCCTCGTTGAAGATGCGTAGAATTGCAGCAGTGGGAGCGGCTTTCATCGCATAACGAGGAAACAACCCGAAGGCATTGGGGAAAGCGAGGGTCGCTCTGGCGTTTTCTCGCAAGGTTTTCTCATCGTAGACAAAGGTGGGCGTGCCGAATTCCATTTGGATTTCGTCGAGGTCACCGTAGTTGAGAAAACGAGGGGATTGGATCATGGAAGCTAAGGAAATACAAGTTCCTGGCTCAGGAAGCAAGCCTCGTGGTCACGCCTTCCTGCCGCTCGGTTCTTTCGAGAGAACCGAAAAAGAAAGCCTGTATCCTCCGCAAACGGATTCCCTTCGGCTTTTTTCGCAGGGAAAATGCTCCTGCCAGTCCGGAAAGTAGGCGTCTCCGCAAAATTCGGCATCGATTTGAGTCAGGTACAATTCTTCCGCCAAATACATGGCTTCGCGATAAATTTCCTCGCCGCCGCAAATCCAAACGTCCTTGGCCAGTCGCTTGGCTTTGACGATTGCCTCGTCCAGGCAGTTCGCCTTCTCTGCATGAGCGAACCTTTTGGAAGAATCTCTCGTCAAGACAACGATCATCCGGTTGGGGGCGTGATCGAGGAAATCTTCGTAGCACCTCCTGCCCATGATCATCGCTCCCTCGAGAGTGGTGTTCAAAAAGTAATCCCAATCCTCTCGGATCTTCCAAGGAAGCCCTCCCTTCCGTCCCATTACGCGATTGCGGGCGCAAGCTGCGATCATCCTGATCATGAAAGGGAAGAAAGTAAATTTTGAGATTGGATGGTATTCGATTGCATGATTGGCAAAGGATGGAGTACTTCCTTCTATGGAAGCGGCAAGTGGTGACAATGCAAACGAATATCGATGAGTTCGGCGGGCGCATTTTTCTTCCCGATCCTTGGCAGCGAGAAGCATTGAACGAACTGCGGGGGGGGAAGGACGTGGTGATGCATGCGCCGACGGGGGCAGGCAAGACCTTTGTCTTCGAACAATTGATCGAGGGTGGATTCAAAGGCCGCGCGGTTTACACCGTGCCGACTAGAGCCCTGGCCAACGATAAGTTTCGCGAGTGGAGCGAGCGCGGATGGCAGGTCGGATTGGTAACGGGTGACGCCAGGTATCGGGCGGATGCTTCGGTCGTGGTTGCCACCATGGAGACTCAGCGAGCATCCCTTTCGGGAAATCATCCGCCCGATCTTTTCGTTGTCGACGAATATCAACTGCTCGGCGATTCCCGTCGGGGGCCCGGATATGAGATCATCTTGGCTCTGGCCAAGCGGGAGACCGGGCTTCTCCTGATGAGCGGAAGCGTGGCCAACCCCCGCGAAGTCGCGGAGTGGTTGGCCGGTCACGGACGCCGAGTTGCCGTCATAGAGGAAGCTTGTCGCCCCGTACCTCTCGAGGAGGTGATGGGGGAGGCCCTGATCAAGCGTTCCCCGTCGGGAGCAAGAGGAGTCCGAGGCCATTGGCCGCGAATGATCGACGGAGCTTTGCGTTCGGGGCTCGGTCCGCTGCTGGTTTTTGCTCCCCGAAGAAAAGCGGCCGAAGAATTGGCTCGTCAGTTGGCTCATGAACTTCCCGAGCCGGAAATTCTCGAGCTTACCAGGGAACAGCGAATGGTGGCGGGCAAGGAGTTGTCTTCTCTTTTGCGAAAGCGGATCGCCTATCATCACAGCGGACTGGATTACCTCAAGCGAGCCGGAATCGTCGAGCCTTTGGCCAAGGCCGGTCAGTTGCGGGTGGTGGTCGCCACCACCGGTCTGGGTTCGGGAATAAACTTTTCCATGCGATCGGTGTTGGTGACCGATCGGGAATATCGCATGGACGAGGAACTTTTCCAAGTCCGACCGGACGAACTTCTGCAAATGTTCGGACGCGCGGGCAGAAGGGGCAAGGATCTTCGTGGATTTGTGGTGGCTGCTTCTCGCCAAGCCAGATTGGCGGATGGACGGCCCTTGCGCTTGCAGCGATCAACGACCCTTGATTGGCCGATGCTGATCAAGGTCATGCAGGAGGCGGTTGAACTGGGACAGGATCACGTGGAGGCCGCTCGTGAGCTGGCCGATCGATTGTTTTCCGAAGAGGAGGTAAGGCTCGGCTTCAGGGATTCGATGGGCAAGCTTGATGCTTTGTCCCGTCAGGAATCTCAAACTCAGATAAAAAAGGATTCCAAGCGAGACAAAGTGATTGAAATGTTGAACAGTTCCGGTTTATGGGAAAGAAGAGGCGGGCAAATCAAGGAACAATTGAGGAGAGGGCTGGTTCTGAAGGGAGAGGAATGGGTGCCGGCTCTTTCCCTGCCCGAGACCCTGGGCAAGGTTTCCATCGGAAATCCTTGCCGTTTCGGGGCTCGTAAGGCTCCTTCTTACGGGAAGGAAGTACCGCTGGCGGTCTACGAAGTCGAATCGATGGGAGAGCGGGTGATGCTGATCAAGTCCTTTCGCAAACTCTTGCGTCAAGCGGTTGCCGAGCTTCGTCCCGGAGCCAAGCGAAGATTTGCCCGAAAAACTTGGAATCGAAGGGGTTTGGAAGATCAGTTGAGGCCTTTTTTTCCGATTCTCTCCCAAGGGGGAGAACTGGTTGAGTTCGTCGACAGAGGAAAGGTTTTGAGCGCCCGGTTAAGTTACGAAAACGCCCAAGCATTGGGATGGAAAGACTCTCGTGGGCGTTTTTTGCTAAATCCGAGGATGCGCCGGACTTTTCGATCCTTTGATTCACCCTTTCTTGGCGAGACGAGCAAGGAGGGAGCCGAACTTTCTCAAGCCAACCCTGTTGAAGCTTGGTATCTGCTTGGCTTGATTGACGAGAGAGCCCGACCAACTCGGCGTGGACGAATCTTCAGTCTGTTTTCCAGAGGGGAAGGCTTGGCGGTTGCCGTGGGCTTGGAGGACTCCGACTATCCGGTCGAGGAATTGGTTTATGATTTGGCAAACCTTCGCGCCGGTCATCGTTTTCGTTCTTGGGCGAGAACGGAATCGAGACTTTCGGCTCTTTGTCGTCAGGCATTCGGTTTTCGTGACTGTCCAGGGTACCTTCGAGCGGGTTTGCCGCTTGAATACGGAGAAGGAGGAGTTGACTTCGTTCGGGAAAAAACGCTGTTGCAAGGCGTCAACGGGAATGAAACGGAGGAATTGGGAGCCGGAGACGTCGAAAGATTGGTGATCGAATGGAAAAGCCTGCTTGGCTTGATCGTTCGCGCTCCCGATCTAGGCCTGGAAAGATGGAAGGAATTGCAAAACGTTGCGGGAAAGTGGGCACCGGCTGATACTCGCGCAGAAGAGCTTCCAGTACTGCCCGATCTTCCCGTTCGACAGCGTCGACGGTTTGAAGAAAAGTCGGGCCAGCTTCGGGATTAGCGGGGTAGGGCAGCCAGGGCCTCTTCGATTTCCCGTTTCTTGGCCAAGTTGTTCGACAATTGACGCTTGGCGCCTTCCACGACTTGAGCAGGAGCCTTTTGCGTAAAGGCGACGTTGCGAAGTTTGCTTTCGATCGAGGAGATGATTCGATCGAGATGATCCAACTCCTTGCTCAGTCGGTCTCGCTCCGCATTCGGATCCAGGGCGCTGGCCAAATCGAGGTAAACCGATCCGAACGCGGTGACCAAGGCGGGCATGCCTGCGGGGGCCTCCTGAACACGATTGAGAGAGCCTGCTCCGACGGAGTTTAGAACCGATGATCGATAGCGGTCCAGAAGCTTTGATTTTTCGTCGGAAGCAAGGTAGAAGAACTCCACTTTGTTGTTGGTGGCGAGGTTGCGTTCCGCTTTGAGAGCCCGTAGGGAAGTAACCAATTCTCGAATGGCGAGCATTTCCTCCAAGGCCGACGGATCGGGACGGATTTCCCAGCTTTCCAGAGCGGCAAGAAGCTCTTTTCCTGAACCCGGATTGGTCCATTGAATGGATCGCCCCTCGGAATAGCCCAACACCTTCCACAGTTCCTCGGTGATGAACGGGGTCACTGGGTGAAGCAGCAACAAGACCTGACGGAGGCACAAATCCACGACGGCAAGGCAGGTATCCTTGCCTTCTCCCTCGCGCATGCGGGCCTTTGAATTTTCGACGTACCAGTCGCAAAGATCATTCCAGAAGAATCGATAGATGGATTGCAGGGTCGCGTTGAACTCGTACTCGTCGTAGAGCCGGCTTGCCTCGTCCAGTGTCTGGACAAGCCGCAGCAGGATGGCATGATCATCCTGCTTTAGGTGCTTCGAATCCATCCGCTGGATGATCGACTCGAGGGTCGATTCGCTCGCGACTCCCTCTTCGTCGGCCATCCTGCGGAAACGTGATACGTTCCACAATTTGTTGCAAAAATTTCTACCCTGTTCGATCCGTTCCTCGGAAAAGCGAATATCCTGACCCTTCGGAGCGATGCTCATGATTCCATGACGCAGTCCGTCCGCTCCGTACTTGTCGATCAGATCGAGCGGATCCGGAGAGTTGCCAAGCGACTTGGACATCTTTCTTCCCTTTGCGTCACGAATGATTCCCGTAAAGTAGACGTCGCGAAAAGGGATGCGCCGGCGGATTTGCTCATCCGTAAGCGTGGTCTTCGCATCAATGGAATCACCCCTGAACTCCAGTCCCGCCATGATCATCCGAGCCACCCAGAAGAAAATGATGTCCGGACCGGTTACCAAGGCGGAAGTGGGATAAAAATAGTCCAATCCCTGTTCCTTCATCATGAGATCATCCGGCCAGCCCAAGGTGGCGATCGGCCAAAGCCAGGAAGATGCCCAGGTATCGAGCACGTCTTCGTCCTGTTCCCAGTTCTCAGGATCGCTCGGTCCATCGACGGAGACGTGCCAGTTTCGCGGATCACTTCTTGATCGTCCCTTTCGGTACCACACGGGTATGCGGTGGCCCCACCACAACTGTCTGCTGATGCACCAGTCCTGAATGTTGTCCAGCCAATGCAGGTAGGTTTTGGACCAACGATCGGGAAAGTAGCGAATGAACCCATCCTCTACCGCCCGTTTGGCTTCCTCGACTCGTGGGTAGCGCAGGAACCACTGTTCGGAAAGCCTGGGTTCGATGGGAACGTCCGCCCGTTCGGAAAACCCGACGTTGTTGTCATGGTTTTCTTCTTCGAGCAGGTCTCCCTGCGACCTAAGCTTTTCCACGCTTTTGCTGCGGGCGTCGAACCGGTCCAAACCGCAAAATTCCGGCCCGGCCGATTCGTTCAGCGTGCCATCCGGATTGAAGAGGTCGATGACCGGAAGTTCGTGGCGCTGGCCGATCTCAAAGTCCAGGCGGTCGTGGGCGGGAGTGATCTTGAGCATGCCGGTGCCGAAATTCTTGTCGACGGCCCGATCAGCGATGATGGGAATTTCAGCGGGTTGCAAGGGGCGTCGAACCTTTCGTCCCTGCAGGCTTGGCCACCGTTCGTCCTGCGGATGAATCGCCAGCGCGACGTCTCCCATGATGGTTTCGGGACGAGTGGTGGAAACGAGGAGGTATTCTCCGGGAGAATCAATCAGTTCATAGCGCACCTTGTAAAGTTTTCCGCTTTGCGGTTTCATTACGACCTCTTCGTCGGAAAGGGCCGTCAGGCTTGCCGGGCACCAGTTGACCATTCTTTTTCCCCGGTAGACGTAGCCGTTTTCAAACAATCGAACGAACGCTTCAAGCACGGCGCGTGAATAACCGGGGTCAAGGGTGTGGACGGTTCTCTCCCAGTCGCAGGAGCATCCGAGTTTGCGCAACTGTTTGAGTATGATTCCTCCGTGCTTGTCGCGCCATTGCTTGGCATGTTCGATAAAGCCTTCGCGTCCGAGCTCGAGCTTTGATTTTCCTTCCGCTCGCAACTGCTGCTCCACCTTGGTTTGAGTCGCAATGCCCGCGTGATCGGTTCCCGGAAGCCAAAGTACGCCGAAGCCCTTTTGACGAGCTCGTCGAGCAAGCAGGTCCTGAATCGTGTTGTTGAGTACGTGTCCCATGGTCAGCACGCCGGTGACGTTGGGAGGGGGGATGACGATGGAGTAGGCTGGCTTGTCCGGATCCGCTTTGCCTCTGAAGGAGCCTTCTTTTTCCCAGGCTTCGTACAGGCGATCCTCCACCTCCTTTGGTTGGTATGCTTTTTCCATTTGCTCGCTTGAAAGCGTTCGATCTTATCGCAATCTGCGTGATTGGCGAGTAAAAGAGCGCGTGCGCCCGTCCTGAAAGAGGCGAACGCCAGGCTTGCGCAAGAAGGGAGTGAGGAGAATTCCTGCGACAAAGCCTCCAAGATGAGCGGCAATTGCCACGCCGCCGGCCTCTTTCATGGATTCAGGAAGCGCGACGATCTGTTCGAAAACCCACAGGCCGAGAATCACCCAAGCCGGAACGTAGATGGTTCCCAGGAAGAGCAGGAACCAGTAAAAGACGCGCACGTTGGCCCGAGGATAAAGAAGCAAATAGCCTCCGATGACACCTGAAATGGCGCCGGACGCCCCGACCATGGGAACCTGCGAGAGGGGATCGACGAACGATTGAGTTAGAGCGGCGAAAGATCCGCAAAGCAAGTAGAACACAAGGTATCGAACCTTGCCCAGGGCATCCTCCAAGTTGTCTCCGTAAAGGTAAAGAAAAAGCATGTTTCCGAGCAAATGTAAAATGCCGCCGTGACTGAACATGGAGGTGAACACGGATCCCCATTCCCAAAGTATGATTCCCGGATCATAACTTGAAAACTGTCCGTAAAAGGCCGCCGGGATGAAACCGAAATCAGAGAAATAGGATTCATGTTCGTGTGGTTCGAGCGGAAATTGAAAGGCTAGGAAAACCCACAGGTTGGCGATGATGATCGTCCAGTTCACCAACGGAAAGGATCCGGTTGGGTTGTCGTCACGGTAAGGAAGGAAAATCATGACCGTTTGCCTGGGTGGAAAGAGGTTCGAACAGGGAAATTGAAAACTTGAACCGATTCCATGAATGGAAATAATCGAAAATCGTGGTTCATGAACATGACAAGCTGGCGGTATTCGAAAGCGATTCCGGAATAACCCTTTCTTTCGGCAAGGCCATCTATTTCATTTCCGCGGAGGAACCGTTCCACAACATCGCCCTCAAAGCCTTGGAGCAGGACGATTACGTTCCCTTTTACCTGGAAATTGCTCGGAGGGAAGGAATAGGTCCTGAATTTCGAGACGCATTGGAAGATATGATCCGGGAAACGAGCGAGTCGAACTAATCGGAACCTTCTGCTCTGCGGACCAATCGGGGAGGAGGTTCGAAAACCGAGTCCTCTTCCGTCGGGGCGTATCGGGTTCCCGGACCGTAGCTTCTGGATTGGATGGCCAGAATGCTCAAGTAGTCATCGGATGTCCGGTGGAGTATGCGTAGTTTGAATTTTTTGTTCGCCGGGCCATCGAAAACAAACGCGTCCACGTTCTCGCCTTTCAAGCTCGCTCGCTCGTGTCGACCGACAAGAGTTTCACTCCAATATCCATTCAGTTCTACGGCGCCGTTTGCATAAATGCTTAGGGAGACGTCTTTCTTTGAGCCGACGTTTCCGCAATACGTGCCCTCTTGCGGATTAGAGCAACCGAACGAAGACCAGCAAATCAACCCCAAAAGGGAAAAGAAACGAAGGAAGCTAAACCTCGATGACGTCATCGCCGTCTTTGGCATGGGAGGATGGGCGACCATCTCGGCGGACGAAGGCTGAAGCTTGTCCGACCTTGACGGAAAATGATTTTTTCAGGTTTTCGCAAAAGGTTCGACGAACCGAGGGTATCAGCAGCAGAAAGCCGAAAAGATCAGTGACGATGCCCGGAGTGATGAGGACGATCCCAGCCACCACCACCAAGGCCCCTTCAAGCAGTTCGGCGGTCGGTGGTTTGCCTGCGGCCATTTCCGAGCGGATTCTCGACAGGACGGACAAGCCCTGATGCCGGGCCAGCGATGCCCCGATTATGCCGGTCAGAACAATCAGTCCGATCGTGGGCATGGGCCCGATGCGGGAACCCAAGTTGATCAGCAGGAAAAGCTCGATCATCGGAAGAAGCGCAAAGAGGAGAATCATACGACCAAACATCAGCCTATGATTGCGCAACCCTCGTTGTTTCTCAAGTCATACCGGTTTGATCGGATTTTTCCTTGAATCGGAAAATTCGTGACCGAATCCATGGTTTGGTTTAGGATGGGATCTCAACTATTTATCATTCATGCACAAACTCGTACTTCTTCGACACGGCGAAAGCCAGTGGAATCAGGAAAATCGCTTTACCGGTTGGCATGACGTCGATCTTACTCCCAAGGGGGAGGAGGAGGCTCGCGAATCCGGACGATTGCTCAGGGAAGCCGGCTTTCAATTCGACCTCGCCTACACGTCGGTCCTCAAGCGGGCCATCCGCACCCTTTGGTTTGCCCTCACCGAATTGGATCAGGTTTGGATTCCCGTGCATCGCGAATGGCGCCTCAATGAACGTCATTACGGTGGCTTGCAGGGGCTTGACAAAGCTCAAACCGCAGAGAGGCACGGAGAGGATCAAGTACTGATTTGGCGTCGCAGTTATGACGTTCCGCCCCCATCCATGTCGAGGGATGACGAGGGTTTTGCCGGAAAGGATCGCAGGTACGCCGGGTTGTCGGAGACGGAGATCCCCCTGACCGAATGCCTCAAGGATACGGTGGCTCGTTTTCTTCCCTTGTGGGAGGATTCCATCGCTCCTCAAATCAGGATGGGAAAAACCGTGCTCATCGCCGCTCACGGAAATTCCCTGCGTGCCCTGATCAAATATTTGGACGACGTTTCCGAGGAAGAGATCATCGGCATGAACGTACCGACCGGAATGCCTCTGGTATATGACTTGGACGGGGATCTCAAACCCATCAATCGGCAATACCTAGGCGATCCCGAGGCCGTGGCCAAGGCGATGGAGGCGGTGGCCAACCAAGGCAAGGCGAAATAGTCTCGGATTTGCCTTGTCAGCGAAAACCGTCAAATTTGAAGTCATGGATACGAAATCCGATCAACCCCACGAACTCAAGCGCGAGTACGATTCGAATTTTCAGGTTACTCCCGAATACAGGCGTTCGCTCCCCGACGTCCAGAATTCGGGTTCCAGCGCCATGCAGGGGGCAAACGTACCTATCCTTCAGGTAGGCATATCCGGCTTTCGCCTGCCCTTGCGATACGTCGGGCCCGACGGGGAGGACTTGACCTTGGAATCAAGGGTCACGGGTACGGTTAGTTTGGACGCCGACAAAAAGGGCATCAACATGTCCCGCATCCTTCGAATTTTCTACGAGTACGAAAAGGAAGTCTTCTCTCCCGAATTACTTGAACGCGTCCTGCGTCAATACAAGGAAAGGCTTGATTCACGGGAGGCTCGCCTAAAGGTGGATTTCTCCTATCCCATGATACAGAAGAGCTTGCGCAGCGGATTGTCCGGCTATCAATATTATGACTGCAGTTTCGAGGGAATCATCGACCGCGGTGACAGGGTAAGAAAGATCATCAATTTCGATTTCGTTTATTCCTCCGCCTGTCCTTGCGCTTCTGAGCTTTCCGAACACGCCCGACTCACCCGGAATCTTCTCGCCATTCCCCACTCCCAACGCAGCCTCGCCCGCATCAGCGTGGAAGTTCACCCCGAGCGGGAGCTTTCGCTTCTCGAATTGCGCGACGCTTCCCTGAGCGCGCTTGGAACGGAAACCCAAGTCATGGTCAAACGCGAGGATGAACAGGCGTTTGCCGAACTAAACGGAGCCAAGGTGAAGTTCGTGGAAGACGCCGCTCGTCTCCTCTACGCTCACCTCATCGAGGATTCCCGCGTGATCGATTTTCGCATCGTCTGTTCTCATTTCGAATCCTTGCACTCCCATGATGCGGTTGCAGTTCTTTGTCGTGGAGTGGACGGGGGATTTCGGGCCGAATACGAGGATTTTTCAAACCTTGTGGTTTAATTTTTCTCTTCGCCGGATTTTCCTGAAACCGCCCGCAACCGCTTCGATTCGTGAAGGGAAATTCCTCGCGAATCATAATTTCCCGCGATGCGGAAGTCCTTCGTCTGCTTGATCGAGAATATGATTCCCTCTTGAGGAGAGCGGACTGGATCAATCCGTATTTTTCTCCGGAGTGGTTGAGCAGTTGGTGGAAGCGTCAGGACAAGACCCGCGCTCCGCTACTGTTGCTTGCCTATTCGGAGGATGGTTCTCTTGCTGGTTACTGGCCCTTTGTCGAGCGCCCTGGTCTGCTTGGATCCAAGGGCCTGTGGCCCTTCGTCTACGATGAAGCGAATTACCATTTTCCTACTTGCGCGAGCTCGGTGGCGGCCTCTCTGGTCGATGCCCTCTACCAATTGCTCGATACCTTTCTCTTTGTCTGGATTCCTCTGGTTCCCGATTCCTTCTGGGGCAAATTCATTGAAGCCAAGACCGAAGATCGCCGACGATTGAAGATCATCCGCCGAGGTCTTTCATCACGGTTGATCGAGCCATCCACCGATCAATCCTTCGACGAATTTTGGCATAAAAAACTGGGATCCAAGTCACGCAAATCCCTCCGCTCTGATTCTCGGGGGCTAGCCCGGCTCGGTAGGGTGGAGTACGAAACCATCTGCAGTTTCGAGGAAGCGCGCTCGGCCATGCCGGCAACCTGTGTGGTCGAGGTCGGATCGAAGAAAACCTTGGAGAACGCCGGCCTTTACAGCATTCGGGGCAAGCGTGGCTTTTTCTTCGAGCTTCTTCCCCGACTGGCCAAGCGTGAACAGGCTCGCCTCTCCTTTCTGCGACTCGACGATCACCCGATAGCTTGGCAGTTGGAGCTCTTGCGCCCCGGTGGTTCCTTGTTGCATCACCTTGCCTATGACCAGCAATGGAAAAGATATTCTCCCGGCAAGCAGCTCCTGAAGCATAGCCTGAAGCGATGTTGGGAGGAGGGGCGAACGCTGGACTTCTTGCCGGCTCGATTTGCCTACAAGGATTCTTACGCCAACTCTTCGATGCCTGCTCACGAACTTCATTGGATTCGCAAGTCTTGGCGCGGCAGGATTGCCCGCAAGTTGATCGGCTGGAACATGGAGTGGCGGAGAAGGTTGCGCGAGCGTTCCCCAGGATTGGCGGCATCAATCGCTCGAGCTGAAGTGAATCAATCCAATTCCGAGAATTCGAAATAAGGGTTTTGCGGAATTCGAGGAATGGTTTAGAAAACAATCTGCCCATGAGCGATTTCAACAAAAGACTGCAGGAGATGAGAGAGGGATATGATCGTGAACCCTTGCGCCGGGCTCACCTCAGTGACGATCCGTTGGAACAATTTCAACGGTGGATGCAGGATGCCGTCGATGCCCGGGTCTACGATCCAAATGCCTGTAGCCTCGCTACGGTTGACGATGGGGGCAAGCCGGTTTCGCGGGCGGTTTTGCTCAAGGGTCTGGAGATGGGTGGGTTCGTTTTTTACACCAACTACAACAGCCGCAAGGCCATGCACCTGGCAGCCAATCCCTCCGCATGCATGCATTTTCCATGGTTTGTCATGCAACGCCAAGTAACCGTATCGGGAGAGGTTTCCAAGATCGACGATTCTTTGGCGGATGAATACTTTGAATCTCGCCCGCTGCTGAGCAGGCTCGGGGCATGGGCCTCGAATCAAAGTCAACCGCTCGATTCTCGCGAATCTTTGGAAAACGCGTTTTTGCAGGCGGTGGATCGATGGGGAGAGCATCCACCTCGTCCGCCGCACTGGGGGGGATTCCGTCTCGAACCATCTTCCTTGGAATTCTGGCAAGGCGGCCCCAATCGATTGCATGATCGTTTCACCTACCAACCTACGGAAGAAAAATGGAAGATAATCAGACTGAATCCGTGACCGAATCAAGCCCTGACGAATTCGATCGGAAAAATCTCGACGAATTGCTTTCTCTGCGTGGCAAACCTTTTGCCGATTGGCAGGAAGAAAGACTTTACCTGCGCAAGAAGTGGGGCATGCAAGGCAGAGAAGTGGAACCGGGAGATTCCGTCGATCCCAACCAACAAATGATGCAGGAGGAGCAAGAGGGATGAACTGGGAAATGGTCACAGAATACGAGGACGTTCTTTATCACAAGCGCGGAGGCATAGCCAAGGTCACCATCAACCGGCCGCATAAGCGAAACGCCTTTCGCCCCAAGACCATAACTGAAATGCACCATGCATTTTCGGATGCCCGTGAAGATCCGAAGATCGGAGTGATCTTGCTGACCGGAGCCGGTCCTCATACGGATGGAAAATATGCCTTTTGTTCCGGGGGCGACCAGAGCGTGCGCGGAGATGCCGGATACCTCGACGAGCAGGGGGTGCCCCGACTGAACGTCTTGGACCTGCAAAAGCTCATTCGCTCCATGCCCAAAGTGGTCATTGCCCTGGTAGCCGGTTATGCCATAGGCGGCGGGCACGTTCTGCACGTGGTGTGCGATCTTACCATAGCCGCCGATAATGCGATCTTTGGTCAAACCGGACCGAAGGTAGGCAGCTTTGACGGAGGTTTCGGTTCTTCCTACCTTGCCCGTATCGTGGGCCAGAAGAAAGCCCGAGAAATTTGGTTTCTCTGTCGACGATACGATGCCTCCGAAGCGCAGGAAATGGGCTTGGTCAACAAGGTCGTCCCGGTTGAGCGGTTGGAAGCGGAAGGAGTGCAGTGGGCGAATGAAATCTTGGAAAAGAGCCCCCTGGCCATTCGATGCCTCAAGTCCGCTTTCAATGCAGATTGCGACGGACAGTCCGGCTTGCAGGAACTTGCCGGCAACGCCACCTTGCTTTATTATTTGTCAGAGGAAGGATCAGAGGGAAAGAAAGCCTTTTTGGAAAAAAGGAAGCCCGAGTTCGACAAATACCCTTGGCTGCCCTGAGGGGTGATTTAGCTTATCTTCGGTCCGCAGAGAAAAGCACCGCTTGCCCACGGCACTTCGGGTTGATCTTTCCATTCTCATAAGCTGTTTGACCGGATACGATGGTACGTTCGATCCTGTGGGAAAAACGCTCTCCGGGAAAAGGAGACCATCCGCACTTGCTCAACAGTTCGGTTTCATCGACCAACGTTTTTGCATTGGGATCGACGATGACCAGGTCCGCCCAGTAGCCCTCGCGGAGGTGCCCGCGATCCAATACGTCAAAGATTCGGGCCGGCGCATGGCATGCCCGTTCCACCACTGTTTCCAGGCTGAAGCAGTTTTGCCTGACCATTTCCAGCATAAGCAGAAGCGTGTGCTGCACTAGGGGAAGCCCGGCCGGGGCCTGGAAATAGGGCTGCTGTTTCTCTTCCCAGGTATGGGGGGCATGATCAGTGGCGAGAACGGATATTCTGCCATCCGCCACCGCCTGCCGGATGGCCCTCCGATCGCTTTCCTTCTTGATCGCCGGGTTGCATTTTATTCTTGAGCCATGGGTCGCATAGCTTGATTCCTCAAACCATAAGTGGTGCACGCAGGCCTCCGCGGTGATTCGAGAGTCTCCGGGAGTAAAGAGGTCGAGTTCCTCCTCCGTCGAAATATGGAGCACGTGGAGGCGGGCATTTTCCCTTTTTGCCAGTTGGGTTGCGAGGGTGGATGATTTCAAACAGGCTTCTCGAGAGCGGATGTTGGGGTGCTCCCAAAAAGGGGCGTCGTTGCAATATTTCTCTTTGGCTGCCTCTTCGTTTTTAAGGATGGTCGGAGTGTCCTCGCAATGCGTGGCAATGGTGGTGGGAGCATGGCGGAATATTTGTTCGAGGACCGATTCCTGATCCACCAGCATATTGCCTGTCGATGAGCCCATGAAGATTTTTACGCCGGCAATTTTCGTGGGGTCGGCAGATTTTACGACTTCCAGGTTCTCATTGCTCGCTCCCAGAAAAAAGGCATAGTTTGCGGCCGAGTCTCGGCGAGCCAGTTGCCTCTTTTCTTCCAGTCTTGCCATATCGAGGGTGGGGGGAGAAACGTTGGGCATTTCAAAAAAAGTGGTCACTCCACCAGCTACGGCTGCCCTGGCTTCAGTGGCAATGCAAGCCTTGTGCGTCAGTCCAGGTTCGCGGAAGTGCACCTGGTCGTCAATCAAGCCGGGAAGAATCCACTTTCCCTCCGCTTCGATCACTTCGGCGCCGGCAGGCGCCCGAAGGGACGGACCCATCAGCTCGATTCGTTCGCCTCTTACCAGAATATCGGCCACTTCCTTTTTTCCATCGGTCACCACCATGCCGCCGGTGAGTAAAATGTCTTTCATCTGAAAGTCGAATGGGGAAGAAAATCGAATAGGAAAATTACTTCCATTGTCCATCACCCTGGATGATGAACTTGTAGGTGCACAACTCTTCCAATCCCATGGGCCCCCGGGCGTGCAGTCGGTCGGTCGATATGCCAATCTCGGCCCCAAGTCCGAATTCAAACCCGTCGGTAAACCGGGTGCTCGCATTCCAGTAGACCGAGGAGGCATCCACTTCTTGCAGAAATTGTTCCGCCCGCAGTTTCGATGGCGTCAAAATCGACTCGCTGTGCCCGCTGCCGAATCGATTGATGAATGCAATTGCTTCGTCCACAGAGTCCACCGTCTTGATGGCGATCCGCAGATCGAGAAACTCCTCAGCATATTGATCATCGGTTGCCTTCTCCGCAGGGATGTCCCCGAGCGCGTCAAGCGCCTCGTCATCAGCAAAAATCGTACATCCTTTGGCCACCATCTCGTTGGCGATTTTAGGGAGCAGGGTGGAGAGGTTGGATTGGTGCACGATCAAGTTTTCGATCGCATTGCAGACTCCGGGCCTTCCGCACTTCGCCGATACCGCGATCTCTTGGGCCATTCGGGCATCACATCCTTCATCAAGGTAGAGGTTGCAAACTCCCTTGTAGTGCTTGATCACCGGGATCCTGCTATTCTCAGACACAAATCGGATCAAGCCCTCCCCCCCGCGGGGAATGATGCAATGCACCAACTCGTCCAGTTTAAGCAGATGGTTGAGGGCAGCTCGGTCGGTGGTGGGAATCAATTGAACCGCATGTTCGGGAAGATCGGTGGACTTCAAGGCATTTGAAACGATGGCAGCCAGCGCCCGGTTGGAATGAGCCGCTTCCTTCCCCCCCCTGAGAATGACCGCATTGCCCGACTTAAGGCAAAGCCCGGCGCAATCGATGGTGACGTTTGGTCGTGATTCGTAGATGACTCCAACTACACCGATGGGTACTCTTACCTTGCGAATCTTCAATCCGTTGGGCCGGGTTCTTTCATCGATCAGTCCGCCCACGGGGTCGGGCAATTTCATCAACTGTCTCAATCCTTGAGCCATGCCGTCGATGCGCTCGTGGGACAGACGCAGACGATCAATCATGGCCTCGGAGAGCTTGTCGGCGGAAGCTGCCGCGATGTCCTTTTCGTTTTCCTCGATCAAATTCCTGCGGTTGGACTCAAGTTCCCTGGCAATTGCCTCCAAGGCATGATTCTTACTTTGGCTAGTTGCCGCGCTCATGGATCTTGCTGCCCGCAAAGCGGATCGGGCGATGGTTTCAACTAAGCTTCGATGTTCCTCTATCATGCGTCGATCACATTTATCATCATGACCATCTCATGCAAAGAGATTTCCGAATCGGATCAAAAAGAAGTTTGCAAAACGAGCTGTGAAACCTCGTACGAGCAAAAAAAGCAAAAAAAAATCATATTGCTTGAAAAATGATAAAAGGTGAATTATTCGATATAATTAAAAGTAATTAAAAACCATTAAAAATGAAACAAGCCAGCACTCTGGTCACGAAACTCAATCATATCTTTCTGTTTGAGCAGCGGTTTCCAAGCCTTCTGATCCTCCCCAAGATTCACGAACTCGTCATCAAGGGAGATCCTACGCTTGGGGAGGTAGTCAATTTGTGCAAAAGCAATTCCTCCGTTTTTGAGAAACTGACACACCTGAGCGGAGGGAGAAAAAACGAAAGGGAGCTAGCCAAGGAGATTCTCTTCAAAAAAGGGATGAATCATCTGTACGGCATTGGCATTCGGGCGATGAATCAAGAGATATTTTCACTGCCGCTTTCGGTGTTCGATGGTCTTACGGAGCATGCCCTGAAAAGGAGATCGATCATTCTTGCCCGGTACCTCAGGTCCTTCTCCGCTGATCTTTCGATTGCTCCGGACGAGGCGTATTTGTGCGGATTGTTCTACAATTTCAGGATCGTATGCTTTGAACTTTTGCTGCAAGCGAACTTGTTGCATTCGCAGGACTTTGAAACGGAAGAACAAAACGTGGCCTTGTCCTTGGCGGGCTCATTTTGTTCTCTTGGCTTTCAGCCTGCGATCTGCGATTTTCTCTATGGTTCGGTTCTGGAGATCCATGAAACCGAAAACCCTTTCCTTCATGCGTTGGTTCGCATCGGTGACGGAATGTTGACTCACAGCGACAAGACGGGAAGAAACTCCTTTCGCAACGTTTCCTACCTCGATGCCCGTTTGATCGAGGCAACCGGAATGTCGGTTCGACAATTGACCGAACCGATGAAGGAACAGGTCAAGGGGTTCAAAGGGGGGATCAACCGACAATAGCAACGATAAGGGGGCGCCAGCCAGTCTTGCCGAATAACTGGAGGGATGGAGGCGCGGGCCGGAATCGAACCGGCGAATAGAGGATTTGCAGTCCCCGGCCTTACCACTTGGCTACCGCGCCATGGTAAAAGCGTGGAAATTTATCCCCTGATCGAAATACGGGCAAGCTCAAAGCCTGAACACCTTGCTGATTTGATAAAGTGAAGGATGAGTCCAGGTGGTGATGCGGCTTGGGTTTGAAGATTAATTTTAGAATCGGTCCTCAAAATTGTAGCCAAGGAAAAAAATACATTGTTTAATCTGGTTAGATGTTGAATTTCAAAGCAGTTTTCGTGGGTGGATTTTTCGTATCTTCGGTCTTTTGCGCAGCCGAGGAAGCAAAAGTGGATTTTGCCCGCGAAGTTCTTCCCATTCTTTCGGACAAGTGCTTCGCCTGCCACGGACCGGACACCAAAAAGAAAGATTTGGTGCGGCTTGACTTGGAAGAATTGGCCAAGAAGGATCTGGGGGATTATCATGCCATCGATCCCGATGACCTGGAGGAAAGTGAACTGCTTTACCGGATTGATGATGAGGAGGACCCTATGCCCCCGGAAGATTTTGGAAAAACTCTCTCGCAAAAAGAAAAAGATCTTATCCGCCAATGGGTCCTGTCGGGAGCTGAGTATGCGGATCATTGGTCTTTTGTGCCGCCAACCAAGGGTGGGGTTGAACCCCAAATTAATCCGGTTGACCATTTTATCGGCAAAGATCTGAAAAAGCAGGGCTATGATTTTGCCGAGGAGGCAGACCGGGCAACCTTGGCCCGCCGTGCATCTTTAATTCTCAACGGATTACCCCCAGAGCCGGAAGAATTGGATGCGTTTCTTAAAGACAACCGCCCGGATGCCTATGAGCACTACCTCGATCGATTGTTTGCCAAGGTGGATTATGGGGAGCATGTTGCCCGGTCCTGGTTGGATGCGGTACGGTATGGAGATACTCATGGTTTGCATTTGGATAACCGCCGTGGAATTTATCCCTACCGTGACTGGGTGGTGCGTGCCTTAAATGACAACCAGCCTTTTGATGAATTTATCCGCTGGCAATTAGCGGGAGATTTACTGCCCAATCCCACGGAGGATCAAAAGATCGCCACTGGATATGTCCGAATGAATCCAACCACAGGGGAGGGTGGTGCCATTGCCACTGAGTTTCAGGCGAAGAATAATTTTGACCGGGTGGAAACCACTGGCACCGCCATGCTTGGATTATCCCTGACCTGTGCCCGTTGTCATACCCACAAATATGACCCCATCACCCATCAGGAATATTTCGAATTTTTCGCCTTTTTTAACAACACCGCTGAGCATTCCATGGATGGGAACAAAGAAGTCTATGGAGATCACCTGATTGTTCCCAAGGATCCAGAATCCAAAAAGAAATGGGCTGAATTAAAAAAGCGAGAAGCTGAACTGCTTGCAGAAATCCAAAAGAGCGGAAAATACAAAGGTAGGGATGACAGTATCCGCAAACTTGCTGAGCTATTGAGCCCTGATCTTTCCAAGCCAGGTAACAGGGCGGTTGGGATTTCCAAAAATTTTCCACGCAACCAGAGCCCACAGCATGCGATTGATGACAATCCAGCCACCAAGTACCTGAACCGGGATGGCAATGGCAGCGGATTGACCATCACCACCCAACCGGGAGTGATTAATGGGTTGAGCCTTACCTCAGGAGAGGATGCACCGGGCCGGGATCCTTTGACCTACCGCTTGGAAGGTTCCAACGATGGCAAAAAATTCTCCCTGATTTCCGAAGGGGATATTCCCAATTTCGACAAAAGAAAGCAAAAGAAACAGCTCTTCTTTGAAAACAACCAGAGTTTTTCGCACTACCGTCTGATTTTCCCAAAATTAGCTGATGTTTATTCGAAGCTGATGCAAATCGCGGAGATCGAACTGTTAAAAAAGGAAGTCGTGGTTGCTGATGATCTGCTTGCCCGAGCAAAGGAATTTAATGAGGAATTAACCAAGGGAGAAAAGGCTTACCTCACAAGCACCTTGATCGCACGGGACTTGCCTGAAAGCAGAAGGCGTGTAACCAAGGTCCTCGACCGTGGGGAATACGACAAACCCATTGGGGAGCCTTTGAGCCCGGGTACCTTTTCCGTACTTGGTGGGATGAAGAAAGAAAGTCCTCAAAACCGGCTGGGATTGGCGGAATGGTTGGTTTCGGATGAACAGCCTCTAACTACCCGGGTATTGGTCAACCGGTTCTGGTTGATGGTGTTTGGGGAGGGCTTGGTGCGTACCCCTGAGGAGTTTGGATTGCAGGGGGAACATCCCACTCATCCGGAACTTCTCGACTGGTTGGCAGTGGATTTTCGTGAGAATGGATGGGATCTCCAGCGTTTGTTTCGACAATTTTTGACCAGCCGTACCTTCAAGCAATCTTCCGCCCGACGGCCCAAAGTAAATGATCCAGAAAATAAATTGTGGGGCAGGGGACCATCCTTCCGCTTGGATGCCGAAATCGTGCGTGATCTTACCCTGTGGTCATCTGGCCTGCTTAACCGGAAAATTGGTGGGGAAGGCTTCAAACCCTACCAGCCCGCAGGTATGTGGATCGCTTTGTCCCATCCCAACAGTGATACCAAGAACTATGTAATGGACACGGACGACAGCATTTACCGGCGCAGTCTCTACATGTATTGGAAGCGCACCTCTCCCCATCCGATGATGACGCTGTTTGATGCACCCAGCCGGGAGTCCAGTTGTGTGCAGCGCTCCCGTACCAGTACATCCTCCCAGTCCCTGGCATTATTTAATGAGACCCAGCGTATGGAAACTGCCCGTAAATTGGCAGAGCGTTTGATCAAGCATGACAAGCGTGATAATGCCCGGATGGAATACCTCTTTACTATGCTTGCCTCACGTAAGCCCAAGACGGTGGAAGTATCAGCTTTATCGAAACTTTTGGGACAGGCGAAGAG
>JAYOCQ010000020.1:0-43802 GCA_038105525.1 Opitutales bacterium | reverse complement strand
AAAACCCAGAGACCACGGTGCGAGATACCGCCCTTTCCCTGCACCATGAACATCACATCAAGGATAAAGGGGCCGGAATTCGTTCCCCAGAATGGGCCTATATGAATTTTGGGGACAAGGGCGAGGTGCTCTACGACATGATAAAAGACCCTCATCAGTACACCAATGTGATCGATGATCCTGAATATGCTGAAATAGCCAGAACCGCTCGGCTACAATTGGAAAATAGATTGGAAGAAGCGAAGTAAGAATATCCTTGGCACGGGATTCAGAAGATTTTTTCTACTTTATGGCAAGCAAGGCCTTGCCATCAGAAATGCATAAACTAGAATAATATTTTTATGCGATTTTTCAGATTATTATCATTCTTGCTCGCTTTGTCTTTCGCAGCTTTGCTTCAGGCAAAAAAGTCCAACTGGTCGTGGCCACCCACGGCAAAACCGGCATCGATTGACCTTGGCAAATTCTCTCTCGATCCCAATCTGGAAATATCCCTTTGGGCAAAAAGCCCGATGTTTTACAATCCCACCAATATGGCAATCGACCCACAGGGAAGAATCTGGATCGCCGAGGGCGTAAATTACCGCGAGAAACTGGGCATCCGAAGGGAAGCGGGCGACCGGATTGTGGTATTGATAGATTCGGATGGGAATGGTTCCGCTGATCAATCCAAGGTTTTCTGGCAGGACCCATACCTGGAATCGCCTCTGGGTATAGCCGTGTTTGACAACCAGGTCGTAATTTCCCAACCGCCCGACATCGTGGTACTGACCGACGTCGACCGGGATCTGCAGTTTGATCCATCCGTAGATAAAAAAGAAGTCCTGCTGACCGGGTTCAACGGCAGGCAACACGATCACTCCCTCCACTCGGTAACATCCGGGCCGGACGGAAAATGGTATTTCAACAGTGGAAACTGCGGGGCCATTTTTACGGATCATTCCGGCAAGACCTTCCGGATGAACACCAATTACCGAGGAGGAGCCAGCGAAAAATATTTCTACATGCCCACCCATGAATTAAAGGGCGCAAAGAGTGATGACGGCTATGTCTGGAGCGCAGGATTCAGCGTGCGAATGAACCCGGATGGCACCGATGCGGAAATCATCGGACATGGGTATCGCAACAGTTACGAGCAAGTGATTAGCTCGATGGGCGATCTCTTCCAGAGTGATAATGATGATTACAGCAGTTGCCGGAACTCTTACGTACTGGAGTACGGATCGGCCGGATATTACTCCCTCGATGGCCAGCACAAGTGGCAGGCTGCCAAGCGCTCGTGGCAGGCGATTCAACGGGCCCATTGGAGACAGGACAACCCCGGCACCTTTGACACCGGAGACGTGTACGGGTCAGGAGGACCGACCGGGGTAGCTTTTTATGAAAATGGTGCCCTTGGGAAAAAATGGGAAGGTACTTATCTGTCCTGTGAAGCTACCCGAAACGTGGTGTTCGGCTATCATCCCAAACCCTTGGGAGCCACCTACTCGCTTGACCGTTTTGATTTTGTAAGTACCGCTGCCAGCACCAGTGATTTGAACAAGGAATCTGAAGAAGAAGCCGAAAAAAGAATTCATTTCCGCCCCTCAGATTTGGACATTGGACCTGATGGTGCCATCTACATTGCGGACTGGCACGATGAACGCTCGGGCGGACACAGCACCCAGGATGAATCCGCTTCAGGAGCGATTTACCGGATTGCTCCAAAAAATTTCAAACCGGTTATTCCCTCCCTTGATCTGAAAAATGTGGAGGGTGCAATCGCTGCCCTCAAGAGCCCCAACCCAGCGGTTCGGTTTCTTGGATTTCAGGCACTAAAAAAGTTCGGTAATGCCGCCCTGCCCTCCGTGCAAAAATTAATCGACCATCAAAACCCATATATTGCCGCACGGGCAATCTGGTTGCTCCCCCATTTGGGCAAAGATGGGAAAAAGAAAACGGTTGAGTTGCTCAATTCCATTGACCGCAACCAACGACTCGTTGCCTACCGTAGTTTGAGACGGACTGAAGGAAACATGCTACCCCACGCCAAGAAGATGGCAGGGGATTCAGATACAGGTATCCGACGCGACGTGGCCCTTTCGCTGCGCTCCATTCCTTTTGAAAAGAGCAAAGATCTTTTCGTGGAGCTTGCCAAAGGCTACGACGGCAAGGACAAGAACTACCTGGAGGCAATTGGACTGGGTGCGGCGGGCAAGGAAAATCAGGTATGGAAACACCTCAAAGAGGCATTCGGTTTTTCCAATCCGCACAAGTGGACGGATTCCTTTGCCCGTATCACCTGGAGGTTGTGGCCAAGTGATGCTATCGCTGATCTCTCCATCCGGGCAAAAAACAGCGACCTCTCCATCGACCAGAGAAAATTCGCCATCGAATCGATCGCATTCATCGATCACGAAAGGGCACCGGATGCCTTGCTTGAACTGGGAAAGTCAATTGAGGATAAAGAACTCAGCGAATGGATCGTGGAATGGACCATCCGGCAAAGCTTTACCGACTGGGGAAAATACCATGTGAAAGATAAACTGAAAGCGGCAGGCATCTTTGACGCGGACGCCGTTGTCCTTGTTCCGATCAGTACCCCAGAACCTACGGGCAAGTCCAATCTCAAAGTAGCGGACGTTGCCAAACTGAGTGGCGATCCTCATAAGGGAAAAACCACCATCATGCGCTGTTCGATGTGCCATGAAGTCGAAGGGATAGGTGTAAACTTCGGTCCCCGCCTGCAGGGCTGGGCGGCCAAGCAATCCAAGACTGCGGTGATCCATGCGATTGTGAACCCCTCTCAGGGCATCGCCCATGGTTTTGGCGGAACGGAATATATACTTGAGGATGGTTCCGTACTCCATGGAATTACCGAAGCTTATGGGGACCCGGCGATTGTCTTGTCCCAGGGTGGGCTCAGTCAGTTGGTTCCCAGATCAAAAGTCAAGGAATCCAAACCGATGAAGCGCTCCCTGATGCTATCCGCTGAACAGCTCGGACTGACTGCGCAGGACGTGGCCGACGTGGTGGCCTTTATGAAGGAGTACAACTAGGGAATGTCTGCCTCCTAGGAAAAATCGGATTCCCGCCAATCGATTAACTGGTGGGAATTAGCCAGTCCGGTATCCGGATTGATCTCAATGATGCATCCCTGCATTCCCACGTCCCCATCCGCTACCGGACATTTCCTTGGCATCCCATCCTTGAACCGCCCGAGACAGGCATCGATATCACGACCAAGGACGGATTCGCGAGGTCCGGTCATTCCCAAGTCCGATTGGTAGGCGCTTCCGCCGCGAAGAATCCTGCCGTCTGCAGTGGGCACGTGGGTGTGGGTGCCGTAAATCATCGCCACCCTCCCGTCGAGATGCCAGCCCATGGACTCTTTTTCGGAAGTGGTTTCCGCATGAACCTCAACCAGAACCACCTCGCAAGACTCATTCAATTCGTCGACAAGGCGACCAGATACCGCAAAGGGACAATCAACCTTAGGCCCCATGAAGGTACGTCCTAATACCGTAAACAAACCGACCCGAGAACCCTTCACTTCAAGGATTAAACGATCCCGCCCCGGGTTGCTGGCTGGCAGGTTGGCCGGACGACAGACGTATTCGAGATCATCGATCTCATTGTTGAAATTCTTCTGATCCCATACATGATCTCCGAGGGTGATTGCGTGAACCCCCGCCTTGCGGATCTCTGCGGCGGTCTTGGCGGTAAGACCAGCCCCACCAGCCGCATTTTCTCCATTTACGACAATGAGATCGACAGGGTGTTCCGCTAGAAACTTCTCCAAATGACGGCAAAGAAAATCTCTACCTGGTCTGCCGACCACGTCACCAAGAATCAAAATCTTCATTAGTTCAAGGCAGGGCGAAGAAGGAAGGCTGCGAACAGTTGCCGAAACTGCGATCGTGCAGCGAAACCGGCTTTGCTTCTTCGAATTCGGTATCAAGCAGCATGATTTGAGTAGGCCCGCTCGATGAACGACTGGTAAAGAACAGGTGCCTGCCGTCTCCTGCCCAACAAGGCTGCATCGCATGATTGGAGCCACGAGTAAGCATACGACTCCTTCGCTCGGTGAAGTTGTATTCGAAAACCTGAAATCCTTTGTCGACCGCTGCGGTAAAGGCGATCCTCGATGGATCAACCGGGTTCCAGTTCGCTTCGACGCAATGCGAACTGACGTTGGTCGGAATTCGAGAAAGCACCCCGGTTGAGAGCGAAACTTCGTAAATTTGAGGCTTTCCTCGAATGTCCGAGGTGACCAGCAGGCGCCGTCCGTCCGGAGACCAACAGGGGCCGGATTCGTTGCTTTTGTTCTTGGTCAGGCAACGCGGACGTTCGTATGGAGTGGTCGCCAACCAGACTTCAGGATTTCCCGAAGTGGAAAGAATCATCGCAGTCTGCTCGGTTCTGGGGTTTTGCACCGCGCAAAGGTTGCTTCCTTTGTAATTGGCCACCGTGGCTACTCTTCGACTGCTCAAGTCCAAATGATAGACGTTGTTGAAAACCTTGCGGTTGCTGGTGAAGAAGAGTCCGGTACCACGATTGTTCCAACTGGGGTTGAAGCAGATCTTGCCGAAGGAGGTTTGCGGTTTGGAAAAGCTCATGATGGAATCGGAAATCAACAGTTCCTTGGCTCCGGACACGTCGGAAACAAAAGCGATTCGACCGGAAAAGAAACCGGGTATTCCAAGAACCTCCTTCACCAAACGATCGCAAGCCCTCATCAGGGAACCTTCGAGCGTGGAGTCCGCAACCACGAAGTCGACAAAAGGAATCTTCGGATTGCCCCTCGTGATCGAGACTTTTACGTCGTTGCGCCCCGCCGAACTGAAGGTGGCGGAAAACAAACTCTCATCTTCCTTCGCCAAACGCAAACCACCATGCAGATGGATCGGTTTGCTTACCAGAGGAAGAAGGACTTCCGGAGTTCTGCCCAGATCGATGGGAACTTGTTTTCTGGCCAACTCGCCCTCGATTGGTCCCAAAAGGATGGCGGAATCTTCCGCAGGCAAAATGGGCCGCGCGACAAGGACCAACGACGTGGTTACCCAAATCCGCCAAAAACGGAACAACATGCAATCCGAATCCACTCTCATGATGAAACAAACTTTAGCGCCCGACTCTCCTCATCAAGCGAAAACGCGTGTCGAAAGAAAAAATTTTGCATCATTTTCTTCGATTTCGCCTTTCGAATGAAAATTTAATTGATTCTTCTCGTGGTCGTTTTTTGAATTTTCAAATGAAAAAATTGCGGTTGATTTTCGAGGCTTGGCTATTGATTTCCGCCGTTCATACGGGCATTGCCGCAAAGCCGAATATTGTTTGCATTCTTGTGGATGATCTAGGTTACAGCGACCTCTCTTGCTTCGGAGCTACGGATCTCCGAACACCGGCCATCGACAAATTGATGCGCTCCGGAATGCGATTCAACCAATTCTACTCAAACTGCACGGTTTGCGCCCCTACCCGCGCATCCCTCATGACCGGACGCTATCCCGATCTGGTAGGCGTCCCCGGGGTAATCAGACAAGACCCGATGGACAACTGGGGATACTTCGCTCCCACCGGCCCGACCCTTCCGGAAGTCTTCAAATCGGCGGGATATCGCACGGGAATGGTCGGAAAATGGCACCTGGGATACGAATCGCCCAATCTCCCCAACGAGAGAGGCTTTGATTTCTTCAAGGGCTTTCTGGGAGACATGATGGACGATTACCTGACGCATCTTAGAGGAGGGATCAATTGGATGAGGTTCAATCGCCAACCAATAGAACCGGTAGGACATGCCACCGAAATCTTCAGCAGGTGGGCGATTGAATACATTAGCGAGCAAGCAGCCGACAGGTCCAACCCGTTTTTTCTGTATCTTGCCTACAACGCTCCTCACTTCCCCATTCAACCCCCGAACGACTGGTTGATAAAAGTCAGGAAGCGAGCGCCTGAGCTCGATCCAAAAAGAGCCGCAAACGTCGCCTTCGTCGAGCATATGGACCATGAAATCGGCAAAGTGCTTGATGCAATCGACGCCCTTGGCATTGAAGGCGAAACCCTGGTCTTCTTTTCTTCGGACAATGGCGGATCCCTCGCTCATTCAGCAACCAATCATCCATGGAGAGGAGGTAAACAGGAGCATTGGGAAGGCGGCATACGAGTACCCACTTGCGCAGTCTGGCCAGGCAGGATCCCGGTAATGGAAAGCGAAGAACTTGGAATGACGATGGACTTGCTTCCCACGCTAGCCGATGTTGCCGACCTGAAGCTGGACCAAGAGATCGACGGTGTAAGTCTGGCTCCGATTTGGCTGGAGGGAAAAAAAGGCGATCCGCGACGCACCCTCATTTGGGTCCGAAGAGAAGGGAATTTCAGGTACCAGGGGCGCGCCTACTACGCAATTCGGCAAGGAGACTGGAAACTTCTGCAAAATCATCCCTTCGAGGCTATGCAGCTGGTAAACCTAAAGGAGGATCCTGGCGAGAAGAACCCTTTGCCTCCCACTCATCCCGTTGCCCGAACCCTGACCGAAAAACTGATGCTTCACCTGCATAAGACGGGGCAACAACCCTGGCAAAGAGCGATGACTTCTCAATAAAGGGGTTCGTTCGGAAATTCCCTCTTTTGTACTTGCCGAAGAAGGAGGCAGGTTGCTTGATGATTCGTTTGATTTATGAGCAACGAAGCCATCTTGAATATCCTGAAAAACGTCAAGTACCCCGGTTTCAGTCGGGACATCGTTTCCTTTGGTCTCGTGCAGAAAACTGAAATGGAAGGAAAAACCGCCAAGGTCCTTCTGGAATTGTCCGGATCGGATCAAACCCTTCCCAAAACCATACAAACGGAAGTGGAACGGGCCCTATTGGCCGACGAAGCGATCGAAGCAGCGGAAGTCACGGTTCGAGTAAAGAACAACTCGGGCGCCCCAAACGGTCGCATGAGCCAAGATGAGGGACATTTGAGCCAAGTACGGAGAATCATCGCGGTGGCAAGCGGCAAGGGTGGAGTGGGGAAATCCACGATTGCGGTCAACTTAGCCTGCTCATTGGCCAGAATGAATGCCTCCGACTCTCAGCCCTTGCGGGTAGGTTTGATGGATTGTGACGTTTACGGGCCTTCCGTTCCCTTGTTGATCGGGGCATCGGACAGACCCCGGCTTGTAGGAGAAAACCTGTTGGCTCCCGTTGAAAGCTATGGCGTGAAAACGATCTCCATGGGACAGTTGATTGATGAAGAGAGTCCGGTCGTTTGGAGAGGGCCCATGATCATGAAGACCATTCAGCAATTCGCCGAGAACGTGACCTGGGGCACGCTTGACTACCTGTTGATCGACTTGCCCCCCGGAACCGGAGACGCGCAGCTTTCGCTGGCGCAGATCATTCCTCTGGATGGAGCCCTTGTGGTGACCACTCCTCAAAAAGCGGCTGTTGACGTGGCAAGAAGAGGAGCAAGGATGTTCGAGAAAGTCAAGGTGCCCGTTCTTGGGATCATTGAAAACATGAGCTACCTCTTGGATGAGGCCAGCGGAAAAAGAAACCACTTGTTTGGCCAAGGGGGCGGACCAGCAACCGCCCAAGCGCTAGGCTGTCCGTTTCTCGGGGAAGTGCCCCTGGATCAAGAGGTAAGACTGGGGGGTGATCACGGCACCCCGGTTACCGTAGTCAATCCAAGCAATCCATCCAGCGTATCAATCTTCGAAATTGCTGCAAAGATACTGGAGATTTGTCCCTGATAGTCCTTCAGCGACAGGCAGGAAGATAAAGATAAAAGGCGCAACCAGAAAAAAAGAGAAAGGACTCAGCCTTTGATTTCTCGGTGCACGGTGCGACGGCGCAAGAAGGGATTGAACTTTTTCTTTTCCACGACCTCCGTCTGCAGCTTTTTGTTGCGCGAACTGAGATAGCGGGAGGGAGGTTTTCCTTCCTTGCGAGCTTCTGTGCATTCCAAAATGATAGTTTCTCTTGGCATGCGATCATTCATGCAGAAGCGGGAACGAATCGCAACTCAAATCGCTTTCCGCAGAGCCCTTCACTCAAGGTGGGGGGAGGTTTGCATTTGCAAATCCCTCCATTCGAAGCTTAGTTTTGGTCTTATGGAATCGATACCTCATGACAGCTCCCAACATACCATGGAAACGAAGGCTCGCGAATTGGCGCGGAGCCGCGAGGATCGACCCGTCGCCGAAGTTCCCGAATCTGGAAGGGAATCCTCGGTCAAGGTAACCAAGTCGGACGAAGACCTCGATCTTGGTGGTTCGCTGAAAGATCAACCCAATCCACCGCCTTCCGACGATTGCGGGAAACCGGGAGAACCATCGCCGAGTTTCCAAACCCGTCAAGACACGGGAATCGACTGTACGCGTGACCCTGATTGGGCGGTCGTGGAACCCGACGAATTACCTGAGAAACCTCTCCCTGAGCAAACGCACAACGACAAGTACTGGGATGAGAGAAGCTTGGACAGCCAGTTGCAGGAAACGGATCTTCAGGAGGAATTGATTCGTCGAGAATTGGATGATTTCTCCCGGGCCTCTCAAGTTGCCGATGAAGCCGGTCGTTCCTTTCAAAACGAAACGCTTGACCCCTACTACGGGGGAGGGAAGAAACCATCGGGTTCATCACCCTCGGCCAATAGTCTCGATCCCTCTCTTTAGGCTTCTTTGCTCCATCGGTGAATCAGGTTCCGGAACACGTCGAGATAGTGGGCGATTTTCTGGCTTTGCGCCGGCCCGACGGACACGAGATGATTGTTTCGGCCAAAACGCTCAGAGCGAATTCCCCCAGCGCGGAGCAGACCGGAGAGTCCGATCTGTTCGGCAACGTAATCGGTCGATCCTCTCGCTCCGAATTCAATGAGGTGGAATTGGTGAAATTCGAACAAGTTGGCAATTATGCATTGCGGCTCCATTTTTCGGACGGACATTCTTCGGGCATCTATTCCTGGGAACACCTCGAGTTCCTCGCTCGCTCCTGATCCTGAAGTTTCGAATCTATGCCAATCCTCGATGGCTGGAGCGAGCGAACTCGATCAGCTCTTCAATCAATGGTCTCTCATTCTCGACCAACTGCTTTTGCAGGTGTTCCAAGGCCTGGGATCGATTCAGCCCCATTCGGTAAAGCGCCTTGAAAGCCGATCGTATGGATTCGGTCTCCTGGGCTTTGAAACCCGCACGATCCAGACCAACCTTGTTTATCGACCTGACTTCGGCAGGCGAACCGTCGGCGAGCATGAACGGAGGGACGTCCTGAACAAGTTTTGAACAAGCGGAGACCATGCAATGTCGACCCAGGCGACAAAATTGGTGTACGCCCGCCCCCCACCCGACGTTTACGTGATCTCCTACCTTGACGTGCCCTCCCAAAGCGGCGTGACTGCTCATGATCAGATGGTTTCCGATTTCACAGTCGTGAGCGACGTGACTGTAGGCAAGAAAGACGTTGTTGGAGCCGATGCGAGTGGAATCATCGGACTTGGTGGCGACGTGAGCCGTAACGTACTCGCGAAAGACGTTGTTGTCCCCGATTTGAAGTCCGGGTTCCCCGCCTTCGTATTTCAGATCATGCGTCAAGCCGCCGATCATGGCGTAGGGAAAGACGGTGTTTGACCGACCAAGGCTCACCCGGCCCTCCACCGTAGCATGGTGCAGGACTCGAGAATGATCTCCGATCACCGCTTGATTACCAACAAAACAAAAGGGGCCGATCTCAACGTCCACGCCCAAGGTCGCGTTTGGTTCGACGATTGCCTGCGAATGGATTCTTACCGCCATTGGAAACTTAGAGGCTATCTCCCGAATCCACGATGGAAAACATGAGGTTGGCGGAGGACACGACTTGCTCTGCGACCATGCATTCCACTCTGGCGGTGGCTAGCTTGTTTCCTCGAACCTTGTCGAGGAAAGCGTGAATTCGCAACTGATCTCCAGGTACGACCGGTTTTCGAAACTTCACCTTGTCCGCGCTCATGAAGAAAGCCACTTTGCCTTCGGCGGAGCTTTGACGCAAAAGAAGAATGCCAGCGGCCTGAGCCATTGCCTCAAGCTGCAAAACGCCGGGCATCACCGGGTGCCCGGGAAAGTGGCCAGGGAAAAAAGGTTCGTTGATGGAGACGTTCTTCAAGGCCACCAGCGAATGCTCCCCGTCAATCGAAACCACCCGGTCTATCAAGACAAAGGGAAATCGATGGGGCAAGACGTCAAGCACCCGCCTGACGTCCAACTCGGTTTCATCGGGTAGAACGAAAGATTTCCTGGGGGAAGTCCCGGTGGCGGCCTTTCCCTTCTTTCCCGCCGCGGTCTCGATGATCTTGGCAACGAGCTGAGAATTCAAGGCATGTCCAGGACGAACCGCAATGACGTGCGCCTTGAGGCATGCCCCGAGCAGTGAGAAATCTCCCACGATATCAAGAATCTTGTGCCTGACGAATTCGTCTTCAAAACGCAGTGGTTCCTTGGAAAGCACCTTGTCCCCCTTTATCACGATGGCGCTGTCCAAACTGCCGCCCTGAATTTTTCCTATCTTGAGCAACTCCTCGATCTCTTCATAGATGGTGAAGGTCCGAGCGGGAGCAATTTGGGCGACGTAAGTTTCCGGATCAAGCTCGAGTGAAAGATGCTGGACGTGAATGCCTCGGTCATCGGCCGAAGTGCAAGTCACCCGAAATCCGTCATGGGGCAAGGCGATGATCGAACGGTTGCCGTCGGTAACGGAAACCGGTTCCTTCAACTCGATGAAGCGACGCTCCGCATCCTGTTCCACCGGTTCGGCCTCCATGATCAGGTTGACGAAGGGGCGGGAGGAACCATCGAGGATCGGCGGTTCGCTGGCATTGAGTTCGATCTCGGCATTGTCGATTCCGCAACCGGCCAAAGCGCTCAAAACGTGTTCGATCGTATGTACCTTGGCATTTCCGTTGGTTATCGTCGTGCTGCGAATCAGATCGGAAACGTTTTCCGTCAACGGACGTATCTCCGGTTTCCCGAACAAATCGGTCCTGCGGAAAAGATATCCGGAATCGGGAGAGGCGGGCTTGATGACGAGGGAAACTTCCTCCCCGGTATGAAGAGATTTGCCCTGAATCGCTCTTTCCTTGCGAACGGTGCGTTGCTTGGTTGCCATACGGAGTAGGTCTTAAGTCAGTTTCAATACACTGTAAAGGATGGAACGCCGCAGGGAATCGACTCTTGATCATCCGGAAAAGGATCTTAATCTGAATATCAATCTCCAAATTTACAGATCTTGGCCCTGAAACCATCCACCATCAAGAGACGCATAAAGCGCGAATATCGAAAATCCTTGGATCGGATGATTCGTTCTCATGCCTTTCACAAATTCGCGATCCGCTTGCTTTACCTGGCAGGTTTCGTCATTTCCGTATTCTTGGCCGCTTTGATCTACTTTCAAAAATAGGGCCTCGGGTCGCCCCTTTCGACAGAAGATCGACTATCGAACGGGCAAGGAAACGAGGTCGAGGGATTTATCATCCCTGAGGGTCTTTTCCCAAGCGCGCAACAGGGCGGCCAAGTCCTCCTTCTTTCTGGAATCGTCACGGATGAATTCAATCAGCCTTGGGTAACCGTTCCTCCTCAAGTATGCCCCCAGCATCTCGCTGGATTTCGGATGACCGATCATGGATCGCGCGAAATCCCTGGCCTCCGGGAAGAACTCCCTTTGGTTGCCGATGCTCAAGTACTTCCTTTGATCGGTAAAGTTTCGGAATTGCTCGCGAAGGGGATCTTCATCGGCGGCAATCTGGTTTTCACTGAGAATCAAACGACGCAATTTAGGCAGATCGAGGACACCTCCGGGATGAGTGAGGAGGTTGCGAGAAAGTCCCAGATGAGACAAGTTGCGCAATTCGGCAAGATCGCTCGCATCGGTCAGCAGATTGGAATTCAGATCCAAATGCACGAGACTGCTCAGGGAACGTATGGATCGAAGGTCGCAAATTTCGTTTTCGGACAGATCCAGTCTAACGAGGTTGTCGAGTTGTTCCAATCCTTTCAGGGAGTGAATGTGGTTGTTCCCCAAGGAAAGGATGTGCAGAAAAGGAAATTGAGCGAGGCTTTCTATGGATTCGATTTCGTTTCCTGACAACAGCAGGGAGTACAAGGCAGGCAGATTGGAGAGAGGTTCGATCTTTTGAATGCGATTGTCGTAGAGGTGCAAAGCCGAAAGCTTGGGCAAATCGGCCAACTCGACCAGAGGATTGACGTCTCGCTTTCCGTTTCCGCTTTGATCGGTAAATGGTTCGTCGGGATCGTATTGCTTGTTGCGGTTACGATCGACGTATTCTTCTATTTTTCCAAGTTGGTTTTGCTGCGCGTACAGATTCACCAAATTTTTCAGTCGACCGACTCCCTCCAGATCGATCAAGGAATTGTTGGAGACGTCGAGCTGAACGAGCGACTGGAACCGGTCGATTCCGGACAGACCGGAAAGTCGGTTGCCGGATAGGTTCAACTCGGTCAATGCCCAGGGCCCGCTTTGCAGGACTTCGGTAAGCTCGGACAATTCCAAGGCATGCTCGGCGCGTTCTTCGGCGGAAAGCTTGTCGTCCGACAACCTGGCCGCAAGCTCGGCGGATCGAATTCTCAAGGCATCACCTGAAAGAAACTCAAGGGTGGAGAGGTCAATGAGGCGGTTTCCGGAGAGATCCAATTTTCTCAATTTGGACAAGTTTCTCAGGGGACGCAGGTCTTTGATAAGATTGTCTCTCAGAACCAAGGATTCCAGGTTTTTGGCATGTTCCAAACCGGATAGGTTTCGAAGCTGCAGGTCGTTGGCTTGCAAATGCACGAGCTTCTCCTGCAAAAGCTCCGGCGTAAGAGAATGCGTCGGCACTCCCAAGGTGGAGGCGATGGCCGACTGCAAGGCAGGTTCGGGAATCAGCAATTCCCCCGCATGCAAGCGCCCGGCGAGCAACAAAGCGAAGCAGAAGGCGAACGAACGCTTTGTCGAAGATCCTTTGAATACTTTCACAAGAGTAAAATCGGATCTTTCGACGGAGACTTAAGCAGGCTCAAGACCTCAACCGGGCAATCAAGTCCTTGGATTCGACGGATTCGCCCACTTGGGCGAGAATTTCATCGACGACGCCGTCTGCGGAAGCGTAGAGAGTCGTTTGCATTTTCATGGCTTCCAGCACGGCGATCTTGTCTCCTTTTTTGACGTTCTTGCCTACGCTGGTGGCTATGGCGCTGATCATAGCCGGAATAGGAGCCGCTACGTGAAGAGGGTTGGCCGGATCCGCCTTTTCCCGGGCCTTGGCATCTCCCTTGAAGGACTTGTCGTCGATCAAAGCGGTGCGAGCCTTGCCGTTGAGCTCGAAAGTCAGAGATCGAACTCCCTTTTCATCCGGTTCCGCGACGTTGAGCAATTTGATGAAAAGGGTCTTTCCCTCCTCGATATCGATGGATATTTCCTCGCCCACGGACAATCCGTGAAAATAAGCCGTTGTAGGAAGTACCGACACGTCGCCATGCTTGCTCCTGAAGCTCAGGTAATCCTGAAAGACCGTGGGATACATCAAGTATGCGAACAAGTCGTCTTCCGTTGCTTTGCGTCCGATCTTTCTTTGCAGCGCCGAGAATTCCTTTTTGAGGTCGATCTTGGGAGCGGAAGCCCCGGGACGACCGCGAAGGGGTTTGCGGTTGCCAAGCACCACTTTCTGAACGGCCTTGGGCCAACCTCCGAGGGGTTGGCCTAGGTTTCCGGAAAGCAAATCGATGACGGATTCAGGAAAACCGGTTTCAGGAGGAAGATTGATCATATCCTCCGGTTTTACTCCTTTGGTGATGAGAAAAATTGCGAGATCGCCCACGCATTTGCTGCTTGGAGTCACCTTGACGATGTCTCCAAGCAACCGATTTACCTCTTGATAGGTCTTGACTACGTCCGGCCAACGCTTGCCCAATCCCAGGGCGGTGGCTTGTTCACGAAGATTCGTGTACTGCCCTCCTGGCATCTGATGATGATATACCTCGGCGCTCCCGAAAGGTGGAGAAGTGTCAAAGGGGGCGTAAAACTGGCGCACCGCCTCCCAATAAATGGACAAGCGATTGAGGGCATCCACGTCCAAACCAGTGTTGCGGGGGGCGTTGCGCAGAGCGTGAACCACGGAATTCAAATTCGGCTGACTGGTGCAACCGGACATGGAAGAAACGGCGAGATCGACCACGTCCACACCGGCCTCAGCGGCTTTCAGCACCGAGGCGGAAGCGATGCCGCTGGAATCGTGGGTGTGAAAATGCACCGGTAGACCGACTTCCTCTCGGAGGGTCTTGACCAAGCGATAGGCGGCGTTGGGATGACACAATCCCGCCATGTCCTTGACGGCCAGAATATGGGCTCCCATCTTCTCCAATTCCTTGGCCAGGTCGACGTAGTACTTGAGCTGGTATTTTTCTTCTTTGGAGTCGGTGAAATCTCCGGTGTAGCAAACTGCGGCCTCACAAAGGGAGTTGGTTCTCTCGCTTACCGTTTCCATCGCCACCTTGAGATTCGGAAGGTAGTTGAGAGAATCGAAGATGCGAAAGACGTCCATTCCGGCTTCTGATGCGTGAATCACGAACTCGCGAACGACGTTGTCCGGGTAATTTGCGTATCCGACTGCATTGGACCCTCGCAACAACATTTGAAACAGGACGTTGGGCACACGTTCACGAAGCTTTCTCAATCTCTCGTAGGGAGATTCTCCGAGAAAGCGCATGCAGGTATCGAAAGTCGCTCCTCCCCACATTTCCAAACTGAACAAACCGGAAAGCTCGCGAGCGATGAAATCAGCGACCGTCAACATGTCGTAGGTCCTCATGCGAGCGGCGAAAAGCGATTGATGAGCGTCGCGCAAAGTCGTGTCGGTGATCATCAGCGGTTTTTGTTCGCGCAACCAACGAGAAAACTTGACGGCTCCATCCGCAAGCAGTCGATCTCGAGTTCCGCGAGGAGGGGGAACCTTGGCATCGTGCTCCGGCACGATCAGGGGCAGCGGATTTTTCACTCGCTCGCGTCCCTTGACCTGAGGGTTTCCATTGACCACGACTTCCCCCAGGTAATTGAGCAGACGCGAAGCCCTGTCCCTTCTCGGTTTGAACCGGAATAGTTCAGGAGTGACGTCGATCATCTTGGTCGTTGCTCGGCCTGCGACGAAATCCTTGTGGGAAATGACGTTTTCAAGAAAGGGAATGTTCGTCTTCACTCCGCGAATTCGCATCTCGCGCAAAGCCCGATGCATGCGATCGAGGGCTTGTCCCAAATTGGGGCCGGAGGTGGTGATCTTGACCAAAAGAGAGTCGTAGAAAGGCGTGATGATCGATCCGGTGTCGCCCATCGCTCCATCCAAGCGTACGCCGAATCCGGCGGAGGAGCGATAACTGAGGATTTTGCCGTAATCCGGAGTAAAGTCCTTTTCGGGATCCTCCGTAGTGACGCGACATTGCACGGCGCACCCGTTTCGGGGAATGGCGTCT
Organism: Opitutales bacterium; assembly: GCA_038105525.1. Lineage (GTDB taxonomy): Bacteria > Verrucomicrobiota > Verrucomicrobiia > Opitutales > Seribacteraceae > Chordibacter. The sequence goes on along the minus strand of JAYOCQ010000020.1, from coordinate 28,351 downwards.
TGCTGAGGGATTCCGATTTTTTTCGAATGCAGGGCATCTCCCATGGCCACCAGGATTTGGGAACGAACGATGTCTATGCCGGTGATCTGCTCGGTCACGGTGTGTTCCACCTGGATTCTTGGGTTCATTTCGATGAAGAACCACTCGTTGGAGTCCTGATCGAGCAGAAACTCCACGGTTCCGGCATTGTCGTATCCTATCTTTCGGGCCAATTTGACGCCGGCTTCGCACAGTTCCGTCACCACCGTCTGGGGCAGTCCGATGGAGGGAGCCACTTCCACCACCTTTTGGTAACGCCGCTGCACCGAACAGTCGCGTTCATGCAGGTGAACGACGTTGCCCTTGCGATCTCCGAGAATCTGCACTTCCAAATGTTTGGCTCGGGCCACGTATCTTTCCAGGAAAACGGATGGATTGCCGAAGGCTCGTTCAGCTTCCCCCTGAGCCTCCTCCAGCATGGGCTTCAATTCCTTCTCCTCCCGCACCACACGCATACCCCGTCCTCCACCGCCGAACGCGGCCTTGATAATCAAAGGAAAACCGATCTTCTTCCCCCACTTCAAGGCATCCGCAGGATCGGAAACCGGACCGGGAGTAGCGGGCAAGGTCGGAACTCCGGCTTCTTCGGCGGCTTTCTTCGCGGCGACCTTGTCGCCCATTCTTTCGATCAGCTCCGGGCGAGGTCCGACGAAAATAATGCCTGCCTCGTCGCAGGCCCTGGCAAATTGCGGATTTTCGGACAGAAATCCATAACCCGGATGAATCATGTCAACGCCTTTTTCCTTGGCTAGGGTAATGATTGAATCGACGTCGAGGTATGCAGCCACCGGCCCCTTCCCCTTGCCCACGAGGTATGCTTCGTCCGCCTTGAATCGATGAACTCCGAAACGATCCTCCTCCGCGTAAATTGCAACGGTGCGCAAATTCAATTCGGTGGCGGAACGAAAGATCCGCACGGCGATTTCGCTACGATTGGCGACAAGCAGTTTTTTCATGGTTTGGAATCAGGGAAGGTTGATTGCCGATTGGCAAAGGATAAAAAATGCCCTCATTGAAGGGGTTCTTCAACGCAAAAATAGGAAGAACGATCCAATTCCATCAATGAATCGGCTCTTTCTCGACAAAGGCGCAGCCTAGAGAATCACTGAAACAAGCGGGGCAAACCAAGCATCGACGGCAGTTCTTAGAAAGAGAAAGTGGGCAAGGGCGCCAAGGGCGAGATAGGGCCCGAAAGGAACCTCTGCGCCCCAAGCAAGCCTTGATTCGGCCCCAAAGATTCTGGCGACGAGAAAAACTCCCATGAGAAAGAGGCACCCAAGAACGGCTCCCCCGAAAATGGCGAACAATGCCCCCTGCCAGCCGCAAAATGCACCGATGCATCCCAAAAGCTTGACGTCGCCTTCCCCCAAGGCCTCACGTCCGAAGGCTCTTTCGGCCAAGGCTCCTATCCAGTAGAGCACCCCCGAGCCTACCACTGCCCCGATCAGGCTTTGCGCCGCCGCCCGCCAACTCTCCAAGCCGATCGGATGATGCGAATGAACCCCCTGAATCGTCGGAAAGGCAAAGCACAGAAGAATTCCAATCAGCGCTCCTCCGATGCTCAGGCGATCGGGAATCAACATGGTTTCCGCATCGATGACGATCACTGCGACAAGCAACCAGGTAAAGACCGCCCTGCTTGCTAGAACGCCCAGGTCCTGATGCTTGTGAAAATCCATCAGGAACCATGCGAAAAACCCCGCTAGCGCGACTTCAACAATCAAGTATCTTACCGGAATCGAGCGGTTGCAGCAGCGTGATCTTCCGCGTAGCCACAACCACCCTAAGATGGGAAGATTCAGGTAGGGAGAAATAGGCCTCAGGCAATGAAGACACCGCGAAGAAGGACGCACGATCGAGGTTCCTTGAGGAATGCGGTGAGCGCAAAGGTTCAGAAAACTTCCAAGGCAAGCTCCGACTACGAAACCGAAACAAGCGGACAAACGCGGTTCGAAAAGCAGGACTTCCATGGTTAGGCTGGTTCGACAAGCAAAGCCCGAAGGGCTGCCTTCTCCATTACCGGAGACGAAACTTCTTCTCTGGTCCAAATTTCCAAGGACCGAACGGCCTGGCCTACCAGCATGCCCAATCCATTCGCCACGCTCATGCCCAGAGAAGCGGCTTGCCTGAGCAAGGGAGTTTCCGATGGATTGTAGATCATGTCGTAAACGCAGGTCGAAGGGGGCAAATCACTTAAGTCGAAAGGGCTGGGATCCGCTGCCTTCAATCCGAGGGAAGTCGCATTGATGACGAGAAGATCCTTTGAAGACCGAGATTGGGGACAGGTTTCTCCATCCGACAGCGCGACCAGCCTCTGATCGAAGCCGTTTCGTCGCAGAGATGCGATCAACTCCTCCGTTCTTTGGCTTGATCGATTGCGGATGGTCATGGCCGAACAGCCATCGCGCAATCCTTGCGCGATCGCTGCCCGAGCGGCTCCCCCGGCGCCGAGAACCAAAACTTCGAACTCCTCCATCCCGCGTCCAAATTCCCGTCGGATCGATGCGGACAAGCCCGCGCCGTCCGTGTTGAAACCCTTCCAAACTCCGTTGTCCAGCAACAAGGTATTGACCGCGCCAAATGCCCTTGCCTCATGATCGATCCATCCTACCAGATCAAGAGCCTCGACCTTGTGGGGAACCGTGAGGTTGAGTCCGCGATAACCCAATCCGGACAACCTTTTCAAGGCATTGGCCAAGTCGGAGGGAGGTACTTCGATCTTTTCGTAAAACCAATTTCGAAAACTCGGATTTTTCTTTTCCAATTCCTTCAGGGCGGCCTGGTGGAGTTGAGGACTGATCGAATGCGTGACAGGAAAGCCCAAGACGGCCAAACCGACCCGACCATCGGAGACAGGAGTCAATTCGCTCCAATGAAGAGTGGATTCACGCATTGGATGCCTTGCGGTGCAATCGATCGATTTCATGAACGAAGGAATCGAAGGTTCGAGACTTCACCGCATCATTTGCCTTGGCGTATTGATTCGACAGGTTGCGGCAAGCCCGAGCAAGGGTTTCCGCCACCGTAACCGGCAACAATGCTATTCCAGCCTCCTTTTCGGGAAGCACTCCCATTCTATCTTGCATTTGCTTGAGTTCGACGAAACGACCGCCCGACCAACAATCGACGTAAAAGGGCGTTTTCTCCATGAAACAACCAACCATGAACCTACCGGGGGTTCCGATGGGATCCAATTCGAAACCTATTCTTCGAGCAACCAAAATGTAGATGACGCACAAGGTGATGGGCAATCCCTCCTTTCGCTCCAAAGTACGATGAAGAAAACCGTTTTCCGGGTTTTCGAAGTCTTCCCTCGCTCCGCGAAAACCATATTCGTGAAAAAGAACCCGGTTGATCAATTCACAAGTGGAGCGGGGACTGGAAGGTTTTAAAATCAGCTCTCTGCACCGATCGGCGAACTTATCGAGAAGAAAGGTGTAGGTGGAAGTTTCGAACTCGGGAAACACGGTTCGATCCAAGAGAAACCATCCGGTTTCCAGCTCGAACCTTTGCGAGCGAATGAAGCGAATGAAGTCGCCAACTCCGTCTCGCCAGCCCAACTCCTCGATGAAGCATCGAGCGTGTTTGCTCATCAATCGATCGGATCCCTGAGAAACCTCGAGCAGAAACGCCCTTCCCTTTTCCGGCTCCATACGAAAGAGTTCGAGCAATCGTTTGCGAACGAATGGGGATTCGTCATCCAACAACGCGCCAACGCCCTCCCAAAAGACGGGACGGCGCAGGGGGTTGTCGGGGGATGAATTCATTGCTACAGGTATTTTCGCACCATCCGATCTCGGGGGCAAGAATTGCTTTTGCTCATCGATGCCCCGTCAAGGGGGGGAGCAGAAATTATTTCGCATTCCCCTCGGCTCGGTCACCGAAAAGAGCGGAACCGACTCGAATCATGGTGCTTCCACAAGCTATGGCATCAGCGAGGTCATCGGACATGCCCATGGACAATTCGGGCAATTCGACACCTTTCTTCGCGCTCAATTCCCTGCTCAATTGAGCCAGGTTGAGAAAGCACTCACGAGCGACTCGGGCATCCCCGGGGTCGTGAGGAGCGATGGTCATCAATCCTTCGACTACCAGACAGTCGCAACTCAACGCTTCGTCCAGGGCCATGGACGCATCCTCCATCATGAATCCATGTTTTGCCGGATCGTTTCCCGAATTGACCTGAAGAAGAATTCTCAAACTCAAACCTTCTCTTTGCAAAGAGCCTTGCAACTTGCGCATAAGCTTGACGGAATCCACCGTCTGCACCCTGGCAAATCGACCCACGACCTGATTCACCTTGTTGCTTTGAAGATGGCCGATCAACTCCCATTCGATTCCTTCGATCAAATCCTGCTTTTGCCGGGCTTCCTGCACACGGTTTTCTCCTACGGAACGGATTCCCTCCCTGAGGCAGTATCGAACTGCCTCTACGGGCCAATTCTTGGTCACCGGCAACAGTCGGACTTCTTCGACAGACCGGTCGCAATCCATGCATGCCTGCTGCATTCTCGTTTTCAGAACTTCTAGGTTTTGCAAAAATTTCTCGCTTGAGATCATAAGTTATACTTGTAATCGGGCGGTTTTCGATTAGTTGAATTTATAGTCCTATGCATATTCAAAATTTCAAGACCTTTTGCGACTTGGTGGAAACGAAGAGCTTTTCCAAGGCGGCAAAGCTAAACGAAGTCACCCAATCCGCCGTCAGTCAGCAACTCAAGGCGATGGAGACTCATTATCAAATGTTGATCATCGATCGCAATCAAAAGAAATTCAGGCTTACGCCACAAGGAACGACCCTCTACGCGACCTTCAAGGAAATCCTCACTCTTTACGACCGTTTGAATTGCGAAATTCAGGAAATGCGGAACATCGTCAGCGGAACCGTCCAGATTTCCACTGTCAACAGCATCGGTCTCCACGTATTGCCTCCCTACCTCAAAGCCTTTCTCAAGGAATTTCCTTCGGTAAACGCCCGCGTGGAATATCGTCGGGCGAATTTGGTTTACGAAGACGTGCTGCATGGCAACGCCGACCTTGGATTGATCGCCTTTCCCTCCGCCCACAAGGATTTGGAAGTCATCCCTTTCTCCAACGACGAATTGATCGTAGCCATGAGTCCCGAGCATCCGCTGGCCAAAAAGCGCATGATTGCCTTGAAGGATTTGCAGGGCATCGATTTCATTGCCTTCGAAAAAGACATTCCCACGCGTGAAGCGACCGACCAAATCCTCAGCAACTCGGGAATCAAGGTTTCGGTCGTAATGGAATTCGACAACGTCGAAACGGTCAAGAGAGCCCTGGAAATCAATGCCGGACTCGCCATCTTGCCCGCCAGCACGGTATTGAACGAAGTCGAGCGAAACCAATTGGTCAGCTTCAAACTGGAAGGGGGCATACACAACCGCCCGTTGGCCATCGTCCACAAGCAAAACCGCATGCTCACTCCTGCCTTGCGTTCCTTCATCGAGTTGCTCAAGGAAGGTCCGCAAGACTAGCTCCGTTCTAAGGAAGCTCGATTGGAGGAGTCGCCTTGGTCAAGGAAGCGACGAAATCACCGACCACTACCTTGCTGCTTACGCGAACGGGTATTTTCCTGAAATCGTCACTGTACCACACGCGGAGCAATCCCTTGGGACTTTTGTTGAAGACTCCTCCCAAATTCTTCATTTCAGGGGTCGTCGGGATCGTCCAAAGCTTTCCTTTGGGCAAGCTCAGCAGTTCCCTTTCTCCCGTACGAACCACTACCTCGAGAAACCTTTTTCCGTCAGAAACCGGAAGAACCCGAGAACTTTTGGGAGCAAGCTCTCGCAAACGAAAGAAATAGGCGATGGCCAGCGGGTCGAAAACCGATTCCGGAATCGGCGTCGTCTTTTGCTCCTCTGCTTCGCTGAAGTAGCGAGCGACGCCGTTTGCATAATCGTACTCCACCCGGATTTCTCTGCGGGTCCTTCCTTCTCGTTGCGACTTTTGGTAAAGAAGACTTTTGGTGAAATCGGCATCGACCGTACTACTGATGGAGGTTCGCACTTTGTAAAAGTTATCGGCAAAGGAGTTGGAGCGTACTTGAAACCGTATGGTTTTGGCTCCCTCCGATTGATTCTCCATCGCTTCCAGCACCTCCATCACCGCTGAACCGACGGGAAAAAAACCCCACGAAAGATCGTACTCCAAGCGTTCTCCCACGGCAAACGGAGGAGCGGCAGGGTCTAGGTTCGTCTGCCCCGACAGGCAAAGAGGACGTCCCCAGATCAGCCCCCCGACAAGCAAAAAAAGACGAATCAAACCACTGGCACCGGTTGCAACTTCCAGATGTCTCGAGCGTATTCTCCTATGGTGCGATCGGAAGAGAACTTGCCCGATCCGGCTACGTTGCGAATGGCCATAGTCGCCCATCCTTCTGAATCTTCGTATGCTCGTCCGGCTTTTTCCTGAGCATTGACGTAGGATCGATAATCGGCCATCACCAGGTAGGGATCTCCCCAGTCGAGCAACCCCTTGGTCAGGTCGGCAATCAAATTGCCCAGTCCCGGACAGAAGAAATCGGAAGAAAGCCAATCGACAACGGCCTTCAACTCACCGTCGCTCTCGTAGAAGGAAAAAGGATCGTAACCGGTTTGACGCAACTTCTCCACCCCATCGACGGTTTGACCGAAGATGAAGATGTTTTCCTCCCCCACTTCCTCCAGGATCTCTACGTTGGCTCCGTCCAAGGTTCCGATCGTCAGCGCTCCGTTGAGCGCGAACTTCATGTTGCCCGTACCCGAGGCCTCCTTGCCGGCAGTGGAAATTTGTTCGGAGAGATCGCTGGCCGGAATGATTCGCTCGGCGGCGGAAACTCCGTAGTTGGGCCAAAAGACAACCTTGATCTTGTCTCCGATTCGAGAATCCGCATTGATCTTGGTCGCAACGAGATTGATTGCGTGGATGATCACCTTGGCCATGTGATACCCAGGGGCCGCCTTTGCACCGAAGAGAAAGACCCGGGGAGGAACGTTCAAGTCCGGATCTTGAAGCAACCTGCGGTAAAGGGTCAGAATGTGAAGCAAGTTGAGGTGTTGGCGCTTGTATTCGTGCAATCGCTTGATTTGAGAATCGAAAATTGCATCGGGACTGACGCTCACTCCCTGAGATTTGAGAATGATTTGCGCAAGCGCTTCCTTGTTTCTTCTCTTGATCGATCGAAACTCTTCGATAAACGAGGCATCCTGGGCCATTTTTTCCAAACCACGCAATTTTCCTGCATCGGTTTCCCATCCGGTTCCGATCGCCGAAGTCACCAAATCAGCCAGTCCTGGGTTGCACCCGATCAGCCACCTGCGCGGGGTGATGCCATTGGTTTTGTTGTTGAAGCGATCAGGAAACAATTCGGCAAACTCATGGAGCAACTTTTCCTTGAGCAACTTGGTATGCAGGGCGGCAACTCCATTGACGGAATGACTGCCCGCTACGCAAAGATGGGCCATGCGAACCTGACCATCGGCAACGATGGCCATTCGCCTGCGTTTCTCCGGGTCGCCGCAAGCGATTTTCTCGACTTCATCATCCAAAAACCTCCGATTCACCTCCAGCACGAGGTCGTAATGACGCGGAAGAACCTTGGCAAAGAGTCCTTCTCCCCAAGTTTCCAAGGCTTCGGGGAGCAAGGTATGGTTCGTGTAGGCGAAAGTTCTCCCGACCAAGTCCCAGGCATCTACCCATGGCATTCTCTCTTCGTCCACGAGAATGCGCAAAAGTTCTAGAATCGCCACCGCCGGATGCGTGTCGTTGAGTTGCACGACCACTTTTTCGGGAAATTCCGCCCAGCCTTGGTGCTTCTTCCGAAAACGGGCAATCATATCCCGGAGGGAACAGGAAACGAAGAAATATTGTTGGACCAAACGCAATTCCTTGCCGTTTTCGGTCTCGTCATTGGGATAGAGAACCTTGGAAATGGTTTCCACGGTCGCTTTTTCACGAACGGCTTCGACGTATCCGCCTTGGTTGAAGACGTCCAAATCGAATTCCTCCGGGGCCTTCGACTCCCACAGACGAAGGAAATTCACGGTCTTCCCACCGTATCCTACGATAGCCACGTCGTAGGGAAGTCCGTCCACCACTCGAGCCCCGATCCATTTGGGTCGGTAATTTCCCTTGTCGTCATAGTCATGCTCGACGTGTCCGTACAACCGAACCTTTTGCAGGAACTGTGGCCTGGCGATCTCCCAAGGGTTTCCGAAACGGCGCCAATCATCGGGTTTTTCAACCTGCCTGCCATCTTCGAACTCTTGCCTGAACAATCCGTATTGATAGTGGATGCCGTATCCGATCGCCGGAAGTTCCATAGTGGCCATGGAATCGAGAAAGCAGGCGGCCAAGCGTCCCAGCCCTCCGTTGCCAAGACCCATGTCGTGTTCTTCCTCGCAAAGCTCGGACAGATCGAATCCAAGTTCGGCCAAGGCCTGATCGAGTTCGGCCTTGATTCCGAGGTTGCAGAGATTGGAAGTGAGCAGTCGCCCCATCAGGTATTCGAGGCTAAGGTAGTGCACCCGCCTGACGTCCTTTTCGATGTGAGTCTTCTGAGTGAGCATGAAGCGATCGAGAATTCTTTCCCGAACGGAAAGGCAGACTGCCGTCCACACCTCCTGAGGAAACGCGCCCTCTGGAGTACGGGCGAGGCTTTGGCGCAAATGATGCACGATGGCATCCTTGAGCTCGGAGACTAGATTCGAGTCCAAGCGACGTTTGATCGGGGAAACGGGAGCTTCCTTGAGTTTGGTCATGGTTTTCAATGCAACGTGTTTTCGGAGAAGGAGCCTTCGACCCGGCAAGATAAAGCAAGAGGCGGCTGGCGCAAGCCAATGATGGAGAGAAAGAGTTCTATTCCGCAAGAAATTGGTATACGGACAAGTGGCGATAAGTCTCGCCCGGGTTCAGAATGCAGGGAGGCCAACCGCGTTCTCCTTGATGGTTCGGACTGTCGGGATACACCTGCGGTTCCAGGCAAAGGCCGGAACGCGGCAGATAAGGCTCGCCACCGTCGCCCACCAACGAGCCGTCGAGATAATTTCCGCTGTAAAACTGAACACCTGGCTGGTCCGTGAACAGCTTCATGACTCGCCCGGAACCCGGATCGCTCAAGGTGGCGGCATGATTGAGCTTGGACACCGAGTCGGATTTTCCTGCGGAAGGCTGTTCGTCGGGCACTACCCAAGTATGGTCGTATCCTTTTCCGGCAATCAATTGGGGATGATCCTCCTCGATCCTCGAACCGACGATTGCGGGTTGGCGGAAGTCCATCGGCGTACCGACAACCGGTCGCAAAGCAATGGGGACGTTGGTTTCGTCGGTTGCCACGAAGGTTGCTCCCGGGAGGGTCAGGACATGGTCCAAAATGGTGGCGTCTCCCTCGCCTGCCAAATTGTAGTAGGCATGATTGGTCAGGTTGACCACCGTCTTCTTGTCCGAAGTCGCCTCGATCAAAACCTTCAATTCGTTGTTTTCGGTAAGTTCATAGGTTGCCACTACCCGCATCTTCCCGGGATACCCTTCCTCCCCGTCCGGACTATCGAGAACAAAACGAGCGCCTAGAGAGTCGGGCAAAACCGATCCACTCCAAGCCCTCTTGTCAAACCCGACTTCTCCACCGTGCAAATGGTTGGGCCCGTTGTTCAAAGCAAGTTGGTATTGCTTGCCATCGAGAGCAAACCTGCCTCCGGCAATTCGATTCGCGTAGCGACCGGCGATGCAACCGAAGTAAGGACTTTTGTCAAGGTAGTCCTGCAGGTTGGAGAAACCCAGCGATACGTTCTCCATTTTGCCTTCACGGTCCGGGACCACAACTTCACGAACCGCCGCCCCGTATTCGATGACACTCACCTCCATACCTTGCTGGTTGACCAAGCGAAACTCGCGAATTTTTTCGCCGTCGGGCAATTCGCCGAAAATACGAACGGAAACGCTCAAGGGCTTGTTCGCTACGATGGAGGGCTCATCCTCCAACCCCAGAAACCTTTTGCTGGATTGGTATGAATGCTTTGTTTTTTCGGAGAGGTAATCCCTTCCCTCCTTGATCTTGGTCATCAAGTCCCCGCCGATTCTCGTCGGACTGCAGGAAGCCAGGACAACCAGACCGAACAGGCATGCGAAGGTTTGCAAAGAGGCTGACATTTTCATTTTTCGACATATTGCTTGGAAGCTGTTTCACTCCCATTCAAATCAAAGATTTCTCTTGAAGCGAGTCTCGAAATCGCGTTTCGGAACTTCGAAATACACGGGGCGGCCTTTCGGGCAGAGGTAAGGATTTCGACAACTCAGCAATTGATCGATCAGTTCGACGATACCTTGATCCGAAAGTTCGCCCTTGGACGACTTTCGGAAATCCGCTTGCCTTTCCAACGCCTCTCTGGCGAGAGCTTCCAACTGTCCTTGCCCGCCATGCTCGCGAGCGACTTCGAGAAGATCCAGGAGAAACTGGCGAGCCTCGGCTGGTTCAAGCCAACTCGGACATGCTTCCAAACGGTAAAAGTTTCTTCCAAACTCCTCCACTCGAAAGCCCAGTTCGCGCAAACGTGAGAGACAAGACTTGAGTTGTTCCGCATCCACCGGATCCAACTCCAGGGATTCGGGGAGAAGCAATGCTTGGGAGGCAATCTTTTCAGGATTGCGAAACCCGTCCTCCAACTGCTCGAAGCGAACTCTTTCGTATGCGGCTTCAAGGTGCAAGGCGACGACACCCTGCGGACTGGCGAACAAAACCAAATCCCCATGCAATCGATCAAGATAACGCCATTGAGCCAACGGTTCCTTTTGCAAGCCCACCGGTTTGCGCCTTAAAATTTCCTTTTGCCCAAGCGCAGCGTTTTCTCTCGTTGCGGAAGAGGAATCGGGCTCAACCTGCCTGGCGTCCGCGCTCGCATCTGGCTTCGCCTTCTTGCCGTACAATTCCAATAGTTGGGGCGCAATTTCCGGAACCATGCCCGGCGCCGTGTCCTCCTTGCCTTCCATGGAATCGATGAAATCGGTCTCCGAGCGTGGATCGGCAAGTCTCCGGTTGCGCGACAGGACCGCTCCCAGCACGAAGGAACGCACCTTGGCTTCATCACGAAACCGAATTTCTCTTTTGGAGGGATGGACGTTGACGTCGACCGAAGCGGGATCGATTTCCAAGAAAAGGATTGCCGTAGGATAACGTCCCTTGGGAACGTAGGTTTGAAAGGCCTCCAGGACGGCATAGGACAAAGTCTTGCTTTCCACCGGTCTGCGGTTGACGAAGAATATCATTTCGCTGCGCGTGGAGCGACTGTATCCCAATTTGCCTATGAGACCATGCATTGCGAGCCCTCCTTCGCTGTGCTCCAAAGGATCCAGCGACTCGGACAGACCGGCACCGAAGATTTCTCGCACCCGTTGCCCGACTTCCTCGCAAGGAGGGGAACGAAAGACGGTTCGCCCACCCTCGATCAAGGTGAAGGTAATGCCCGGATGAGCCAAGGCATAGAGCTTGGCCATGCGCACCAAGTGAGCGGATTCCGTCGATTCGGTCTTGAGAAACTTTCTTCTTCCGGGAACGGAATTGAAGAGGTGAGAAACCTCCACTCGGGTACCAGCCGGCATTCCGCATTCCTTGCAATGAATCATCTTTCCCCCGTTGACGAAGATTTCCGTGCCGGCGGGGGAGGAATTCACTCTGCTTCGCATGAGAAAGCGACTGACGCTGGCAATGGAAGGCAGGGCCTCTCCACGAAAGCCGAAGGTCGATACTTGATTTAAATCGCTCGCCTTGCGAATCTTGCTGGTTGCGTGCCGTTCCAAGGCAAGCAAAGCTTGGTCCGGCTTCATTCCGCAACCGTCGTCATCGACGCGCAGATAGGACTTTCCCCCGTTGCGGTATTCGATCTCAATCCGGCTCGCGCCGGCGTCTATGCTGTTCTCCACCAATTCCTTCAGAACTGCGACCGGTCGTTCGACCACTTCGCCCGCGGCAATTTGGTTGGCCACTTGGTCGGAAAGAATGCGAATTTCTGGCATTCCTCATTCGTAATCGCCAACCTCGGGCTCGACAATGGGAAAAAGCTTTTTCGCATTGGGGCTTGGGAATGACGGTGATCTTTGACATATGATGTGGTTCAACTTTCGATGCCAAATTCTCTCAACAGTCAATCGAGCCCCTACCTCAAGCAGCTTTCGGATCAACCGGTCGACTGGTTTCCCTGGGAGGAATCGGTTCTGGCCAAAGCTCGGGAAATCGACAAGCCGTTGCTCGTTTCCATAGGTTACGCCTCGTGTCATTGGTGCAGTCAGATGTCCAGGGAAAATTACTCGGACGCCTACGTCGCTTCGATCATGAACCGTCATTTCGTTTGCATCAAAGTGGACCGAGAGGAGCGCCCTGATCTCGACCACCTCTTCATGGAAGCTTCCAGGATGTTCAACCAATCGGCCGGTTGGCCCCTGCACGCATTTTGCATGCCCGATGGCTCCCCTTTTGGATGCGGGACCTTTTTTCCCAAGGAGGACGAGGGCAAGGGGGTCGCTCCCTGGCCTCAGGTTCTCATGCGCATCGCCGAACACTATCGAACTGCCAAGAACGAGCTTGCGGAGAACGGCAAGCATGCCTTGGCCAATCTCCTTCATTCCAATCATTCCTATTTGTCGGATCCTCGCGAATGGTCCGCCCGTCTCCTGATCGAGGCATGCGACACCTTGTGCTCGAATCACGACGATGAAGAGGGAGGATTCACTCCTGCCCCCAAATTCCCCTCCTCCATGAAGCTCGACTTTCTTTTCGGTTTGGCGGAATCGGAAGCCATTCGTCGAGACCAGCAAAAAAGGCTTCGACTGGAAAAATGCCTCGACACCACTCTGCGCGCCATGGCGGGTGGAGGATTGAACGACCACTTGCACGGAGGTTTTTTCCGTTACTGCCTCGATCGCGAGTGGAAATCTCCCCATTTTGAGAAGATGCTCGCCGACAATGCCTTGTTGGTTTCAACCTTTTCCAAGGCATGGAGAAAGTTCCGCTCCCCTCTGTACAAAGAGGTCGTGGAGAGAACCTTGACTTGGATTTGGGATACAATGGGCAACCCCCAAAGCGGCTATGCGTGTTCCCTCTCCGCGGAATCCGAGGAGAAGGAAGGAGCTTTTTATCTTTGGAGCGAAAAGGAGCTCGTCGAAGCTTTGGGAGCCAAGGATGCGCAACCTTTTCTCAAATCCTTCACTATCCTTTCCGGAGCGGAAGGGAATCTCTACCTGCCCAGGCGTCAATCGGCATGCGATTCCAGCGAAGGGGAGGAAAGGAGTTCTTTCGAGAAACTGACTCAATTTCGGGCTAAATGCCCCCACCCTCAAGCGGATGCAAAAAGATCCTGCCATCAGCATGCATTGCTCGTCCGAGCGCTGATCGATGCGGGCATGGCTTTGGATAGACCCGATTGGCTGATGGAAGCGAGAAACCTTCTTCTTTGGATGAATGCCTCTTTCAAGAATTCCAAGGGAAATGCATGTTCCTTGTTGTATCCGGACGGTTCCAAAAGCGAAACCGCTTATTTGGAGGATCATGCCCTTTGGGCCGAGTCACTGCTTCTCTTTTCCGCAGTATCTGAGCTTCACGACTTGGGGCCAAGTCAAGTTTGGATCGAACAAGCCGAGGAAATCGCCCGTCGGATGGTCGAGCTTTTCAAGGACCTGGCCTTGCCCGGGTATTTCATTTGCCCGAGCGAGTTGGCCCATCCGGCGCCGGTTCGAAAAAAAGTATGGTTCGATCATGCGATTCCCGCAGGGAACTCTTCCTTGCTGAGAGTCTTTCACCTCTTGGGTGTCTTGGGAGAAGACTGGTCTCGTTGGAACGCGGAATTCGAGGAAGCCAAAGGAGCCTATGCCAAGATCGCCCGACAGGCTCCGGATGGAATCGGACACGCGCTCGGAGCGCTCGCAGACGCATCGATCGGAGTCATTCGCCTGGCAGGCCCCTTGCAAACCCTCAGAGAATTGGGCGAGCAAACGATGCAATCATCCTGTCGACCGATTCATTACCGGAAGGAATCCGAGCTCGCCATGTGGATCAATCGAACCAAAATCGAACTCCCCTCGGATCGAGCCAAGGAATACCTCGAGGAAAAGCTGGCCTGATCGCCTACTTCCCCTTGAGCATGATCTTGCTAAGTGACCGACCGTCTTCGCGAACGACTTTTTCCGCAATCTCGGCTACGTCGAAAGGCTTCGAATGAAGAACCCTGGCCGCAACGTTGATGGCGGCTCGAATGAGCTTTGAATCGGTCTTCACACGGTGACCGGTCTTGGAAAGGATTCTTTCGATTTCATCCAACATGCCAAGGTCTTCTTCGGTGAGGGTAATGGTTCTGACCACCCGCTTGGGCAATTCGCTGTCATTGGTATTTGCCATAAAAACTCATCTTACGGAAAAATACTGAATCGGCAAAGCATAAATTGCATATTTGCACCGAATGGCTGAAGCGCTATTGGAAACGGACGATCTTCTCTTGACCGGACCGCGCTGCCAAGGAGGTCTCAAACTTGGTTTCGATTCAGGCAGTTGAGATCTTCGAAGGATCGTTTGAGGCGCTCCACGAAGGCTACCTCTCCTGCTCTCAGCCATACCCGGGGATCGTAGAACTTCTTGTTCGGTTTGTCCTCCCCCTCGGGGTTTCCAAGTTGGCCCTGGAGATAATCCTTCTTTTGTTTGTAATAACCATGCACCCCGTCCCAAAAGGCCCATTGCATGTCGGTATCCAAATTCATCTTTACGACCCCATAACCGATGGCCTCCCGGATTTGATCCCTGGAGGAGCCGGAGCCACCGTGAAAGACGAAATCGATTGGTTTGCCGGAAAGGCCGTGTCTTTCCTTGATGTAATCCTGAGAATTCTTGAGAATGATCGGAGTCAACTCGACGTTTCCCGGTTTGTAAACGCCGTGAACGTTGCCAAAGGCTGCGGCCACGGTAAATCGATTGCTCACTTGGGAAAGGACCTCGTAGGCTTGGTTCACTTCTTCCGGCTGAGTGTAGAGACGGGCGCTGTCCACCTCGGTATTGTCCACTCCGTCCTCCTCTCCTCCGGTCACTCCCAACTCGATTTCGATCGTCATTCCGATTCCGTTCATTCTCTGGAAATAATCCTTGCAAGTAGCAAGGTTCTCATCGATCGGTTCCTCCGACAAGTCGAGCATGTGCGAACTGTAGAGGGATTTCCCCTCGCGTTCATGAAATTTCTCTCCGGCATCAAGCATGCCGTCGATCCATGGAAGAAGCTTGCGGGCGGCATGATCGGTATGAAGAATGACAGGCACACCATAGGCTTCTGCCATAGCGTGCACGTGCAGCGCTCCGGAAACCGAGCCCACCACTGCTCCTTTCTGTCCGTCGTTGTCCAAGCTCTTCCCGGCGAAGAATTGGCCGCCGCCGTTTGAAAACTGAACCATCACCGGCGAATTTACGGCGGCGGCGGTTTCGATGACCGCGTTGACCGTGTGCGAATTCACCACGTTGACCGCGGGCAAAGCATATTCGTTCTCCTTGGCATCTTGGAAGATCGCCTGGACGGCGTCTCCGGTAGCGACTCCTCCTGGGAATTTCTTACTCATTTGTATTTATAACTGGGTTGATGATTGATGAAAGCGAAGTGTACTTCCTGCCACGTCGTTGCTTCTCAAGCAAAGAAATTCTGAGCTCTTCCGGACGCAAATCCTAGTGAAGCAAGTCGTCGATGTTGGACGAACCCAAGGCCTTTTCCACTTCGTCCAGCTTGATGAAAGTGGTTCGGGTATGAGGAAGTTTGTATTTTTTGAAAACTTTCTTGTCCAAAAGATAGTACAGTTTTCTGCGAGAGATTCGGAGCACTTTCGCCGCCTCCGAAACCTTGAGAATCTTCGGAGCCGGAGGCTTGCGGATTTCACGCATCGACTCCTCTTGATCTTGCATGGAAGTCATGAGCCGATCGATTCTTTCATCCATTTGGAACAAGCGATCCCTTAATTCCGAAAGGACGAGAAAGATCACCTCGTTCTCGATTGCTTCTCGATGGGGAAGTCCGAGTTCCGTTTCCAATTCGTTGCGGAACCCGAAGGCATCTATTTTCGAACGAAAGTATTTGCGTTTGCGTTTCTTTCGGTGTGTCCAGGATATGCAATGCGGAGAAGCGCGATCCTTGGCGAGAGAATAGGAAACTTTCATCAATTTCAGTTTGCTTGGATGACGGAAAACGGCTTAAAGAATCAACGAACCCCTTTATATCCCACTTCTTTGATGAGCGACAAGAACTTTCCAGACGTCATACGCGAAATCCATGCCCAAGACTCCAGGTTCGGCAAGGGCGCCTATTATTTCGTTCGAGAAGCTCTTGATCATACCCTCAAAACGATGGAGAAAAGCCAACGCGGCAAAGGAGGCCACGTCTCGGGCGACGAACTCCTTGAGGGAATACGCGAATATGCATTGGAACGATTCGGTCCGATGACCATGACGATGATGGATCATTGGAAGATCAGCAAATGCAGAGATTTCGGTGAAATCGTATTCAATCTTGTCGATCATGGTATTCTTGGACGCACCGAGAACGATTCACTCGAGGATTTCGACAAAGGATACGATTTCAAGCGCGCGTTCGAAGACCCTTTTCTACCAAAATCGAAAAAAAACCCTTCCTCGGAGCTCAACTGACTGATTTCAGCGATTGACCAATCGCTTGCTTCAAGGGGATCCGAGAAGCAAATACAAAAAGTAGACCAAGGCAAGCAAACCGAGCGCCCGAAAGACAGCTTGCGTTCTTTTGGCATTGCTTCCGGTTCCGAACAAGCCCCCTACCTGACTTCCGGAATGCCAATCTTCGTGGTTTTCGGAGCCGACTTTCGAACAGGCAGGACAACAATCACCGTCCTTGAGATGCCACTCGAAGTCGCACTTTGGACAGGTTTTGAACTCCATAACGCCGATCGTTCCATTCTTAGCCTCGGATTATGTCCTTGCGCAAACAAAAATAATCGGAAAAGTATGGAATTCCCTCATGCCCTTCGGTCACCTACAGGACCAATCCGCCAGACTAAATTGCCCTGCCACGCTTGCTTGGGCGATTCTTTTCTTGTGCCAATCCACCTTCTGCCTGGGTTCGGCCATGAATCGACAACTCTCCTTCGTTCAATCCAAGGCGTTGGAGGGCGACAAGTACTTTCAGGGCTCTCTGGCCATGTTTTACAAATACGGAGAACGCGGGCTGCCCGTCGACCTCGGGGAATCGGAGCGTTGGGCCAAACTTGCGGCAAAGGAAGATGGCGGCATCGGCATGGCGGTTCTTGCCTCGATCGAACTTGAAAGGGGCAACGTCGACCGCGGTCAGTTTCTCTACGACGAAGCTTACCTTCACTCCAATCTGCGCGACCTTGCGAAATCCAAGGATGCCATCGCTCTTTTTTGCATCGGTCTCATGGAAATCGACAACCCACCGAGAAACGTCGAAAAAGGAATGCGTAACGTAGAAAGAGCGGCAGAGATGGGTTTGGCAACCGCGCAGGCAACTTTGGGCATGATTTATTTCACTGGCATCGGATCTCCCCGAGACCCGGGAGAAGCCATCAAATGGTGTTCGCTTGCCGCAAGGCAAAAGCTTCCCTTGGGAATGTTCTATCTCGGAATGGCTTACTCCGCCGGAGAAGGCATTGCCAGAAACAACGACTTTGCGAATCGTTGGATAAGAGCTGCGGCCGACAAGGGATTGGGAATGGCCCAACTGACCTTGGGAATGAAGCTGGCTTTAGGTGATGGAATCGAAAGAAACCTCGACCACGGAGTTCAGTGGCTCAGGCAGGCCGCCAACGGTGGCTCGGCAGAAGCCGCCCTACAGTTGCGTCGCTTCGAAAACCTCTTGGTTCGAGCGCCCGAGCGCCCCTCCTCCATCCCCTCCAAGGAAAAGCAATCGGTTGCCAGCTTGGCTTATGCATCCTCCGCGGGCAATCCAGCTCCTCTTTCAATGGCCTCGAAGAAGGAGCCGAAGGTTCCCATGCCGCGAAAGATCAAACACGAACCCAGCGACGACCCCGTGGAAATGGCCTTGCAACTATTGGCGATAGAAAACGATCGGGAAACTGCTGAAAGCATGCTCCAGGAGGTCGCTGGCAAAGGTCGCGCCGACGCCCTCAGGGAGCTTGGACTGCTGCACTACAAACGACAGCAGTTTGACGATGCCAGAGAAAATTTCCTCAAGGCCGCATTGGACAAGGATCCTCCCTCGATTCGCTACATTGGGATCATGCATTTTCTTGGTCAAGGCGTCGAGCAGGACTATTCGAAAGCCGAAGAATGGCTTTCGCAGTCTCTCGGGCTCGGGGACGAAGAGTCCAATCGCTACCTCCGAATCGCCCGATCCTTCAACAGGTGACCCTTTCGCGGAATTTTCCGTTTCAAGGTCAGGGAAAGACGCCCCGTTAGATCGCCAAGTTGGTTCGCATGGAAAGAACGGCTTTTTCCACGTTCTCCCGGTGCCCGAATGCGCTGAGCCGAAAGAAGCCCTCGCCTGCCGGACCAAAACCGGAACCGGGTGTACCAACCACCCGACACTCCCCGAGCAATTTGTCGAAGAATTCCCAGGAACTCAGACCACCCGGAGTCTTCAACCAGACGTAGGGCGCGTTTCCTCCGCCATAGGTGGTTATGCCCAGGGAGGTCAATCCCTCCTCGATGATTCGGGCGTTTTCCAGATAAAATTCGACTTGGGCATCCGTTTGAGCCCTGCCTTCGGACGAAAGAGCGGCCAGGCCCCCCGCTTGCACGATGTTGGAGGCTCCGTTGAAGAAGGTGTTTTGACGGCGGGTCCACAAAGCATGAGCCTTTCCCTGATCGGAATCTTCGGTCCGCAGAGTTTTGGGGACAATGGTCCATGCCAAGCGGACACCGGTAAAACCCGCGGTCTTGGAGAAACTGTTCATTTCGATGGCGCAAGTATGGGCCCCCTCGATTTCGTAAATGGATCGAGGGAGATCAGGATCGGTAATGAAGGCCGAATAAGCGGAGTCGAAAAGAATGATCGCTTTTCGATCATTGGCGTAATCGACGAAGGATTTGAGCTGCTCTTTGGTGGCAACGGCCCCGGTAGGATTGTTTGGACTGCACAAATAAATGACGTCTACCTTGGTTGAAGGGAGTTCCGGAAAAAAGCCGTTTTCCTCCGTGCAGGGCATGTAGACGAGCCCCTCGTATCCGAAATCGGTTGCCTTTCCGGTCCGCCCGGCAATGACGTTGCTGTCTACGTAAACCGGATAGGCGGGGTCCTGAACCGCAATCACGGAATCTTGGGAGAAGATGCCCTGAACGTTGGCGGAGTCGGATTTGGCTCCGTCGGAAACGAAAAATTCGCTGGGATCCAATTTGACGCCGCGCTGGGCGTAGAATTCGGCCAACGCTTGGCGCAGGGGCAATACTCCCTCCGATGGTCCGTAACCCGAATAGGTTTCGGTTCTCGCCAAATCATCGACTCCTTTTTTCAAGCCTTCTATGACCTCTGAAACAATGGGTTCCGTAGTGTCGCCGATTCCAAGTCGAAGGACCTGGACACCTGGATTTTGTTCCAGAAATGCGTTGGTGCGACGAGCTATCTCGGGAAAGAGGTAACCTGCGGCAAGCTTGTCGTAATTGGTGTTTAATCGTGCCATATGAAATCGTTCATATCGAAAAAGCGGGCGGGAGAAAAGCGGGTAATCAATAATTTCACCTCAGACAGGCGCTCCTCATCCCGCTTGCCAAGGTAGTTCCCATCGGGTATGATTCTGCGTTTTCAAACGACATCTTATGAAAAGAACGCATCACTGCAACGAACTCCGCAAGGAAAACGCCGGAACAGCCGCCACGCTAGTCGGATGGATCGATTCCCTGCGAGATCACGGAGGCGTTTTCTTTCTCGATTTGCGCGACCGGGAGGGAAAGACACAGGTGGTGCTTGATCCGGAAAACCCCACCCTTTCATCCTTGTTTCCCAAGTTAAAACCGGAAAGTGTGATTGAAGTGACCGGTGAAGTGCGTTCCCGTGAAGAAGGCACGACAAACCCATCTTTAGCCACCGGAGGGGTCGAACTCTTCGCCAACGAAATTCTCGTTCACAACCAATCCAAGACTCCCCCCTTTCCCCTAGATGATTCGGCCGACAAGGTAAGCGAAGATCTGCGACTGACTTATCGCTACCTCGATTTGCGTCGCCAGCCCAATCTTCATGCCCTCAAACTCAGGCACCGGGCTTCCCATGCCATTCGCAAGTATTTCAATGACCAGTCATTTTTGGAAGTCGAAACTCCGGTGCTTTTCAAGAGCACGCCCGAAGGCGCCCGAGAATTCCTTACCCCCAGCCGTTTAAATCCCGGAAAATTTTACGCCCTTCCCCAGTCCCCCCAGCAGTACAAGCAGATGCTGATGGTGGCGGGAGTGGAGCGCTACTATCAACTGGCTCGTTGTTTTCGCGACGAAGATTTGCGGGCCGATCGCCAACCGGAGTTCACGCAGGTGGACCTGGAGATGTCCTTCATCGACCGCGAGGACATGTATGCCCTGATTGAAGGACTCTTAAAAACCGTGTGGCAGGAAACTCTGGAGGAGGAAATTCACACTCCATTCCTGCGCATGCCCTACGATGAAGCGATGAATCGTTTTGGGTCCGACAAGCCGGACATGCGATTCGGGATGGAAATTCAGGACTTTTGCGAGGAGTTCCGCACCTCCGGCTTCAAGGTGTTCGCCGGTGCAGTGGAATCCGGTGGCGTGGTCAAGGCATTCAATGCCAAAGGACTTGCCGATCTCACTCAAGGAGAGTTGAAACACTTGGAGGAAACAGCCAAATCCCTCGGCGCCAAAGGACTGGCTTTTATCAAATCCGAGAACGGCGAGTGGAAATCTCCCATCCTTAAATTCCTCTCCGATGATGAAATGAACGCCCTTCGCGACCGCCTTCAGGTGGAAGATGGCGATGTGGTCTTCTTCGCTGCCGGAGCCTGGGAAAGTTCCTGCAACATTCTTGGCCGGGTTCGTTTGGAATCAGCCACCCTGCTGGAAAAGCGCGGACAAAAATTACGCGACCCCAAGGATTGGAAATTTCTCTGGGTGATTGATTTTCCCCTGATGCACTACGAGGAAGAGGAAGGCAGATACGTGGCATCGCATCACCCCTTTACTGCTCCGGTGGAAGAGGATTTACCTTTGCTTGAATCCGACCCAAAGAAGGTCCGCGGTCAGCATTACGATATCGTACTCAATGGGGTGGAACTTGGTGGAGGCAGCATTCGAATCCATCAGCCCGAAGTGCAGAAGAAAGTGTTCGAGGACGTGCTCAAGATTCCAGCCGAGGTGGTGCAGAGCCGTTTCGGATACATGCTGGAGGCCTTCTCCTATGGAGCTCCCCCGCATGGAGGAATTGCCTTGGGATTGGACCGCTTGGTTACCATCCTTTGCAACCGTGACAGTATTCGCGACGTCATTGCCTTCCCCAAGACCCAAAAAGGACAGGATCTGATGACCGACAGTCCGGGAGAAGCAACCGACCGTCAGCTCAGGGACCTCAAGATCAAATCGATCGCCGAGGAAGCGTAAGGTCCATTTTGCTATGGCCCCGAGCTTTCTTCCTCCAAGTCTTGGTCCGATTTCAACTTACCTTGTTATTTGGGGCATCTTTTCACTCATTCCGCCTGCCCTGATCCTGCCAAGGTTTTTCGGGAAGTTTCGTTTGCCCCTGTGGGCATCGATGATCCTTTTTACCATTCTTGGATGGGCGCTGGTTAATTTGGCCACCTGGCTCTATTTCGATTACCTCAAGGAATTGGCTCAATCATTACCCGAAGGACCTGAAAAAGAAGAGGCTTGGAAAAAATGGGCAACGGACGGAGCCAGCATGACCGGCGCCCTGTTTGGTGGATGGATGCTCGCCCTCTTGTACTTTCTTGCTTGGCTAGCCACTGGGTGGATGGCAAAGAAGCTAAGTTTCTTGAAATCTCGGAATCATTAGTCTTGGCTTCAAGCTTCATGGAAGCAACTGAGCCCTTCAATTATTCGCTGCCGGCATTGGCTGTTTGGTATCTTGTACCTCCCCTCCTTCTGCTTTTAAGATATTGCAAGAAATCCCCGTTGCCCACCTGGGCAAGCTGCCTCCTGTTTTGTCTAATTGGATGGGGGCTTATTCTTTGGGCAACCATGCTTCGTTTTGATTACCTTTATGAATACGCCAGTTTCGTCCCCAAGGAACAACAGAAAGAAGTTTGGGATGAATGGGCAGCAGACGGTGGTCCCAAAATGATGGCTCTTTTTGGGGGCTGGCTCTATTCCCTCGTTTATTTTGGGCTTTGTTGGGGGGCGCTTGGAATTTTTTCGTTTCTCAAAAACCGCATCAAAGCTTCCCCGATCGCTTCCTGATAATTTTCAATGAAATCAACGCATAACCTTTTCATATTCTTTCTTTTTGCTTGCTCCACTTTTGAATTGCCCGCCAAAAGGCTCTTTTTGCTTTCCGGTCAGTCCAATATGCAGGGCCACCGTCCGCAGGAAGCTTTTATTCCCATGATCGAAGATGCGTATGGAAGAGAAAACGTAATCATCCTGCAGCATGCCATCGGAGGGAAACCAATTCACAGATGGTGGAAAGGGTGGAAGGCCCCGGATGGAAACAAGCCTGAAGAATCAGGGGATATTTATGACGATCTTTTGCAAAAGACCATGCCTTTAATCAAGGGTGAGAAGATTAAAAGCGTTTGCTTTCTTTGGATGCAGGGAGAAAGAGATGCGAGGATGGGATGGGGTGATCTTTATGAAAAAGCGCTCCTCGGTCTGCACGCCCAATTGGCTGAGGATTTAAACTGGGAACCGGAGGAATTGATTTTCGTAATCGGAAGGTTGAGCGATTTCGACATGGAGAATAAGAAATATCCACACTGGAGGAAGGTTCGAGACGTTCAGTCGAAACTAACGACACAAAAGGAAAACTGGCACCTCGTTAACACGGATGACCTAAATGATGGGCTGAACCGAAAGGGTAGAATGATTTCCAATGACCTGCACTACTCGGCAGATGGATATAAAGTTTTAGGGCAAAGGTTTGCCCGGACCTGCATCGAGGCGATTTCCAAGCTCAGGCAGCCTTGAATCGGGCACGCCAACGACCGGGCGAACATCCCTTATGCCCCACAAACACACGGTTGAAATGACTGAGGCTGCCAAAACCGCATTCCAGAGAAACGGTTAAGATCGTTTCTTCGGATTCCACCAGGCTACGGCAGGCTCGGGCAATCCTCGCTTCATTTACGAAATGCGAAAAAGTACGACCGGTGTGTCTTTTGAAAAAACGACTGAATGCAGCCGGAGTCATCGAGACCAAATCGCTCGAATGCTCGAACAAGGAGGGCGACACCTGGCTCTCCACCTGCTCGAATATAAAATCAATTACACGGGCCAAACGATCGTCAACCGGTTCCTTGAGGGCATAGCCCTCAGTGGCCAAGGGTTGTTTGGACAACTCGGTCAAAAGCCCTAACAGTTGAATCCAACAAGCATAGGAAAGCCAAGTTCCTTGGCTTGCAGCCTTCAGTTGATCGAAGGCTTCCTCAACCCGTTCGATCGTCCCTCTTTCCGATAGATTGAAACGCAAACCAAGCTTTGATTTTTCCAGTAGTTCCCTGATCTTGCCCATTTCCGGATTCTCGCCGAGACAATCCGGTGAGAATTGCAGCAGCTTGGCTCTCGAACGCCCCCTGTATTCCGGATCGGTGCGCCAGCAATGGGGCAGGTTTGAACCCACGAGAACCAGATCGTTTGATCCAAAAGATTCAAGGTGATCTCCCACCATTCGTTGGCCTGCTCCGTCGCGGACCCATTTGATTTCATATTCCGGATGGTAATGCCAGTGCCCGTCAAACCCATGCTCGCGGTCGATTTCAATGTACCGGTAAGAAGATTCTCCATCCAGGGTCAAGGGCTCGAAACTAGCTCTCATTTTGCCATGAAACGTCATTTTTAACACTACTTCGAGCCAATAAAGACAATAAATGAGATATTTGAGACAAAGGAAGGGATGAAAAAATCTTTCCTTCGTGATATCATTTTGGTTGCCCGCAATAGGGTTCGCGGGTTGCCTTATGCTCTTACAATCGACTCAAAGAAAAAAAATGAACGAATTCAGCCTCTCCCGTAGATCCTTTGTCAAAAACAGCGGCATTCTGTCTGCCGGGGCAATGCTCGCCCCCTACGTCGCCCAAGGCTTTGCCGATGACAAGCCTATCAGGATTGGTGTGGTCGGATGCGGTGGAAGGGGATGCGGCGCCGTGGGCAATGCCATGGCGGCCGATCCCAAGGTGGAACTGGTCGCCATCGGTGATCTTTTTGAGGACCGGATCAACCAACGCAGCGCTCACCTAGCCAAAGTTTGCGGAAACCGTTACAAAGTGAGCGAAGAAAACAAATTCACCGGATTTGATTGTTACAAAAAAGTGATCGATGCCGGCTTGGACTACGTCATCCTCGCATCCCCGCCAGCTTTCCGCCCTGCTCAACTCGAGTATGCTGTGGCAAAGGGAATTCACTGTTTTTATGAAAAACCGGTTGCGGTCGACGCTCCCGGTATCCGCAAGGTCATCGAACTGGCCCAAAAGGCGAAGGAGAAGAATCTTGGATTCATGTCCGGATTTTGCTGGCGTTACAATTACCCCAAAAGAGAGGTTTTTTCTCGCGTTCTCGATGGCGCCGTCGGTGAGGTCAATGCCATGTACAGCACCTACAACGCCGGAGAGGTGGGCGGAAACCGCGGTCGTACCGGCACCCAAAGCGATCTGGAAATCCAGATGCGCAACTGGCCCAAGCATTTGTGGCTCGCTGGCGACTCTATTGTAGAACAGGCGGTGCATTCCATTGACATGATGCAATGGGCCATGGGCGAGGAACTTCCCATCGAAGCCGAAGGAAGCGGCGGCAGGCAGGTTTATCCCGACGACTCCGACCGCTACGGCAATATCTACGACCATTTTGCCATCGTATACAAATGGGCCAATGGCGCCCGTGGCTATCATTTTTCCCGCCAGCAAAACGGAACTCAAGGAAGTTACGAAGTGGAGATTTTTGGTACAAAAGGATTTTGCAGCGCCAAAAACAGACACGCGATCATGGCAGATGATCAAACACCTTGGCGCTATTCCGGATCAAACAACGACATGTACAGGACGGAGCACGAGGAATTGATTGCTTCCATTCGCTCCGGCAATCCGATCAATGACGGAGAGCGTGCAGCCAACAGTACGATGGTGGCAATCCTGGGACGCATGGTCGCTTATACCGGCAAGAAACTATCCTTTCAACAGGCTCTCAATTCCCAGGAGGACCTCACCCCACCCCATCTTGACTTCAATCAACCGTTGGCCGTACCCGATGTACCCAAACCCGGCCTGACCAAATTCATTTGAGCGGAATATCAGCCAATGGAAATCATCATTCTTCCAACCGAAAAGGAGGTAGCCAAACGCTGCGCCGACCTTGTAGAAGCCCAAATTCGCACCTTTCCCGATACCATTCTTGGATTGGCCACCGGATCCAGCCCGCTCGGTCTCTATCGTGAGTTGATCCTTCGTCATCAAGTGCACGGCCTCTCCTTTTCCGAGGTTCGCACCTTCAATCTGGATGAATACGTCGGAATCCCTGCAGACCACCCGCAGAGCTATCGCACCTTCATGAACCTGAATCTCTTCGATGGCTTGGACATCGACAAAGCGAACACGCACGTACCCGACGGCACCATGGAAAACCCCATGGATGCAGGCCCCGCCTTTGAACAAAAGATCGCTGATGCCGGAGGGATTGACCTCCAGGTGCTTGGGATCGGTACGGACGGTCACATCGGATTTAACGAACCCACCTCCAGCATTCGTTCCCGCACCCGTTTAAAGACACTAACCAAGCAGACGGTGGAGGATAATTCCCGCTTTTTCGGTCCCGATGAATTTCAGCCCAAACTGGCCATCACCATGGGAATCGGCACCATTTTGGAAACCCGCCGCATCCTGCTCGTCGCCAGCGGCGAGAACAAGGCGGAGGCGGTTCGTGACATGATCGAAGGTCCTGTTTCATCTTTCTGTCCTGCATCCGCGTTGCAGATGCACGAGAGGGTGAGCGTGGTTTTGGATGAAGCAGCCGCTCAAAACCTCAATTATCAGGAATACTACCGTCACGTTTCCGAAATTCAGGATGAACTGGTCAAGAAACACCGCCCCTCGGATTGGATTGCCCGCTGATTGACTAACCCACAATTTCAATCGCATGACTGAACAGAATAAAATCCGGGTGTTGGTCGTGGGCGCCGGCAACATGGGCCGTTCCCACGCCCTGGCCTACGCTTCCATACCGGAATTCGAGATTGCAGCGGTTTGTACCCGCAAGCCGGAGTCCCGGGCATCCCTGATGGCTGAATTGCCGAAAGGCACGCCGGTTGCCAATGATTATGAACTGGCGCTGGCAGAACTAAAACCCGACGCGGTCTGCATATCCACTTATCCCGACACCCACTATCCCTTTGCCAAGATGGCTTTGGAAGCGGGCTGTCACGTTTTTACTGAAAAACCCCTTGCTGAAAGCGCCAAGCAGTGCCAGGAGCTGGTCGATTTGGCCAGATCCAAAGGCAAGGCCTTGGTGGTAGGCTACATCCTGCGTCAGCATCCCAGTTGGATAAAATTCGTCGAGGTTGCCAAGACGCTTGGAAAACCACTGGTCATGCGAATGAATTTAAACCAGCAGTCCTATGGAAAAAACTGGGAAACCCACAAGAGCCTGCTCTCTTCCATCTCTCCGGTCGTGGATTGCGGGGTGCATTACGTGGACGTAATGTGCCAGATGACTGGGTGCAAGCCATTGCGGGTTTCCGGATTGGGAGCTCAATTAACCGACGAACTTCCCGCAGATAAGATCAATTACGGACACTTGCAGGTCACCTTCGAGGACGGCAGCGTCGGTTGGTACGAAGCGGGTTGGGGCCCCATGATGAGCGAGACCGCCTTTTTCGTAAAGGACGTGGTAGGCCCACTTGGCAGCGCCAGTATCGTGGCCTCAGATGCGTCGGCTCGTGGCAAATCATCCTCGGTCGATGCTCATACCCAGACTGAAAGAATCTTAGTTCACCGCTCCCAAAAAAATGAAAATGGGGAGCTTCAGCAGGCTGACGAATACATAGATTTGGACGACGAACCGGATCACGATGAATTGTGCAAAAGAGAACAATTGTTCTTTCTGGACGGCATTCTGCAAAAAACCGACCTGAGGGAACATCAGGACAGCGCCGTCCGGGCCAGCGAGATCGTGCTTGCCGCCGATCATTCCTTTCGTTCGGGAAAAACCATCACGCTCTCTGGCTTCAGCGAATGAATCCATGAGTGGAAGGAACGTTTTCCTCAGGATTTAAAATTTCTCCAGGACGCGTTGCGCCTTGGCTGAGATTCGTTCTCCATCTAAGTGAACCGAAGATTTATTCACCTTGGATTCGACCTTCTTGTAGAAAACCGCGATTTCAGGCATTTCTCGCTTTCTTTTTTCGCTGTTGCCTTGCCTATAGGCATGGTAAATAAGTAACATTTTTTTAAGAAAAATTATAAATAGACGAAATTCTCGATTTTTTTCTTGTTGCTTCGTATTATTTCTTGGTTTTTTGCTAAGTGGAATTGTCGCTCTTCTCCCTTATGCACTAATCCGAATTTCACTCTTTTCACAAGTTCCTCACTCAAGAGAGGGCTGCAAACCGTCAGTTCTGCAAGTTTCCCTGAAACACCGATCAATTTTTTCTGTCTTAACAACAACCAACAAAGGCTAGGCGCTCGCGTAACCTATCGTTATAAACATCCAACATATTTAAGTCATCGGATATCCATCGCTCCAATCAAATGTTGCGATCTTCCTGAATGGAAGGGATGTTCGTAGTGATTCAAATATTCGTACAAGCAAAAATTTTTACGCCTCAGGCAGGATTCTCCGGCCTGAGGTTTTTTTGCGCTCGTTCAAAACAGTCTCTTTTGGGCTGATTCTGACACTTTCCTCATTGATCCTTCAACCTTGCGTTCAGGCCAGTCCATCGCAATGCCTGCAGGACAAGCTTTCTTTATCCTTCAAAACCTCGGGCATGACCTTGGGAAAATCTCTGGGTTTGTTCTTAGAAGACAAATCAGAGAGGGCCCTGGTGGAAGTCCTGAGGGTCTCTCCGATCCTCAGGGAATCCGGTTTGGCCGTACCTGACGACGATTTTTCAAATTTTACGAAAACTCGCATTTATAAATCGCAAAACGACCCGTAAGATGATCACGAAACGTTCCCGCAACCTGTTCCTTTCAA
>JAYOCQ010000019.1:23785-43895 GCA_038105525.1 Opitutales bacterium | reverse complement strand
CGGTGGTGATTGGTGGGACCTCGGCGGAAGCCAATCTAAAAACAGTAAAATTGGCCAGTGCCCGATATCTTGATGACTTGCCTGTTTCGGGTGATCCTCGGGGACATGCGATCCGTTGCCCGGACATGGAAAGCAAAATACTTGAAATGACGCAAAAGCGGGGAATAGGCGCCCAGTTTGGTGGCAAATATTTTTGCCTCGATGTACGGGTCATTCGATTGCCCAGGCATGGTGCAAGCTTACCCATTGGAATTGGGGTGAGTTGTTCGGCTGATCGGCAGGCCTTGGGTAAAATTACCAAAGAAGGAGTCTTTCTTGAGCAATTAGAAACCAACCCCAGCCAATTTCTTCCCGCTTATGATTCGGAAGCAGAATCAGACGGAGACGCAGTGAAGATCGATTTGAACCTCGGGATGGAAAAAGTTCTGAAGGAATTATCCAAACATCCGGTCCGCACCCGTTTGTCCCTCAATGGTCCCTTAATAGTTGCCCGAGACTTGGCCCATAGCAGATTGCGCGAACGATTGAATGCCGGGCAGGGATTGCCGGATTATTTCAAACAGTATCCCGTATATTATGCGGGACCGGCAAAGACTCCAGAGGGCTACGCTTCGGGATCTTTTGGCCCAACCACGGCCGGTCGGATGGATGCATTCGTCAATAAATTTCAGGAAGCGGGGGGCTCGATGGTTATGCTGGCCAAAGGGAACCGCTCCAAGATGGTGGTACAGGCATGCAAAAAACATGGCGGTTTTTACCTGGGCAGTATCGGTGGCTCGGCCGCCCGGCTCGCCCAGAATTGCATTAAGAAAGTTGAACTGCTTGAATACGAAGATCTTGGCATGGAAGCGATTCGTAAGATCGAGGTGGAAAATTTTCCTGCCTTTATCATTACCGATGACAAAGGAAACGATTTCTTTTTGGGAGATGGGGCTGCTTAAGCGCAATCGGACAGGTATTTAAGCGCATAGGAGTAACCTGATGCTCCCATTCCCGCAACCACGCCCTTGCAGATTCCGGAAAGCAGGGATTTGCTCCTGAAGTCCTCTCTTGCGTGAATGTTGGATAGATGAACCTCAATGGTGACAAGCCCGGATGCAACGACTGCATCTCGCAGGGCAACACTGGTATGGGTGAATCCACCGGGGTTTATGATAAGACCATCAAAACCAGCATCCGCCCAGCTATGGATTTGATCAATAATGGCACCTTCATGATTGGATTGAAAAGCATGCACTTCACACCCGATCTTTTGCCCTAGAGATTTTGTCTCATCCACAATTTGCTGAAGGGTTTGCGAGCCATATATCTCGGGTTCCCGCTTGCCTAAGCGGTCCAAGTTAGGTCCGTTTAAAAGTCCAATCTTCTTCATTTAATCTATCCAATGCTAATCTGAACATCTTCGCAATCCAGGAAGTTATCTTCAAAGAGGACAGTTCGTTTCCACGAATTCGTAGGGGAGGTCGAACTTTCGGGCCACTTCTTTCGCCAAGGCATCCACTCCGAATCTCTCCGTGGCATAGTGGCCGCAGGCGTATAGGTTGAGTTCCTGTTCCTGTGCAATGTTGAAATGATGTTGCTTGAGTTCGCCGGTAATCAGCGTATCTGCCCCAGAATCCAGAATCTTGTCGACTGCGCTTTGACCGGAACCTGTGAGAATGGCGATTTTTTCGGGCTTTCCGGTCCCGTATTCCATAGCTTGGTATCCATTGGGAAACAGATCGTTCAGTCTTTCACGAAGTTCCTGCCGGTCATATGAACTTGTGGTAAGCAGGCCGACGTCCACCCCTTCGTAAGGCAGAAAGCTACCACTGGGTTCCAGTCCGAGTTTTTCAGCTAAAATCGTATTGTTACCAATTTCAGGATGGCAATCCAGAGGAAGGTGGCATCCGTAGATTGCGAGGTTCGAATCCATGCAAAGTTTGATTTTTTCGTAATTGGAACCGGTAAGGGGCAGGGGAGGAGTCCAGAATATTCCATGGTGGCAGATCAGAAGATCGATCTTCTTTTCAATCGCGAGGCGAAAAGGGACCAAGCCGGCGTCAACACTGGCCCCTAATTTGGTTACCTCGCCGTTGTTTTCCAACTGCAAGCCATTGTGGGCTCCAGGAAAATCAGGAATTTCATCAAGGCGGACACGACGGTCGCAAAAGTCAATCGCTTCATTTAATTCGACCATAATCACTAGATTAAGACAGCGATCTGGGCGGGCGAGAAAAAAGTTTTTCGTTGCCTTGCCAACAATTTATTATAATTTGGATCCTTTTGTAGCAGGGTGGAGCAGTCTGGTAGCTCGTCAGGCTCATAACCTGAAGGTCGCAGGTTCAAATCCTGCCCCTGCTCCCAACTTAATCCAATCAACACCCACCAAAAGAAAATCATTTCTCCCGTCCACTCGTTCGGGGCGGGCTTTGAACCCACATCATTATGAACGTTTCCGTAAAAGATCTCCTCGATGCCGGAGTCCATTTTGGGCATCAAGTTCGCCGTTGGAACCCCAAGTCCAAACCATTTGTCTACGATAATCGTCATGGCATATCCATTATTAACTTGGAAAAAACCTATGATTTGCTCGAAAAAGCCTCTCAAGCAATTGAGCAAATCGTGTCTCAAGGCAAGCAGGTACTTCTCGTAGGAACCAAAAGACAGGCTGTGCAGCCTGTTCGTGAGCTTGCTTCCGCCACCAATATGCCTTTCTGTGTCAATCGCTGGATGGGCGGTACCCTGACCAACTTCGAAACCGTTTCCGCAAGCATTGCCAAATACAAAAAATTCCTTCGCATGGAAGAAGACGGAAGTCTTGAGAAAATGCACGGGAAGGAAAGCGCTGCAATCAAGCGTCAAATGGTCCGCATGAGTCGCGATTTCGAAGGCTTGCTCAACTTGAACGGTCTTCCCGGCGCCTTATTCATCATCGATTCGTTCAATGAGTCAATTGCTGTCGCCGAAGCCAATCGATTGAAAATTCCCGTAGTGGCCCTTGTTGACAGCAATTCAGACCCATCACTGCTTTCTTACCCGATTCCCGGAAACGACGACTCCACCAAGTCCATTCGCATCATCGTCGACGTCATCCTCGAGGCCATACAATCAGGTATTTCCAAACGGGTTGAGGCTCCCACGAAACGCAAAGACATCACTCCTCTTGCTCAGGAACCTGATTTCCTCGATAATGAA
Source organism: Opitutales bacterium (assembly GCA_038105525.1). Taxonomy (GTDB): domain Bacteria; phylum Verrucomicrobiota; class Verrucomicrobiia; order Opitutales; family Seribacteraceae; genus Chordibacter. The sequence goes on along the minus strand of JAYOCQ010000019.1, from coordinate 40,718 downwards.
GACGAACCTGAGGTGACCTTGCCTGAAGGATATGAGGAACTCGAGTTTGAAAACCGGGACAAACCACTGGTTTCACCCGAAACAAGAGAGGAATCCGTTGAGGTTGCGACTACCATGGCTTCACAGCCGGAAGAAGAAACTTCTGAAAAACCGGATGCGGATTAATCGGTATTCGCCAAACCTAATTAAAAATATTTGAAATGACTATTACCAAAGACAGTGTGTTGGCTTTGCGGGAAAAAACCGGAGCCGGTCTCATCGATTGCAAGCGCGCCCTTTCCGAGTGCAACGGAGACATGGATGAGGCAATCTCCATCCTTCGCAAGAAAGGAATTGCTACTGCCGCCAAAAAGTCCGGCAGAACGGCTGCAGAAGGAATCATCTCACAATGCATTTCCTCAGATGCCAGGAACGCAATTTTGGTAGAGGTAAACTGCGAGACTGATTTTGTGGCCAAGAACGAAGATTTCGTACTTTTCGCAAGAGAGGTTGCTCGAATTCTTCTGGACAATCCGGAAGAAAACCTTGAGGAAATGCGAACCGAGCAGGTTGCCAAAATCGGAGAAAACATTCAAATTTCCAGGTCTCAAATCCTTTCCGTAGAAGGAAACGGTCTTGTTGAGTCTTACGTTCATACCGGCAGCAAGGTTGCGGTCATTCTCTCCCTCTCTGTAGATTCCCCGGATGTACTCGGGCATCCCAAGCTTGTTGAGTTGGCCAAGGATCTGTGCATGCACGTTGCCGCCACTTCTCCCGTTTGCGTAAATCGTGAAGAGGTGCCGGCCGACTTGGTCGAAAAGGAAAAGGATATCGCGCAGGCTCAAGCTGAAGGCAAACCTCCTCCCGCCATCGAAAAAATCGTAAACGGAAAATTGGAAAAGTTCTACGCAACCGCTTGTTTGCTCGAACAACCTTTTGTAAAAAATCCAGATCAATCCATCCAACTTTACGTTGAGGGTGTTGGCAAAGAAGTTGGTTCTTCCTTGAAGGTTGAGAAATTTCTCCGCTTTCAAGTCGGAGAAAAATCCTGACTTTTGAATTCAGGATCACCTAGCCGGTTTTATAACCGGTGAGGCATTCATTATGAATTAAGCAGCCATGTGCTGCAGCATGCTGCGGTGTAAATAATCAAAAGTAAGATACCCTCTTTTCTGGTTAAGGTTTTTCCTTTCAACCAAAAAGTGATCAGAAAAGTGACGATTGATAAAAAGAGATAATCTATCCATGGGTTTGCTGATCCAATGCGCACCGGTCCCATTAAGCCGGCTAGTCCGCCAATGAGAGAAAGATTAAAAAGATTGGACCCTACGATATTTCCCAGCAACATTGTCGTTTCTCCTTTTCGGAGAAGACTGATTGATGCTGCTAATTCCGGTAGGCTTGTTCCAATTGCAAGCAGAGTGAATCCAATCAATTCTTCGGGCACTTCAGCTAGTTGAGCAAGGTTTTTGGAACCAAATACCAAGGAGTCCGCTCCCACCCATAAGGCAGCGGTGGAAATGATGAGCGCGATTATTGATAGACCAAGGGGAAAGTTCGCCGTATTGGAGGTTTCTGCACCTTCTCTTCCAAAGGATCTTTGTTTATTGCCTAAGGCGTGAAGGGTAATGACGACGAGGTACGTCAGGATAAAGCCAAGTAAAAGCAAACCTGCTGCAAGGCCTATTTCCTGGTTGGGGGAGAAAGAAAGAAAAGCGCAAAAAACCAAAGTAACCGTGACTAGGCATACGCGCTGGGCAAATGATACAGCATCTTTGGTGGGAACGGTTCCAAGTAGAAGAGCGATTCCAAGAATCAGGCCAATATTTGCAATGTTTGAACCGATTATATTACCGAGAATCAGGCCGGGTGAGTCACTTCGCAACGCAGAGATGGAAGTAAAGAGTTCCGGAGTGGAGGTGGCAATTGAAACAATGGTCAGTCCAACCACCACTGGAGGTATTCCAATCAGAAAAGCTACGTTTGAACTGTGATCGCTTAACCAGTCCCCTCCTTTGATGAGAAGGTAGAAACCAATGACTATGCAAAGGCAAAGGGATAGAAAATAAAGCCCGAAAGATTCAATCAACCATGGAGAAATCCAATTATCCAGTAATTCGTACATTAATTAAAAGTTGGCAAGGGTGGATATTGGAACCTGAACAGGCAAGTAGATTCGATGGTATGTCTCCATCCGCCCTTGACTTGGCGATTTATTCCTACATCGTTTTTCCCCTTGCGCGCGAACATGAGAAAAATGAATTCCAGTGAAAACTTAAAAGATACCTTAAATCTTCCCAAAACTGACTTTCCCATGCGCGCAAATGCGGTGGAAAGGGAGCCTGCCCGCATGAAGCACTGGGAAGAAGCTGGTCTCTATGGGAAAATGCAGAAGAAAAATCATGATGGAAAATCTTTCGTTCTTCATGATGGACCACCCTTCACTAACGGGGATATTCATGTTGGAACTGCCCTCAACAAAATCCTCAAGGATTCAATTTTGCGTTACAAAAACGCAAGAGGGTTTTACTGCCCTTACTTGCCGGGGTGGGATTGTCATGGGCTACCTATCGAGCACAAGGTAACCAAAAAGCTTCGAGCATCGCATAAGGAGTTCGATTCCGTTGAGTTGCGTCAGGAATGCGAGGAGTTTTCCAAAGGTTACATCGAATCCCAGCGTGGTCAGTTCAAGCGGTTGGGGGTGCTTGCAGACTGGGAAAAGGAATACCGCACCATGGATCCGGCTTATGAAGCTGAGATTATTCGTACTTTTGCGAATTTTGTGAATCAAGGACTTGTTTACCGCAGTAAAAAACCAGTCTACTGGTCAATCCCTTGCCAGACAGCTCTTGCGGAGGCGGAAATCGAATACCAGGATCATGTCAGTCCATCTATCTACGTACGCTTTCAGATTAAGGGTGAAATCGATAACGCATACCTTGTAATCTGGACGACCACCCCGTGGACGTTGCCAGCCAACCTTGCGGTTGCCGTACATCCCAGAGAGACTTATTGTGAAATTAAGGTCGACGGTGATGCATATTGGATTGCTCAGCCACGAGTGGAGGCGTTCACCAAGGAGTGTAGTTTTTCGGAATATTCGATTGGGAGAACTTGCGCCGGAGAGGATTTAGCGGGCAAGGTCGCTCTTCATCCTTTTATCGATCGGGAGAGCAAAGTGGTTTGCGCCGAGTATGTGACCATGGATACGGGAACTGGTTGCGTGCATATTGCCCCTGGTCATGGTCTGGATGATTACCTCACTGGTCTGGAACATGGATTGGAAATTTATTGTCCGCTGGATGATGGCGGAAAGTATTTGGACGATGGACAAATTCCACCCGATTTGGTTGGCATTTCCGTTTTGGAAAAGCAGGATGGCTCGAAGGCCAATCATGCGGTTCTTCAGATCCTCCGCTCGGTTGGTTCATTGCTTGCGCTAAAAGAGCACCATCACCAGTATCCGCACTGCTGGAGAAGTAAGTCACCCGTTATTTTCAGGGCCATGGATCAGTGGTTTGTCGCCTTGGACAAGGAGAATCTACGCAAGCGTTGTCTGAATGGGTTAAAGGACGTGTCATTTATTCCCGAGTGGGGAAGGAACCGAATTCATGGATTCCTTGAGGCGCGTCCCGATTGGTGCATTTCCAGACAGCGATCCTGGGGTGTTCCAATTCCTGTGTTCTTTGATGAGAATGGAAATGCTTTGCTCGATTCAAACCTTATCCAGTTTCTGGCAGACAAGATCTCTCATGAGGGCTCTAACCTTTGGTTTTCCAAGAGCGCAGAAGAATTGCTGGATGGATTTGATCTGCCAGATCAATGGAGAGACCGAAAATTGACCAAGGGCAATGATACCCTTGACGTTTGGATTGATTCAGGGTGCAGTCATCGGGCCGTGCTGCTCAACAATGAGAATACGAGTTGGCCTGCAGATTTGTATTTGGAAGGAAGTGATCAGCATCGCGGTTGGTTCCAAAGCTCTTTGTGGACTAGTATGGTTTCTCGCAAGGCGCCTCCCTTTCGTAGAATCCTCACTCATGGATTCGTGGTAAGCGGGGAAGGCAAGAAGATATCCAAAAGTGATGGCAAGCCTCAGACTGCCGATTCTTACGTAACGAAGTATGGAGCGGACGTTTTGCGTCTCTGGGTCTGTTCCGAGGACTTCAGGAGGGATATTCCCTTGTCTGATGAAATACTCGACCAAGCGGTTCGAGCCTATCGCACCCTGAGAAATTCAATACGTTTTCAATTGGGCGCGCTGGATGATTTCAGCAGATCGGATGACTGGGTTGCGGTAGAGGAAATGTCGATGGTCGACCTTTGGGTTTTAAATCAAACCAACCAGTTGATCAATGAGGTCTCACTGGCGTGTGAGAATTATGAACTTCACAGAGCCATACAATCGATCAATCGGTTTTGTTCGAGCATCTTGTCCTCGGTTTATCACGACGTCATCAAGGATCGCTTGTATACCCTGCATGCCAAGGACTCGCTCAGACGGTCCTCCCAATCCGCCATTTGCCTGGTTTTCGAATCGTTGGTCAAACTGATGGGTCCGTTTGTTCCCTTCATCGCAGACGAGGCGTGGTCTTTCGCGCGAGCGGGCAAGGAATTTTCGGAAGAGGCGCTTTGCCTTGAGGATTGGCCCCTGCCCATCGAATTGGGTTCGGGGATCAGACTTGCCGAAGACGTTGGAAAACTACTGGCTTTCAAGGATGCCAAGGTAAACGAGGCTTTGGAGGAACTGCGTTCACGCAAGGAAATCGGACAGTCGCTGGATGCGGAGTTGGAACTACGCATCTCCTCGAAAAGCTCGTTGCATGCCGCACTTTTGAACAAAACCGAAGATGAGTTGGCAGAGTTGTTCATTGTTTCCAAGGTTGTCGTTGTGGAAATTTCGGACAGCGAACCCGATAGCGTCGTCGCTCGACATGCTTCTGGATTCAAATGTCCCAGAAGTTGGCGTTGGGTGCCTGAATTGATTGAAGTCAACCCTTGGGGCCCTGTTTCTCCTCGATGCGCCGAAGTGCTTGCCAAGCTTGGCTGAAACTTTATTGTGCGATTTTCATTCCAATGAGCCCCCTGAAAAAGAAAGCAAAGCAAACCCCTGAGTCGAATTCTGCGAAAGAGCCAAAAGCCAAGGCTAGTGCTAAAAAAGTCAAAAAGGTTGATTCCGCACTGTCGGCTCCTTCCGTAAAATCCGTACAATCGAAACCTGGATCGGCAAAGGACAATTCAAGAAAAAAATCTGTGAGTTCCTCCGGTTCGAAGGCTTCTGCCAAAGCTTTAAAAGGCAAGAGAATCCCCAAGCCATCGGTTCCGAAGGGTGGGGCAGCCAAGAAAGGCGCTCCTGATCGAACCAAGCCCGCAGTGAGGTCTCCCAAAGTTCGTTCCGAAGGTAACGCGGAGACAAGCTCCCTGCAAAAAGTTCGCGAAGTTGCATCGAAGAACCGCAAGCATATGGAGCAGGAATCAAATTCGGATTCGCTCAGCTTTTCGTTTGACGATATCGTTTCGCTGCTCAAGTCGAAGACGAAGTCATCCAAACCCGTGGCGGAAAGCAAGTCGCAGGCGGCCTTGCCCAAAGTCAAGGCTTCCAAAGCGACCAAGCATTCCAAGGTCAAGCGCGTCATTACCGCATCCATCGAAGATATATTGGGCTTCGGTGGAACTTCAGTTGGCGTCTCGCGTCCGATTCGAGACGAGAAGAAGGTGCCTAAGCAATGGATGAGTTTCTACAAATCCCTTATGTCGATGCGTTCCACTTTGAAAGGCTCGCTGGATGAGCGTTCCGTGCAAACGATCGGAACCTCTGCCAGAGAGTCGGGTGAATTGTCTCTGAATTCCAGTGATGCCGGAACCGAGACCTTTGATCGTGATCTTGCTTTGTCCATGGTTGCCAATGATCATGAAGCATTGGAGGAAATTGAAGATGCCATTGATAGAATCTTCGATGGTACTTACGGAATTTGTCAAGAAACCAAGAAACCCATCAGCAAGAATCGTTTGAATGCCGTGCCTTTTACCCGTTATTCCCTTGAAGGACAAAACCACATGGAGCGCAGCAGAAATCGAGAAAGAGATTCCTCGGCAGGCTCTTTTGCCACGCTCTCCGACTCTACGATGGGTCAAGAAGACTAACTAGCCGAATTTCCATTAAAACCTCTTTCCAGGGTTACCTTCGATTTTGGATCCTTTTTTTCGGGGTTCTCTTATTGGATCAGTCGACCAAGGCATGGGTAGTGGCTCGCTCCGTCGAATTGCGTAATGAACCGGTGCTGGTCCTTGATTGGATCACCGGTCCCCATGCCTTTCTTGAACTGACCTACGTGACCAATCCCGGCGCTGCCTGGAGTCTTTTTTCGGATTATCCGGTTGCCTTGACGGTTCTTGCCGCAGTCGCGCTGCTGTCCATCTTCCTCTTTCGCAAGCAACTGGAGATTCAACGCATACCCTTGCAGTATCTTTTTGGCTCGATCTGCGGAGGCATCGCTGGAAACTTGTCCGACCGGTTGTTTCGCGAACCTGCTGAAGTGGTCGACTTCATCGACGTATACCTGCCTCTTGTCGAATACGATTATCCGATTTTCAACGTCGCTGATTCGGCCCTGTTCTTGGGAGCGTTCTTTTACTTGTTTCTAGGTGTCTCCGATTCGCTCAAGTGCTCAGGCGCCACGAAGGAGGGATTAAAGGATCAAAAGGCATGAACTTGGATGGATGGATTTTATTCTAGGTTCATTGCCTGTTCGCGAATTTTTTCCAATTCCACCTTCGCTTCAATCGCCAAGCTGGAAATCTCCGCTCGCAAGGATTTGGACGTCAAGGTATTGAATTCCCTGCCGAGCTCCTGAATGATGAATTCCAGTTTTCTTCCTATGGGATCGTCACTGGACAAGGACCCCTCCAATTGCTGCAAATGACTGCGTATGCGAGTAATTTCTTCGGAAACGTCAGACCTATCCGCATACAACGCCAGTTCTCTCAAAACGGCCTCATTTTCGCAATCAATCTCCAGGTTGCTCTCCTTTAGTCTTTGCAGCAAACGTTCTTTCAGGAGACGAGGCAAGCCATGGGCCAAGGCCTCCGCCTCCAATACCATTTCAAGCAATCGGGCGGAGCGATTGCGAAGATCTGCTGCCAGAATTTTTCCCTCTTCCTCTCTCATGTTCATCATTTGATCGAGAGAAACCTGAGTTTTTTCGATCAGGAGATCCTCGACCTCGTCCAACGGCGGGATGCGAGGCTCTTCGTTGAAGGCGCACGCGATTCGATGAATCAAATCCGTCGATGGGGAGAAAGGAACATCACAGCTTGCGCATAACGTTTTCAATCCGTCGAGTGCATGAGCGACTTGGGTTGGATTGTTCGCAGCTGAAGACAGAGCATCAGGGGAAATAGGATGAAGATGGATCGCTAGTCTGAGTCTTCCCCTTTCCGTTGCGGAACGAACGAGTTGGCCCGCTTTTCTTTCAAAAAACTGCCATTCCTTGGGAGCGTGAAGCAAAAATTCAAAGCCTCGCTTGTTTACGGAAGAAAGTTCGAAGACGATGGAGCGCTCGAACATGACTGCTTGAGCTCGTCCATAACCGGTCATGCTTCTCATGAAAAAGTCAGATCGGGCAATCCGCTGACACCCATCAAACGAGCGGCCTCCATGGCGTCTTTGTCGCCACGACCGCTGAGGTTTACGCAAAGCAATTGCTCCGAGCTCATTTCTTGAGCCCTTTTGAAGGCATGAGCCAATCCGTGCGAGGTTTCGAGCGCAGGGAGAATTCCTTCCACCGAAGCCAAGGTCTTGAACGCTTCAAGGGCTTCGTCGTCTCCTACGCTTTCGAATTCAATTCTTCCCAAATCACGGTAGTGGGCATGTTCAGGACCGACCGCGGCATAATCCAAGCCGGCCGAGACGGAATGGGTTGAATTGATCTGGCCGTCCTGATTTTGCAGAATCCAAGTTTTGCATCCCTGCAGAACGCCGACTTTTCCACCCGAAAAACGAGCGGCGTGTTCACCTTCCACAAGAGACCTTCCTCCTGCCTCGATGCCCACCAGGCGCACGCCCGTCTCATGAAGAAAATCAAAGAAAAAACCGATGGCATTGCTTCCGCCTCCTACGCATGCAATCATTTCGTCAGGCAAGCGACCTTCCTCCGTCATGAACTGCTTCTTAGTTTCCTCTCCGATGACTCGGTGGAAATCTCGAACGATCATGGGGTATGGGTGGGCCCCTAATGCCGACCCCAGCACGTAGTGGGTCGTGCGAACGTTCGTCACCCAATCACGCATTGCTTCGTTGATGGCCTCTTTGAGAGTCTTGTTGCCGGCTTCCACTCCATGGACTTCCGCACCGCTCAAACGCATTCGAAAGACGTTGAGCGCTTGTCGACGCATGTCTTCGGCGCCCATGTAAACCTTGCAGGACAAACCGAACTTCGCGCAAACCGAAGCGGTGGCGATTCCATGCTGCCCGGCGCCGGTTTCCGCGATTATGCGAGATTTCCCCATTCGTTTTGCAAGCAACACTTGCCCGAGAGCGTTGTTGATCTTATGAGCCCCGGTATGAAGAAGATCCTCTCGTTTTAGGTAGATTTTCGCTCCTCCAAGCAACTCCGTCAGCCTTTTGGCGAAATAAAGTTCCGTTGGTCTGCCGGCAAACTTCACCAACATCTCGGCAAGCTCCTTTTGGAACTCGGGGTCGGACTTGGCATGCATGTAGGCATCCTCCAGTTCTTCCAAAGGATGATAAAGCGTCTCGGGTACGTATCGTCCGCCGTAGGCTCCGAACATGCCCTTTTCATCAGGCAAGGCCAGGCTGTCGAAAAGGGAAGAGCGAGACCTGGGTTCGATGCTTGAGTGAGTCATGACTTGATACATGCTACTCAGGTATTTGCTTGCGACAACACAAGAAGTGTCTGAAAAGATGACTTTCCGTATTTCCCATGTCGGATAAGTCCTTACCCACGATTATCGTTCCTTCAAGGTTGGCTTCCACAAGGTTTCCAAGGAAGCTTTTGGCGAAGGTTGGCGGGAAACCGCTCATTCAGTTGACCGCCGAGCGTTTGAGGCATCAAGTCCCGGAATTCGAGCTTTTCTTTGCGGTTGACGGTCCGGAATTGGAGAAACTCTTGTCTGGGCTCGGTTATGCCTGCATCCGAACGGATCCCGATCTGCCTTCCGGCACCGATCGAATCGCCCAAGCCAATACGGGCCTCAAACGAGAAAAGGTATTGAACGTACAGGCCGACGAACCCTTGGTGCTGCGATCTCACGTAATCGCATTGACCAAGGCATTGGAGAAAAAAGGGGCGGATTTGGCTACTTTGGCGACACCTTTTTCCACAGACGAGGAATTTCACCAACCCAATCAGGTAAAGGTCGTTCTGGACGCATCGGGATACGCAATGTACTTCTCTCGTTCTCCCATTCCGTTCTCCAGGGATCTTTCGGGTCGCATGTGCCATCGTTCTCTGAAGCACTTGGGCATGTACGGCTACCGCAAGGCCTTTCTCAAATCCTTTTCCAGTTTGCCTCCCGGTCATCTCGAGGAAATCGAAAAATTGGAACAACTCCGTGCCTTGGAAAACGGGAAGAGAATTTCAGTGGAGGTGGTCAATGAAGGATCGATTGGGATCGATTGCGAGAAAGACTTAGCCGTACTCGAGCATTTCTTGAAACATGACTAGGAGGCATTCCAGCATCCTGCAAAGACACGTTTTTCGGGAAATCCTTGTTTCTTCCTTTTGCTGCTCCGCGCTTCTGGCCTTGGTGTTGTTGTATGGAAACCTCATGAAACACGACGAGGATTTGTTCAGGGCTTTGGCGATTGAGCCTTCGGTATTCTTGGAACTGGTTCTTCTGATGGTTCCGTTCGCGCTTTCCCTTGGCTTGTCCTTTGGATTTTCTCTGGCGGTGGTTTTTTGTCTGGGCAGGTGGTCGAGCGACAAGGAGCTGATGGCCATGCAGTCCTTGGGAATGAACCCCCGCTTGTGGCTTGCTCCCATTTCTTGGTGCGCCTTGGGCATTTCGTTGGCTTCCCTGTTGGCATCATTGCATTGGGCCCCATTGGCCCGTTCGAAGTTCGAACAGCGGATAAGGGAAGTGCTCTTGGAGGACTTTTATGCCTGGTCAAGGAGCGGGAGGGAGCTTGCCATTGAGTTGGATTCCGACGCCAAGGAAAACTTGATTCAGGGAATGGGCTCCTCCGAGTTCAGTTCCATTACGCATGCGTCCATCAACATTGGTGGTGGTCTGGGAGCAAATTGGAAAAACGTCAGGGTGGCTTTGGGGAATGAGGAAAACCAAGTTCAGGCAATCATGCATGCCAAGGAAGGTCTGGCGGAAATTGATCGTCGAAACGGACGTGTGGAACTGATTCTTTCGGCAGTTGATTTCGAATCACTGACCACTGGTTCAAAGAACGTCCGTTTTCTTTCTTTCGAAAAATGGAAGCAACCTCTGGTGTTTCGCCTCTGGAGCGCTGATCATGACAAAAAGCCGGGCCGGATTTCCATAATGAGTTTCCTTGGAGAAGACTCTGACGAATCCATTTCAGAAGCTCATAAGCAGCAGTATTGGCGTCATTACAACAAATACGGCTCACTGGCGTGCGCTCCTATCTCCTTGTTTCCGATCTTGAGCTTTCTCGCCGTTTGCAAAGGTCGCAGGGAGTCTCATTCCAACCTTTTTCTGGGAGTCAGTATTTGCCTGCTTTACTTTCTTTTCGGCATGGCTTTGGGCGATCTCTTCGGAAGCAAGGGATTCGGCTGGTGGATCTCATTTTCACTGACCCTTGGAGCTGGCTTATTCCTTCAAAAAGATAAGCTAATCGATGTTAAATTCAATTAAGCCTTGATTGAAGGAAAAAAAACCTCAACTTTATTGTAAGAAATCAGGATCTTAAGCTAATGTATAAGGATTGCATTTCCCTAACGCCTCCCGCCCAAACATGAAAATCTCCCATCGCACTCTCGCTCTTCTTTCCCTTGCCCTCCCGCTTTCCGCGATCGTTTCCTTCGGCAGCGTCGGCGGGGTCAGCGGATCAAACTCATTTACGATTGAATCAAACGGTTCTGCAACCAAGTACATGATTGTCAGCGCCTCGGTTTCCGGAGAACCCGTCTTCACCGGCACGGTCGATTCGGTTTCAGATGCGAATATCTCCTTCGCCACCGGCACGGATGAGAACAACCAGACCACTTACCCGTTTTTTGCCAGCGGCTCCTTCAACAAGGACGCGCAAATTCCCGTTATCACCTCCACCACTCCCAGCGCTGGAGCGATTCCGAATACTTTCAGCTCCTCCAATATTTCCTACGGGGACGGCTATCAATCCAGCCTGACCGGCTTTTCCAACGCCCCCGAGCTCATCGTTTCTCCGTCTGACGGCGGTGGAACCAGAGCGGAGGTCACCGCAACCGTTACCAGTGGACAAATCACGGGAGTTACGGTTACTGACGGCGGATCCGGCTATTCGAGCACTCCTTCGATTACGGTGGTCGGCGGTCCCCATTTTGTTCGCATCATCGATGAAAGCAGCGATGATTACGGAAGACTCTTTTTGATTGAAAACAATTCTCAAACCTCTCTCACTCTCGATTTCTCAACCGTTGTCGACGGAGAGACGGGGAACGCCTCCTCCTTCTTCTCCGCCGGTACGCTAGTCGAAATCGTGCCTGCTGCGACCCTTGGTTCGATTTTCGGCGCTTACAGTCCCGTTTCCGGATGGGATTCCACTGAAGCTGTCAACGAGGGTGGAGGATACGACAATCCCGGAGCGGCTGATTGGGTTTATCTCTGGACCCCCAACAGCGGATACGAGACTTTTTTTCACGTTGATGGCAGTGGGCATCGCATCGTCAAAACCGGTTGGTACTCTCAAGGGTCGAGTCAGAACAGGAACAATGCAGTCATCTATCCCGACGAAGCCTTCATCGTAGCTAAACGCAAGAGCGGAACCGTCACTCTCGATATAGAACTTGGCGCTTCAGAGGCGCCAGCCTGCATTTTCCTTCCCGTTTCAGGAGATTTGTTCGTAGCCAACAATCCCTATGGCATGGATATGCTTTTGGCCGAGTTGATTCCGTCCACCTCCATCGGAACTGGAAACTCAAAGTTCAAGCCCGGAACCAGCAACTCAGATACGGGAATGGACACCATCACCCTCCTTACCGATGCAGGATGGAACACCTATTACTACAAATCCGGAATCAACTCTGCCGTCAGCTCGCTCATGAAGGGTAAGGCTCGTGCCGGAACCGCCGGAAGCAACGCCTTGCAAGGAAGCGATTTGTTCATCGACAGCGGGGGTGTCTCCAACATTCAAAGTTGCGCTAATCCCGATGGTAGCGGAATCATCACCGGTAACGACGCCAACTACTCTAAAATCACCATCTCCGGCAGCGCCACCTCCGATCTCGTCGGTTTTTCAATTACCTTCGCCGACTTGCAGGGCCGTCTCTTGAGCGATGATGGTTCTACCGAAGCAAATGCAACCACCGGAGAGTCCGTAGAAACCAATGGCACCGGGTCGATCGTCTATTCCGGCATCAATGGCACCCATGAAGTCGTCGGCAGTGGATCCGGTTACGTGGTGGTTCAAAAGCAGCGTGACGTGAACTTCAAGTCAGACGAGGGCACGCCAGTATGGAACATCGGTGACCTTGGCGGAGGTTACACTGCCAACGCCTACTGGTGGGCAATCGGAGGAGGCGGAAGCGGAGCCAAGGGAACCGTTACCACCGGTGGTAGTTTTACGGTTACGGACGGTGGATCGGGTTATACTTCTGCTCCTCAAATCGTTGTTTCCGGAGGTGGTTGGAGAATCATTACCGATGATAACGCCCAGAAGGGCGGCGAGGAGATCGGGGCGTCCGATGGCTTGATCATTCATCGCAAGCATTCGACTGGTGTAACCGCATACATTCAATTACCGGAGATCACTGATTGATTTTTGGCAGAGGAGAATCCTCAAGCGATTCTCCCTTTCCGTTTCCTATAAAATGAGTCGGAAATTTTGATTTTCCCTCTAGGTATTACACATGCTCTCCCTTTTACTACCTACCTGTTGCCAGTTCTCCTTTAGGGGGGCTTAAGCAATTACCCTTGTCGGTAATTTTATTGCGGACAAAATTCGACGATCAAGCTTATGGTTTGGGAGAATGGTGTTATGATTCAAATTACCCGACTAATCGAATCTTTGAGTTAGGCCCCGCCCATCCATAAAGGGGTGCCTGACATGACCGTCTGACCGGTTTCCTCTCTAACTCGCATGCTCATAGCAAGAAATTCGTGGGCATAATGCCAAATCCAATAGGATTTCTTTACGGGGTATAGGCAAGTTTGAGGTTCCCCTGATTCAGATGAGTTGAATGGAGTGAGTTTAGGAGAGAGCCTGGTCTTACCCGAAACCTAAAAAATACGAGAAATGAATGGAACCACTTAAGTGATCGAAAAACCTATTGGTAGGAAATTTTAAATTCTCAAAGACAAAGGAAGCATCAATGAGCGGTAGGATACTTTTGCGATTATAGGTTTTCTAGAAATTCCTTTTCGTTCCACCATCTCTTCAGATCCGGGTTCTCGGAAAAGTAGTAGAAAAGTAAGTTTTTACCAGGTTCGTTTTTTAGACTCGATTTATCACGGTCGATCCAAAACCATCCCGGATGATTGATGGATGCGGAAAAGAAATAAGGAAACAGTCCTCTATCCGTCCAAAACCATTCTTCCAACTTATCCATCCAAAACCATATGGAACCATCCTCGAGGGACTCCATGTATATCCATCCGAAGTGCTGATGAAACGCCCAGTTTTCCAGGTTCAATTTGCGGTAATATCCGAACCACTCGCTGGACCACCATTGAGGTGCGATTGGTTGGGCGCCCTCCAAACCGCTGGCGTATTCGAAAATTGCAGTTAGATTGGTGTCCTCAAACAATTCGAATTCGAATTGGGCCGAGTTTGATCTGAGGTTTCCGTATTCATCCACCCATTTTGAAAAAACGTAGCCATCGTAGGCCGATGCGATGGCGCTGATGCTGGTTCCTTCATCGTAATTCGCGCGTTTCTCCCCAGTCGCGTCAATGGCTACCTCTCCGTGGCTTTGGTTTTCTAGGTTAAGGGTTAAAAAGTACTTTTGAGGAAGCCTCTCAAAAACCGCCGTCATCGTAAGATGATCCATATCCGCAGCATCAACGCTGGTTTTGAGCGAATTCGGATCGGTTACGTTTACATCAAATTCACTTTCCCAATATAGGAAACGAAATCCATCGTTTGCCGAAACTTCGATGGAGTGTTCAGTCAATGGGGATACAAAGGTTCCATTGCCGGCGACGACCGTACCTGGAGAAGCTTTGCCAACCAGCGACTTTGTCAAGACAGTGACCTTGGTGTATGAAATTTTCGGAGGAGGAGGAGGAGTGAATTCGGACAGGACGGTAAGATCCTCATTCACTTCAAGTTCAATTACGGATGAAAGTCGGGAGGACCGATTTTGGATGTGCCACTTGACGAAGTCACTTTCCTCCTTGGCAATCCCCGTAAGCTTGACTTTTGTTTTGTAAGGCAAGGAGAACTCGGTGACGTTTTCATCGATAATTTCAGCTTCCCTGTCCAAGTTCATGAAGTCGATTCTAACCGTTCCTCTTTCCGGCATGATTCTCAGCAGGTATGCTTTCTTGTGAACGACGGCGGTAAGATTGAGATCTTTGACAAGGGTCTTTGTGTAGGGATTTTTGTAAACGTACCCGTTCTCATCCGAATCGAACCAATTTTGGAAGGTGTATCCGGTGTTGCCGGAAAAGGAAAAGGAAATCAAGTCTCCGTGAGAAAACGAGGATACGTTGTCCGCACCGATTGATTCGTTGCGAATGGTGATTGATCCGGAATCTTCATTTTCGAGAGCTTCTTCTTCAAAGTAAGTTAGGATACTCGCATGAACCGTCAAAGGATTGCTGGAAAACTCGGCTCTAACCTCGATCGGACCTTCTACATTCAAGCTGATTGAAGGGCTCGAAGCGTCTCCTGAAACAAAGGAAAACGGTCCTGAGATGACCCATCCTTCGAACGATTTTCCGAAAATCGGAGAAGCTTCCAGACTAATCGTTGATCCGTAGGTGTATTTTAGAGTCTTATCTGATTCTATGGTATGGTTGCCGTCTGATCCGGAAACCGAAACTTGAGCGAAACCATCGGGATAGATGGATAGGTTCAAATCATATTCAACTTCAACGAATTCAGCGATAATCGTATCATTGAGATCTTCGATGCGTACGAGTCTGACAGGTTCTACGTCACCTGTGTCACTCCATTTGTCAAAAACCCAGTGTTCATCCGGCTCGGCGATGATTTCAAAGGGTTCTCCGAAATAAAGGCGAGGTTGATCCGGAATTCCGGAAATTTTACCTCCAATTGAATCTTCAGTTCCCCAAACCTCTTCGTAGGAGAGAGATTTCTTCTTGAATTTGACGACCAGATCATGATTTGAACGAATTTTTGAGAGAGAAAAAATCCTGTTGCTGAAAGAATCGCCTTGGTTGTCCTGCCATGATTCGAATTCATAGTTGGAATGGGAATAAGCGACGATGGTCGAATCCTCATTGTAGAGAAAAGCGCTTTGATTTGCCTCTGTATCATCGATGAGCACTTTTCCTCCCACCTCATCGATTTCCAAATCTTCGTAATCTACCGTCAGGAATTCCACGTTTACGGCGTAGAGAATGTTTTCGAAATAAGCGACTGCCTGGGCATGTCCCATTATCTCAACCTTTATCGACGATTCGTTTTCGTCGAAGGAGTCGAGCAGTTTGAGGTGGTCATCCAATTCCCAATGAGAAAACGATTTGCCAGCATTTCCTTTGGCATCAAGCGAGATTTCCGAACCATACACGAATGGTTCCGACAGAGAGGAAATCGTGGAGTAATTCGAGTCATTGGATAAGAAGGTAACGGTTCCATATGCCTGCGGTTCGACCTTTACCTCCAATTCATATTGATTGCTGAAAACCGGTCGTATCAGGCCCAGTGAACCAATTTCCTCAGATATTGTTATCAGGCGAGAGCGATTCAAGTCATTCGTATCCGCCCATCCGCGAAACTCCCAGTGTTCTTGCGGTTGGGCGATGATCTCAAACTGGTCCCCAAAATAGAAGCGCTCCTGATCGGGAATTCCTGCAATGGAACCGCCTTCGGGAGCTTGTTTGCCGAAGATTTCATCATAGGACACCGATCTCTTTCGAAACCTTGCGGTGAAAGCAGGGTAGAGATTCTCATAATCGGAAATCGAAGTCAGGTAGGTTTTCGAGGAACTGATTTCCTCCTCTCCGACAAACCATCCGAGAAACCGGTAATTTTCCTTTGGCACTGCGGTCAGGTTATAGTCGTCGTTGAAGGAAAAAGTGGATTGATTGCTTTCGATTCCATCAATTAGGGCAATGCCTCCGACCTCCCCTTCCAAAGGAGCATCTTCGGCATTCAAGGTGGAGTGATAGACGGTTAGACTGTAATCAATGTCCTCATAGTTGGCCACTACTTCGGTATGCCCGAGAAGGGTTATCTCGATTGGGTTTTGGTTGATTTCGTAAGCGCCGGATGCAGGGCCGTTTTCATCAAGCGTCCAATGAGTGAAATATTTGCCTGGGGAGCTTTCTCCAATCAAGACTATGGCAGAATTATATTCAAAGCTTCCAAGAGACCCATTCTCAACGGGAGTTCCGCCAATGGTGGAAATCGTACCAGAGTCGCTCGGAGAAACCCGAGCGATTACAGTGTATTGGTTGGAAAAGAGGGCGCCGATTGCACCCGTAGAATCAATTTCGGCTGATATGGCAACGGTTCTGGTCGGATCGTTTGGATCGGTGGCTCCCGAATCGGTCCACTCGATGAATTCCCAATGCAGTTGGGGTTGGGCAGTGACGTTGAATTCGTCCCCGAAATAGAAGCGCTCCTGATCGGGAA
>JAYOCQ010000019.1:21397-23685 GCA_038105525.1 Opitutales bacterium | reverse complement strand
GATCAAGGAAGTCGTTGGAGGACAGGGTTGTTTCGAAGCCCGGAGAGGAAACCAGAAGATCGGCGTATCCCACCGGATCCAACGACAACTCCAACCGATAGTCGATCTTCTCGAATCGAACTTCTATCTCAAGATCGTCAGTGCTGAGAACTGCAGAGGATTCAGCCGAATTTTTATCCTGAACTTCGGAACTGATCCACTCGACGAACATCCAATGCTCATTGGGCAAGGCTTTGATTGAAAGAGCGTCTCCGGCATAATAATCTTCAATGACGTATTCAACTGTTCCTCCGGTAAAGTCAGCGAGACTGACGGAAACGGGGATCTTTTCAAAGTGCGCCTTGAGAAAGACGTCATGTTTGAGGGTCTTCGAGATGCTTGGGTTTTGAGGAAAGGACAGTTGGAGAGCTTCGGCGTCGTTAAGGATGCGTATCGAGTTGCCGGAATAGTTTCCTTCGGAGGATTTGTAGAACAGGGAATCGATATTGTAATCATGGGGAATGGAAAACGTTAGGGCTCGAGCAACTTCATCGATGGTAACGCCCTCTTCACTGCCCAACTCGGTGGAAGAGGCAAGGCTTTGAGAGAGGGAGAAATTGTCACCTTCGTTCAATTCGCTGTAGTTGAAGATATAGTTGTACCCCCGCACGAGGTTGAGGGAGGGAGCCTCGAAACCTTTTACGAACAACCTGCTGGATTGAGGATTTATGGAAGAAGCGAGCTCATCGATTGAAAACTCAATCTCTTTGACGATTTCCCAGTGAGAAAAGCGATAGTTTTCATATGACTCCGCCGTGACTTCAAGAAGGTCTCCATACCCAAATTCATCTGACAAACCGGTAATCCGGCCTCGTGTGCCGTTGTAATCAACGTCCACTCCGATGGTTTGCTTTTGGAAATGAGCGGTGACGTTTGATTCCGCAGTCAAGTTGACGTCGATTTCTCTACTTCCCCAGTTTGGATGGATGGATTCCAGGGAAATGCCCTGAATATTCCAACCCAAGAAACTGAATCCCAATTGCGCTTCTGCTAGGAGATGTCTTTGCTCAGGCGTACTGTAGGGGTGGTCATCGTCGTCCGATGCGCTGCCTCCTGAACTGGGTTCTGTGGATAGGTCATAGGATACAATCGGAATCGGCTTGAAGAAAGCCTCCACCGAAAGGTTTCCTTCAAGTGATGAAACATTCAGGGTTGAAGCGTAATTTAGGTAGGTGGATCCACCGTTCACGGACCAGGACCAATGGTCAAACTGCATATTGATCGGGTCATTTGGCAAAGCTTGCAGGAACAGTTGGGAGGTAGCATTGAATTCCTCGGTAACCGAACCATTTGCAACTACCTCTGTTGATGAGACGAAGTTGGAACGATAAGTTGCGTTTAAATCAACGGTACCGTTTTCATCCGAGCGGACGTCGACTGAATAGACAAAGGGAGAAAAGACGGGTTCGATGGAGACGTTTGAATCCGGAATTAGAACAAAATTTTCCATTTCATCGACGGAACCCAGGAGGTACTGGACGTCACCCATCCAATGGCTGAATGAGAAATGAGAGTTTGGATAAGCCGATATTGGAACGATTTGCTCGTAAGGAAAAGATCCAGATCCATTTCCTTCGCCCCCGTAGGTTTGATCTTGAACGAAAAGAGAGAAGTACGATCGAGCGAAGACGGCGCTTAGGTTCAGGTCGCTGGCGGGAACGAAATGGATCGATTGGGAAGCGGAGGAAAGGGAATGATTCTGGTCGAGCAGACTGCCGGCGCCGGGCAGGTTCTCCCAGCGAACGAACTCGAACCCTTGCGCCGGATCGGCTTCCAAATAGACCCGGGTGGATGAATTGACCTCTTGAAGCGACACTGCGGTTGCGGACGCCTGCCACTCTGCGTCACCGGCTTTGAGCGATACGGTGCCGTTACCGTCCTCGGTGACAATCGCCGAAAGCGCATACTTGAAGATCTCGAAAGTGGCGTTGAATTCGAGGTCCTTCGGTTGCTCTCCCCAAGAGACTGTCGAAGCGGAAGAGCCGGGGGTGACCAGGTAATCGAGGTCTCCGGACCAGCCGGTGAATTCCCAACCCGCCGGGGTAACCGCGGAAATGGAGGGGGTATCGATGATGGTGTAGGTTCCTGATCCGTTGACCTCTCCCTCGCCGATTTTGTTGACGGTCACCTCGTAGGGAACGATTTCGAAAACCGCTTGCAGGGAGATGGGTCCCTCCACCTGCAGTTGATTGAACGCAGATTGGGAACCGTTCGCAAGCTGACTGTCGTTGCCTTCGCCCGCCCAACCG
>JAYOCQ010000019.1:0-21297 GCA_038105525.1 Opitutales bacterium | reverse complement strand
CCGCTTGCAGGGAGATGGGTCCCTCCACCTGCAGTTGATTGATCGCAGATTGGGAGCCGTTCAAAAGTTGGCTGTCGTTGCCTTCTCCGTACCAACCGAGAAAGACGTAACCCGGATGGGTCGTGGCATTGAGATCGTAGGTTCCGAAATGCAGAAAGTTTCCGTCAGGTTCCGTGTCGTGATTGATTTCTCCTCCTGAAGTATGGGAAATCACCACTTGAGTGTCGTCATATTCGATGAGATTCACGACTGCGGTTAGGTTTAGATCGGCCAAGGAATTGAAAAGAATTTCGGAAGAATTGATTTCCAGAGAAAAGTATCTGTAAGGATGATATTGACCAGTGGTGGGAATTCCCAGCCATCCGTCGAACTGCCAACCGAGGTCCGGTGTGACCTTGAGGCGGATTTCGTCTTCGGAAGTTACGACGTAGCTTTCATTGTCCGCGACTTGATGGCCGTTGACGTAGTATTCGAAGTAACCGTTGCCAGAGGATGATAGAGTAAGGAGATGAGTTTCTACGGTGAAGTTTGCTTCGAAACTGAGATCTTTGGGTCCGGTGACAGAGTCCCAGATTACTAGCGTTTCGTTGCTGTCCGGGTTGGCCAAATATTCGCGGTCTCCGGACCAACCGTTGAAACGCCAACCAAGCAAAGGGGTGGCGCTGATGAACGGGGAGTCGTTTACAGTGAAAGTCGATTCGCCGTCGGGAAGAACTTCTCCCCCCCAATCGTTTGGAGAGACTTTGAGGCTGTAGATGATCGGAGCGAAGCGAGCGGTTAGCGAAATGGGACCCTCGACAAGCAAGTGGTTGTTGGCGTAAGCGCTTCCTTCAACCAATTGCGAAAGGTTGCCTTCTCCCATCCAGCGAACGAATTCATAACCCGGGTCTGCGCTGGCGTTAAGCTCGTAAACGCTGAAATGCCGAAAAGAGGTGGGTGTTTCCAGCGATACTTGTCCGCCTGCTTCGGCGGTTACGTTTATGTCTTGGTTGAGGTAGTACTTGGTAGGCTCGAAGAGAGCGGTGACCGTAGGTTCATAAAGGTAAGCGGCTCTGGACATTATCGCCGAGGTGTTCAATTCCAGAGGATCCACCAAGATTCCGTGCGGATCCTGCCATCCCAGAAAGGTGTACCCTGTTGCAGGGCCAGTGGAAACAGGAAGTTCGGACAGCGCGCCAAAGTATCCCGATGAAGGGCTAAGATAGGCGGCTCCTTCAGAAGACTTCAGGTTCAATTTGTATTGTCTTTCGACAAACGTACCCAAAATACTGGCTTCGGCTTGTACGATCAGGACGTTGGAGAGTGAATTGTTCGAATAGCTTTGATCAAGGAATTGGGTATCGCCAGTCCAACCATTGAAAAAATAGTGATCCCAAGGCGAGGCGATGAGGGAATAGTGGTGACCGTACTTGAAAACCGAGACGTTGGAGTCATTGTTGTCGGTAATGGAGACCTGGCCCCCGCTTGTCCAATTGACCGAAACGGAAAACTCCTGAGGAGAGAAGACGGCGACAAGCTCGGCGTCTCCCTCAATGGAGTAGTTGAGAGAGGGGGAGGAACTGAAGACGCTGCCATTGCTTTCCCAAATCCAGTGCTGGAACTGATAGCCGGTGCCAGGAAGGGCTTGTACGTTGACCGTTTCCCCATAAGCGTAGGTGCCGGAGCCGCTCGCCGTTCCTGATCCGGAAGTGGATAGGTCGAGAAAATAGGGAACCTTTTCAAATTCCGCATAAACGACTTGGTCGTCTTCGACGGTAAGGGTGGTGTTCGGTTGCCAGATTTGCTCGATGCCCTCGCCATGCCATTGCACGAAATAGGAGTGCTCTTCGGCAGATGCCGACAAGGTGATTTGATCGCCCCATTGATAATTGGTTCCGTTGATATCGGTAAATGTTCCTGAACCAAGAGAAGATTCGAGTTGACGCAGGCTGATACTGAACAATTTCGTCAAACTTGCGCGGTAACCATTGGCGCCATCCTCGAAAATGGATCCGTGCTTCCAAATCGAGTTGGCGGGTTCCTCGGAAGAAGAAACCTTGAAGTAAGAGTTGGTTGGAGGGGAGTTTCCATCGGGGAACGCGGGCCAGGCCCAATTTGAACCGGCAACGGTATTGTAGTAGGCGCCGCCCTTTGTAGGTTGATCGTAGAAACGAATGCAAACGGGAGTGGTGGAAGGCGGGGGGAGGGTGGGGGTGATTTGAAAGTCAAGGACTTCGGTAAGGGACTTCGGTTCCCCCCAGAACGTGGTTACGCTGGAGGAATTGCGAGTGAAGGTTGTCTGAAAAGTGAAGGTTCCGTCGGAAAATCCGTATCCTGAACTGGAATCGCCGATTCGGGTATTGAGCGTGAGAGGTATCCACTCTCCAGCGAAAGGAGAAGCAAAGGAACCGCTGGAGAAATACCCCAATTCCACCAAGTCTCCGTCACCGTTTTGCGCGGATCCGGCGCTGAGAGGATTGCCGTTACGGTCGAGCAAGACGCTTCCCCCGGCGCTTTCCGTTGACCAGACGATGGAAAACTTCGGTTCGGCAAAAACGGAGATGCAAAAGGAAAAAAAACAAAGGGATGAACAGAAAACCAGACGAAAAAAAGAAAAAGGAAAAAATTGTTCAAACCAGAAGCCCATGCATGGCAAAATGGGGGAGGTAATAAGAGTATTCGCAGCGCTTGCGCGCGAGGGCATGCGCGAGAGGGGCTTTGCAACAAGTTGAAACATCACGATATTTGACCTAAAAAGTCAAAAAAAAAGACAAATTATTTAGGTTTTCTAAGAAGGTGGGAAAACGCATGTTTTCAAGGGCATTCAGCATGGCTTTTGATGGATAAACATAGTCGCAACTTTTGTCATTTTGCAAGTTAAAAGAACGTTTATGCGCCCAATTAAATATTATTGATTTAAGAATATTTTTATAAATTTACCTATTGTTTTTTTCTTCCAAAAATCATTTGACGAATTATTGTTTATATTAAAGATTGTTGTACATGCGCCTTGTCCGTAAGATAATTTTTCCTGCGTCGATTTTCGCCGTGGCGCTTGCTGGTTCGTCTCTTGCGGTATCCACCTTTCAAATTAAATGGGGTACGCATACGGCCAACGATTATCTCTTGGAAGGCGCTTACTACTACACCACCGACTCTGGTTTCACCAAGTCTTTGCTCAAGTCCTTGGATGCAGCGGGGCTGAACCCGACCGACCTAGTTGATGGCACGGATTTGGTGGAGATCGGTTTTTTCGACACCGATCTGACCAATGACAACACTTCCTCCACGATTTCACCCAACACCAGCTCGACCGATCTCTTTCAAGGGGTTTGGACACCGCTTTCGACCAAAACCAAAATCGGGCAGAATTGGAACAAAGGCACTTTGGAAGACGTTCCTGACGGAGAATTTTACTTTCTATCCAAATTTTCCGACAATGACCCCTCCACCGAATCCTCTGTTGACTGGAAAGTATTGCACAACGACCTGTCCTCCAATTCGCTCACCATTGACGACTTCCTGGAGTATGGTTCGGGGAGCGCTGCAGACGACAACGTCGTCGACGATCGGGTCAACGCCCTCGTAACCGCAACCACTTCCCCCAATACCGACACCGTGCCCATTGGAATTCGGTTCTATGATCAGGGGAGCCTGAGTTCAGGTAGCACCAAGTACAACACCATCATGAGTACCGACTGGCTGTTGGACTGGGACTCGGGCAACCTGGTGGTCGATTTGCTCGAAAGCGACGAACATCCTACCACTCCTACGCAACAGGTTCGCACCACCCTGCAATTCGAGTTCGACAATTCCGATGCCAATACCGCTAACCTTTCCAAGGTCGGGACCGGAGACAATCAAGTAAACAGCAATGATTTCGTGACGACCATCACCTACCACGACGGAACCAGCGCCCTGGACGCTTCCTCGGCCAGCCATATTCTCAGTGGGCTGGATGGGTCGGGGGCGATCACCGTTGGAAACGACCATACCTTGACTTTGCACGCCAATTCCGGAGCGGATCGCAGTTTTACCAGCGACATCGAGGCGTCTGGTGGGGGCAACGGGGCAACCACTTTGGTCAAGTCCGGAGCCGGCAAGCAAATTCTCTCCGGAGACGTTCGGCTCGCAGGCACTAGTTCCGGTTGGTTGAACATCGACAACGGAACTCTCAGTCTTGCCGGGGCCTCAGGCAAGGTGCATACCTTCGAATATTTGACCGGCGATCCAGGAACCGGCGGATCATTGGAATTGAACAACACCATCGTCGACACCGTCGAATTCGGATTTGCCAACACTACCGCATCTCA
Source organism: Opitutales bacterium (assembly GCA_038105525.1). Lineage (GTDB taxonomy): Bacteria > Verrucomicrobiota > Verrucomicrobiia > Opitutales > Seribacteraceae > Chordibacter. The sequence goes on along the minus strand of JAYOCQ010000019.1, from coordinate 17,005 downwards.
AACTTTCGACGGCAACGTTTCCTTGGTCGGATCGGGTGCGGAGAACGTCATCAAAATTGCCAGCGGAGCCACCGGCGCCGATTACGGCAAGGAGCAAAACATGACGGGTGTGGTTTCCGGATCCAACGAATTGGTCAAGGACGGTGTGGGGCGATTGGTCCTCAAGGCAGACAATGCAAATACCGGAGGAGTGGAAATCAAAAACGGCACCCTGGTCGTTGGAAATGCAGCCAATGATGCGGATCTCGGAACGGGTACCATCAACATAACCAAGGGAAAGTTGGAGGTTTTGGCGGGCGATTCTATATCCAACACCGTTCAAGGGGCCGATGCCAGCAATAAAAGCATGGTTGGCGGGGACGGTACCATTGCCACGGTAGCCATCGGTGGAGACACAACCGAAATCACCGTGGTTTCTCCAGGCCAGGGAATCTCCTCCAGTCTATCAAGCGAAACTACCTTGCAACAATCTTCGGTCGGAACCGGCGGATCGGCCGAGCTTGCCATGGGTGACTTCACCATCACCTCCTTGTCGTTGATGGATGGAGGCGTTTACGACTGGGAAATCAGCGATTTCAGCGAATCCGCAGTAGCGGGCACCGATTTCGACGTTCTCAAGTTCAACACCCTGACCTTTGATTCTTCGGGCACCTTCACCATCAACATCCTCGGCTTGCAGGCTGATGGAACCCCCGGTCCGGTTGCTGGTTCGGATGGCGTACACACCGCCGGCCTTCAAAACCTCTGGGATGATTCTTGGAACAATTCTTCTACCAAATCCGGATCCTACAAGGGCTTCAAGTTTTTGGACGGTCCCAGTCATGGAAGCATTACTTGGGGCGGGGTATCAGTCGACGGCGATGGATACGTAACCAACTTTTTCGACGTCAAGCAGGACGGATTCGCTTACCACAACAATTTTTGGATGGGAGATTGGAACGTATGGTACGATGGATCCGGAGACTTTTATCTTCGGTTTTCCGCGGTGCCCGAACCATCTACCTACGTCATGGTCACTGGATTGTTGATGGTGCCTGGAGTCTCATGTTTGCGCAGATTGCGAAAGCGGCGGGAGAATTCAGCGCCTCGGGAAGAGCTTTAAAGAAACCGCTTCGATTTCCATAGCCAACGGATTCAGTTGTCTGATTCCTTCGAAAACGCCCCTGCAGCCTGGCTGTTGATGTTGTACCTGTCGATACTTTTTGCAGGTACAGATGTTAATTTTATAGAAGGATTCAATCCCTGAGTTCAATCAGTTGATCGAGGGAAGAAAAGTAGTCGGAAAGACTGGAAGGATTATCCATCGCCCCGATCACTTGCTGGAAAGTTTCCCTCTTGTCCGCTTGCAGTTGAAGTACCCTTTCTTCGATGGTGCCTTGGGAAACCATTCGATAAATGAAGGTAGGTTTTTCTCTGCCCAAACGGTGCGCCCGGTCGATGGCCTGTTCCTCGACTGCGGGGTTCCACCACGGATCCATGAGAAAGACGTAATCGGCGGTTTTCAAGCTGACTCCCAATCCTGCCGCCTTCAAGGAAGCAAGCAGAACAATCGATCCATCGTGGGATTCAAATCGATCTACCGGTTGCGATCGATCCCGGGTGGAACCGGTCAATTCGAGAACCTCGAGTTCAGGTAGTTCTTGCCTGATGTTTTTCTTGAGAATGGCAAGGAAGCTCGTAAATTGACTGAAAACAAGAACTTTTGATCCCGACACAGAAAGGTCGTGAAGTTTTTCGATAAGAATTTCACCTTTTGAACCGCAGCTTGTCAGGTGCTTTCGTTCCGGCAAAAGAGCTAGGTCGCAACATGCCTGTCGCAATCGAGTGAGCAGAGAAAAGACGTGCACGGACGACAGTTTGATCGCCGCCCGAAGGTCATTCCCATGATCATTCAATCCGCCTGTCACCAAGGAGCGATAAACCTTTCTTTGCTCATCGTTGAGAGGGCAGGGCAAGTGGGTCTCCAATTTGGGAGGAAGCTCCTTTGCCACCTCGTTTTTCATTCTTCTCACCACGAACGGAGTCACTTGGCGGCGCAAAAGCAACAAGGTGCTGGGAGCGTCTTCCAAAAGAGCTCGTTCCAATTCCTTCCTTGATCCAAGCAGACCGGGCATGAGAAAGCGAAAGATGGTCCAAAGGTCCAGCGCCGAATTTTCTATGGGAGTGCCCGAAAGAGCAAGCCGTTTGCGGGCGTTGATCGAGAGGCAAGCCTGAGTTGCCTTGGCCTTGGGGTTTTTGATCAGTTGAGCTTCGTCGAGGACAGCAAAGCGAAACCGAGCCTGATCAAGCAAGTGTCTGTGGCGTCGTAACTGGGTGTAACTGGCCACCCAGAGCGAAGGCTCGACGGAATCTCCGAAACAGTCGTCTTTTCTGAGAACACGAACCTTCAGATTGGGGAATCGCTGCTTCGCTTCCTGCACCCAAACCGGTACCACGGAAGCGGGACAAGCAACCAGATCGGGCAAATCGCTTTTGTTTTCCGAGCATATCAAGGCCAGCGCTTGAACCGTTTTCCCCAAGCCCATTTCATCTGCGAGCAACGGATGGCATCCGAGTTGATGCAAAGCCCGCAAGGACGCGATGCCGCTTTTTTGATAGGGTCGTAAAAAGGACAACTTGTCGCCCCCTTTCTTCGCATCCAATTTCCTTATGGCATTGCGCCAGTTCTCCAATTTGCCGTCGGCGCGAGTCTTTAGGTATTTTCTGGCAAAGAGCGAAAAAAGCATGTAGCGGGGCCAAGAGGCTCGTTTGGCATTGCCTTTGTTTCTTTGCCACCATTCGAAGTCATCGATTTGTCCTTGGTCCAGCCTGACCAGTCCGTGTCCGCGAAGAAAAGTGGTTCCTTTTTTGGCGTTGGTTACTTTGCGAACTTGATCGGGCCCAAGCCTGCGATTGCCAAGATGGAAATTTTCTCGAAGCATCATTTCATCCTTGTCTCGGTTGCGGGCTTCGATTTCCCAAGTGAGGATTTGCTGGCCCTTCTTCAGGAGACGAGCGTCTCCAGTGAATTCGACCTCGAATGATTTTTCCCACGTGGGAAGAGCGTCATCGGTCAGTTTGGCCACCTTCTTCCAGTCGGACAGGATAAACTCGCCGAGGTTTTTTTGAAATTCGAAACCTTGGACGGTGGCTTCGTTGACGAATCGCATGAGGGCGGGTCGGTCGGTGTCCTCCAGGTTCGCATGATTGTTACCGTAGACCGGGCATCGGGAACCGGAGTTCGAATTCCACTCTGGAATCGCCCGAAGTCCTCGTTGAGACACCTCGAAACGAATGACCAATCTCCATCGAGCTTCTTGGGGTGGTTCTTCCTTTTCGTGATCGCAAGGATCATGAGTCAGAGGATCCTCCAATTCCTCTTCCTCGAAATTTTCGCCAAGAAGAGGATCATCCGCCTGCAGATCGGAAATCAGTTCCTCAATCTCATAAAGACCGGCGGTTGCCATGGCGATGCCGATGGATTCGTCATTCAAGGAAGTTCTGATTTCAGGGCCTTTCTCGTTCCATTCTACTACCGAGTAGGACTCCTCTCGGTTTTCCTTTTTCGTAATGATCGCTTGATGCTCCTGAATATCGAGCGTGCTGAGGTACCCATCGCGGTAAAAACGCCTTCCCTTTTCCAGCAGATCACTGGGAAACTTTCGTTCCCATTCGCTGGAGGCAAGGCGTTTGAACCAAGCCGCCACGGCTTCATGCGTGAAAGTTCTGGATGGACCGTTTGAAATCATTGATTCATCTGCGCTGCTGCAACGCGTAAAGCTATCGATGGAAAATTAAGCAGGGCAAGAGGAAAGGTACTCGATCGACCTAAAGATATAAACGTCAATAGCTGAAAAGCGTCTCGACGATGAATCTGATGATCGAATGATCAGCGACTCAGTTCACCAGCCAACCGTAGCTATTCAAGTACTTTTCCGCGGATTCTTCCCAGGAACAGGGATGAGCAAAGGCATTTTTTCGAAGCTGATTGAATTTTCGAGTGTCAGCGAAGGTTTCCAGAGATTGGAGAATTGCTTTCCATAAATCTTTCGGCATTGAATCCGAAAAAGTAAACCCGTTTGGATTCCTTTGATCGAAAGCGCGAACGGTATCGGCCAAGCCGCCGGTTTTTCTTGCAATTGGCAGCGCGCCGTACCTCATGGCGTACATTTGAGCCAGTCCGCAAGGTTCGAACCTGCTGGGCATGACGAAGAAGTCGGCAGCCGAGAAAATTCTTCTGGCCAAGTCGTCTTCAAAACCGATGCGGCAGGCAATACGATCGGGGAAAGAAGAGGCCAAGCGCGCAAAAGCGCTTTCCTCACCTGAGTCTCCGCTGCCGAGAATGACGAACGATGCATGGGTTTCAGCCATTATTTGGGGAAGAATTTCGACCAGCAAATCCAAACCTTTCTGATTGCAAAGGCGCGAGACCACACCAAACAGAGGGTTCTGTAGACTCGGATTCAATTTAAATTCGTCAAGCAATGCTGACTTGCATGCATCCTTGCCGTTTTTGGGGCGATCCGGATTGATGGGACGGGCTAGGGCCCCGTCCTTTCGAGGATCCCAATTTTCGACGTCGATCCCGTTGAGGATGCCCAAGAGGTCGGCTCCGCGATAATTCAGGCATGATTCCAAACCGCATCCGTATTCTTCCGTGCGGATCTCCTTTGCATAAGAAGGACTTACGGTAGTGATCTTGTCCGCATGCTGAATTCCGCCCTTGAGCAAGTTCAGTGAACCGTAGTGTTCGAATCCATCGCTCCCCAAAAACGAACGGGGAAGCCCGGACTTGGCAAATTGATCGATAGGAAAAGATCCTTGGTATTGAAGGTTGTGGATCGACAGCATCGTGCGAATCTTCGCCCTTTTGCTTCTCTTTGAGTTTTGGGCGTTGACGTAAGCAGGGGTCGACGCGGCCATCCAATCATGAGCGTGAATGACGTCAGGTCTCCATCCGACGACTTGCTCGACAGCCAGAGCGCAACTGCAAAGGGCAAAGGCCCGAAGGGAATTGTCGGGAAATTCGCCATGGTCATCTCCATAAATGCCTGCCCGATCGAACAATTCCGGAAGGTCAAGCATGTATACGGGGACTTCGGAGCCGGGGAGGCGAGTTTCCCTGAATCTGCCATTGAAAATTTGCGCTCCAAGAGTTGTTTTGAAGGTTTTGGATAGAAGGCTCGAAGAAAAAGGCTGGCAGCATCTATGATAGGGGCAAACAACGCGCACGTCCGCACCGAGTTTCACTAGGGCGGGCGGCAAACTGCCCACGACGTCTCCCAAACCCCCGGTTCGAGCCAGAGGAGCGACCTCCGGGCTGACAAACAATACTTTCATACTAAAAAAGCGATTCCTTCATGAAGAAATTATGAATATTGGCAATGGGAAACATTCCAAGTCTCTAATCATTCGATGCTTGCGGTTACAGGGTGTCGGAAGATATTTTATAACGAACTAGGATATGTAAATTAGAACTTTTGCCAAATCCCTTCACTCATCAAAAAGCTGCCTTCGGGCCCGAACGCAACTAATGCGTGTTTTCTTTTTTCGAAACCCTAAATGCCAGAACGACTTGTAGAATTTGAGTCGGAAAGACAGCTGCACAAGCTTTATTTCGAAAATCCGGATTTGCTCTTGAAGGTAGAGCAGAAACTCGACGTCAGTTTGGTGGCTCGTGGTCATGCCTTGCGAATGGTCGGAGAGGATGGGTCAATCGATAGATGCGAAGAGCTGTTCAACTTGCTTGATCAAGCAAAACGCCAGGGCATGCTCGCAGGAAAATTCGAATTTCTTCGTTTTCTGGAGAAGGTTTCGTGTGGTCGGGGTCGAGAAATCAGCGACTTGCTGGAAAAACCCCTGTGTCTGAAAATCAGAAAGAAATCCGTTGTTCCAAGAAACTTGGGTCAGCGTATCTTTCTCGATTTGATTCTTGGGAACGATTTGGTTTTTGGGATAGGCCCTGCGGGTACGGGCAAGACTTTTCTCGCTATGATTGCCGCTCTTCACGCCCTGTTGGAGGGAGCGGTTCAGCGAATCGTCCTTGCGCGTCCGGCCGTCGAAGCCGGGGAAGCGCTCGGGTTTTTGCCTGGAGATCTGGAAGAGAAGCTACTTCCTTACCTGCGTCCTCTTTACGATGCCATGGACGAGGTGTTGGGGCCGGTCGAAGCCAGAAAATTGATAGAGACCGGAGTTGTTGAAATTGCTCCGCTTGCCTACATGAGGGGAAGAACTTTGAGCAAGTGCTTCGCATTGCTGGATGAAGCGCAAAATGCCACGAGTTCCCAAATGATGATGTTTTTGACGCGGTTGGGCGAGGGCAGCAAGATGGTGGTGACGGGAGACTTGACCCAGATCGACCTTCCTGCCAAGCAGGAGTCCGGCTTGAAAGAGGCTCGGAGGATTCTTGGCGGGGTTTCCGGTTTGCACTTTCATGAATTCGATTATGGTGACGTCGTGCGACACCCATTGGTAAGTAGAATCATCGCCGCTTACTCGACCAAGGAGAATAAATAGATAGCCGTTTGCGAACTCGATCGTTTACTTAATCACTTCCATTCATGCAACAAAGCAGAGTCATGTCACGAAAGAATTCCCGCAACGGAGGACGCCGTCGCAGGGCGCAAACTGATCGTGATCAGGTCGTTTGGGGATTGAATGAATATTTGCGCAAATGGGGAAGGAATTTTCTTCTGACTTTCGTTTTCGCTTTCGCCATAGTCATGATTTGTTTTGTGGGACAGGAACCACCGGGTTTGAGAACTTTGGGAGAAGTGGCCCCGGAAAACGTATACAGTGACAAGAGTTTCAGTTACGTCAGTGAAGTCAGAAGAAAAGAAGCGGAAGAGTGGATTCGAAGCAGCACTCCTCGAGAATTCTCAAGGAATTTCGCTGGTGAGGAAAATTTCGCAAAGGCATTGATCCGCTTGCGCGAGGGTATGGAGACGCTCGTCGAAATGCAGGGAGAATCAAGAGAACTTGCCTTGAAGTCATTGATCGAGGAGTTGTCCGTGAAATTTCAGGTGAATCTGTCCGAGTGGGAAGCGAGAGCGATGCTCAAGTCAAACAAGGTGTTGGGCGCTTCCTTTTACGAAACGGGTTCAAAGCTTCTTTCTCAAGCGCACCTCAACGGGGTAGTGAAGTTTCCTTCCTTGGACCAAAAATTTCTTTCCGAAAAAAACGCTACCGATCTCTTGAATGCCAGAATGCTCGAATTCAGTGACAAGGTCATCGTCTGGGAACAAGGAGAATCCATCATTCATTGGATGGAGGAATCCTCATTTTGGGTGCACGAATACCCTGAATTCTCGAGATTCCTTCGCTCCATGGAGCAAAATGAAACACACCGAATCGGGACTCTCGCCGGCAGTCGCTTGACGCTCCGCAGGATCATTGACGAAGCGGACGCAAATGCATCCGCATCCGCTTTGGAATTTCGCAATGCGCTCGCAGCGGACCTTGCTCGATTTCTGCAAAAAGGTCTTTATTTGCGAACGATCGATCGTGATGCAACCACGCTGGCGCAACAGCGAGAGATTTCCGAAATGGAACCAACGTTGGTTTCCGTCGACGAAGGCGAGTTGATTCTGCGCAAAGGTTTCAAGGTTACCGCTGCGGATTTGGAAAAGTATCAGGAATTTCTGGATTTGACGCTGGAGGAAAGCGAACTGCTTCCCAAGCGCATTCTGGTGACCATAGCGACCTTGCTTTTCGCCATCTTTTACATTCGCTTGGTTCTTCCGGATTTTTGGAAAGACGTATCTCGCTCTTCCATCGTCGCTCTTGGGATACTCTGCAACCTCGGGGTTTCCCGCTTGATCATGGAACTCGGCCAAACCGACTTGTTCGGATCCAATCCGATTCTTATCGGTTTACTTCCGCATCTTTTGCCCGTGGCATTCGCTCCCATGGTAGTAATGATCACGGTTGGACCGCGAATGGCCACGTTGACGGCCATCATGACCTGTGTTTTTCACGCAGCGATGCAGAATATCGGAATCGAGATGCTTGTCGCTCAGTTAAGCACCTGCTTGGTCGGCATCTTCTTTTGTCGAGAAGTTCGTTTGCGTGGCAGTGTTCTCAAGGCGGGCAGCATGGCCGGCGTTACCGGGGGGTTGATGGCCTTGGGCATCGGCATCGCCTCTGGAAGCGGATGGTTGGTGCCCATCAATCATGCCATTGCATCTTTCATCGTATGCGTGTTCACCGGAGCCTTGGTTCTTGGGGCAATGCCTTTGATTGAAAACCTCTTCAAAGTGGCAACCGATGCCACTCTTTTCGAGTTGACCGATTACAACCATCCTTTGCTCCGGCAAATGCAATTGGATGCCCCCGGCACCTACCACCACAGTTTGATGGTCGCAAACTTGGCTGAAGACGCCGCTTCCGAGGTAAAGGCAAACCCAACCCTTTGCAGAGCATGCGCTTTATTTCACGACGTCGGTAAGATTTCACAGCCAGAATATTTCAGTGAAAACCAAGGCGATTTCGGCAATCCTCACAATCGAAGAAATCCGGCGATGAGCGCCTTGATCATAAAAAACCACGTCAAGGAGGGGTTGGAGCTTGCTCGAGAACATCGGTTGCCCAAGGTGATACAGGACGTGATTCGTCAGCACCATGGCACTACCCTGGTGAAGTATTTTTATTTTCAGGCTAAGCAAAAGTCTCGACAGGCAAAGTTGCCTTACGGGGAATCGGAGCTACAAGAGCCGGACGAGTCAACTTATCGCTACGATGGCCCTCGTCCTCGGTTCAAGGAAAGCGCCATCATCTTTTTCGCCGATTCGGTAGAAGCAGCCGCTCGATCCTTGCCCAAAGTCACTCACCACAGCGTAGAGGAGTTGCTTGATTCCATTTTTCAGGAGCGCCTTGAGGACGGCCAATTGGATGAATGCCCCCTTACTTTGGAGGAGGTCTCGACCATCAAGAAAAGCTTTCTTAAAACCACTCTTAACATGTTGCATTCGCGCATCGAGTATCCGGACGAGGACAAGGATTCGCGCAACCCCTTCCCTCACAATGCAACCTGATTCTTCGCTTGTTTCCTGCCCCCGAGTGGAGGTGGCGAATCACTATGCGGGCTTCGGTTTCAAGCGATCGGAAATCCGCAGGTTTTTTTCGGTTGTATTCTCTTTGCACCCACCTTGTCTATCCGGCGAACTTTCGATCGTTTTTCTGGATCGATCGACGCATTGCCAGTTGCATGGCAGGTTCCTCCATGATTACGGTCCTACGGACGTAATTACCTTTCCTGCAGATGCCGCAGACGAGATGGTCGGGGAAATTTGCATTTCCGTCGATCAGGCCAGGGAGGAATCGGTGAATAGAAAGGTATGCCTTAGTCATGAAGTCTGTTTGTATCTCATACATGGCTGGTTGCATCTGGTTGGATTCGACGACAAGCAAGAGAATGACCGAAAAATCATGCGCCGGGAAGAGGAGCGGGTAATGGAGGAAGTCAACAAATTGGGAGTACGGCCGGTTTTTCGACTCGCTATAAAAGAAACCGTTGGCTATCCGGAATCCTTATGAATCCTTCAAAACCCACCTTGGCGAGGCGCTTTAGAAACGCTTTCCTTACCGGACTTTTGGTTTTCCTGCCTTTGGGTACGACGATTTTCGTCATCGATTTCCTTCTCGATTTATTCAAGGGGCCGGCTCTTCGTTTCGCTTCTTATTTGGGCTTTTGGGAGAATTACTCCTTCTTTGGCCTTGAAACTCTCTTGGCGATCGCCGGTTTGCTTATCGGAATCATTCTGCTCACCTTGCTGGGGTATTTTTCCAAATATCTGCTTGGGCGCGTATTCATCAATCTTACCGAACGGGCAATGGACAAGGTGCCCTTCATCAATACGGTCTATCGCTCGGTGAAGCAGATTGTCGAAACCTTCGGAAAGGAAAACCGGGCGGTTTTCAAGGAAGTGTGCTTGGTTGAGTATCCTCGAAAAGGTTGTTTCGCCCTTGGGTTCATTACCTCGGAGTCTTCTTCCCACGTAGACGAAAAGCTGGGTCGTTCTTACACCTACGTCTTCGTTCCCACCACTCCCAACCCAACCAGTGGTTTTTTACTCTTGCTTGACCAAGAGGAGATCTTTCGTCTGGACGTTTCGGTGGGTGATGGAATGAAGATGTTGATTTCAGGTGGCGCGGTCGTGCCTTCCGCTTGATTTTTTCTCTCTGGATTGCGGGCTGGTGAATCACGGAGAATTGTCCGGCATCGTACTTGGAGTCGATCCTTCCGGCGAGCGTTTCCATCGACTCCGCATCTTCGATGGCAATCTTGGTTTGACCAGCGCCATGCTACGCTTGCCCGCGAGAAGTTCCAAATCCTTCGTTCGGCCGGATCTGTTCGACGACCTTGAATGCAGTTTGAGCGTTTCGAGATCCGGGGCATCCCTTCCTTTTGTAAGCGAACATCGCTTGCTTGGGACCTTTCGAGAAATCGCCAAGAATCCCATGGCTTTTCTCGCTGCTTCGGAAGTCGCGCGATTTTACCTAAGCAACGGTTCTCATTTGCTTGACCCCAAAGGCCGCTTGAGTTTGCTCAGGTCGGCCTTGGATTCATTTAGGCGGGCCACTTCCCCCAAAGTCGTTCTGTTGAAAGTGTACTTTTGCTTTGCCCGAGACGAGGGGCATCCGATTCGAGAATCCTGGCTTGCCGATCTACCGGCCGATTTGGCTCGGCAATCCCGCCAATGTCTTTTTCATCCCGTCGATGGAGCCGGTTCTTGCTCGGCTCGGATCGATGAATTGTTGGATGAGATAAGGAAATGGATCAACATGCATACGGAATTGCGGGCGGCATGACCTTTTCTTGCTTGCCTCAGCCCTTGCCAAGTCGGCTTACTTTCGAATAAATATGGTTTTTTATTCGTCGATGTACCCGAGCAAGAAAATTTTAGACGTAAGAACCACCGGCAAGGGTACCTATGAAATCACTGATTTGGTTTCAGATGGTCTTGTCGAATCAGGGTTGCAGAATGGATTGGCCAGCATTTTCGTTCAGCATACCAGCTGCAGTTTGGTGATCATGGAAAATGCGGATCCCACTGCTCGTAAAGACCTGGAGCGTTTCATGGACGATTTGGTTCCTGAAGACTATCCTCACTTTCTCCATACGATTGAAGGGGCGGACGACATGCCCTCGCACGTCAAAATGGCTCTTACGCGCACAAGTGAGCAAATTCCCTTTGCCGAGGGGAAATTGCAATTGGGCGCATGGCAGGGCTTGTTTTTATGGGAACATCGCTCGAGCGGTCATGATCGACGCCTGATCGTCACGTACTTCGGAAAATGAAAAAGACAGCAATGCAAGCCAAAGCCTGTCTTTACGCATGCCTCCTTTGGGTTTGTGGTTGCGGTCCGACGGGTCCGGTCGTCGATGAAGAGAGCGACCCCTCTTACGAGCGCGGACGTTCCTATTTGAAGGTTGGTCGTGAATCGGAGGCTCTTGACGAATTTCTCTCAGTCACTCGCCGGGTCAGACAAGCGCCCAAGTCGCATTTGGAGGTCGGACGATTGCTCTTGCAGCCCTCCCAAAGAAAGGACCCGGTGGCATCGATTTATCATTTTAGGCGTTTTTTACTTTTGCAGCCCGATGCCCGCGAATCCCCCATGGTCGAACAATGGATAAGATCGGCCGAACATGAGATCATTCGCAAGTTGCCCGGCAAGCCTTATGAAAATTATCTCCATAGCATCGATTTGGAGGCGGAGAACGAGCGATTGAGAAGAGAAGTGGCTGACCTGAAGGCAAGGCTGGGTTCTCCTCTTGCTACTGCGGCAACTACGACGGAAGAGGAGACCCCCTCTGCGTCCATACACTCGATCGACCCGGTTTCGAATGCCGAAGATCCTCCTATTGCCTCTACTTACGTGGTTCAGGCAGGTGACAGTTTGTATTCGATAAGCAAAAAAGTATATGGGAATGCTTCCTATGTTGATGCAATTTATTCGCTCAATCGCCACATCCTCAAAAGCAAGAACAGTTTGAAAGTCGGACAAACCTTGAACCTGCCGCCTCGGTCTTGAGAGTCGGTCATCCCTGCACTCGGCTTCACATGGCGTATTTTGACAATAATGCCACAACCCCTCTTTTTTCTGAGGTAAGGAACGCCATTTCCGATTCCATGGATTCCTGCTGGGCGAATCCGTCTTCCCCTCATCGCAAAGGATTGCACGCGCGAGCTTGTGTCGAGAGGGCGAGAAAAGGAATTGCCGCCAGCTTGGGAGTAAATCCCAAGTTTTTGACTTTTTGTTCCGGCGCCACTGAAGCCAACAATGCCTTGGTGGCCAATTTAGCCTCTTGCAATCAACGAAAGGGGAAAGCTCTTGTTTCGGAAATCGAGCATCCCAGTATTCTCGAATCGGTTGCTAGATCTTTTGGAAAAAGAGCCGAGTTTTTCTCGGCAAATTCAGAAGGAAGGGTGGAACTGGATGAAGTCAAGGACCGCATCGAGCGACAGAGACCGACTTTTGTTTCAATGATAGCGGCTCATAACGAAACCGGTGTTCTTCAGCCTTGGAGGGAAGTTTCCGAAATCTGCCGGGGATTGGACATTTGGTTTCATTGCGATGCGACTCAATGGATCGGCAAGTTGGAGTATGATGGCATTGAGCTTTGCTCCAGCTTTTCCTTTTCCGCCCATAAATTCGGAGGCCCCAAGGGCATGGGCGTTCTCGTATCCAAGAAGCCTGCTTCTTGGATAAGGGGAGGATCTCAGGAAATGGATGCCAGGGGAGGGACGGAAAACCTGCATGGTATAATCGGATTGGAAGCTGCTTGGTCCATGCTCGAAACCTTTTCTTCGTCGGATCGAACGAGAGAATCCTGGAAAAGAAAATTCGAGGAGAAGATGGCGCATCAATTTCCATCCATTCGCGTGGTGGGTCACAAGCTTCCTCGGTTATGGAATACTTCCTTGTTGATCTTGCCGGAATTCCAAAACCTTTGCTGGATAAGCAAACTCGACAAGCTCGGGTATTCTCTTTCGACGGGTTCGGCATGTTCATCCGGAAAGCATGGAGGGTCCGCTTTGGCCAAGGCGATCGGGTTGAGTCTCTCGGAGTCAAGTCGGCTGGTTAGAGTCAGTTCCTATTGGCATACGACCGAAGAAAACTGGGAAGGCCTTGCCGGAGCTTTTTCGCTTGCTTGCCAAGAGTTGAGAAATGACCATGAACGCAATGGTGTGATTTCCCTCTAGGCAACCCCTCGTCCCATGCGCTTGCTTGGCATAAACGTGGAAGGCTTTCGAAATCTTGGTTCACTGAAACTGGAGTTTTTGACCGATCGAATTTTTTTTATCGGTTCCAATGGGCAGGGTAAATCGAACCTCCTCGAAGCGATCGGATTTTCCTCGAACCTGAGGTCCTTTAGAGGAGCTGCCACGGGTTCCATGGTGGAAATGAACCTTGGGTATGCGCGGATTTACTCGAGGTTTTTGGACGATAACGGAGGAGAAAGGGAGGTCTTGATCGGTTTTGGAACAAAGGGGCCCAAGGTGGTGGAGATAGATGGAGAGCCTCCAAGGAGACTGGGTGAGTTTCTGGGACAATTTCCTTCCGTTTCCCTATCCTCCCGTGATTTCAGACTCGTTCGAGAAAGCCCCTCCGATCGCAGGAAGTGGATGGATTTGGCGCTTTCATCCTCGTCGGCCCGATACTTGGGAGCGTTGCAAAAATATCACCGAGCGATGAAGGAACGCAACGTCTTGCTCAAAGGGTCCGCCACCGATTCGCAATTGCAGGCATTCGAAAGATCCATGGCTGATTCGGCGCTGTCGATACAGACCATGCGTCAAGGGTTCTTCCCGGAGTTGGCAACCGAGTTTGAAGGATCCTACGCCAAGCTCTCGGATTCGCGTGAAGAAGTCGAACTGCGGTACTCCCCCGACGTCGCATTGAATACGGTCGAGGAATGGGTTTCGCTTTATTCGGATGAACGGAGTCGAGATCGTCATTTTGGCTCGACTCGGCGTGGACCTCATCGGGATGATTTTGAACTGCTGGTTGGGGAGAAGGACGCTCGTCACTTTGCATCCGAAGGGCAGCAAAAGGGAGTGGTGCTGGCCTTGCGTTTGGCGGAGTTTTTCTTTTTGAGAAAAAGTTTACGCAAGACTCCCATGCTTTTGGCTGATGACGTTTTGGGCGAGCTGGATTCCGCCAGGCGAGCGAACTTTCATAAGATTTTACCTGCCGATGCCCAAACCTTTGCCACAGGCACCCAGTATCCTAGCGTCCGGGAAAAGGACAGTTGGGAGACATTTCAAGTTAGTGGGGGAAGCTTTGAGCGCAGCCGGAGCGAAGCTGATGATCGATGAATTGAGTTGGGCGAATTGGACCCTTCTTTTTTTCGGAGCCCTTCTAATGGGACTCGGCAAAGGGGGGGTTCCCGGAATAGGAAACCTTACCATTGCCATCTATGCCTTGGTTTTGGAAGAGGCATTGGGGGCGTACGGTGTGGCTGTGTCGGTTGGTTTGCTGCTTCCCGTATTGATCTCCGGCGATTTGACTTCCACCATCGTCTATCGGCGTTCCGTGGAATGGATTCATTTGCGTACTCTTTTACCCAGCTTCTTGACCGGTGTATTTTTGGGTTGGTTGACTTTTGATTTTTTTCAACTCCCGGAAAACGTCAGTCTCCTCAAATCTTTTATCGGAATACTTTTGTTGAGCCTCACGGGCTTGAGACTGGTTTATTCATGGTTTGAAATCGCTTCGAAGAAAAGAACAACGAGTCCGGTTTCTTTGTTTGGATCAGCCTTGGGGATCGTCGGAGGACTGGCCACCATGCTAGCCAATGCAGCGGGGCCGATTGCCCAGTTTTATCTTTTGGTGAAGAAACTACCCAAAGATGCTTTTATCGGTACTTCCGCTTGGTTGTTTTTGATAGTCAACTTATCGAAGTTTCCTTTGATGTGGGAACTCGGGCTTCTGGATTTGAGCGTCTTGAAGATTTGCCTTTGGTTGTTTCCTTGGGCGATTCTTGGTGTCTTGATCGCACCGAAAATGCTTCGCTTCATCAGGCAGGATTGGTTTGAGAGAATCATTTGGTTCTTTATCGTAGTCGCTGGAATACGCATGATTCTCTAGGTACTCTTTTGAATAAATCTTCTCGCAAATTATGGGCCAAGCATTTGGCAGGTGGATCAACCGGAAAAAAAACGGATTCAAGCATCCGGCTTTCCTTGAGAAAGAAGCCCTTTCTGGGACGAATTCTTGGAGTTGACCCGAGCTTGCGAGGCACCGGGGTTGCGGTTCTTGAATGCGACCATGGCAAATACAGTCTGCTTCATTCCGAAACCCTCGACCTGGGCTCCAAAGTCTCATCGATTGCTTGTTTGGGTGAAATTCATCAGCTGATTTCGCATTTGATCGCTCTTTGGCAACCTCGACACCTTTCCTGTGAGGAGACCATTTACGTGCAGAATTTCAAGACCGCCCAAATCATGGGTTCGGCTCGCGGAGCCGCGCTTTCAGCTGCCGCGATTCGCCAAGTTCCGGTTTACGAATATGCTCCCTTGCGAGTAAAACAGGCGGTCGTAGGGTTCGGGCGAGCAAGCAAGCAGCAAATGGCGGACACCCTTGCTCAAATGCTGGGCTTGCCTCATGCCTTGCCTTTCGACCAAGCCGATGCGCTCGGGCTTGCGCTTTGTCACGCCCTAACCTGGTCCGGAGACTGAAACCTTTCCCTGAAAAGGAACCTTGAATTGAATGGTTCGATCGAATTGAATTGAGCCTGTCGCAGTCTGTCTGCATGGTTAGTCGGCACCATCTTCTTAACCTCCCTTTTTCTTCAGGCTGCCGGCCTTCCTTTGATTCATCAACTTCCCAAGAGTCATGTCAGACACCATGGAAAGCCAAGAGACGATCCATCGCATCGATCCGGAAAGCAGCGGCGCAAGCACCGTTCGTTTCGAGGAACTCCTGCGGTTGCTGGAGGTCGGGAGCGATGAACAAATCTGTCTTCACCTAAAAGAGTTTCACCATTCCGATCTTGCCGATGCCTTTGGCTTGCTTGATCGCAACTTGCGCAAGCGGCTCATTGAGGCGGTAAAGGACGAACTGGACCCCGATCTGCTTTTTGAGCTTGAGGATCATTTGCGCAAGGAAGTCACCGACAGCCTGACGGCCGAGGAGATGGCCGAGGTAATCACCGAAATGGATTCGGATGAGGCTGTGCAAGTCCTTGAGGATATGGACGAGCAGGACCGAGCCGAGGTCTTAAGCTCGGTTCCTCGAGAGGAAAGAATGGATATAGAAATCGGATTGGCGTTTCCCGAGGACAGCGCTGGTCGGCGCATGCAAACGGACGTGGTTTCAGTCGGCACGAATTGGACCGTTGGGCAAACGATCGACTATCTGCGTGAGGAAAATGACCTGCCCGAAGAATTCTTGGATTTGTTCGTGGTCGATGAAAATGCCCGTCCTGTCGGCATCATTTCCCTGTCCCGGATTCTTCGATCTCCCAGGAATACCTTGATGCGTGAAATTGCAGACGAAACTCAGGTGCTCGTGCCTGCCGAGACGCTGCAGGAGGAAGTCGCCCTGCTTTTCGAGAAGTATGATTTGACCACCGCCGGGGTGGTCGATCATCAAGGCAAGCTTCTGGGGATGATCACGGTGGATGACGTAATGGAGGTTGCCCGTGAAGAATTCGAGGAAGACGTCTTGCTTCTGGGTGGAGTAGGAGAGGAGACGATCGATGACAGCGTAATTCAGTCCTCTGCCAAGAGATTTGCTTGGTTGCTTGTCAATCTGGTTACTGCTGCGCTGGCCTCGCTGGTCATAAGCATGTTCGATGCCACCATCGAGCAAATGGTGGCGCTGGCCGTACTGATGCCGATCGTTGCTTCGATGGGCGGAAACGCCGGTACGCAGACCCTGACCATCACGGTGCGCGCTCTGGCTACGAAAGAATTGACTTCTTACAATACGATGCGGGCGATCCGTAAGGAATTGTTGGTGGGGGTGTTGAATGGTCTGCTCTTTGCATGCCTTGCCGGACTGGCGACCATATTTATCT
>JAYOCQ010000018.1:39499-45390 GCA_038105525.1 Opitutales bacterium | reverse complement strand
AGCCCAAGACGGTGGAAGTATCAGCTTTATCGAAACTTTTGGGACAGGCGAAGAGTCGCTTTGCCAAGTCGCCTGAGGATGCAAAAGAAATTTTATCTCAGGGACTGTCGTCCAAGGATGAATCTTTGCAATCTGCGGAGGTGGCGGCCTGGACACAGGTGGCTGCCACCGTACTGGCAAGCGATCCTGCCATTCTTCTTTACTAACTCATTGATAGGAAAAACTGACGATGAACCACCAAGACCTTTTTCTCGATTCCGGATTTCAGATCAATCGTCGCCAATTTTTCGGCCGGTCCGCCCTCGGGCTCGGTACAGCAGCGATGGCTGGTCTGCTGAGTTCCGATCTTTTCGCGCTCTCTTCACCCACCGAAGGCATGCATCACAAGGCAACGGCCAAGCGGGTGATTTATTTGTTTATGAGCGGCGGACCCAGCCATATCGACATGTGGGACTACAAGCCTCGCCTGAGCGAGGAATACGGCAAGGATTTACCTCCTGAAGTTCGCGATGGTCAAAGAATCACCGGTATGACTTCCGGGCAGAAAACGCTCCCTTTAGCGCCGAGCAAGTACGAGTTCACCAAATGCGATAACAACGACAAGGGCGTGTGGGTAAGTTCCTTGCTCCCTTACACCTCCAAGATCGTCAAGGATTTGTGTGTGGTGCACGGAACCTTTACTGAGGCGATCAATCACGATCCTGCCATTACCTATATTCAGACGGGCAGTCAGATTCCCGGCCGTCCCAGTCTGGGAGCATGGCTGAGCTATGGATTGGGCAGCATGAACGAGGACTTGCCCAGTTACGTGGTGATGCATGCCCGCACCAATCATCCTCAGCAGAGCCTCTTCAACCGCTTGTGGGGAACCGGTTTCATGCCCAGCGATCACCAGGGCGTGCTTTTTCGGGCGGCGGAAAACCCCATTCTTTACCTGAAAAACCCCAAGGGTGTGTCCCGCTCCGACCGTCGAGCGCAACTGGATGCACTATCCGCCCTGAACCAGAGCCATTATCAGGACTTTGCCGATCCGGAGGTGCTCTCCCGGATCAAGCAACACGAGATGGCTTACCGTATGCAGGCATCCATTCCTGAATTGATGGACCACAGTCAGGAACCGGATGAGGTGTTTGAACTGTATGGTGAGGATGCCCGCACCGCCGGTACCTTTGCCGCCAGTTGCCTAAATGCACGCCGCATGGCCCAGCGCGGGGTGCGGAACATTCAGATTTTTCACCGCGGTTGGGATTCGCATGGCAACCTGCCTACCCAGCACGGTTCGCAGTGCAAGGATATCGATCAGGGCTGTTACGCCCTGATTACGGATTTGAAACGCCTCGGCATGCTCGACGACACTCTGGTTGTCTGGGGTGGGGAATTTGGCCGCACCAATTATTGCCAGGGCGCGCTGTCCCGGGAAAATTACGGACGGGACCACCATCCCCGTGCCTTTACCACCTGGATGGCGGGTGGCGGGGTGAAACCTGGGATCACTTATGGCCAGTCCGATGAATATGGCTACAACCTCACCGATAAAGACGGCAACGTCATTCGGCCGAACAAGGATCACTGGACCAAGGACACGATGCATATCCACGACCTCAATGCCACCATTCTGCATCTACTGGGTATTGACCACCGCAAGCTAACTTATCGCTACCAAGGGCGTGATTTCCGTCTTACCGATATTCACGGTCACGTGATCAAAGATATCATTGCCTAATCGGCAGGAGGGCATCTGTGGAACCTTTTGAGGTTTCGCAGGTTTCCGTTCATAATATTTTGCAAAGCCGTCAGATAAGTGGCATCGAAGATGCTGATTTGGGGTGTAGATATGTTATCTTATCCTTTACTGTTGGAACGCCAAGCGGCCAGGCTATCAGGTGCAATGGAATTGCCTCCTCCCCATTCGGGAAGGATTTATCTTAGGCTGGTCCGCTTGGCCCAACGGGGACGAGAAACGGTGATGGACGTATACGCTTCAGGTAACCGCATGCGCATTCGGGTGACCCGTTTTCTAGCTCCTCTCAGGGAAACCATCAAGATCGACCCGATGGATGGTCAACTCTCGGTGGATTCGAGTATTAGGATACCGATCGAGGTTTCGTCAGATTTTTTGGATCCATGTGATTCTTTTCTTAAAATGATCGCCAAGGAGGATTTTGGGAATTTCGCCAATGATCTGTCGGACGAAATCGATGCTGATCACTTCTTTATGTTTTACACCAATTCCAGCGGATATACCGCCAAAGGCATGACCAACCCCCATGCGAAAAAATGGCCTGAAGATTGGCTGCGGCTCATTCACCGTTCCTACGGCATGGAATTGCATCCTCCCCGTCGCTTGTTCTACAAGCAACCTGCCGTACTATAAAATTTTACAATTTCCTTTTCTCTGGGTTCTCAATCCCAAAGTACCTTAATTGTGAAAGTATTTTTTCTATCCCTGAACGTCTTCCTTGTATGTACGTTTTTGTTTTTGGGGAATTTGATTTTGGTTGCTCAAAACACAATTGATCGTCCCATTCACCATACGGACTCGGGCTTTAAAAACAACTATTTGCCGGAGGAAAGAATGAGCAAAAGCCTGACCACAGTATTCAAATGGCGATTCACCCGAAATTCTCAGGAAAAAGTTAAATTTGAACAAGTTGATCCCGATATTGATTTCCTAAAATCAAACCGGAAAGAGGAGACCCTGACTTGGTTGGGTCATTCCACCTTTCTTTGGCAATATCAGGGAATCAATCTAATCACTGATCCGCATCTTTCTTCCCGCGCATCACCAGTATCTTTTGCTGGTCCTGAACGGATCATGAAACCGGCGATTTCATTGCTGGATCTACCTGATCTGGACGTAGTCCTCATTTCTCACAACCACTATGACCATTTGGACAAGAAGTCTGTTCTAGGCATAGCAAGGAAGCAGAAAGTCAATCCTCCGCTTTTTCTGGTTCCGCTTGGGATGAAGGAATGGTTTGCAGACATGGGAATCAAGCGCAAGGTGGCGGAACTGGACTGGTGGCAATCTCATCAAGTGGGCGAATGGAAGTATCACGCGGTACCAGTGCAGCACTGGAGCAGGCGTGGTTTGACGGATACCAACAAGGTGTTGTGGGCTGGTTGGGTCGTGGAATCTCCCGAAAAAAGACTCTTTTTTGCCGGGGATACTGGCTATTCGAAAGATTTTCAAGATATTGGCAAGCGATTTGGCAAAATGGATCTATCGCTCATCCCAATTGGAGCCTATGCGCCTCGTTGGTTCATGAAAGACATGCATTGCAACCCGGAGGAGGCTGTTCAAATCCATCTGGACGTGAACAGCCGGAAATCCATTGGGATGCACTGGGGAACCTTTTTGAATCTTACTGACGAACCACTTGAGGAACCGCCATTGAAGCTTGCTGAAGTGTTGAAGGAGAGAGAGATAGATAAAGATTACTTCATCACCATGAAGCATGGTGAGACCTTGAGATTTTAAGGGAAAAGAGAGACTAGTTTTCTCTTATTTTGTCTTTTTCGGACTGTGATTTAGCCTCCAATTCTAAAATTTCGTCGCTTAATTGCCGGCGAATCGTCTCAATTTCCTCTACCTTTCCCTGCGATTGGGCATCGGAAAGGCTTTTTTCCAGGAAAATCCTTCTTTCCGCAATCTTGGCTTTATATCTCGCATCGATGTCGGAAATTCTTCTCTTTTGTTCATCGTTCAGGGGATTGTCGTCTCCTCCCCCCAAACGCTCCATGGCCAGCTCGTATGCGCTCTTCATAAAAATTTTGTAATCAATGATTAATGAAATAGTCGAGAAAAAAATCCAGCGCCGATCCCACTACTCTTTTCGCGAAACGATCAAACTTGCTCCTTCGATTGGAGATGCCGTCCAAAATTCGGGTCCGGAATTTTCAGCAAAGCAATAGTGATGCAGAGAGATGCGCAAGAAAACAGGCTTTGTTTGCAAATGCTCCACGGGACCACTCAAATGCCTCATCACTTCGGGTCGAGCTTCAAAGATCGCATGGAGCAGGTTTCCAAACCACAGGGAACGAGAGGAAAATGCATGAAGCATGGAATTGCAGTTTTCCAACACTTTTTGACGAAGCGGTTCGGGCAATCGGAGAAAGCGCGCGTACTCGGTTTCTCCCAAAAGTGTGGGCAAGCTTCTCAAGTCATCCACGGAATTCCCTAAGCTGATAAAAGATAGGCAGTTGTGATATACAAGAAGCGAGAAGGGGTTAGTGGAGAAGCGTTCGTAATTCAATCCTTCGAACCACATTTGCCAATCGAGTCTCGGCATGTGGGGACCGGCGAATCTAGGTGCTCGAGAAGTGTCCGTCGGTTTCCAGGGAAATTCATAGGTCCACCATTCTTTTCCATCCATGCTTCCTTCAATTACGATTTCCGGACGAGTAGTGGTCATCACTCTGAACAAACCATAGGAATTGAAGGCCCGGGTGGGGTGGGCTATTCGTGAGAACGGATCCGTCCAGCCCGTTTCAAGTTCCAACCATGGATCGGCATGATTTCCTCTTAAATCTCTCGCCATGTGTCCATAGGTGGTGATGGCAAGGAAAACCCATGCCACGCACAAAAAAGTTCGTAGGGCAAAAGAAGGGATAGGATGAAAACCGGTTGCAGCCCGTTTGCAGACGGTATCGATCGTTTCCTTACTCTCTGACTTGCATTGTTTTAAGATAAAACTGGGAAACAATGAATCATCCAGCAAGGGAATACAGAGGCAAAGGGTGAGCAAATTGAAAAAACCGTAGTTTCCCGAAGCAAGAATGGCAAGTTGCAGGAGAATTTGTCCCATCACTCCGATTCTTCGAAAAGTTCCCGGCAAAAAAAGGAAAAAGGGAAGAATGAGTTCGATGGTATAGGTCGAATAAAGCGAAAATTGATGAATCCATTCAGGGAGCGAGTGAAACCATGGACTTAGGCGGTGGGGGAGAGGTTGGGTCCAGTAATGATATTCCAGAGCGGTCAAATCCCTCCAAGTATTTTCACCCCCCGTTCCAAAAGAGGTAAACTTGACGATTCCTGATTCCAGCATCAGTTTTGCCAATATTGCGACGATCAGGTATCGGGCAATCCAAGGCACCTCATAGCGATCCCCCAATCCATGAAATTTGGTCAGTGGAAGGAAAGGGATGGATAAAAGCAGGGTCTCGCAAAGCAGGATATCCCACTGGAAGCTAAGAAAGGGTTCCCCCACGACCATGAGGGATAAATAACATAGATAACTTGTTATTCCACAGACAGTTGGAAAAAATCCAATTGTTAGTAGCAGGGCGGAAACAGATCCTAATGAAAAGAGAAGGTGATGGTTTGCGAAGGGCTGGAGCCAAAGGAGGGTCGGTCGAATGCTCCATTTGCTCGATTCCGAATTCTGCCCATCCCATTTCTCGATTCTTTGCAAATCCGTCTTCCAAGGGGACAATCCGTTTTCACCGATCAGGCAGTCCCCTTGCCACCAATAAGAGAGAAAGGCGAGAAGGGTAATCAAACCGAGGGACCTGCCGTACAACCAATGACTGGTCATAAAGTTGGCCGATTCTTTTGCAAGAAACTTTTGGGAAAACCATTTGGTTGGTTGCAGGAATCGATTTGTCCGAGAAAGCATTTGAGGGATGAAAATTCACTAACTTACTGCGCTTTAGTATTTTGTGAAGACGATTTTATTGAGAGGATTATCAATGTGAGAAGTAAGGAAAGAAGTTCAACAGCAACTTTTGATACACGAATCAGACTGGGCCTCTATAAGTGCAGTCATATCAATAATGAGCCCCCAAAAAAGAGCCAAAAAAAGGGCCGTCCATTACGGACGGCCCTTAAAGTAAACTATCTTAAGTCAGTGACTTAGAAAGTGTAGGTGACTTCAAGAGCAATTTCTTCA
>JAYOCQ010000018.1:0-39489 GCA_038105525.1 Opitutales bacterium | reverse complement strand
CGCTGAACTCGAGAATCGCGCCCAAGTTGTCGGTAATTTGGTAGTTAGGAGCGATGGTCAACTTGTCGTATTCTGTGGTAGCAGTAAGTTCATTATTGCTGAAACGCAAAGCTGCACCGATCTTGTCATTGTAATCGTAATCTACGAGAACCAAGTATCCATCCAGATCGCCACTATCTTGTTGGGATTCGATGTATTCACCGGCTACAAGAAACTTGCCGAAGGAACGACTTGCGTGGATGTTGAGCGTATCCACTTCGTCAGCGCTAGCAGCTTCGTTAGCGAAGGAGTAACCACCACCGATTACGGTATCAGCGAATCCGGTGTAGGAAAAGGAAACTTCGAGATCGAGGTCATCGTTTTCCAAGTTGACTGCAGCGCCGGAAACGGCATTGGTGCGCTTTTCCTGAAGGGAAGCGGCAATGGAGAACGCATCAGCGGAATAAGCTACGGAAACACCTTCGTTAACAGTGTTGTCAGCATCACCCAAGTTGAAACGAGCATTGGAGTATGCGCGACTGTAGGTGTAGAGACCGGCTGGGTCTTCACGCTCGAATCCGAGAGCGGAACCATAACGACCGGCAGTAACACTGAGTCCGTTGCCGAGATCGTAGGAGAAATGAGCTTGCTCGATGTTCAACTGGTCTCTGCCGGAAACGTCGCTGGAATCGATGGCGATCAAACCGGAGACAGCGCCGTTGGAAACAACGAAGTTGATTTCGGCTTCGTCAGCGCGCAAGGACTGAGAGTCGGCGCCAGTGTCATTATCAACCATTTTGTAGGAACCGTCCAAAAAACCGTTGATGGACAAGTTGTCATTAATTTTAACGGCGGAAGCCGAAGCTACCAATCCGAAAGCTGCCAAAGCGGCAAGTAGTTTGTTTTTCATATCTATTTTGTTTGTTTGTTTGTTTAGGTACCAAAACTCTCATGCAAGATAAGAATTTTGATTCGTATTAAATATCTGCGCTAAAATTTGTCAATACTCAAATGAGCCTGTCATCCGATGCGTGGGAGCAAGCTTCCATGCATCGGTACTACTTCTCGAAGGGGGTTTGGAAGGAGACCACCCGGTCGCGGAAAAAGCTGACCCGTCCCTTGTCATCCTTTCCGTCCGCATCCAAATCCCCTTCGTAGCAATACACTTGATCGATGCGCGGATCCAGTGAGGTCCTTACCTCATGGGGATTGCCCAAGAGTTCGCGAACCTGAAAACGGGTCAGGTTCTTGCGCACGCTTTTCCATGGTTCCTCCATCGCCCATGGACCGGATGCCTTGTCCTGTTCGCTTCTTAATTTGTTGCTCAGGTTCCTGAAAAAACCCTTCTCCTTTTGCTGATCTTCGGGAATGATTTGGCTCGAACCCACGGAATGGTTCCCCGTAGATGAAATCGAGCCCTTGGACGTATGCGAGGATTCGAGTTCGGACACTCTTCGCTCCAAGCCGCCGATCTTGTTCAACACCAGGTCCAGCTTGCGGGAAAGTTCCGCGTTGGAAACGTCCGGTTCGGCATAAGTTGCGATTGAAAAAAACAGGAAAAGGATCAGAGCAGGCAATTTCATGGATAACCTTCTTTAAACCCGCTCATAAAATATGCAAGGCAGATGAGAACGATTGCTTGATCGACGCAACCTGCCGATGGTCGGTCTTACTGAGAGGCAATCGCACAAACTCGATTCACCAGGCAATCCTTGCCACCGCAGTTATTACTTGCCAACTCCAGCCTCGGGTCACTCTATGCTGGGCATGAGAATGCCGTTTCTTCGAGTCTTGCCAATTCTTCTTCTCTTTCATTGGGCCGCTCAGGCCGCTTTGGGGGAGCGACCCAACGTCGTCTTCATCTTGGGAGACGATCAGTCTTGGAAGGACTATGGCTTCATGGGAAGCTCACTGGCAAGCACGCCCAATCTCGACGCTTTGGCCAAAGGTGGCCTGACTTTCAAAAGGGGCTACGTCGCCGCTCCCATTTGCCGCCCTTCGCTCGCATCCATGGTGACCGGGCTGTTCCCCCACCAACATGGCATCACCGGAAACGATCCTTACAAAAACCAGGACCGAGCCAACCTGGACCTTCCTTTTCGCAAGGCCTTTCACCAAAAGCCCAGCTTCATCAGGGAATTGGTCAAACTGGGATACCTTGCCCATCAATCCGGCAAGTGGTGGGAAGGATCCTGGAAGGACGGTGGATTTACCCACGGCATGACCCATGGAGATCCCAAGAGGGGCGGACGGCATGGAGACGCGGGTCTGAAGATCGGACGCGAGGGGCTCAAACCCATTACCGATTTCGTCGAGCATGCCCGGAAGCAAAACAAGCCTTTTTTGTTGTGGTATGCTCCGTTTCTTCCCCATACGCCCCACAATCCACCTGAACGACTGCTCAAAAAACACCTCAAGGAGGATCGGCCCCTCGATCAGGCGAAATATCTTGCCATGTGCGAATGGTTGGATGAAACGGTCGGCGAACTGCTGGGATATTTGAAGGTTCAGGGACTCAGAGAAAATACGCTGATCGTGTTTACCTGTGACAACGGGTGGTCGACCGCCAGTTCGAATGCGGGGGATCCGAATCAAAAACTCTTTCGAGGGTATGCTCAGCGAACCAAGGGATCGCCTTATGAGGGAGGCGTTCGCAACCCCATCCTGTTGTCGTGGCCCAAGAGAATTCTCCCTTCCGATTCACCCGATCTTGCCCATGCCGTCGATCTTCTGCCCACCATTGTCAGGGCAGCGGGAGGAAAAGTTCCCGGAGGATTGCCTGGGATTGATCTTCTCGACGAAACTGCCCGCAAGCAACGAGGGGCCATTTTCGGGGTCAATCACTCCACTCACAACATGACCCTTGGGGATCCGGATGATACCCTGCAGTACGTCTGGTGCATCGAAGGTAAGTGGAAACTGATCAAGCGCTATCAGGGCAAGGACCTGTCCGACCATTATCGAGGTCTGCATGTCTGGGACGAGGCGGACTATCATCTGTACGACTTGCAAGAAGACCCGCATGAATCGAGGGACCTTGCCGCTTCCATGCCCGAACGGGTGAATCTCATGTCCTCCAAAATCGAGCAGTGGAGAAAGGACACCAGGAGCCAGGCCATGCCATGAGGAACTTCGCTTCATCACTTATTTAGTCTGCGGACAGGATCCTCTCCATGAAAAAATCATTCGTCAGCATCCTCCTTTCCATTCTCGGATTTTTCCAGCCTGTTTCGAACGGACTCAATGCCGAAGAATGGATGCCGGATGAACGGGCAGCCAGGTTCACGCTCAAGCCCGATCAGGCGTTCGGAACTCCGTTCTTCGATGAAGCGCTCGAGACCTACGGACCGATTGGTTTCGCTTATGCCGATTTTATGGGAGATCACAACCTGCGGGCCCTGCAGGAGGAACTTGGCGTTCGTTTCGATGAGGCAAGCGAGGTTTCCGTGGTGATGGGAAACTTTTTGGAAACCCTGTGCAATCTGCCTGTTTCAACTTCGGGCAACTATGAGGTGTTCAATGGTTTGCCTTTAACGGTGATCCTTCGAGCAAAGAGCGAGGTCTCGCCGGATACTTTTTTCGAGAAGTTCGACCGTTGGGCATCGGGTCTCTTTTATGAGGCTCACATGATCAAACGGTTTCGAGAGGGTGGTCGGATTCCATCCGATAAAATCGACGAGATGAGCAGAATGCCGCGAGTCGAGCGTGAGCTGTACCTGGAGATGAAAAAGTCGGAAAAGGTCGGCAGGGCAACCCTGTTCGCCATTCCCGCGGCCCTGTTGAACCAGGCCTGGCAAAGGCTGGATTCCCAGAAGATATCGATGGGTATGCAAGCCGAAAACGGTTCCACCGTTTTTGCCTTCGGAGCCAAGGATGCAGTCCTTGACTTCTTCGACCATCAAGAAAAGGCCGCCCTGTCGAACAAGGATGTTCCAAACGCGGATTTTGCTTCTTTTCGCGTTCCTTTCGACGCTGAATTCCTCAAGCAGTTGGAAAAGGGCAGATTGTCCGATCCCAACGGACCGTTGGGCCCATTGGCGACGACCCTCGGCGAGGCGGCCTATCAAATAAGGGAAATCTCGGGATCGGCTAGGATTTCAGAGGGAAGGGCTCATTTCGATCTAACCGTGAGGTGCTCGGATTCCGAATCGGCTCAAGCAATATGGAGCGTGGCTCAGGCATCCCTGGGAATGGCGCAATTGAGGGCAATCAGGCAGCAGATGAAAAATCCGCAAGCTGTATCCTTGTTGCCCATGAGTTTCCTCAACAAGATAAAAGTAAAGCATGAGGGAATGGAAGCATCGGTTCACTTCGAAGCTTTGCCGGCCGAGCTCTTTCCCTGGGCGGCGAACAAGAAATTTCCCTGATGATCAGGTGGGGTTTTCGAGGCATAGCCGGGCGTAGGATCTGATCTTGTCCCGAACTCCGGTCAATCCGTTCCTGCGATTCGGAGAGAGGTGCTGGGTAATGCCCACCTCCGCCAAGAAGTCGGGTTCGAAGCGGATGACCTCTTCCGGGGATTCCCCGCTGTAAAGTTCGCAAAGCAGGGTGGCGGTGCCCTTGGTGATGGAAGCGTCGGAATCGGCTCGATACCAGCATTTGCCATCCTCGAATTTGGGATAAATCCACAATTGAGAAATGCATCCCTTGATCAAAAAGGCGTCGATCTTGTACTCCTTTTCCAATCCGGGAGCATCCTTTGCCCGGTCGATCACGTAGGCGAAACGCTCGAGGTGATCCTCGAAGGGCATCAATTCCTCGACCAATTGGTCCCGCTTTTGCTCAATGTTCATTTTTCCCGGGTGGGTGGGGATTTCCCGAAAAGGTGATTTTCGTTCCGTTGTATTCGGTTGCTCCCACTGCAATCGATCCAAGAACCCCGAGAATGGGCAATCGTTTGGAGATTCCATGATTGGAACGAAAAAGCGAACTGTCGCCAATGGTTTCTCCGGTGGCGGGGTCGTTCACGGCGTGCAATTTCAGCGAATCGGTGGTTCCGTTCCGGTCGGACAGATTGAGCTGAATGTGGGGTTGCTTGATGCGTACGTAGGTTTCCGCGTGAGGACCGAGCAGATATACCGAGAGTCGATCCTGCTCGTCCAGGAGAATTTCCAAGTTGTGTCCCCGTTCCGGTTCTCCCAAAACCACCAAGGCCCCGCCCAGCGGAGCGTGATGTTGGTGGCGCCCGTCGCCCGACTGGCGCTCATGCTCATGGGCATGGTCGGAACATCCGAAGAGCGAGACAAGGGAAAAGATGGAAGCCAATGAAAATCGATTCATGAAATTCATTAACTATCGACAATCGGGTCCTCGATCAAGCGCAAGCCGGCGCCGGAAATCATCCGGCGAACGAATTTGCGTATCGTCAGATCGCTCATCTCCATCTAACCAGTAAATGGAGATGAACTCATTGAAAATTTCACTGCTTTTCTTCTTCTCCGCCGTGTGCGCATTCGGAAGGGATTTCGATCAAAGCCAACCCAACGTGGTTTTCGTGATTACGGATGATCAGGGTTACGGTGATTTGGGATGCACCGGCAATCCGGTGATCAGAACTCCTCACCTCGATCAATTGGCCGGGGAATCCGTTTGGCTGACGGATTACCACGTCGCCCCCACTTGCTCCCCGACCCGGGCGGCTCTGATGTCGGGGCACTGGACCAATCGTACAGGCGCCTGGCACACGATCATGGGCAGATCGATGCTGCGGGAAGACGAGGGTACCCTCGGCCAATTTTTCACGGAGGCCGGATACCAAACGGGTATGTTCGGAAAGTGGCACCTAGGGGACAATTTCCCCTACCGTCCGGAAGACCGTGGGTTTGAGGAAGTATATCGGCACGGAGGGGGAGGGGTCGGTCAGACACCGGACGTATGGGACAATTCCTATTTTGACGGCGGATACTTTCATAACGGGAAGATCGTTCCGGCCAAAGGATTTTGCACGGACGTCTTTTTCGAACAGGCAAACCGGTTCATCAAAGAATGCGCCGGGAAAAAGCTGCCGTTTTTCGCCTACCTTGCAACCAACGCTCCTCACGGGCCCCTTCATTGCCCGCAAAGGTACATGGAGATCTACAAGGATCAATCCGCTCGCACGGCCGCCTTTTTGGGCATGATCACGAACATCGACGAAAACGTCGGAAAAACCCGACGCTTGCTCAAGGATCTGGGGATTCATGACGATACCATCTTCATCTTCACCACCGACAACGGCACTGCCTTCGGTCATGAGGTATTCAATGCCGGCATGCGCGGGAAAAAGGGGAGCGAGTATGAGGGCGGGCATCGTGTCCCCTTCTTTCTTCACTGGCCCAATGGGGGGATGAAGAAGATGAAAAAGATCGACACTCTTTGCCACGCGGTCGACGTGGCTCCCACGCTGCTCGATCTGATCGGGGCACCCAGTCCCGAGGGGTATGAATTTGATGGGGTTTCCCTGCGAAAGATTTTGGAAGATGACCTTTTGACTGATTGGCCGGACCGGATGCTGGTGACCGATTCCCAAAGGGTGCGCGACCCCATAAAATGGAAGCAATCCGCCGTAATGAGCCAAGGCTGGCGCCTGATCAACGGCAAGGAATTGTATGGGATCGATACCGATCCTGGTCAGGAGAACGACGTATCCTCGAAGTATCCCCAAAGGGTCGAAAAGATGCGGGCGTTTTACGAGGCTTGGTGGGCGGAACTGAAACCCACCTTCGGGCGGACCACCGAGTTGCACCTCGGACATCCTGACCATCCGGTAGTCACTCTGACCAGTCATGACTGGATTCAGGAAGCCTATCCTCCCTGGAACCAGCAACAAAACCGTGCGAAGTTACCGGTTCATTCCCGAAGCAAGGGATTGAAGCACGACGGGCACTGGGCGATCAAGGTTCTGCAGGCGGGGAATTATCGGATCCGGGTGCGTAGATGGCCGGAAGAATCGGGTAAAAAAATAAACGAGGCATTGCCTGCCGGGGAGCAGGTGCCTGGTGCGGACAAGGCCTTTCGGGCTCAAGCGGGCTATGGGATTGAGGCCACTTCCGCAACCATGCGCTTGAATGGCAAGGACTGGCAGACCAAGCCAGTCTCGGATGATTCCGAGGAAGTTTCGTTTAGCGTGCTTTTGTCCGAGGGTGTTCACGAACTGTCT
This sequence comes from Opitutales bacterium, assembly GCA_038105525.1. Classification (GTDB taxonomy): domain Bacteria; phylum Verrucomicrobiota; class Verrucomicrobiia; order Opitutales; family Seribacteraceae; genus Chordibacter. The sequence goes on along the minus strand of JAYOCQ010000018.1, from coordinate 32,372 downwards.
CCATATTTTACCATCCCGCAGGGGGAACTAGGCTGCTATTACGCAATGATTGAATCTCAATGATCGGCTCGATGGGCTCAAGGTTTCACCCTCTGTTTTTTCTGTTTTTTTGCTGTCACCTTTGGGGGCAACCAAACCTTGTCGTATTTCTGACCGATGATCAGGGCTGGGGAGACCTGAGCCTTAATGGAAACACCAATCTTTCCACCCCGAACGTAGATTCCCTGGGGAGACGCGGTGCATCCTTCGATCGCTTCTACGTCTGTCCGGTCTGCTCGCCGACCAGGGCGGAGTTTCTTACGGGCAGGCATCACCAACGCAGCGGAGTGCGCGGCGTCTCCCAAGGGGGCGAGAGAATGAACCTGGACGAGACCACTCTGGCCGATCTTTTCCGTAATGCGGGATACGACACCGGAGCATTCGGCAAGTGGCACAACGGCATGCAGTATCCCTATCACCCCCTGGGTCGAGGATTCGATCATTTCTACGGGTTTTGCTCCGGGCATTGGGGAAACTATTTCGATGCCCTGATGGAAAGAAACGGGGAACTGGTGCATGGATCCGGGTTTTGCGTGGATGACTTCACGAGGGAAGCGATCGATTTCATCGAGCGTTCGGTCAAGAAAGAGAAACCTTTTTTTGCCTACCTTCCCTACAACACTCCTCACAGTCCCATGCAGGTGCCCGATCGGTGGTGGAACAAGTTCAAGGACAAGCGACTGGAGGAAATGATGAGGAACAGAAATCCGGACAAGGAAGACCGCTTGCACCTGCTTGCGGCATTGGCGATGTGCGAAAACATCGACTGGAACGTGGGGAGGGTGCTCGAAAAACTCGATGAATTAAAGGTTGCAAACGATACCATCGTGGTGTTCTTCACCGACAACGGTCCCAATGGATTCCGTTGGAACGGAGGGATGGAAGGAAGGAAGGGGTCGACAGAGGAAGGGGGCACGCGTTCACCTCTTTTGATTCGCTGGCCGGGAGTAATCAAGCCGGGAACGGAGATAACCCAGATTGCATCCGTTCTCGATTTGCTGCCCACCCTGAGCGATCTTGCCGGAATCGATCCTCTACCCCGAAAACCCCTGGATGGAAAAAGCCTGAAGCCTCTGCTCGAAGGGAAAACAAGCGAGTGGGAAGACAGAATTTTGATTTCAAGCTGGAAGAACCGCGTCGGTGCCAGAGACCAAAGGTTCAGGCTGGATCACCAAGGCAGGCTGTACGATATGACCATCGATGAAGGGCAGCGTTTCGAAATCAATGAAAAATTTCCCGAACAGTTGGAAAAAATGAAGGCCCGGGTGCAGGAATTCAGAGAGAAAGTCTTATCCGGTTTCACCGCAGATGAACGTCCGTTTACGGTTGGTCATCCAGGCGTTTCATGGACTCAACTTCCCGCTCGAGACGCAAAGCCAAGGGGCGGCATCAAAAGATCCAGCAAACATCCCAACTGCAGTTACTTCCTTAACTGGACGAGAGTGGAGGATGCGATCAGTTGGGAAGTGGAAGTGGCGACTCCGGGATTCTACGAGGTTGAACTTTGGTTCGCATGTCCGGTAAAAGACCTGGGCTCGGTCATGGAACTTTCCTTTCAGGGAAGGACCGCAAGGGCAAAAGTCACGGAAGCAGTGAATCCTCCCTTGCTTGACCGACAGGACCGCTCTCCCCGGATCGAGGGATGGGTGAAAGATTTCCAGCCCATGAAGATGGGAAAAATAAACTTACCGGGCGGAAAAGGTTTGCTGGAATTGAGGGCGGTTGAAATTCCCGGAGATCAGGCAATAGAGTTTCGGTTGTTGACCTTGAACAGAGTTTCCAATGAAAAAATTTAGGCTGCCTTTAGTTCATTTTCAGCCAATTGCCGTTTGAGATCGCCAAAGCTGATCATCTTTGCGTTGGCCTCGTCCCATAGGCGGAACTTGATCGTTTTCAAACTGCTGAGCAGGTTGAGCTCCGGGGCAACCTGAAAAAAGGGATCCGAATGATGGCATCTCTCCAAGTTGTAATTGGGGATCATGGGATTGAGATGATGAATGTGATGAAACCCGATGTTGCCGGAAAACCACTGCATGACCTTGGGCAATTTGTAGTAACTGCTGCCCTCCATGGCGGCGGCGGTGAAGTCCCAATCCTTGCCTTGGGCCCAATAGGCGTCTTCGAACTGGTGCTGGACGTAAAACAGCCAAATTCCGCAACCGCCTGCCACGCCCATCATTACGGTTTGCAGAATGAGCCAGGGGAGAAAACCGTAGATCAAGCTCATGAGGATTGCATAGAGCAAGAGGGTGAAGTTCATCAGGTAAACGGAACGACGTTCGCGGGGCTTGCACTTGGAAGAGGGGATCCTTTCGAGCACGAAAAACAGAAAGAGCGGCGCCACGCAAAAGAGAATGAATGGGTTGCGCAAAAGCCGGTAACTGAACTTGATCCAGCGGGAGGAGGTGAGGTATTCCTCGACCGTCATGGTCCAGACGTCTCCGATGCCTCGCTTGTCCAAGTCGCCGTTGGTGGCGTGGTGAACCGCATGTTCCCACTTCCAGTGATGGTAAGGAGTGAAGGTCAGCATGCCGGTTAGAAATCCCAAGGCGTCGTTGGCTTTTTTGCTTTTGAAGAACGATCCGTGTCCGCAATCGTGAAAGATGATGAAAGCGCGAACGAGAAAGAGTCCGCCAAGACCCGAAAGGGCAATGGAGGCGAACCATGAAACCGGATGGAGGAAGAACAGGGCCACCCAAATGCAGGCCAATGGAGCCAAGGTGTTGACGCACTGCCAAAGGGCCCGGCCAAGGTGTGGGCGTTGAAACTCCGCCACCAGTTTTTTCCATTCAGATACCTGCAAACGTCTTTTGTCCATGATTAATGCCTCCTGATCCGATTCCACCACTACCATCATTCAATCATGATCGCATCGATTAGGCAAGGTTCGAAGCGAAGTTCTGCAATCACGAAGATTCGGGAGGTTCGGCGAGTTTGTCAAAAGGATCGCTTCGGTGGTTGCCCGCGAGGAGCAATCCGACCATTTACCGGAGAAAGCGATCCGGGGCCTCGTTTTCCATCCCCAGGCTCACCGCTACGTTGAGAAAGGTGATCTCCCCCATGGATTCGCATTTTCGGAAGCGAGCGTCACGATGCATGCGCGACAGTTCTTCTCTCAAGCGAAGGACCTTTTCGTCGCTGGCGATGCGATCCCGACACATGCAGGTGCGCAAACGCTTGATTCTTGTTTGAGAAAAATTGAACCGTCTTTGAATGAGGGTTCTTTCCTCTCTTTGGTATTGCATGCTGGTGTCTCGATTGATCAGCCTGGTGCAGAGATTGACCACCGGCAGGTTGTTCTTGAAAAACTGAGGAAGGTAAAAGCTTCTTCTGCCTTCGTAGGACTGCTGGTCGAAATCGATCGCTCGAACCCGATATTGCGTATGTTCGAGGTCAGGCGTCATTTCGACTACGTAATTGTACGCCCTCATGTCTCCGAGCAGGCGAACGAAGCAACGTTCGTTGAACTTGATGAATTCCTTGGCCAGTCGAACCTCGTTCAGCTCTTCCTTGCCAAGGTAATCGCGAATGAAATCGTCGCCCGGCACGCCGATGATGTGCTCCTCGATCAAGGTGTCCCGGTCCACCTGAAAATTGATTTCGTTTGGCGAAAGCAATTGCTCCAGTTCCAATCCGTAAACTCGGGAGGCATCCGCTTTCTTGACGTAGAAGTAATCGTGGTTGTCGTTGTACTGATTGACGATGCGTATGCGGAAGGGTTTGGTGTTTCCGAAGGTACAGTAATCCACCCGGTCGACGTAGAGGTTGGAGAGGATGCGCTCGTCTCCCCCTGAACGCAGCAAGACGTAAATCTTCTTCAGGCCCTCGAAAATTTCTCTTCCGTAATTTTGGTCATAGACCATGGATTGCCAGAGCGTGTCCTCGTTTCGAGCATTGATTACAGGGTAGGAATCGACGGATTGAAGCAGGTTTTCGTAATGAACCGGCAAGGGAGTGGACCGGTTGTACTCCGCGAGGTAATCGCGCAAGGCATCGCCAAGCGGATAAAATCTCTTTTTTTGTTGCAGTTGGTGTTCTTCCTTCATCCGAATCCGGGGGTGGCTTGCACTCGGGCCAAACCTTTTTCAATCTAAGCTTCGGGCTATGATCCGACAAGAGGGAAAGAACTTATCCTCCGAACTCCTGGTTGTCGCGAAGAAGCATCCCTGGTGATTGGCGAAGGACGCTGCGTGTTCCCAATTCGGCGATCAAGGCGCAAAGAAAGCAAATTCCGAGAATGCAGATGAAGGGCAGGTCCCAACGGAAGTCCCATACTCTGTCGAATACTTGAGCCGAAAGAAGGTAGCTGGCAAAAACGCTCAGCCCGGAACCCAAAGCGGATGCCGCAAATCCCAAGAGAATGAATTCGAAGCGGGATTGGCGACGCAAACGATTCGATGGGCATCCCAGTGTTCTTTGCAAATTGATTTCCCAGCGCCGGGATTTGGCCTTTTGTCGGACGACGCAAAAAAGAACAATGATTCCGGCAAAAAGGGAAAGCGCGGCCATCAGCTGCAAAACCCAGGTCATTTGGGCCACGACCTCGAGAATCCTCTTGCCGGTCCGTTTGACGTCGAGGATCGAGATGGTGGGAAATTCCTTTACCAAGGAGTTCTGCGCTTTTTCCCTCTCCTCGGCGTTCAAGGATGACAAGGTGCCCAGAAAGGTCTTGGGCGCTCCTTCCAGGACGCCAGGCTGCATCCGGGCGAAGAAATTGGGACGAAAACTGGTCCATCGCACACGCCTGAGGTTGACCACTTTCGCCTCGATGAAAACGCCGGCGACTTCGAGTTCCATGTGGTCGCCGACTCCAAGATCGAGGGCCTCGGCATACTTGTGTTCGAGCGAGATTTCTACGGGTTTTTTCTTTAGCGGGTCGTAGGATCCTTGGAAGGGGCGACCCGCGATGATGGTTTCGCCCGTCAGCGGATCTTCCCCATAACTTAAATTGAAACTGCGATTTCGAAATGCTTGTCTGCGTTGATCTTCGGGGTTGGACGACTCGCGATCCGCAGCAGGGGACTTTTCGTAGGGGGCTCCTTTCAAGGAAATGATTTTCCCGCGAACCCAAGGAGTCAGGTTTTCCATGAAAATGCCCTCGTTCTCCAAGAAGCTACGCAACGGGGAAAGTTGTTCCTCTTGCAGATCGAAAAGAAAGAGATCTGGCAATTTGCTCTCTCGGTCGTCCAAACCGATTTCCTTTTCCAGCGCATATTTTGTCTGTGGAACCAAGGTAAGCAGCAAAACCCCGGCTCCCAAAGCGAGAAATCCCGTGGTGGATCCCGCCCGATCGCGAGCCAAGGATCGCGCCGCCAGTCGGAAGCTCGGAGAGGTTCTCTCGAGCGCCTTGGCCAACCATCCGAATCCTCGACTGGAAACCAGGAAAAGAACCGAGATGGAGAGAAGGAGTGAGAAAAAGAAGACCTGTCCCAGCTTTTCTGAATGGGAAAGGTATTGGCAAAGCCCCCAAAAGGCGAAGATGCCGGGAAGGAGGAGCAACGATCCCCTGAAGGTGCCGCCAGATCCCGGCCGGGCCGCTTCGCGGAACAAATCGGCCGGGCAAAGGGAGAAAACCTTGCTCAGGCTGGGAAGGCAAAGCAGGAGTCCCGAAAGAATGGCCGTCCCCAAGGCAAGGGCCAAGCTTTCCAGTCCCAAGAACACGCGAATCTTGATGGTCGCGAATTGCGAAACCAGCTCGCTCAGTATGGGCAAAAAGACGGAACAGAGCAAAACCGCAGGCAGGACGGAGAAGATTCCCAGCAAAAGCAACTGGGTCAGGAAGATGGAAACAGCGGTTAGTCGGCTCGCTCCCAAGGCGATCATGGCAGCCAGCTCCGGCAGGCGGTGAGCAAGGAATCCGTGAAAGAGAAACCCGCTGCCCAAGCAAGCAAGGAAGAAGGCAACCAAGGAAACCAGCGAGAGAAAGTCCGAAAGGTAGCGCAAAAGCCTTCCGGCCCGATGCCCCGCCTGCTGGTGAGAATAAATTCGCAATTCGGGCGATTGAAGAACCGACTCCATCTTCTCTGAGCAGGTTTCGGAGTCACTTCCTTCGGGAAGTTTGAACAAGCGGTTGTGAAAGGCCAGGTTTCCGCGTCCGAGCAGGTTGGTTTGATCGAGGAAATTGCGTCCGATGAAAACCTTCGGAGCGAGGTCGGTTGGTTGAAAAGCCAGTCCGCTGTGTTCCTTAACCCAGTCCGAGACGAGAAACCGTCCCTCTCCAAGCAGTAGTTCGTCTCCGAGATCGATTTCGAGTTGAGCCCGAAGTTCGGGATGAATCCAAGTCAATGGTTTTTGGTGGATCAATGCTTTGCGATCACCCGGATGCGATCCCCCAACGCGAAGCTTGAATCCGCCATAAAAGGGAAAGCCCTCATCCATGGCGATGACCTTGACCAATCGAGTTCTTCCGGTTGGTCCGGCTGCCATGGAATAGAAATCCACCACGTCAAGCGATTGCGATTCGCTCGGCAGTACGGATTGGGCGAGCTCCAATTCCACATTACTTAGCGGACGCCTCGCTCGCATGGCGAGGTCGGCCCCCAGAAGTTCCTTGGATTCCACTGCCACCTTTTCCTCGATCGAATGCCTAAAGGCGTCGACGACCAGTAGCGCGATCAAACCGAACGAGAGGTTCAGGCAATAGAAGAGGCAAAAGGATCGGCTGTTTGAGATCTCTCGCCAGGATTGTCGCAGAACGAACCTCATCCTTTGCGTTCGATCAATTTCCCATTCTTGAGATGGAGAATGCGGTCGCATCTTTCGGCGAGAGCCAGGTTATGGGTGACCAGAAGCAGGGCGAGATTGGAGGACTCTTGCAGTCGAAAGAGCAAATCCATCACCTCGTTTCCGGTCGTCTCGTCCAGATTCCCGGAAGGTTCGTCGGCAAGAATGAGCGAAGGATCGGTGGCCATGGCTCGGGCAATGGCGATGCGCTGCCGTTCGCCACCTGACATTTCCGAAGGAAAATGAGCCAGGCGATGGGATAGTCCGACTTGCTTGATTGCCCTGCGGGCGACCTGCGCGTAGTCCGAACGATTTTGTATTTCAAGGGGTAGGGCGACGTTCTCCACGGCGGTTAGGTTGCGCATCAAGTGATACTGCTGAAAGATAATGCCAATTTTTTTCGATCGCAGGCGACTGCGCTCGTCTTCGCTCAGTTTGGCTAGGTCCCGTCCTTCGATCTCTACGGTTCCCACGTCAGGCTTTTCCATTCCTGCAATCAGCGAAAGCAGGGTGGATTTACCCGATCCGCTGGGTCCGAGAACGGCAACGGCTTCTCCTTCGTCAACCGAGAGATTCAGGTTTTCCAAAACCTCCACGCGATGGTTTCCCTGCACGTAGGATTTGCAGACACGATGGAGTTTGAGAAATTTTGGATGCATCAGGATGATGGAAGAAGCTCCCTCAGTTTGCGGAAGAGAGTCTCACTAATTCTTCGATGGCCATCAGGATTTGGGTGGATGCGGTCGGGCAGGTTCATGGACGCTTTGCCGCCCACCCCTTCGAGAAGAAAAGGAAGAAAAGACACCTGTTTTTCACCTGCGATCTTCGAAAACAGGTTCTCAAAATCTTCGGAATATTTCTTGCCGTAGTTTGGCGGCAGTTTCATTCCCGCAAGAAGAATCCGAACGTTTTTTTCTTGGGCGCGATCGATCATTTGAGAAAGGTTCGTACGGGTCGCGGCCAAATCAAGTCCACGCAGGCCGTCGTTTCCTCCCAGAGCGAGAATCATAAGGTCGGGGCAGGACTTCAAGTGCCAGTCCAATCGGGAAAGCCCGCCGCTGGTGGTGGATCCGGTGACTCCGGCGTTTATCACCTTGAAACGCAGATTTACGAAGGAGTTGTCTTCGTTCAGCCTCCTTTCCAATAGACTGGGATAAGCTTGTTCCGTCGATACCCCGTAGCCTTCGGTCAGGGAATCGCCCAAGACAAGTATTCGATAGACCTTCTTGCGACTGGATTCCACAGCCCCGGTCAATTCGTTGTCCGGAGGATTCGTCTCGTTTTGGCGGGAGCAAGCGATCCAGGGAAAGAGCAACAGGACAAGCGCGAATCGGAGTCCGGTCGGGTTTGCCAAACGACGAATCGTGAACATGGTTGATGCGGGGAACGCTAGACGAAAAACGATGATCCAATGACAAACTTGCTTGAAGTGATTCATGAACATGCCCTGAGCATTGATTTCGCCATGTTCATTCTTATAGGATTGGTGCAGGTGATCGTCTACCCGGTTTTTCGGGAAATTCCGGCTGATCGTTTCGTTTCCTGGCATACCAGTTACTGTCGGAGGATCGCTTGGTTCGTCTTGCCTTTGATGATCATCCAGTTGGCGGAATCCGCCAGTACCTGCTTTTTTGTCGGCGATCCACTTGCCTGGATTCGTTTCTCACTTGTTTTTTTTGCATGGAATTTGACTCTTTTCATTGCCGCTCCCTGTCACCGGAAATTACAAATACTCGGAAAGGTAGACCCGCTGATCGAACGGCTGATTCTGGTCAATGCTTGGCGAGTCGTCGCTTGGTTCGGGGTTTTGATCGTCTCCTTTCTCCGGTATTGATGAAACGAGCAGCGATCAAGATGCAGGTGAAGATCTGCTTGCGATGCCAGCGTCCTTTTCATAACCGCAAGAAATGGAAGATTCGAGGAATTTGGGAAAGAGTATCTTATTGTTCCCAAAGATGTCGCCGAGCTGGAAAACAACGATTGCATTGATCCTCTTGTTCGAGCGCTGGGTTTTCATGATTTGTTTCGTTTGCGGGTTTTCATTCCTGTTTTGGCGAAACTCCGATTGAAATGATCAAGCTCAATCAACCAAGTCATGCATGACGCTTCCTCGAAACGAACGCCGATGACGGTTTTTTACGATGAATCCTATTCATCCGGACTGGATGCTTCCGCCCGCTTTCCCGTCGATCGTTACGCCCTTCTTGCCGAGCGTCTCGGCAGCGAGGAATTGCGTGGGTTGATTGAGATCAAACGGCCCAGGCTGGCCACGAGGGAAGAAATTCTCCTCGTGCACGACCCTGATTACGCAGATCGATTTTTCGCCATGAACTTACGCGAAGACGAGATGCGTCGCATAGGCCTGCGTCCTTGGAAAACTCAAATCGTGGAGCGGACGTTGCGCTTGGTGGGAGGCGCGCTTGAGGCGCTGGATGAACTCCTGATGGGTGCGAGCATTGCAGCCAATATGGCGGGAGGAACTCACCATGCCTTTCGAGCGGCGGGCGCCGGGTATTGTATTTTCAATGACTTGGCCGTTTGCGCGGAAGTTTCTCTTCGTCGCGCTCAGGCTTCGCGTATTCTCATTCTTGATCTTGACGTTCATCAAGGTGATGGCACGGCGGAGATTTTCAAGGGAGAGGACCGCGTCTTCACCGCTTCGATTCACGGAAAGGACAATTTTCCGTTTCGCAAGAGACAGAGCGATCTCGACCTTGCTTTGCCCAGCGGAACGGGAGACTCGGAGTTTCTCGATGCCCTGGCTTGGGTGTTGGAGCAGTTGTCCCCCCATTCCTTCGACCAGCTTTTCCTTCAAGCGGGGGTTGATGCTCTTGCGGAAGACTCGCTTGGACACTTGAAGCTTTCTCGCGCAGGTATGCGCCGCAGAAACGAGCTTGTTTTCCAATGGCGCAAAGAAAGGAAACTACCCATGCTCATTTTTATGGGGGGTGGTTATTCAAAACCCATCGATCATACTTTGGATGCATTCACGGATTTGTTTGTCGGGGCGGCCCTCGAAAGACTTTCCATGGAAAGCTCTGCTTGAATCTCATGGCATTTTTGGTTTTTTCGCCCTGAATCGATGAGCAAGGAACTCGATTTGGTTCTCCCTGATTTGAAGTAAAAGTCCTCACAGGTGATGCGGAATTTCCTCGTTGATCTTTCAGTGGGAATCAATCAGATGAGAAAGGATGAATATTTTTCGGGGCCGTAGCTCAGCTGGAAGAGCGCGTCGTTCGCAATGACGAGGTCGGCGGTTCGATCCCGCTCGGCTCCACCATCACGCGAGATCTGCTTGCTTGCGGAGCAAAAGTGAGCATTGGTAGTTGATGGATTGTTCGAGGTCTCGCCTGATGAAACCCATCTGTTCGGCATTGGCTGTTTGCTTCCTCCTTGCGAATTCACAAGCTCTTTTGAAAGGGGCGTCCAAAGGCAGGATGGAGGGGATTCTGGCAGCCAAGGCCAAGACTTGGATCGAAGTTCTGGACGATGGAAATTACCTGCACCGAATGATTCCCGCTTGGCAAGGAAAGGGACCAGCGCGCGGCGGAGGGTTCGTTCCCGAGACCCTGGAGCTTTTCGATGCCTTGGTCGTGGGAAATCGCATACGTGTGGATTGGTCTCATGACGAACACTTGCGAGCGCTCAATGCCCGGGTGATCGAACCGGGATCATCCGGCGGAGTGTTCGAAGGATACCTGCTCAAAGTGGGTGACAGGTGGATGGACGTAGCAAACGTGGATGAAAGGACCCCTTGGAGGTTTTACCTCCCTTGGGTCGGAGGTTTGCCCGAAGAGGGTGGAGGATATGACCGCAGGATTCTGGAACAGTTGAAAAAACGATTGCCCACCGATCCCATTCGTTTCGTTTGGGAATACAGGTCTCGACCAACCATCGTCAGCCTCAACAGGGTGAACGAAGACAAATTCGTTCCTTTCTGGGTCGGCAAAAGACTTTTCGAACCCAAAGCCTTTCGTTCCGTTGGAAAGGCCAAGGAAGGGAACGCTTCCCTGCCTTCCGCGCCCAAGAATCCGTTCGAGGACGCCGCCCCCAAGAACCCGTTCGAGGACGCCGCGCCCAAGAATCCGTTCGAGGATGCCGCCCCCCAAAACCCGTTCGAAGACGCCGCGCCCAAGAATCCGTTCGAGGATGCCGCCCCCCAAAACCCGTTCGAAGACGCCGCGCCCAAGAATTCGTTCGAGGATGCCGCCCCCCCAAACCCGTTCGAAGACGCCGCGCCCAAGAATCCGTTCGAGGATGCCGCTTTGCCGTGATTCCATTTCCCTGGCATATCGGTCAAGGGAAGAGAAATGGGAAATGAAATCACTTCAAACTGGAATGGGGCAAGAAGGAGTCGTCCGGAATTGAAGAATTTTGGTGGATGATGAGGTTAAGGCCGCTGGGGACAGTCCATTCCGAGCTCAAAACCTCTCCATCGGTCCATGAACGATGAATTCGTTTTCTCTTTTGCAGAATTCTTTCCTCCAAACTCAGGATGCCCGATTGGGGCATGCTTTGCCAGATGACGTCGTGAACCTCCCCTTTTTCGTTTAGAGCGACGATTTCCACAGACGCTCCGTCAGGGGCATATTCCCCTAGTCCGGAATCTCTGGACAATTCAAGATCGAGCGAAAGGTCTCTGGCTTTTGGGGTCGCTTGGTTTTGGTAAGATTCGAAATTCGGAGGAAAACGTTCCGGCAAGATGTAACCGTCCGCGTTGCGTATGGCCAATTCGGTGATTTCGGAAGACCACACTGGACTGATTCGACTGCCGCGTCCATCGACGCAAAACACTTTGGCAGGCAGGTGCTTGGGGTTTCTGTATGCCGGAATCTCCGATATCGCCTCATGGCATTCGTCGATTGCCTTGGAAAGTCCGGCTGTCGTCGGTTCATGAATGGTGGTTAATGGCTGGTCATCAGGCAGGTATACGACCAACCCTTCGGTCTTGGGGTAATACTTTACCTGATGGCCGATCAAGCGACCGGAATCGTCAAATCGACCTTCCTCCTCGAGAAGATCTGCGACCTCGAAATCACTTTGTCCCCGAGGGTGATAATAGACGCGATAGGATCCGGCCGGTATGCCGTTTGAAAAGGAGGCTTCGAGCCGAAGGTGACTCCTGACTGGAAGCTCCTTCGGTTCCAATCCCTTTTCTTTGAGCTTTTTGAAGTAACGAAAGGTTTCCTGTTTTGAAAAAGGGTAATAGAGAGTGAAGTTTCCATCCAGCTCATTTTGCCGAAAATTCTTTTCGTAAATCAGTTCCCCCGCTTTTCCGAAGGCTCTGAAGGTACCTTCTCGTTTGCCGTTTTCGTAAGATCCGGTAAGTTCTTTGATTCCGTTCGGCTGCCAAAAAAAGAAAGAGCCGTGACGCAACCCATCGACAATCCCAATCTCGAATTTTTTTTGTCCGTTGGCATGAAATTGCGTTACTCGAGCCATTCTCCACTTGCCCAAAGGCTCGTTTTTGCCGATTCGATACAACCGCAACAAGCCATCATCGTCCTTACGGTACTCGAGAAAGTCCGCGCTTACGACCTCATCTGAAGAACATCCAGATCCGAAAAAAAGGACGAGCAGAAATGGAATGGTCAAAAGTTTCAATGGCATGCTGAATGATTGCACGAAATGATTTCTATCCTTTGAACAAATTCATGGGCAATGGCAAATTTACTTGGCGCGCCGGCGGGCTTGTCCAGCAATTTCCATGACGTCCGGCGCCGGAACGATTATCACTCCTGCCGGTTTTCCTGCCTCTTTGCGAAAGGCGGCTACGCCAATCCATCTTCCCAAGCGGTCGAAAACCGGAGTTCCGGGAACCTGATCCTCGGCCACGTAATAATGGCGCGGCTTGGTTATGACCGCATTGATTGTACGCAATTGAAGGGTAGACTGCCTGAATAAATTTCTTCCCAGTTTCCCCATTGACACCACCTCGTCCAATGCCTGCAAGTTCAGTTCGATGGAATCGTCGTGTTGCACTGCATGAAAAGATCCTTTCCATCCGGAATCCGACGGACGGGCGATGGGTTTGATGAAAGCGAGGTCGAGGTCCTCGTCCTTGAGCATGAAATCGGCCGGAATTTCAGATCCGTCAGGTAGCAGAATCAATACTTCGGTGTAATTGACGTTCACCTTCGAAGGGCCGTTCATTCTCGCGAGAATGGAATCGGTCGGATCCATCATGTTCAAGGACAGGGCAATGAGACCGTCTTCTCCCAGAACCGTTCCCAAAGCTTCCAGTTTTTTTTCGGTCGGAGGATAGCTTCTCCCCCCCGCGCTCACTTCGATTCGTACGGTGCATGAAACCCAAGTCACGCAGTTCGAACGTTCTTGGAGCAGGTTTCTCCAAATCCCAAGGGTCTCCGAATCAGGCCCGGCAAAAAGCGAAGTAAAAAAGAAACCCTGGGCGAAGGCAGCAAAAAACAGAAAATTGAAGAGATGATTCATGACTGCTCCCATTCAGGGGAAATTTCAAGAAAGAGGGTGTGGATTCCCCTTTTTACGAAAAAAATGATTTGCCTGGGTTTCCCTTGATTGATCCTCCCCATCAGGCTTTCCAACTGATCGACGTTTTCAACGGGGTGTCCGTCCACTTGAAGCAACAAGTCGCCCTGTCTCAATCCGGACAGAGAAGCCCAACCCGCCGACGCCACGTTTTCAACCAGCACGCCTTCCTGCTCCTGGTCAAACCTCAAAAAAACGCGATCGGCAAAGGACAAGTCTCTCGCAGTGAACTCGAGACTGTCATCCTCAAACACGGGCAGTTCGTTGGCTGGAGTCGGCCGTTTGTCCAAGGTCGCGTTCAACTCGATGAGATCTCCCTCTCTCCAGACTTCGAAGAGAACCTTCGAACCAATTTTGTAATGCTTGATCATATTGCCGAAAACTTCGAGGTCTTCGGGCCGATAAGCCTGTACGATCTGTCCATCCATCCGAAAAATCAAATCTCCGGTTACGAAACCGGCCTTGTCGGCCGGAGTGTCCGGAAATACTTGGGACAAGCGAACCCCCCTGCGCGATTTGTCGAGCCCGAGAGCTTCCGCCAATTCATTGGTCAACACCTGAGTGCTGACGCCCAGCCAAGGTTTCCAAGCTTCAAGAGGCCTTTTCTCTTCCGCTTCCGGACCGATTTTCACTATGGTCAGGTAATTGGCCAAATTCCTTTCGAATCCTACCAAGACTGGAACCGGATCGGATTTGTCTTGGGTCAGCTCCTTGGTGATCGCGAGGAGGTCCGTGATACGATGAATGCTTTGACCGTTCACTTCCATGATGACGTCGTTTTGAAGAAGGCTGGGTTTGGCGCTGTACGAGGGGCCTCCTTGAGCAACCGAATGAACCTGCACGCCATGTTTGTCGAGCCTTCTTGCTTCCAAGGAAGACAGCAGGGTGAAGTTTCGGACGGTAAGCCCCCAACTCTTGAGCTCCCTCTCCGGATGATATGCCGGCTCGCGTTTTTGAGAGAGTATTTTCCAAGTTTTTCTCTTCTCGTTACGGAAGCCCCTGAGAGAGACCTCCTTGCCAGGAGGAAGGGAGGAGATCATTTGATGGAAAGGAGGCAAGTCTTCCGGTATTTTTGCTTCGACCCTTCGATCGGAAAAGTGGGTGATCACGTCACCGGCCAGAACGCCTGCAGTCTGGGCGGGCGATCCTGCAATCACCCCGGAGACCAAAATGCCGGGCTTTTTGCTTTTGAGCGATGGCTGGCATTCCAATCCGATCCATGACCGTTCGACAAATCCCTTATCTGCCAGATCGCGCGAAATGCGTCTGGCGAGGTTGGAGGGGATGGCTCCCCCGAGACTGGCGATGCCAACTTCGTTGATGCCGATGATCTCCCCCTTGGAATTAACGAGAGGGCCACCGCTGTTGCCGGGAAAGATCACCGCATCATGACCAAGCCAACGAACCAATTCTCCAATGTTTTCACCATCAAGACGGAACGAAGAAGATCGATTCGATATCAAGGCAAGGTTCGATATGATTCCTCTGGTAACGGATTGTGACAAACCGGCGGGACTCCCCATGGCAAAGCAGACGTCTCCCACCTTTACCGTGTCGGAATCTCCGAAGGCGGCGCTTCGCACCGGGGAGGCATCCTTGGGACGATCGTGCAACCGAAGTCGCAAAACGGCTAAATCCGTCAAAGCGTCCGCTCCGAGCAAGTCCGCGCCGACTTCTTCTCCGTCATGCAATCGACAAGTCAATCTCGTCGCTTTTCCGGCGACGTGATGGTTGGTCACCACCAATCCGGAATCGTCGATGATGACTCCGCTTCCGGTCGATCCGGATTTCAACATTCTGCCGTTCGAGCCAATTTCGGAAACGACTTCTATTCTTACGATGGCTTGGTAAACCGAGTTTACCCGATCGTCGATCGGATCGTCCTCTTCCGCGCAAAGCATGGGTTGGGAGGAAAAAAGGAGAATCAGGCTGGAAATCGTCAATAACCCGTGCATCGCGCGGTTGGGTAGTTTCGAGGAAGATGAGAGGTCTGTATGGATTGCATCCATGAAATTTGATCAAAAGAGGTTCTTGCCCTTCGCTCCAAATAAAGGCAAGAATCAAACTTCCGGCGCCGATGAACGAACCCAAGAAAGAGAACAGTCTGATGGACAAGGGACAGCTCAAATTGCCGGGAGTGGCCTTGAGCGCGATCAGCCTGTTTGCCCTTTTTCTGATGGCCGGGTGGACCATTCGTTCGCTGGGCCACTTTACCAGTTATTTCGCCTCGGTGATATGGCCTCTGGCGATCGCGGCGATCTTGGCCATTCTGCTGGCTCCTTTCGTTCGATCCATTGAAAGAAGATCGAGACTAAGCAGGAATTCTTCGATCTTGCTTCTCTACCTCTGTGTTTTGATCGTCTGCGGGCTTGCGATTTGGGGAATCGGCGGAGAGTTGGTTCGGCAAATTCGCGAATTGGCCGGATCTTCGACGGAATGGCCGCAAAGAGTCGAGGATCGCGTTCGCGAGTCGATCAGTCCCGAAACTTGGGATGCGATGAAGGGAACGTACGAGGACTTCAAGCAAAATTGGAAGCAAGCCCTTGAGTCGATTGGCTCCAACTCCTCGCAATGGACGGAGGGTTCCGCCCGGGCATTGCGAGACGCTTGGTCGGGATTAGGATCGTTTTTCGCCTTTTTTGCCTGTGTCGCCATCATTCCGGTTTACCTCTTCTACTTTCTCGGGTCCCATAGGGATCACCTGGCCGATTTGGTCGGGCAGCTTAACTTTTTGAGTCCGGAGGTTCGTCGAGACTTGGTTTTTCTCATCGCTCAGTTCAAGCAGATCATCGAAGCCTTCTTCAGGGGACAGTTGATGGTCGGGGCAATGATGGGTCTGTGTTATGCCTTTGGCTTCAGCATCTCGGGATTGAAATTCGGCATCGCTCTCGGCCTGATTTTCGGAATTCTCAACGTGGTTCCCTTTTTGGGTTCCATCATCGGTTGCGCAGGGGCCGCCATCGTTGCTTATCTTCAACCCGGAGGAATTTTGGAAAGCGGCGAATGGGGGATTTTATGGGGAAGCGCAATAACCTTTGTTCTGGTTCAAATTCTTGAAAGTTACTGGCTGAGCCCAAAGGTGATGGGCAATCGTACAGGATTGCATCCGGTTGTGATCATCGCATCGGTATTCTTCTGGGGAACTGCCTTCGGTGGAATTTTGGGCATGATCTTGGGAATCCCGTTGACCGCCTTTCTCATCGTTCTTTGGCGATTGCTGCGCCAAAAGTACTTTCCCAGCTAAATCTCCAATCAATTTTCCTGCCAGCGCTCGAAGTCGGGGTAATGGAAATTCTCCGGGCGAAAAGATTGCCTTGTAAAAAGGAGCGCCTTTCGAAATGAATGTCAGGCTTTCCAACGAACAACCCTTGGCCTACGCAGACAAAGACTTCGTGCACTTGCACGTTCATTCCGACTTCAGCCTTCTTGACGGATGTTGTCGCATGGATCGTTTGATGGATCGGGCCGTCGAACTGGGCATGTCGGCCATGGCCCTGACTGATCACGGGAACTTGTTCGGGGCTGTTTCCTTCGTCAAACAGGCGGAAAAAAGGGGAATCAAGCCGATTATCGGATGCGAGGGTTACTTGGTTACCGATCACCGCAACGACGAGCGTCCCGGGCGGGAAAATCACAAGTCCTACCACCTCGGTTTGCTGGCAAAGGATTTTCAGGGATACCAGAATCTCTGTAGAATCGTATCCGACGCCCATGTCGACGGGTTTTATTATCGCCCGCGAACCGATTTGGAAACTTTGGCCGAGCATGCCGGAGGATTGATAGGATTTACCGGTTGCATGCAGGGGTGGATTCCTCAGCTTCTTCTTCAGGGGAAGGAAAAGGAGGCTGAAGAGGCATTGGGCCAGATGATCGATTTGTTCGGAAAGGAGAATTATTTCGTCGAACTTCATAATCATGGAATCAAAGAACAGGTAGGGCTGATTCCTGAATTGCTGCGATTGGCCTCGAAGTTCGGTTTGAAGACGGTTGCATCAAACGACGTGCATTACGTGATGGAACAAGATTGGGCTCCTCATGACGCCCTGCTATGCATCCAAACCGGTTCCAAACTGGATGACGCCAAGCGAATGCGATACGACGCACGTGAATTTTACCTCAAGTCGAGGGAAGAAATGAACAGTTTGTTTCGAGAAACGCCGCAATCGATTCTCAATACTTTTGCGATTGCCGAAATGTGCGAGGTGAAACTTCCGTTCGGACAAAACAACTATCCCGTTTTCACCCTTCCAATCGAGGTAAGATCGGAGGTTTCCGACAACGTTCAATACTTGAGGTCCCTTTGTATCGATGGACTTGTGAACAGGTACCAAGTGAACTATGCCCCCCCTGAGGAATTCGACGATGTAGATGCGGAGAAGGCCCGGTTGTGCGAGCGATTGGACTACGAATTGAGCGTGATCGAAAAAACCGGATTCAACGACTACTTTCTCATTGTCGCCGATTTCATGAAATGGGCAAGGGTTCATGACATCCCCGTTGGTCCGGGCAGGGGTTCGGGAGCGGGATGTTTGGTCGCCTATCTTTTGGGAATCACCGACATCGATCCCCTGCGATTCGGTTTGCTCTTCGAGCGATTCCTTAACCCCGAGCGTGTGTCGCCTCCTGATTTCGACATCGATTTCTGCATGCGTCGTCGTGGCGAAGTGATTGAGTACGTTCGCGAGAAGTATGGCAGGGATTGCGTGGCGAATATCATAACCTTCGGAACTTTCGGAGCAAAGATGGTGGTGCGCGACGTCGCCCGAGTACGTGATCTTCCCTATGCGGAGGCGGACAAATTGGCCAAAATGATACCCGATGACCTCAACATCTCCCTCGATGATGCGCTGGCAAAGAGTTCGGAATTGGCATCCGCTTACGAAAACAATCCCATCGCTAGGGAAATCGTGAACACGGGTCGAGTTATCGAAGGGATGGTTCGAAATTCAGGAACTCATGCCGCCGGAGTGATCATTGCTGACAGACCGCTCAGAGAGTTGGTTCCCCTCACCACCCAAGACGGGGTTCTGACCACCCAATATCCTAAGGATCCAGTAGAGGAATTGGGTCTGCTGAAAATGGATTTTCTCGGATTGAAGACCTTGACGGTAATCTCCGAGACCGAGAGGCACGTTCGAAAGAGTAAAGGCAGGGAGAATTTTCGGGTATCGGAAGCTTCTCTAGAAGATGAGGCCACTTTCAAGTTGCTCAACGAGGCCTGTACGATCGGAGTCTTTCAACTCGAATCCGATGGCATGCGCCGGTTGTGCAGGCAAATGAATATTTCCAGCGTTGACGAGATCATCGCTCTGATTGCCTTGTATCGTCCCGGACCCATGGATTGGATTCCGGATTACGTCAAGGGCAAGCAAGATCCTTCCACGATCAAGTTTCCTCATCCTTTGCTTGAAGACGTATGCGCAGAGACATACGGAGTGATGGTTTATCAGGAGCAGGTTATGGAAGCAGCTAGACGAATCGCCGGATATACCCTCGGTGGGGCCGACATCTTGCGAAGAGCCATGGGAAAGAAGAAGCCGGAGGAGATGGCCAAGCAAAGAAAGATCTTCGTCGAGGGCGCCAAATCGGCAAACGACATCGAGGCGAAGCGAGCGAACGAAATTTTCGATATCCTTGAAAAATTCGCTGGTTATGGATTCAACAAATCGCATTCCGCCGCATATGGAATCATCAGCTATCAGACGGCATATTTGAAGGCCAATCATCCGGTCGAATTCATGGCCGGGCTGCTGGCTTGCGAACTGGGCAATTCCGACAAGCTGTCCCATTTTCTCTCTGAATGCTCGGATATGGGCATTGCCGTTTGGGGACCGGAGGTCAACCAGTCCGGAGAGAACTTCACTCCCGTGGTATCGCAGAATAAGGAGGAACGAGCCATTCGCTTCGGTCTTTCCGCAATCAAGGGAGTGGGAGACTCGGCGGGAAGAGAGATCGTGAGGGAACGCGAGGCAAACGGACATTTCGCCGACTTTGCCGATTTCGTCGAAAGGGTAGACGGCAAGGCCGTCAACAAAAGGGTCTTGGAATGCCTCGTCAAAGCGGGTGCATTCGACGCCATGGAGCAAAACCGAGCCTTTTTGTTGGCGGACCTGGATCGAGCGGTGGGGGAAGCCCTGTTGGTTCGAAAGGATCGGGAGTCAGGGCAGGCAAACCTGTTCGATCTGATGGGATCGGATTCGCAAACGAAGGCTGGCTCGAGGAAAGAAGCGGGTTACGCGTTCAAGGTTTCGGAAGTTCCGCAAATGAACGAATTGGAAAGACTCCGTCTGGAAAAGGAACTTCTCGGGTTTTTTCTTTCCGGTCATCCAGTTGATACGCTGATGGGATTGGGCAGTTCCTTCGATTCCCTAACCACGGAGGATTTGGAGACTTTGACGGAAAAACGTTCCTTTCGTTTGTGCGGAGTCGTTTCCGAGATCGAGCGTCGCTTTACGAAAAAGGATTCGAAGCCATGGGCGCGATTCAATCTTCTGGCCAAGGAAAGGGATTTTTCACTTCCTGTCTTCACCGATGCCTATGAAAGATACGGACATCGCTTGCAGGACGGCGAGTTGGTGGTGGTCGAAGGGGTCGTTTCACGTCGAGATGGAGAAACGCGTCTTTCGGTAAACGGCATCCTCCCCGTCGACGACGCCATATCGGAACTGGTTGAGGAATGTACTTGGTTGATTGACCCAAGCTCCGAGGATGCGCAAGTTTTTCTGAACGATCTTTTCGAGGAAGCGGACAGAGCGATCGGGGCTTGCAGGGTGAACTTCGCTCTGGCTCGGGCCGAGGAAGAGGATGGGATCGTCGTCTTGACGGACCCTCGTTTTCGGATCCATTTGAACATGAAGCAATATGCTCGGTGGCGTGACCACGCCTGCGTAAGGGGTGTCAGGGTTAGCATTCGCGAGCCGGAAGTTCCGATCGAAAAGCGATTCGGGCGGGCCGCTTTTTGATTCATTTCCCAAAGTCAGAACCTCCCATGCTTACAGCTTGACGAAGGCTCGCATGGAGGTATGATGAGTCTTTTGCAACAATTTATGTCCGTAGAAATCAAATTACGCAAAGGCGAACCCATGGATCGTGCGATTCGTCGCCTCAAGAAAACCTTGGATCGTGAAGGCACCATCCGTGACGTTCGCGCGAAACGCTATTTCGAGAAACCCTCGGACAAAAAGCGCATGGCAAGAAAAACCGCAGCATTCAATCAAATGCTGCGTACGCGATACGAAAAGATGTAACCTTCCCCCCGCGGGGATTTTTTTATCTCGTCTTCGACGAGGCAAGCACCTAGCAAATAGTTGCTATGTCACAGTTGGCCAAAAGAAACGTCGTGAGTTTGCGTCGGGAATGGCGTCTCTTCGATCAAGATAACGGACCGGCCGATTCCTTTCTTCGTCTCTGCGAACGAATGATAGACGTCGGAGAGTTTTTGTTGGCTCACGACGTGGCTAAAGCGGGTTTGCGCAAACACAAAAACCACAAGGTTCTTTCGCAAAGAGCGGCTCACGCTCTTTGCAAGGCGGGGTCTCCTTATCTAGCCACTCAGGTTCTCGAAGAACTGATTGCATCGGGTGTTCGAGACGTGGAGACGCAAAGCCTGCTGGCCAGCGCTTACAAGGATCTGTGTGAAAACACTACGGATGCCTCGAAAAAACAGGAATACGCCGATTTGGCCATTGCTCGATACGAGAGTGGATATTTCAGCAATGGCAAAAACGCCGAGGAGGAACATGGCAACGCCGATCTTTACTATCCCTGCATCAACGTGGCTTTCATGCATTTTGTATGCATGAATTTCGACAAGGCGCGAGAGTATGCGGAAACCGCAAAAACCATTTGTCGAAAGCTTGCCGATGAAGGGCAATCGAATTATTGGGTACAGGCAACCGTGGCGGAGTCCTACCTCTTGCTGGGAAGAATAGAAGAGTCGATCGCCGCATACCGACGAGCGGTTGAAATGCCGGACGCTCAACCATCCTACGTCGCCAGCACTCGTAAACAGGCCCTTCAAATCACCTCGCTCTACGAAGACGAGTCCATTCGGGCCAAGGTGGTGGAGGCCTTTCCTACCTTGGGTATCGTCGCCTGTTCGGGACACCTCATAGACAGTCCGGGGAAGGGGCGTCGTTTCCCCAAGGAGGCGGAAGAGATCGTTCGGGCAAAAATCGAGGAAAAGTTGGATGGCTTGGGATCCACTTGTGGGTATAGTTCAGCCGCTTGCGGAACGGACATTCTCTTTCTCGAAGCCATGCATCGCAGGGGAGGAGAAACTCACGTCTTTCTTCCTTTCGCCAAGGATAGGTTTATCGAAACCAGTGTCCGTAGAGAGGGATCCGACTGGGTGCCTCGCTTCGAAAAAGCGCTTGATCAAGCGACTTCCGTACATCAGGTCACCAATGAAGGATACTACGGAGATGACACTCTGTTTTCCTTCTGCAATGACGTTATGCTTGGGTTCGCGGCCATGCGCGGGAGAGGATTGAACGAGGATCCGAACCTGCTGCTCTTTTGGGATGGAAACAAGGGTCAAAAGGGTGGCACTTGGGAGGTGGCCGATTCTTGGAGCAAGACGTTCAACCAACCCGTAGTAATAAGTTCCAACGAAGTTCTCAAGATTCTCGATCAGTTGGAAGAGCCTCCTATAGCAACTGGAAACACCAAGCCGATCTTCATGCGCAGTTTCGGAGAGTCCTTGACTGCTATGCGATCGGTCAAAACGATGATCTTCGCCGACGTAGCCGCTTTTTCAAAGGTAAACGAGGAGATGACGACCAAATTCGTAGAGGTTTTTCACGGCGGTGTGGCCGAGATGATCCAAAACCTTGATTGCAAGCCGGAATTCGTCAACAGTTGGGGAGACAGTTTCTTTGCGGTTTTCGATCAGTTGAGCGAAGCATTGAACCTAGCCATGGCGATCCGAGATCGTTTTGCAAACGGAAGTTGGCCGGAACTCTCGCTCGACGGACGATTGGAAGTGCGTATTTCGATGCATGCGGGGCCGGTTTACGAAGAATTCGATCCTCTGCTCAAAAAGCGCAATTTTTTCGGCAGGCACGTCAATCAAGCCGCTCGCATTGAGCCGATCGTGCTTCCCGGTTCGGTTTTCGTATCGGAGACGGTCGCCGCTCTGATTTCCTACCGATATCATGAGTTTGATTTCGAATATGCTGGAAATTTGGAGTTGGCGAAGGATTTTGGCTCCTATCCGGTTTACATCCTTCAACGCCGTGGTTACTGAAAGATGTCCAATACCCATCACCCGCAAAACAATGGGATAAAAGCTCCTTTCGAGGCGTATACCGGCGACGGTCCCTATGTTTTCGTCAGTTATGCTCATGCCGACAAGTCGATAGTCTTCGAAGCAATGAACCAACTGCACGAAAAGGGTGCAAATATCTGGTATGACGAAGGCATAAAACCGGCAGGGGAGTGGGTAGAGGAAATCGCTCGGGCGATCAAGGGATCGGCATTGTTTCTGGTTTTCGTTTCCCCGCGTTCGGTTGATTCGAGGTACGTGCGCAGCGAAGTCGGATATGCCTTGAGCGAAAACAAGGAGATTCTCACTCTTTTTATAGAAGAAACGACTTTGCCAGCGGGTTTGGCGCTGTGCCTCCAGCAATTCCAATCGATTTTCATCGGCGACTCGTCATGGAAAGACAAGGCGATACAAGCCGTCTTCACCAGAATGGATGCTCCGATTCCCTCTCCAACGAAAGAGTCGAACGAGGAAGAAGGGATCATTGATCAAGGAGAGATGCTCTGGCATTTTTGGCAGAAAGCCAGGCAAAAGCAGTTGCAGCGTTGGAAAAATTTCAGAGCCCCCGCTCCAGCTCTCAAGTCCGTCGATGCCGAGGCCTCCCTTTTCCCGGCGCTTACCAATGCTTCGGAGGTGAAATCTTCCTCAACCCGTCATCCCTTTGCCATCAAGGTTAACGTGTCCGATTCGCGGAAGGAAGCGGAAGTCGAAAAGGATAATTTCAAAGATCCGGTGGCCGGAGAATTTTGCAGGATTCCCGCCGGAGACGTATCCATCAAGGTTCCTTATTCCGATGAGACCAAAATCGTACGGGTGCGTAAGGGATTCTGGATGTCCAGGTTTCTGATCACCCAGGAGGTCTACACTCAGGTAATGGGTTCCAATCCAAGTTTCTTTGACGCATCCAATGGGGCTCACGAAACCAATTTGCCCGTCAACAACGTTTCGTGGTTGGATGCAGTCTCCTTTTGCAAGGCTTTGACCACGCTGTGCAAATCCGAGAAGAGATTGCTTGAAAATCACGAATTTCGTTTGCCTACCGAAGTCGAATGGGAGTACGCCTGCCGAGGAGGAAGCGATACGATTTATTATTTCGGAGATCAGCCTGGCGAACTTCAGGAACATGCGTGGTTTCGAGGAAACAGTCAGAAGCGCATTCATCCAGTCGGCTTGAAGAAGCCCAACCAGTGGGGATTGCACGACATGTATGGAAACGTTCGTGAATGGGTGGGCAATTCCTTCGTCAACACTCTACTGAACGACTCCGAACAGGACGAATTTCGAATTAGTCGAGGAGGAGCCTACATGAAGCCCTCTTCCGAATGCCAGTCTGCTTCCCGATCAACCAATTCCTTGAATCATCGATTTAGAAACCTTGGATTCAGACCGGTTCTTGCCAAGGTTTCGAACTGATCCCGCAGTGATCCCGGCATCTTGATTTCCGTTGTCACTTCATCCGAAAATTGCCATGGTGGTCAATTTGCGATGAGTGACACCCCGAAGAACGATTCCCTGGAAAATGCCGCATTGGACGGCAGTGATCAAGTTGCCGTTCGTCAAGCCAAGCTCGAGAGTTTGAGACTGGGCGGAAAAAATCCCTTCGATGCGAATTGGAAGCAAACCCATGCTTCTATGACTGCCGTCACGCTTTTGAAAGAAGGTGAAGAGTTGGGGCCGGAAGTCTCCATTGCCGGAAGGATAGTTGCCTTTCGACTAATGGGTAAAGCGGCTTTTTTAAAGCTGCTGGATCGGGAAGGAAAGATTCAGGCATACGTTCGCAAGGACGAAATCGGAGAAGAGGAATACGCGGCTTTCAAGAAATTGGACTTGGGAGACGTTATTGGCGTTTTCGGCCCCCTCTTCCGCACTAAGACGGGTGAAGTAACCGTAAGGGCGAAAAAGTTCGGATTAGTGAGCAAGGCGCTCAGACCCTTGCCTGAGAAATGGCATGGTTTGACCGACAGCGACCAAATTTATCGTCAACGTTATTTGGATCTGATCGTAAACGAAGATTCCAGGAAACGCTTTCATAGCCGCAGTCGAATTATTCGAGAGATCCGAGAATTTCTTTGGGCTCGTGACTTTACGGAAGTGGAAACCCCGATGCTGCAGTCGGTTTCCGGTGGAGCGGCTGCTCGTCCCTTTCGAACCCATTTCAACGCCTTGGATTGTGAATTCAACCTCCGTATTGCATTGGAGTTGCATCTGAAGCGAATGCTGGTGGGAGGATTCGATCGTGTTTTCGAGTTGGGGCGCGTGTTTCGCAACGAGGGATTGTCCCGCAGGCACAACCCAGAATTCACCATGCTGGAAGCCTACGAGGCATATTCGGATTATCGAGGAATGATGGAGCTGACGCGCTCTTTGATTCAACATGTGTCCGAGAGCGCCTTGGGCACCCTCCAAGTCGAGCGACCAGATGGCGAAGTCATCGATCTTTCGGGGAATTGGCGTGAGGCAAGATACAAGGATCTCATCCTTGATGCGGTGGAAAGGGTTGATTGGTTCGAATTGCCGAAATCGGAAAAATTAGGCATTGCCAAGAAGATGAGCATCGAGGTGGACCCGGGACTTGAAGATTTTGAAGTGACCAACGACGTCTTCGAGAAGGTTATCGAACCAACTTTGATCCAACCCACTTTCGTCACTCATATTCCCAGAGAACTTTGTCCCCTTGCCAAGCTCACCCGCTCTGATCCCTCGACCATCGACGTCTTCGAACTTTGCATCAACGGACAGGAAATCGCCCCGGCTTATTCCGAGCAGAATGATCCGGAAGCTCAACGCGTGGCTTTTCTCGAGCAAGCAGGAGAAGAGACTCAGGATTTGGACGAAGATTTCATCACGGCCCTTGAGCACGGCATGCCGCCCGCCGGCGGAATGGGGATGGGAATCGATCGATTGGTTATCTTTCTCACCAAAGCGGCCAATATCCGCGATACCATCCTTTTTCCCACCTTGCGCCCCCTTTGATTCCCGATTGACCGCTTCTGAATCGAGCATTCGATGAAAGGCAGAAAGACTAGAGATTTCGTCATCGTGAAACCGGTATGGTGGAGACAGTCATGCCTGACGCTTTTTCTGCTTCTGAGCGCAATTTTCTGTTCCTTCGTTGGGAATTTCGGTCCCTTGGTCGGATGGTTGTTGACCTCCTTAATGGCTGTCATCAGCTTGCTCTCCCTGCTCGATCAAGTTTTCGAATGGTCTCGCTTGCGGATCGACCGCAGGGGTTTTTCCCTGCGCACCTGGTTGAGAAACCAAAGCCTTGCTCATTCGGAGGTCGAAGATTTCGAGATCATTCAATTTGCAGGAAGAAAACTGATGGTGGCTCATTTGAAGGAACCCGCTCGCCGTCGTTTGAAATCCGGCGATCAACCATTTCCCTTCTCCTGTTGTTTCGGTCGTCCGCCCGAAGAGGTCCTGTCCATTCTGCGATCCCACCTCGACCGTACTCCTCGTCCCTCCTAGGTATTGTCTAAGGTTGCTTTCGTTGACACTTTCTCCGTTTTGTCTCAGTAAGCAGGATAGCATGCGATCTTCCGCTTCTTCGACTTTTGCGCTTTTGGTGCTTCTGGCGCTCGTCGGCTGCTCGCATTGGGGGGAAGAGGGCCTTTTCAAGGAGGATCGTTTCGACAAATTGAGGGCCTACGAGCAAGGAGTGGGCTACCGAATCGAACAGTTGCTGGAGCTTGCCGAGGATGAACTGATCAACGACTTCGAAAAGAAAAAACCCCTCCTGTTTCGCGAGCCCGAGGAATTCGACCGCATTCATCCGAGAAAGGACTTGCCTTTGCGAAATCTGATCGAATCCGCATATGCAAACGGTGACGTTTCCGTCGATGAACGGGATCGCTTTCTCGACAAATGCGATGATTTGCGTGACCGATGGGAGAAGCAAGAGATGATCGCTCGAAAAAAGCCACGAAGAAGGGGAATCGGAAATTGATCGAAACCCTCCCGGAGTCCAGGTTCGAGGAATTCTTCAGGAGGAAATCCTTTTGAAGCGTAAGGCAGTCAGGCAGGATGGCAGATAGGCGAGGGCGATGACAGCCAGTTGGGAACCGATGAAAGTCATCAACGGAGCAAACGCCTTGTCCATGAATCCGTAGGAATGCAGGCCAACTCCAAGCATGTTTGTCCCGAAGTAGGACCAAGCGGTCACCACGTTACCGAAGATTGCGAGGGCGGACAAACCTCGGACCTTGGCAATCCCCGCCCATCGGGCGTGCAAAATGATGGCGTTCCAAATAACGATGAGCAATGCGCCGTTCTCCTTGGCGTCCCAACCCCAAAATCTCCCCCAGGATTGATCCGCCCAGATTCCTCCAAGTACGGTGCCGACCAAACTGAAGAAAAGAGAGAAGCAGGTGACTCCGAAAATCATCGATACCAGAGTTTTGTCGAAATCCTTTCGTAAGCTGGTGAATTTGAAGACGAAGCGTAATAAATCGGTAAAGACGTATGCGATTCCCAGAAAGCCCGCCAAAAAGGTGGTGGAATAGCCGATGGTTATGGTTACGACGTGAGTGGATAGCCAGAAATTGGAGTCAAGCACCGCCCGCATCATTTCCATGGTGTCTCCCGATGGATTGAGGGAAGAATCGATGCTTAGGTTATGGGCGACGATCAATCCGCCGAATCCTATCAAAGATCCCATCGAAGATGCGATGCCCAGTCGAAGAAACTTTTCCGTAAAGAAGCACAGGAGAACCGAACCCCAACTGATGAACAAGGCTGAAGAATATAGATTGGTCACCGGAGGCCTTCCCTCCACGTACATTCGCCCGGCCAAGCCAAACGTGTGACAGAGCAGAACCAAACCGATGAGCAGGAAAGCGGAGTCGAGCAGGGTTTTCGAGAGTCCCTTTGATATGTTTTCGGGTCCACCCCAGACGGAAGAGAGCCACGAAAAGCAACAGATGAGAAAAATCAAAACATACCCAATGGCGCTCCGGTAAAAGGGCTCGTATCCATTGTAGGTCTTCTCAAAAGCGATTCTAAAAGCCTCTCCATGCATCCTTTGCTCGACCAATTCTCTGACTTCTGCGACCGATTGGTTGAAGGATTTCGCATCTTTCAAACGGTAGGAAGAGGAAAGGTTTTCGTAGCCCTCGATAATCGGGTCAATTCCTGTCCTCAGTTTTATCGCTTCGGCGTATTGCGCCGCAAACAAGGCGGTGGGATCCATTTTGAGATTTTCTCGAATGCTCCTGATTTTTTCGGTCAATTCCTCTTCCGAGGAGCCGACCAAGGAGCGGATCATGGAAATAAAACGGGCCGGATCCAAGGAAGCCTTCTCCTTCGAGTCCAAAGGCTCGCTGCCTACGAGAGATTCTCCGATCTTTCTCCAATGGCCGGTTGATTCTCCAGCTTCAGGGGGCAAGGGAAAGAATTCGGCAAAGAGGTTGAAACGACCAAAATGATCGATGAAGTACATCAACGGACCCAGCGTCTCGCTGTTTCCCAACCGTATTTCTTCTGGATTTGCAGCGATACGAGAAGTGATTTCTCGAAATCGTCTGTATTCTGACACTCGGTCGGGGTCAGTTGAAGGATCGTAGAAAAGGGGTTCCAACCCGCTCAAGTCGTGAATGGAGGAAGACGGAGCATGGGGAGGAGGAGTCAAGGTAACCTTCAGGTTGCGATACAGAACAAGCCCGCGGTAGACTTCTAGGACGTTTTGGTGAAAGGAATTACGTCTCTCCCTCTCGATTTTTCCTGCCTGGAGAGCGCTTTTCTCGATTTCCTCGACGTAAGGCTCGATCTGTGAGTAGGAAAAGTACTTGCCGTCCTCGGCGAGTTTTTTTCCGATCATTCCCAATACCTGATCGTCATCAATCAAAAAGCTTTTCAGTTGGTCGGCTCTTTCAGGGTGAAACAAAACCTCGGCCAACCACTTGATGGCAGGTACCTCCGAACCGTTTTCGTCCAAGGCGGACCTCTTGTTTCTCAATACGAGAAGAACGTTTCTGGCCACGCTGTCCATCGGTTTGACCCGCCCCCCGCGCAAAACGGGGATGCGGGAGAATCCATCCAGGTCAAGAACCTCTTCTTCCAAGGCAGGTTCAGATCCGAAAAAATCGAGGATGGAAAGAGTGGTGTAATTGTTCGGCAGAAAAAGAAAGTGAATCCCGCAAAGCAACAAGATCCATTTAAGCGCTCGCAAACGAAAGGATGGTATGAACGGGTTCATGCAGTGCGATGATTGGAGGAGGCGTTTCTTGACAGAAAACGAGCCAGGTGGAAACTGAATTGCCAGAGCAAGCCAATGGAAACGAGGATGCAGGCCAGGTAAGGAATCAACCAACTGGGATTGCGCACAACCTGAAAAACCGTGTAGTCCGCCGCCTTGTTCATTTGGTACTGATAGAAGGTCTTGCCCTCGTGACGCAAAGGGGTGTTCATGTACACAAGGGCCCGACGACTTTGGTTATCGTCTGTTCTTAGCAAAACCTCGCTTTCGAAATTATAGGGAATGTCCGTGCCTTGATAAAATTCGTTGGAAATACCCAGCAGTTCGATGGAGTAGGGCAGGTACTCCCTTTCCGCTCGCAGTGAAACCCCCCATAATTCTCCATTTTTGCGAATCGGTTGAAAGGCGAGATCCGCGATGCTCGGATCGATTTGAGCCCAAAAGTGGTTGCCGGCAGGGTGGGATATTGCCGCCCAGACGCCCATGCTATGAGCGCCGTCCAACAATTCGAAGACAACATACGCAAAATTCATGCCTTCGCTGCTGAAGTCCTCAGGTTTCGGAATGATCTGCAAGTTTGCCGATTGAGCGACCCCGCGATTAACGGATTCGGAGGGCCCGGTGGCTCGGATGGCAGGTGGAAGGGCCTTGAAGTCGCAATTCGGACCGAATTGGAGCACTCGAACCTTGAAGGGCAGATCCGGAAAATAGTGCAATCCGTCCTGTTGTAAAAGCTTTTGAGGGAAGGCGACGACCCTTGAAGAGTTCGGATTCGTCACCTCGATAAAGGCAAGTTCGACTCCATGGAAGCGTTCCAGATAATTGACGGTCCCTCCTTTGTTTATGAGCATTCTTGATTCCTCCTGCAAAGCTTGCGTTGCGAGTTGCCCTACAAGCAGCAGAATGATGCCGAAGTGAATCAATTGAATGCCCATTTTTTTTCCCGTCCATTGGAAACGAGTCAAAAATGCGGCGAGCAAATTGATGATGAGCGATCCACCCAGTAAGTATCCTCCGGGAATGGGAATGGGCAGGGGGTGGAGAAATTCGCCCCACCAAAATTGTTCAGGATAATGCCAAATTCCGTAGAAGGATTCGAAAAATTCCGATTGGGCTCCTCGTATTCCCACCCGAACCTGTTCCAAGGTTGCCACAAAGATCAAAACCATGGAAAGACTCAGCAAAGTAAGCGTGAGGCGAAGATCGGCCAAGGGAATCAACCAGGCAAAATTCTTTCTGCGTTGAATCAGCGAGGAAGAGAAATATTTGGGTTCAGCCATTGCTCGTAAGATTAGTGATCGCCCAGACAAAAGGAATCGAGCAACCCGATGAAGTTTTTCTTTTCCGATCGAGCAAGGTTTCGGTCTCCCATGAGTTTGAGAAACCAAGACCTTCCCTCATGAAAAAGAATTGCGGCATATAGCGCCTGATCGTTTGACTCCGCGATGACGAGTTTTGCGGGTTTCTCATCGATCATCCTGTCACTCATGTATCGGGAAAGACCGGATTCATCCGTGGCGTCCATGCCCACCTGACCGAGCCAACGGTTGACGTTCGCAAGGATTCCGCCCACGTCTCCGGGAAAGGAGGTGATGGAAAAGTCAAGCGACTCGCCTGATTCGCCCGATACGACGTAATTTCCCATTCTGATAGAGGTGGTGGGTTTGCGTTGCCAATGATCGGGGGCTTCCCAAGTAGGCTGATGCCCAAGGGTCGAGGGTGGAACCGGACTCGGATTGATGGCTCGAAGGGGAGTCGAGCCCGACCGCAGGATGGTAGAGGAAAGAAAGGCATGGAAATTTTCCAATTGTTCATCGATCAGTTTTCGGCTGGCAACGAAAGGAAACAACCAGGTTTGTCCTTCCGCTCTATAAAGAGCAAGCAAGGCGGACCTAGGTTCTGTGTTTGCCTTTTTGTCTTCGAGGCGAACCAATTCGAACGATCGGTTTTCCAATCTTATCTCTTGGATCAAGGAAAGAATGCTTGTCTGGTTGTAATCCGGATGACCAAGTTCAGCCGCGAACATGTTGATGATGGTAGAAATGTCCACCGATTCCCGAAAAGGCATTACGCCGATTCTACCCATCGGCCCCTCGGCGGTTTTGACGTGGAAGGAGCCCGCCATGATTCCCAATGCGCTGGGGTTTTCTCCCCAATCCTCCGGTAGTTTCCATGCTGCTACCGCGCCTTCGTATTCGTTTTTGGTAAGGTAGGAACGCGCCTTTTCATTTTCCCCGCAAGAGCCAATGAACAGAGCCATTGCCGCGAAGAGGATGAGGAAAGAAGAGAAGAACTTCATGGGAGGCATCTATTTAACGACAGGATAACAAAGGAATGAATCGAGGCAAACGCAGGAGCGCACCTTCAAGCATTGCATTTGAAAAGAGCCACGTCTCCGTCGGCAAAGAGGTACTCCTTTCCTTCCAGTCTTACTTTCCCCGCTTCTTTTGCCAAGGACAGGCTCCCGGCGGAAATCAAGTCCTCATAGGAAACCACTTCCGCCTTGATGAACTTTTTTTCGAAATCGGTATGAATGACTCCGGCGCATTGCGGCGCCGTCATGCCCTTCCTGAAAGTCCAAGCCCTGGCTTCCTTCTCCCCGGCAGTCAAAAAGCTGGCCAATCCAAGCAAGTCGTAGGTTGCCCGGATCAAGGAAGATGCACCGGAATCACCCACTCCCATCGATTCCAGGTATTCCGAGGCCTCCTCCTCTTCAAGTTCGGAGAGTTCCTCTTCCATCTTGGCGGATATAGGGCAACAAGAAGCGTCCTGCTGGGTAGCCGCCCACTCACGAAAGCGGCTGAAGCGATCATTGCCTGCGGGGGCGGCAATCTCATCTTCCTTTAAATTGCATGCATAGAGCATGGGTTTGGAGCTCAGCAGATGAAAGGATTTCAACCTGTCCCTATCGTCCTCGTCCACAGATAAAAGGTTAGCGGGTTTGCCTTCATCCAAATGGGGAATGAGTTTTTCAAGCAATTCAACGTTGGCAGCCGCATCCTTATCGTTACCGCGGGCTTTCTTTTGGTTTTTCTGCAGTTGGCCGGCAACCGATTCCGCATCTGCAAGGATGAGCTCCGTCATGATCACTTCGGCATCGCCCACCGGATCGACTCTACCCATGTTGTGAATGATTTCTTCGTCTTCGAAGCAACGAACAACGTGCACGATGGCATCCACTTCCCTTACGTTGGCCAGAAACTTGTTGCCCAACCCTTCTCCCTTGCTCGCCCCGGCAACCAAACCGGCAATGTCCACCATCTCGATGGCAGCAGGAATGATACTCGTGGTATGAACCATCCTGGCCAAGGGCGCCAATCTGTGATCGGGAACCTGAACCACTCCGACGTTCGGATCGATGGTGCAAAAGGGATAGTTTGCCGCCTCCGCCTTGCGGGTCTTGGTAAGAGCGTTGAAAAGCGTGCTTTTGCCGACGTTGGGCAAACCGAGGATTCCAGCTTGTAGCATGATTAGAGTAAAAGAACCCAATCATGCCCTAGGGCGCCGGTGCGGTCAACAAGGATGGCATGATTTGAAGAAAGCTTTCCCATTGACGAGCCTATTTCAATTGGTAGCTTAGGAGCTCTTAAGTGGCGATAGTAGCTCAGTTGGTTAGAGCACTGGTTTGTGGTACCAGGGGTCGCC
>JAYOCQ010000017.1:0-46367 GCA_038105525.1 Opitutales bacterium | reverse complement strand
CGTCCTGCTGACACTGGCGGGGCATGCCCCCTCTGCTGAGCTCCTGCAATGGCGGTCAGAGGAAGCCGAGTTGACGGTTGCAGTGGATGGGGGGTGGTTGGCTCATCGGTCTGCAGAACTTGAACCCGATGTAATCCTTGGAGATTTTGATTCCTGTGGAGATTTATCCGAAATCAAAAAGGTTTTTCCGCGTTCCGCTCTTCATCATTTGTCAGACCAAAACCATACTGATTTCGAAAAAGCATTGGATTGGATAAAACAAATGGGCGAGCCCAAGAAATTGGTTATTCTGGGAGGCTTAGGGAAGCGGGTGGATCATACACTTTCCAATTTGATGATTGCTGGACGGGTAGATTCGAGAGTCGAAATTATTTTCGATGATGTGCACGAGTACGTAAGTCGCATTACACCTGATACTCCTTTACATCTTAAGGGAAGATCAGGTGCCAATCTGAGTATTCTTCCCTTGGACGAATGCAAGGGTGTGCAAAGTACTGGACTGAAATGGGAGTTGGAAGGCTTGTGCTTTTCCTGGGGCCGATTGATCAGCCAAAGTAACTGCTGTATGTCTGATGATGTCTGGGTAACCTGTGAGACTGGTGTGCTCTACGGATTTGTTTCCAAGGAGGCATAAAAAAACCCTGCCGGAAAATCCGACAGGGCTTATGGTTAAAGAGAGTAAAATTTCTTAGGATTTGAATTGAGGAAGGTGTCCTCTTTCCATGGCTTCCTTGAAATATTTTTCAGGATCCTTTTTCCATTTGCGCTGAGCGCTGGATGACCAAAAATAGACGGTCTTTCCATTGTATTCTTCGGTCTTGGACTCTGGATTTACAATGCGGTCTGGATAGATCGGGCAAAAGCGTTGCTCAAGCAAGGTTACTTTGTCCACGCCGAGTTCCTTCTTTTCTGCATCAGAAAATTTCTCGGCAAGAGCAGGTACGGCCTTGATGTAGTAAGCGGTGGCTTTGTCGAAGGCTTTGACGCAGGATCCGCAGCAAAATTCTATTTTCTTGCCCAAGATCTCCGAATATTCTTCCGGATCGACGTCGTCTTCCAGCATGAGGGCGCATTTTTCGGCGCCGAATAGGCAGGGTTGTAGCAATAAAGCGATAAACAAGGAGGAGAGTGCAATTTTCATAACTTCATCAATCTGATGCAACTTCAGCGCGAATTCAAG
The DNA here is from genome assembly GCA_038105525.1 of Opitutales bacterium. Classification (GTDB taxonomy): domain Bacteria; phylum Verrucomicrobiota; class Verrucomicrobiia; order Opitutales; family Seribacteraceae; genus Chordibacter. Next base: position 45,187 of record JAYOCQ010000017.1, on the reverse strand, counting down.
CTTTTCGATGACGGAAAAGAAAAATTTCCAATTCAAGCTGAACGATCCATGGTTGACCCAAGGGCTCGCCTTCTCTGCAATGCCTGTCATGAGCGATTGCGAGGATTGGGAACTTTTTCAAGTAAGGTTGCGCCAGAGTTTGAAGGAGATCGAGGAATTTCTTGCAAGGACGGAGGAATCCGCCGAAGCGGTGGCTCCGGATAAAAGTTTGGGGCGATTGTCTAGAATGGAAGCCATGCAAGATCAGCAATTGATGCTGGAAGCCCGTCGCCGAAAAAAGATGCAAAAAGTGGCGGTTCTTTCCGCCTTGCAACGAATCGAGAGCGGGCGATACGGAACCTGTATGTTTTGCGGCAATCCCATCGCTCGCGAACGGCTCGAAGCAGCGCCCGAAGCAAGCGTCTGCATGAAGTGTTCCTAGATGTGGGCGTCTGGAAGTTGAATGATTTCGTCTGCGTCAAACCAGGTGACCACTCCTTGCAGGTCCTGATCTTTTCCGATGCAGTAGACCAAGTCTCCGGATAGGAAATGGGCGTCGGCGAGTTGGTGTGAAAGCAAGGACTGGTTCCGGCGGATGGCAAGAACGGTGACTCCGCAAGACTGAGCCAAATCGAGCGAACGAGGGGATTTTCCGATTACGCGACTTCCCTCGGTCACAAGAAGTTTTTCCACCTTCAGGTCCTTGAGTCCAGCATGAGCCTGCATCGGAAGAGGGGAAGAGGAATATTCCCTTTGGGAATGCATCGTTTCCTCCCTGGCTTGCCCGATTTCTCGAAGAATCAGGTTTCGAGGAATCTTCAATTGCCGAAGAACCAAGGACAAGATCTCCAAGCCGCCCTCGACTTCGGAGGCGACGACGTTTACGGGCAAGTTTTTGCTCAGTTGTTCGGAGCCGCGCATGTATTGAGTGCGAACGAAGACGGGCGCTTCGACCTTCATGCGGGCAATGGTGCAGATCACCCGTTCGATCGCTTGGTTGTCGTTGATCATGATGACGATGGCCCGGCAAGTTTCGACGTGAGCGTGACCGAGAGCTTCTTCGCTGGTTGCGTCTGCGTAGTACACCGGATCTCCCAGGCGGCGTCCGAGTTCGACGTTGTCCGAGTTCATCTCCAATGCCACCGCGTCGACGCCGAGTCGACCGAGGCTGTTGGTCAACAATCGCCCAGCCAATCCGTAGCCGATTACCACTACGTGATCATTGTGACCGACCGTGCGATCCTCCAGTTCCTCCGCGCTTCTGGCACGCAACAATTTTGCGAGGGGATCCAAGGCTCGCTCGCCGGCAGTGAAATGCGGAGCTTTGTAAACCATCAGCGGAGTAAGAAACATGCTCAGGATTCCGGCATTGAGCAGGGGGCCGATCTCCGATTCCAAGACCACGCCCTCATTGATGGCGAGCTGGAGGATGACGAATCCGAATTCTCCAAACTGGGCAAGTCCGACACCGGCCAACCAGGCCGCCCGGGGGGGGAATCGCATGAAGGAAGCGGCAAGAATGGCCAGCACTCCCTTGCCGCCGATGAAGGCCAGCAGAAGAAGGCCGACTTCCATGGGTTTTTCCGCCAGCAGCTGAAAGTCGAAAAACATTCCCATGGAGACGAAGAAGAAGCTGACGAAAACGTCACGCAACGGCAGCATGTCGCCCATGGCTCGGTGACGAAAGTCGGTGTCGGCGACAATCATACCGGCTAGAAACGCTCCCAAGGCCAGGGACAGGCCGGTTAGGGAGGTCAGATAAGCGGTTCCAATGCAAAGGCAAAGCACGGTGAGAATGAACACTTCCTTGCTCCGGCTTCCATCGACCAGACGGAAGACGCGGGGAATGATCTTGCGAGATGAGGCAAAGAGAAGGGTTACAACCAGAGCGGCTTTTCCAAGAGCGATGAGGATCGCCTGCCAGGTTTCGGGTTTGTCCAGTCCGCCGACAAGCAGTGGCACGATCAAAACCATGGGTACGATGCACAAATCCTGAAAGATCAGAGTGCCAACTATGAAGCGTCCGTGGGGGGCGTCCAGTTCGCCCCTTTCTCCGAGGGTTCGCAGGACTAAGGCGGTGCTGGACAAGGCGAATACAAAACCGTAGACGATGGCCTCGGGCAAGCTGAGGTTCATGCTCAGGCTGACGGCGCAGGCAGCCATGGCGGTCGCGCTGACTTGAAGCAGTCCTCCGAGGGCGACCTGACGAAAGATGTTTCGCAAACGGGCAAGAGAGAATTCCAAACCTATCGTAAAGAGAAGAAAAATGACTCCGACTTCCGCAATCACTTCGATTGATTTGGGGTCATTGGCGAGGGAGAGACCCTTGGGGCCAACCAAAGCTCCGGAAAGAACCAGTCCGGCAACTACCGGTAGTTTGAGCCTGCCAAGAATCAAAGTAACGATGACGCAAACGGCGGCGATGAGGGTTATTTCCTCCAACAAATGCATGCGAGCATCATCTCAATCACCGATCAAGAAAAGGACAACACGAAAGCTTCGTCCTGCCGTGAAAGGGAAACAACGGGGCATGAGGAAAATATTTTTCCAACCAATCACGCTGGCCTTGCCAAGAGATGGGCGAATCGATATTTTCCTTCCCTTGCATGAATTCAGCAACCCATCTTTCAAACAACATCCGCAACCTGGCGATCATCGCCCACGTTGATCATGGAAAGACCACCTTGGTCGATCAATTGCTCCGGCAGTCCGGAGTATTTCGCGAAAATCAGGCAATCGATGAACGAGCGATGGATTCGATGGATCAGGAAAGAGAGCGGGGGATCACCATCAAGGCGAAAAACACCTCGGTGCGCTGGAGGGATTACCTGATCAACGTCGTGGACACGCCTGGTCATGCCGATTTCGGGGGGGAGGTCGAGCGGGTAATGAAGATGGTGGACGGAGTGATGTTGGTGGTTGATTCGAGGGAAGGCCCTCAAGCCCAGACCCGTTTCGTGCTGGAGAAAGCCTTGTCGGCCGGCTTGTTGCCGGTTGTCTTCATAAACAAGATCGACCGGCCGAACGCCGAGGCTGAAAAGGTGCAGGAACTCGTGCTCGAACTTTTTCTGGAATTGGAAGCCAATGACGAACAGTTCAACGCGCCCTTCCTCTTCGGCAGCGCCAAGGAGGGATTTGCCCGCAGGGCTGTCGGGGATGATTCCGATGACATGATTCCTCTGTTCGAAGCGATCGTGAATCGAGTGCCTCCGCCCCTTATAGAAGACGATCCGAACTTTCGCATGTTGGTCAGCAACGTCGATTGGTCCGATTACGTCGGACGAATTGCAGTCGGGAAAGTGATCTCGGGATCGATCAAAGCGGGTGATCCGGTTTGGAGAATCAGTGAAAACGTTTCCTCCGCGCGAGCCAAGGTGACAAAGGTCTTTGAATACAGCGCCCTGACCACCAAGGATTTGTCCGAGGGAGTGGCGGGCAACATCATCGGAGTGTCCGGTCTGGAGGAAGTGGATATCGGAGAGACCTTGTCCGGTAATCCGGATGCCGAGGCCTTGCCTTTCGTGCAAATCGATCCGCCTACGGTGATGATGTCCTTTTCCGTCAATGACGGCCCGCTGGCGGGCAGAGAGGGCGATCGGGTCACATCGAGAGAAATCAGGGAGCGACTCTTTCGCGAGGCCAAAACCAACGTTTCCATCAAAGTGGAGGAGGGTGCGGACTCAACTGAATTCAAAGTCAGCGCTCGAGGAGCCATGCAAGTCGCGGTTTTGGTCGAGACGATGCGTCGGGAGGGCTTTGAGGTTTTGGTCAGCAGGCCATCGGTCATTCGCAAGGAAATCGACGGACGCATTCACGAACCTTACGAGAAGCTCTACCTTGAGGTTCCCGACGATTGCTTGGGCGGATGCATGCAAGCGGTCGCCAACCGCAAGGGACAAGTGGATGACATGAACGCCTCGAACGGATGGACTCGGCTGCAGGCCACCATTCCCACGCGTGGATTGATCGGCTTGGAATTCGAAATTCTCAACCTAACCAGCGGGCAGGGGATCCTTTCTCATCTCTTTCTCGACTATCGTCCGGTCAGCGGTGAGATACGGACCCGCCAGACCGGCACCTTGGTGTCGATGGAAAAGGGAGAGTCAATGACTTATGCCTTGCGCAACATCGAGACACGGGGCAGGCTGTTCATCGGGGCCGGGGAGGAAGTTTATGAAGGCATGATCGTCGGAGAGAACCCACGGGCGGAAGACCTGCCGGTAAACCCGACCAAAGCCAAGCACGTCACCAACCATCGGGCCGCAGGAAGCGACAAATCGGAATCCCTGACCCCGGCGATTCGGTTTTCTCTGGAGCGCGCCATAGAGTACGTCGCCGCGGACGAACTCGTGGAGGTGACGCCAACCAAGATTCGTCTTAGGAAAAGGATTCTCGACTTTCACGCCCGCAAGAGAGAATCCAAAAAGGTCGCTTGAACGGGTGATTGGTCTTGTCGGTCAAATACCTCGCATCTACCTTTGAGGAATGATTTTCTTCCGCTGTCATCGAGCCCCGCTTTTTTTTGCGATTGCTTGTCTGCAAGGTTGCGCCTCCATGGGTATTTATTCCCCTTCTCATTATTCGGAAACCAACCTCGGAGACGGCTTGAAGCGAGTGAGTTTTCGAGGATCGGAGCATCCCCAGACCGGTGACCTATGCTTGCTTAGGTGCGCCGAGGCCTCGTTGGAAAACGGTTGCTCCTATTTTCAGGTGGTTGATTCCGAATCGGGCAATGTTCATGAACCGATCTCATCCCCCTATCCCTTTCACCGACATTACCTGGCGGAGGACAGGTTCTTTCATGATTTTCCGGTGGTGACCAAGACGATAAGGATGCTCAAGGATCAACCGGATGAGGATTTTGCCTACGATGCCCATGAGGTGCGTCGTGCGATGAGGCGCAAATACGAGCTCGACTGAACCGGCCTACTCATCCTCCGGCGTTGACCTGTCCGGTTGGATGCTTTTGAGTGAACTTTCCAATGAATGAACCGATAGAAATCCAAATACCCAATTTTATACGAAACGGACTGATCCTTTGGATCGTTTTGGCCGTATTGCTCGTAGGGGGAGCCATCACCTCCACCTACACCGTCCAAGCGGAGTCTCAGGGGGTCGTCCTGCGTTTCGGCAAATACCTCAAGACGGTCGAGCCCGGACTGCGATTCAAGGCGCCCTTCGGAATAGACAAAGTGTTCGTGCTGCCGGTACGCAGGCAACTCAAGCAAGAATTCGGATTCGCCACTTTGGGATCTTCCAACGCCAAGCAGTTTTCGGACGGGCGTATCAGGGATCGTGAAAAAAGCATGGTGACCGGAGATTTGAACGCCGCCGAAGTGGAATGGATCGTCCAATATCGCATCAGCGATCCGAGGCTCTATCTTTTCAACGTCTTGGATCCGGAAGGGACGCTTCGCTACGTATCCGAATCAGTGATGAGAACGGTCGTCGGAGATCGAACCGTTGACGAAGTGATCACCATCGGAAGACAGGAGATCGAGGAGGAAGCCAGGGATCGTTTGGAAAATCTGGTCACCAAGTACGAACTGGGCATAGGCATCGATCAGATTCAATTGCAGAACGTCAATCCGCCGCCTCCCGTTCAAGCATCCTTCAACGAGGTGAACCAAGCCCAGCAGGAACGAGAGCGCATGATCAATGAAGCCAACGGAGAATACAACAAGGAGGTTCCCCGCTCCCGAGGAGTGGCCGATCAGAAGATTCAGGCGGCCGAAGGCTATGCTCTCAAACGCGTCAACGAATCCTTGGGCGACGTAGCCAACTTCAAAGCCATGCTGGCCGAGTACAGGAAAGCTCCGGAGATCACGCGTACGCGCCTTTACTTGGAGTCAATGCGGGAGGTTTTGCCTAAAATCGGAAACAAGATCATTTTGGACGAGGAGGCATCGCAGATCTTGCCTCTCCTGCAGTTGAACCAGATGAAGCTTGGGGAGGGATCGAGATGAAGACCCAAGCATTGGCCGCTCTCATCGTTTTAGGAGCTTTGAGCTTTTACCTTTGCACCTACGTCGTTCAGGAAACCGATCAGGTGATTCTTACCCAATTCGGCAAACCGGTCGGTGAGCCGGTAACCGAAGCCGGCCTGCATTTTCGACTCCCTTTCGTGCAGGAGGTGAACCGAATCGAGAAACGATTTCTTCCCTGGGACGGACCGCCCAACGAAATGTCCACCAAAGACAAGACTTACCTGATCATCGATACCTACGCTCGTTGGCGGATCAGTGACGCCATGCAGTATTTTCTTCGCCTGCGCGACGAGCGCAGCGCCCTGTCCCGGTTGGACGACATCCTTGGAAGCGAGACCAGAAATGCGGTCGCCAAGCATGAACTGATCGAAATCGTACGCACCTCCAAGGACCGAGTGGCAATAACGGACAAATCGCTTACCGAAGGGATGGGCAACGTCGGCACGCTTTATCCGATTCGGATCGGACGCGAGAAAGTGGAAGAGGAGATCTTTAGAAAAGCCGCGGCCAAATTGGAGGGGTTTGGAATCGAATTGCTCGATCTTCGATTCAAGCGGATCAATTACAACGAAACCGTTCGTCGTCGAATCTATGAACGAATGGTGAGCGAGCGTCAGCAAATAGCGGCTCGCTTTCGTTCGGAAGGAGCGGGCGAGGCCGCCAAGATCATCGGGCGCAAGGAAAGAGACCTGCAGGAGATCGAGTCCGAATCCTACAAGCGTGTTCAGGAAATCCAAGGTCAAGCCGATGCCAAGGCATCCGCTATCTATGCCGAGGCATACGACAGCAGCGAGGAGGCGGCCGATTTCTACAGGTTCATCAAAACCTTGGAAACTTACGGCAATTCCTTGTCCAAGGAAGTTTCCCTTGTCCTGACCACTGATTCACCCGTCTTTCGATTGTTCAAATCAACACAGAGAGCGAAAGAGCCGGACTTGACTCCGGTCGGCGGCAAGGATTGATCTGGCTTCCTTGGAAAGCGATGGTCTCTGGCTTGAAGGAATCAAATCATTCGGGCAAGAAAATGCTTTGTGCCGAATGAATTGATCGATTAGGATCAAAGCATGATTTGGTATTCCGTAAAACTCGTCCTCACCGCAGGAATCATCGTTTTGATTTCGGAAGTTTCGAAAAAGCTTCCTTTGCTGGGAAGCCTCATCGCATCGCTGCCGCTGGTTTCGGTTCTCGGGATGATTTGGATGTTCGGAGAGACCAAGGACAAGGACCTTTCCCGAATCGCCGACCATGCGGAGGGAACCTTCTGGTACGTTTTGCCTTCCTTGCCCATGTTTCTGCTTTTGCCCTGGATGCTGCGCAAGGGAATCTCCTTCCCCGTCTCCTTGTCTGCGGGAATCTTCCTGACCGTCGTTCTTTACCTTCTGATGACCAAGGCGCTTTCCAAATTCGGAATGAGCTTGTAAGATGAAACCTCAGGACTCGCCTGTTGTCCCGGCTTATGGCTCGAATTCGCAACTGGACGGCAAGTTTCAAGGAGTTCGACTTTGGCCATGAGGTTCGCGATCGCCGCCTTGTTTTGGACGTTGACGGTGCTCGTGGCTTATTGGCTTGGTGTCTCGCAAACCGTTCCGAAAACCGATGTTTCCTTCTCGGGCCCGAAACGCGGTGAGGAAACGAAGACGGAAAACAGCCCGCCTTCATCCGGTCATGTCCATGGTTCTGCTTCGCGGATTGAGCATGGGCCCGATTCCAAGACCGTATCTACCGGTGACCGCGAGCAGGGAGGGGAGAACCTTCCGTCTCGCTTTTCACCGGAGGAGCGACTTCGTTCCTCGCACCCCGTCGAACGGCTTAGGGCATTCGCCGAATTGCTGCAAACCCCTGATCCGGATTCAATCAAAACCGCCTTGCAGGCTTACGAGGAGTTGCCGGGCGGAGCGGGGAGATTCAGCGAATTGAAGATTCTCGCTTACGCTTGGGGCCAGGTGGATCCTCCGGCAGCCTTGGATTGGGCGAAGAAGCAGGAGCAGTGGGATGAATTCGCAGCCTCTGCAGCGATTATGGATTCATGGGCTCGGCGCGAACCCGATTCCGCGATTTCATGGGCCAAGGAAAATTTCGAAGGCGAGGAAAATCCCTATTTCGTCGGAATCATCAACGGACTGTCGGAAAAGGATCTTTCCAAGGCCACCGAACTGTTGAAGGAATTGCCCTATGGCAGAGTGCGAGGGCGTTCGGCTTCCATTCTTTTCGAAAAGGCATGGAACCTCGGCGAGGATTCGGCCGCCGATTGGGCCCGCAACCTGCCTGCTGGAAGCTTGCAGAATTTCGCTTTCGGAGAATTGGGCGAAAAGGTAGCCAGGGAAGACTTGAGTCGAGCCGTAGCTTGGGTCGAGTCGATGGAGGAATCTCAAATCAAGGCATCGGTTAGTCAGGACGTCGCTCGGGAGATGGCTCGCAAGAGTCCCGAAGAAGCCGCCGAATGGGTGAGGGGCATACCCATAGGGGAATCCAGAGACGCGGCGATCAGCGAAGTTGCCAGGGTTTGGTCCCGGTCCGATCCTGTCTCAACCGCGGAATGGATCAACGGCTTTCCAAAGGGAGAGAACGTGGATCCGGCCATCGAGGCTTTGGTTCGGCAAATCGTTCGTTCGGATCCTCAGGGCGCTTTGAGTTGGGCCGAATCAATTGCCAGTCCGACCAGGCGGGAGAAAGTGCTTGCGGAAACGCAACGGGTGATCAAGGCGAGGGCTTTTCCCGGACAAGGCAACGTCGCTCGATGATGCTCTCGCGATTGAAGAGTTGAAAGAGTTCAAACTTTCTCGCAAATGAGACTGCTATCAAGTTACATGACTTCGTGAAAATCGATTTTACCAAAGAGGAATACCGGACCATGGTGGAGTTGCTCTCCCTTTGCGGAATGGTCATGGAGGCCTACGGAAGAGGAAACGATCCAATGAAGAGGAAGTACTATGCTCTGGAGCAGAAGATTTACTCGAATTGCGAGGATTTTTCCTCCGGTGACTTGATCAGGCGTGATTCCCAATCGGGTCAATTGGCTCGCAAGTGGAACGAAAACCCACCGGAATACGTCATCAAGACCTACGATCAGTTCGTCGATGATGCCTTTTGGGAGGAATTGATCTTTCGCATGGCGGAGCGGGACCTCAAGTTGGAAATGGAGTGCGCCGGAATTGCTCCTGGGGATGGGGAGGAGTCTTGGGCGGAGAGAAGGAAGGAGCTCGAATATGCTTATGAACAGGAATTCAGGGACAAAGGATTGTCTTCCTTGTCATTATCCGCGGAGCTTGCCGGAGAAAATTAGGCCGTCTTTTATCCATTCAAGGAACGAAGAGGAGACAAATGGGCGAAGGAGCGTTGGTGATCGAGCCTCTGGGGAAGACAAGCGTTCCGTCTGGTTGAATGCGGTGCGCGGAAATCGTGTTGGAGTGCTGTCCGGCTGCCAGCAACCACTCGGCGTTCGGGGAAAGCGTGACGTTTCTCGGAAAGGCTCCTCGAACGTGATGCGTTTGCAGGGAAACCGCAGGATTCGGAGGATCGACGGCAAAGGTGGTCACAGAGTCATGCCCTCGATTGGAGGTGTAGATGCGTCGACCGTTCGGATGAACGAGAATCTCGGCTGCCGAGTTGAAGTTCTGTTGATCCAGTTCTCTTTGGGACAAGGCGGGAGTGGTTGAAAGCAAGCGGGCGGAACCGCTTTCTTCCAGCCAAGAAAAGAGACTGACCGACGAACTCAGCTCGTTGAGCAGAAAAAAGAATTTTCCGCAGGCGGAAAAACGCATGTGGCGTGGGCCTCCGCCCGGCTCGCACTCGACGTGTCCATGAGGAGAAAGGACCTGAGAGGTCGGGTTCGTTCGGTAGATCAAGATGCGGTCGAGTCCCAAATCCGGTACCAAGGCAAAGGTTCCGGCAGGAGAGAATCCGCACCAATGCGGATGAGGCGAGTCTTGACGGCCCTTCGTCACACCCGATCCCCCGTGGTGTTTGATGATCGATGGTGCGTCGGCGATTCCTTGGTCGTCGAGGGGAAAGAGCGCGATGGAACCTCCTGCGTATTGAGCGCTCAGCAAGAACCTGCCGCTGGGATGAACGGCCAGATGGCATCCGTATCCGTCCGAACAGACGCTCCGAGTGAATTCACGGAGCTCTCCGCCTTTTTCGATCAGGTACCCGATTACTCCCGCTTGCTTGTCCCAACGGGCGACTGCGTAGAGGATGTTCCGGTTGGGATGAAGGGCGAGAAAGCCGGGTTGATCGATTTCCGCGGCTAATTCGATCTTGGAGAAGGAGCCCGAATCCTGATTGAATTTCGTTCGATAAATTCCCTTGGCATCCTTGCCCCCCGTACCGATGAAAAGAACGGAGGGCTGGGCGGCTGCCCAAAGGGGCGCCAGCAGGAGGAAGGCGATTCTCGGCAAGTGCATGTCGGTGTAGTTTCGATCCAAGAGAGAGGAGAGACCGAAGTCGAGCGGGTATTTCAAGAATCCGTCCCGGAGCTTCTTTTTTGAGGTTGCTAAAATTCACATAAACCAAAGGGTGGAATCGTGATTTGCAAAAGTTACAAGGACAAGGAGCGCATGCGCCGGGCCGGTCGCTCCGCCGCCGCCGTACTTGATCGCCTCTGCCGTTTCGCGCAACCGGGAATGAGCACCTGGGAGATCGACGAAGCAGGGGGTGAAATCATGAAGGAACTGGGCGTCAAGAGCGCCTGTCGCGGATATCGTTCCGGTCATCGGGTTTTTCCTTCCTACACTTGCTTGTCGGTCAATGAGGAAGTCGTTCACGGGATAGGGGTGAAAAGCAGGAGGTTGCGCGAGGGTGACGTTCTTTCCGTCGACGTTTGCATTCGTCAGGATGGGTTCATCGGAGACAACTGTCGAACCGTCGCCATCGGCGAAGTCGCGCCCGAAGTAAGCAGGCTGCTGAAGGTAACCGAGGAGTCGTTGTACCTGGGTATTCTCAAGGCGGTGGGCAAGAACCGCGTAGGGGACGTCTCTCAGGCGGTGCAGGCTCACGTCGAGGCCGCCGGTTTCTCCGTGATCACCAATTTCGTCGGTCATGGCGTGGGTCGCTTCTTGCACGAAGACCCGCAGGTGCCTAATTTCGGCAAGGCGGGAACCGGTCCTCACCTCCGAAAAGGTTTGGCCATCTGCATCGAGCCCATGGTGAATATGAAGAGTTCGCACATTCGAATGGCCAAAGATGGGTGGACGGCCTTGGCCACGGATGGAAGGCCTTCCGCTCATTTCGAACACACCTTGCTGGTGGGAGAAGACGAACCGGAGATTTTGACTCTTCCCGAAGATGCGCTCGACTCCCGTTCTTTTCTCGAGAAAATGTCCCTGGGATTGCAGACTGCATCCGCATCTTGAACGAGTACGCAATCGGCCATGCTGAAAAAATTGGCTCCCAGTCTGTTTTCGTTCGACGTCGAATGGATTCCCGATCCCAAGTCGGCCGAAATTCTTTACGATCATGAACCCACCGACGATTCGCCGGGTCTGGCGAAGAGTTCGTTCGAAGCCCTATGGAGCGCCGCCCGCAAGCCTGATGATCCGCCTGATTCGCAACCCTACCTCAAGACGATTCTTTGTCGGGTGATATCCTTGGCCGGAATCTTAAGAGAGGCTTCGGCAATCGGTGGCCCTCCCACGCTCAAACTCGTTTCGCTGCCCGTGGATCCTCATGATCCGCTGAAGCGCGATGAAAAAACCATCCTCTCCAGCTTTCTCAAGTCGGTGGGACGCAGAAAGCCCCAGTTGGTGGGGTACAACTCCGCCCAGGCGGACCTGCCGATCCTCGTGCAGCGATCCATCGTCAACGGTCTGCCCGGATTTGGCTTCTCCGATCGACCGAACAAGCCTTGGGAGGGAGTGGACTATTTCGATTCACGCAATTCCGATTACAGCCTGGACTTGGCCGATGCCATGGGTCAGTTCAGGGATCGACCGACCTTGCATCAGGCGGCCACGCTTTGCGGCATACCGGGAAAAATCGAAGTCAGCGGAGATTCCGTCGCCCAAATGTGGTTGGAAGGCAAGTTGGAAGAAATCGTGCAGTACAACGAGTTTGACGCCTTCACTACTCATTTGCTTTGGGCCAGAATCGCTCATTTTTCCGGACTTCTCTCCACCGAAGATTACTTGAGGGAGCAGAAAATGGTTCGGGAACTGCTGGAAATCGAAATCGAAGAAAATCGTCCGCATTTGCGCCGCTTCTTGGAAGAGTGGGATCGATTGCTCGCCCTTACGGGTCAATCCTGATTCCAGTGTCCTTCGATTCCTCGCATGTTTCGAAGTCTCGATGGACGCATGTTTGGGCCAAGGATGAATTGCCTAAGAGTGAAAATACCAATAAGAAAAATCAATGACCATAGATAAGGCGGCCGAGGAGGCCTTGGAAAACGTAAAGGAAACGCGCGCCCGATTGTTGGGGCAAATCCGCAAGTCGGTGGTCGGTCAAGACGAAGTGATCGAACAACTTCTGATCACCTTGCTTGCCCGTGGCCATTGTCTGCTCACTGGCATTCCCGGTTTGGGTAAAACCTTACTGGTCAAAACCTTGGCAAATTGTTTGAACCTTGGTTTCAAACGCATACAATTCACCCCAGACCTCATGCCTGCGGACGTGCTGGGGTCGGAAGTGGTGGATGAGGACGCTGGTAGCGGAAAGCTTGCCTTTCGTTTTGTGCCGGGCCCCATCTTTTCTCAGGTCGTTCTGGCTGATGAAATCAATCGCACGCCCCCAAAAACTCAATCGGCCTTGCTTGAAGCGATGGAAGAGAGGCAGGTCACGATAGCCGGTGAGACCCGCCGACTGGAAAGTCCCTTTTTTGTCCTGGCTACCCAAAATCCAATCGAATTGGAAGGAACTTACCCGCTACCGGAGGCGCAACTCGACCGCTTTCTGCTGAATCCGGTCATCCGGTACCTGCCTGAAGCGGATGAGATTCGCATGGTCGGCGATACCACGGGTCTCGATCGGCCGACACCCGAACCGATTTTGACCGGTCCGGAAATCCTGATTCTGCAATCACTCGTCCGCCAGGTGCCGGCGCCCGAAAGCGTTCTTTCCTATGCGGTTCGTCTGGCCTCGGCTTCCCGACCCGGTGAAGCGGGCTGCGACCCTTGGGTTGCCTCCCGCATAAAGTGGGGAGCCGGCTCTCGCGGCTCTCAGGCCCTTGTGCTATGCTCCAAGGCCAGGGCCCTTCTCGAAGGCCGACCCAATGCCTCACGCGAAGACGTTCGGGCCATGGCGAAATCGGCCCTTCGTCATCGAATCTTGCCCAGTTTCCTCGCCGAGTCGGAGGGATTGACTTCCGATGACCTGATTGACCGCTTGCTTGAACAGGTCTCCGAGTGAGATCAGTCGAGTTTCCTTCATCCTTCCTTCGTCTCCGTGGTTCAAACGTCGGACAGCCCGCTTCTTGACCCGGCTCATCTTGCTCGAATCGAGGACTTGATCCTGCTTGCAAAAGTGGTGGTCAACGGAAATTTCTTTGGTTTGCACCGCAGTCGACGGCAAGGCCACGGCAACGAGTTCTTTCAGTATCGCAACTATGAGCTCGGCGAGGATCTGAAGAACGTCGATTGGAAAGTCTACGCCAAGCGGGGAGAGTTGGTTTCCAAGACCTATCACAAACCCTCCAATGCCAATCTGATGCTAGTCCTTGATGCGAGCGCATCGATGGCATTCCGAGGACCAAGCTCGCCCTGCTCCAAATTCCGCTATGCTCAAATGCTTGCTGCCTGTCTGGCTTATCTGGCGCATCGGCAGGGAGACCGGATCGGGTTGCTAGGTGGATCGAATGGTTCGCTCAGATGGATGTTTCCCAGCAGCGGAAGCGAAAGTTTCAAGAGCATAGTTTCCGGCATCGGCTCCATGGTTCCGTCTGGATCGGACATGGCGGATGGTGCTTGGCATAAGTTCAAGGCAAACCTTCCGGCTCAGGCCACCGTGGTGGTGATTTCCGATTTTTTGGAAAACGAGGAAAAACTGAAGGAGCGATTGAGCTTCGCGCTGTCACCCAGGTACGACTGTCTATGCGTCCAAGTCCTGGATCCGACGGAAGAGGATCTGCCCGAAGCGGACGCCTTGCGTTTTTACGAGTTGGAAGGTGTGCGTGAGGTTTCCGTCTCTCCCGCTCGCATCCGGGCGCTCTATCGAAATCGGCTCGGGGTACACCTGGAATCGTTGTCCTCCATCATGGCTTCGACAGGTTGCCTTTTCACTACGGTGAGAACGAAGGATGACCTTGGCCACGGAATTCGAAGATTCTTGGGCATGCGCGGGGTCGCTTGATGATGGAATTCGGACAGCCCCTTGCCTTGTGGACTGGTTTGGCTCTTGGTTTGCCCGTCTTAGCCCACTTGGCTTACCAAACCGTCAGTCAAAGATTCGCTTTTCCTACGCTTCGTTTCCTAAGCTTCTCCACGATTCCTCGCAGCGGAAGACGTAAGCCCAGCGACTGGGCCCTCTTGCTTTTGCGCCTTCTTTTCTTTTGCGCACTCACTTTGTTGTTGGCTGATCCCCATTGGACGGAGCCGGACGATCCTCGTCAGGAGTCCTTCTCGATTTCCGAATGTCTGATCGTTCTTGACTGCAGTCCGAGCATGGGTGGATGGGGAGGGTGGGAGGAGGGTGTTCGATACGCTCGGTCCCTCTTGAGGAGTGATGATCAATCCCGTATCGGACTCTTGGCGATTCGGGACGGTACTCTGGCGGAATGGTCGGTGGGAACCGAGAGAAGCGATTTGGCGCTTGCATTGGAAGAATTGGAAACGCAATCCTCGCCTTGGGGGATTCAGGCAATGATCGATCGTGGGGCCGATCTCTTCTCTCCTCATGCAAGCGAGAAAAGAATGATCCTGATCAGTGACTTTCAGAAATCTTCCTGGCAAGAAGTGACCGGATCCTTCGCTGAAAGGGGAATCGAGGTTGAATTGGTTCCCGTGGGACACGGGGACGATCCTTGGGCCGACCGATCCGGAAATCAGGCAGTCGTCGATTGCAAGGCCTCTTCCCTGGGTTCAGGAAAGGTGCGCGTCTGGGCGGCGCTGAGAAACTGGGACGACCGCGTTGCCGAAAGAGTGGTGTCTGTTTTTGCCGGCGGCGAGAGCAGGCAAAGCGAGAGAATCACCCTTCCCCCTTTGGGGACTGAGCAAGTTCAATTCGTTCTTTCTTCCGATGATTTCGCGCAGGCAGTGGTTCGTCTGGAGGGCAACGATTCATTGGCTACGGATGACAACCAATCCCTGTGGATTCTTCCTCCTGCGCCCAAATCGTTCGGTTTTTGGAGGCAACCGGCGGACAATCCGGTCGACCTAATGGAAAGGCAATTTCTCGGAGCCGCCATCAAGAGCGCCGGTGACGGCGTATGGATGCGTTGGCGGGAAAACGAGGATGGAGCCGATGCCCTGCGGGCGGGAGGAGGTATGCCTTCTTTGGACTTTCTGATGATTGTCGGGCTCTCCGGATGGTTTGAAGACGAGGGCTTGTCCGATCCGTTGCTCTCCTATTTGAATGCAGGTGGTACCGCACTGATCACCCCGCCGGAAGATTCCTACGTTCGAATGAATCGAGCCTTGAGGGAACCGAAAATTCTTGATTTCAGTTTTTCGGGAAAGAAGCGAACCGCTTTTCCGATGGATCCGTTTCGTATCGACGTGTTGCCGGAGAATTCTTCTTTGGCCAAAGTCTTTTCCGGGGATTCCTCCCGTGACCTGTATCTTGCTCAAATCCTTCAATTTCTCGAGGTCGAGGAGGGCGCTGGGGCAAGGGTTCCCCTGCGGGATCGCTCTCTTCGTCCCTTGGTATTGGAGCGCTCCTTTGCCAATGGAGGAAAGTTGGTTTTTCTCGCCTTCCGCATGCTGCCGGAATGGACCGACTTGCCCTTGCGCAATGCCTTTCTTCCGCTGTTGGTCGAACTTTGCTCTCTCGATCAGTCATCCCTTGAATCAGGAGGAGCTCTGCGGATGGAATCGGGCGAAAAGACCGAACTGGGCCAGGTCGTCTTCCACGCCAAGGGGAAGGGGCTTCATCAGGTCGAAAACCAAAGAATCGAAGTGGTCCATCCATTGATCGAGTCGATGCCCGAGCTAATGAAGCCAAAGGAGTTGAGGGAAGCAGTCTCAGGCAGGCGTCTTCTCCAACCCGATAAGATTCCAGAGGACGATCCTGCCTTGGCGAAAGCTTCCCTTCCCTTATGGCCATGGTTTGCCTTGTCCGCGGTACTGCTTTTGCTCGTTGAAACCTTCCTTTCAACTCCAAGATCCTCGTTGATCTCGCACAAGGAGGCGCCCCGTGCCTGAATTCAGCAAAAGGTTGCGAAAGGAGTCGAGAAGCCTTGCCATCGCTCGATCTCTGGCCGCTTTGGTCGGTGGGTTTCTTTTTTGGTCCGGCCTCTTGGTTCTGCTCGATCTCTATGACGCTTTTTCTCCCATACGGGAATCGGAGGTTTTGACTTGGATTTACCTGGTCTTGGGTTTGTCTTTCGTCTCTTTTTCGGGATTTCTTCTCAGGGTCTGGCTCAATCGCCCCGTTACCCGAAAACTGGCCGAGGAAGTCGAATCCAACCACCCGCACTTGCAGGACTTGCTCCATGCGGGAATTGAAATCGAGCAAAGCAAAAGCGCGCCCACCTTCATGGAAAAAAGGGTGCTTCAAGCGTTGCGCGAAAGGTCTGCCGGCATTGATTGGGGAAAAGGCCTTCGTCCCTCCTCTTCCTTTTGGGCTTTTCTGTTGTTGGGATTTTTTCTTGGCTTGGCGCTTTCCTATTGGAATGCGGGGCGCAGTCCCTTGGTAAAGGCCAAGGCAGCGCTTCAAGGAGATTCCGGCCTTCGCTTGTGGACAAGCGCAGGAGGGGCTTTGGATGGAGCGGTTCATCCCCCCGATGCCGAATACAGAACGGGAAGCGACGTCGTCATAGGGGTGGAGGTTTTGCGCGGTCATAGGGGAAGCAAGCGGGCATGGATCGAATGGATGGAGGAAAACGGCACGACTCGTCTAGGCATGGTTGCCGGGGAGGATCCCGCCTTTTCCGAGTTCATTTTTCCATCCTTGACGAAATCCTTGCGCTACCGCGTGGTCACTCCTTCCCTGACGAGCCAATGGCATCGGATCGATCCCTATGATCCGCCGGAGCTCGAATTTGCGCTTTGGAAGGTTGTTCCGCCTGCCTACCTGAAAGCCGATTCCTTCACTCATGAAGGATTCGGCTACCTCGAAGCTCCCGAGGGAAGCTCTTTGCAAATGGACGTTCGAGTCAACGAGGCGCCGGAAAACGTAGGGGCGCGGTTGCTGGCTGACGAGGGCAACCTGAGCCTCGAGAAAATGGGGCGCGTTACCTTTGGCTGGACCGGTCGAATGGATGATGAATGGTCCGCGAAACTGTCACTGTCCGATTTGGATCATCCTGACAGGCCCGATGTTTTGCACGACGCCGTAATCTTTTCTCCCATTCCCGACGAAGCTCCCATCGTCGAGATTTCCGAGCCCGCCAAGGACTTGGAGTTGCCGTTTGATTCGGAGCCTCTTTTGATCGAGGTTTTTGCCGCGGACGATCATGGTGTTTCCGATCTGCGCCTTCACGTTTCTCACGACGGGGTGAAGAGAGAGCAGGAGTTGTTCGTGCCTCCGATGGAAAAGGAAAAGGCGGTTACGGCTATTCTCGATCTCAGCGAATATCCTCTGGCAGTCGGAGACGCCCTTACTTACATGGCTTTCGCAGTGGACAACAAGGAACCGGAGAATCAGTTGGCTCGATCCGAAGTATACTTCATCGAAATCCTTCCCCCCGAGGGAAACCTTACCGATTCCATGGATCAGGCAGGAGGCATGGAGGGCGAACGGAAGGAAATTCCCGTTCGGGCCTTCATCAATCGGACCAAACAGATCATTCGAGAAAACTATGATGCCCTGATTGAGCGAGGTTTAGAGCGGGAAAAGCGCTCGTTGGCTTTGTGCGCGCAGGCCCTCGGTTTGAAAAACGACATGACCAAGACCTACGATGAATTTGACGGAATGTTTCCCATTGTCGACGGATTGGACCTTGGCGAGTTGCTTAATGAAGCGACCTACCACATGGAGCGAACCGAAATCCACACCGGAGAGGGGGAGTTGGAAAAATCTTTGGAATCCAACGACAAATGCTACAGGAAGCTCGTTCAACTGTATGCCCTCATGCAGCAGCTTGAAAAACAAAAGGCCAAAGGACAGGGACAATCGAGTGACAGTCAAGGTGAGCAGGCGGAGAAGAACGAAGAGCAAGAACCGGCTGAAGAAAACCCGAACCCTCAGGAGCAATTGAGGGAATTGGCGAAGCAACTCGAAGAGCTCAAGGATTTGGAAAAGCGTCAAGATGAGTTGAACGATCAGGTCGGGCAGGCCGCCGGCAGAGGACAGTCCGGAGAAGGCAACAGGAAACTGGCAAGCGAACAGGAAGGTATCCGCAGGGACCTGGAGGAGTTGCGTCAGCAACGTTATGATCGCAGGGGCAGGTTGGGTGACGTCGCGAGCCTCGATCAGGCGGAACGAGAGATGAAGGAGGGATCCGGGGATTTGCGTCGCGATCTGCCAAGGCAAGCGCAACCTCACGGCGAGCTGGCCTCCGAGGCTTTGGGACGGGCCATTGCAGAGGTGGAAGCGGAAATGTCGCAATACGCCGCCGATATGGTTGATGAGTTGACCAAGCTTGCCGAGCAACTTGGAAATGCTCAGGGGAACCTCAAGAGCAAGACCGAAAACGCTCAGGGCGGAGAAGGGCAGCGCTTGCGCCAAGAGCAGGAAAGTTTGAACGAAGGGATGGAGGAATTGCTGGACAAAATCGATCGTACGGCTCGATCGCTGGGAGAATTTCAGGAACGCGCCACCGAAGAGTTGCTCCGCGCCGGGCGAACGGCTCGAGAAAAGGGAATGGAGAAAGCGGGAAAGCGCGCTTCCAATTCCCTCTTGTACGATGCCTTTGAGAGAGCCGAAAAGGAACAGGGGAGACTGGAGGATGGACTCGAAGAACTTCATGGAGGCTTGCAAAAAGCGGAGGACAGGCTTCGTTATGGAGAGAATTCCCAATTGGGGGAAATTGCGGAGCATTTGAATGACATGCGGGCAAGAGGCTCCGGAATGAACGAAGAGGAATTTCGAAAAGCAAACCAGGATGCCGCCGAGGCGCTGGGAAATTTGCCGGGTTCGGAGAATGACCAGCGCCTGCTCAATCTGACCCGCATGTTCGAAGAATCGGCCATATCGGAAAACCTAAGCAATGGAAGATCGCTGTCCGCTGGAGCGGTGGATCGGGCGACTCGCTTGATCGAGCAATTCTTCTGGCAGCGTTCAGCCGAGCAAGGCTTGTTGCGAAACCATCAAGCCACGCGAGCGCCCGCCCGCTACCGAAAACAGGTTCAGGAATACTTTCGCAGAATCGCGGAGGGCGAATAAATCATGGGATCGATCGGACTGGAGTGGCCCTTTTCCTTTCTCTGGCTCTTTGCCGGTCTCGGGGCCTTCATTTGCTGTTTGATTTGGCATGCTAGGAGCCTGCTCCAAGCTTCCACCAAGCCGGAAGCTTGGAAACTGATTCTTCTGCGATTCTCTTACGGCGCGCTTGTCTTTGTTCTCATCGCTCGTCCTTTTCTGGAGCGAACGGAAACCGATCCCGATGCCGTTCGAGTGGTCGCGCTGGTCGACTTGTCCGGAAGCATGAACCAACGTGATCAAACGGACGGACCAAGGCGCATTGACGGGGTGGTTCCCTACGTGGATTTGGATCGGGAGGGTTCGTGGATCAACCAAGCTCGATCCGCTTTCGGTTCGGTGGATCGTATGGGATTCGCCGATGCCGAGGTCTCCCCTCTGCGGGCATCGAGCTGGACGATTCCGGCGCAGGGGTTGGGAACCTCCTTGGGGGACTCTCTCGATCAAGTGCTGGCTGAATCCCATGAGGCTCCTCTGGGCGCCGTGGTTCTTTTTTCCGACGGCAGAAACAACCTGGGCAGCTCCCTGCTCGAAGCCGGGGAGAAGTTTCGGGAGCGAGCCATTCCGGTGAACGTGATCGGGGTGGGCTCCATCATCGATCGCGGAAATCTTTCCGTTGCCTTTACCGACGTCCCAGTCGAAGCCTCGGCCAAGGAGGAGCTTGTCCTCTCTGCAGTCGTGGCAAACGGTTTCAACCGAGAAATGAAAATCATCGCTCGATTGTTTGAAGACGAACGGGAACTCGACTCCGCTTCGCTGGTGTTGCGAGCGAACGAATCCAAAAACCTTCGTTTCTCACCCCAAATCCCAGAAGTCGCCGGTTTTCGTACCTATCGGGTGTCGATCGACGCTCCCGACGGTGATTCCGATCCTTCCGATGATGCCGATGCTCAGGTAATTCAAGTTCGTCCGCCGGCTTCTTACTCGGTTCTTTATCTCTCGCATGCGGTTCGTCCGCTTTATCCCTTTCTCAAGAGAGCGCTAGGCAACGAGCGCTTTCAACTGAGCTCCTTGATCAGACTGGGAGAGGAAACCTTTCACGCCATGGGAGAAAAGGTCAGTCCCGATGGATACTTCAAGGATCCGGCGATTTGGATGGAGTTCGACGCGGTGGTGGTTGACGCCGCTTGTCTGAGCGAACTCAATTCCACCCTCGTTGCCTCTCTCAACGACTTTGTTCGCAAGCGCGGCGGTGGACTCCTGCTTTTCGGCGAACCCGATCCCGCTCGCGAGCTCCTCGGCGGATTGATGCCGGCTATCGAGACCGAGCTCGTCCGGTCGAAGCAAAATCTTTCTCTTTCGGTTTTTTCCGATCCCTTGTTTACCGAACGAAAGAGGCTCGATCAGTGGAGACCTTTTTTGCCGGCTGGTCTGCCTGCCCAATTGATCACACGGGCAAACACCGCCGCCCGTCGGGTGGTTGGGTTGAAAGGGAATCTTGACCGCTCCATCCTGGTTTTGCAGGCTTACGGTGCGGGGAAGTCCGCTTATTGGGGGTCCTCTCATGATTGGAGAAGGGCCCTTGCCGGAGAGGAACGATCGCAAGAGTTCTCCATCTTCTGGCAGGGCGTGATCGAGTGGCTGGCTTGCGGAACCGTGGAACGAGTCAAAGTGGAGCAGCAGACCAAGCCAGGCTTGGTCGGGCAGGATCTTTCCTTGCGAATCGAGACGCTTGGCTCCAATTTCGAACCATCTTCGGACGCTCGAGTGGAAGCAAACGTCACCGGTCCTCACGGTTTTGCTCAAACGCTCCAACTCTATCCTTTCGGAGGATCATTGGGCAACTACCAAGGAAAATTCGTTCCCTCCGCCCCCGGTTCCTATCGAGTTCGTTATTCCTTGCGTTTTCCGGACGGGCAAAAATTGGAAAAATCAAGCTACTTGAAGGTGGGGCAACATGGAGAGGAGGCAAAGGATACGAGTTACGACGAGCGTGAATTGCGCATGCTGGCCAATTTGACCGGCGGAGAATTCGTCAAGCTGGAGAAATTGAAGGATGCTTGGCGACCAAAGATTTCCTCCTCTTTGCCCACTAGGGCTCGCAGGAATGATCTGGCCGAGGCATGGCCATTGTTCATCGCCTTGTTTTTGGCGGCTGGAGCGGAATGGATTTGGCGAAGGAAGAGAGGATTCAAGTGAAGGTTCCTCAGAAAGCGCTTTGCATGATCGCCTTGTCCTGGGCTTGCCATGCCTTTTCGCGGGAAAACGAATCGTTGGATTTAAACCCTCGTTCGCCGGAAAACCCTTTTTCGGAAACCAACCAATCGAACGCCGCTCACTCGCCTTTGCGGAGAGCATCCATGAACGATACCCTCGAGCAGGCGGCGTTGAAATTGAAGTCCGCAGTAGTGGAGGACCGCGTAGGGGCGGCAAAATTACTGGGCAAATATCCTTCGTCTCAGGTGAGCCTGCTTCTGATTTCCGCGCTGGACGATTCCAATGAACGCGTTCGACGGGCGGCCTTGGTCTCGCTGGTCGAGCACTTCAACAACGGATTTCCCGTCTATGAATCGGCCCTTGCCGAGAAGATCTTTTCCAAGATCGGTGATCCGGACGTGGAGGTCAGGCGAGAAACTTCCGCTCTGATTCCTCGGTTGGTTCCGGGGTTGCTCAGATCGGGGGTGGAAAGAGCCCAAGTGAACGGCCGATTCATCTTTCGATCGATTCCCAAGAGTTTGCGTCAAGACTTGGAAATTCTGGCCCGGCAGGCTCTGCTTGATTCCGATTCGATCGTTCGACAGAACGTCTTGAAGCATCATTTTTCCCTGCGCTTGCAAATCGATCCACCAACCTTCGTTGGTTTGTTGGGCGATCAAGACGTATCCGTTCTTCTGGTGGCCATGGATCAGGTTCGCATCTATGCTTCCCTCCCCGGCGTATTGGAAGCAGTGCAAGCTTTGACCGAGCATCCGGACTTGGGAGTCCGATCAAAATTGGTCAGAACCCTCCAATCCATCGGCAGGGCCTTTCCTCAATATGCCAAGGTTTTGGGAGCGCTGACCCAAGATCCGGTTGATGAGATTGCCGTACTCGCAGTTGTCGACCTGGTCAGATGGGGAGAAAAACCCACGCCTTCCATGGTGGATCGCATGATCGGTTACTTTATGGAATCCAAGGGATTTCACGGCACTTCTCAAAGCATTTTTTATTCTCTGGGTTCATTCGGCAGGGAGGCAGAGAAAATTTACTTGGCTTTGACCGATCATCCCAGTTCCGGATTTCGAGCGAAGGCTTGGGAGCGCTATCTTGCTCTGACTCAAGCATGGGAAAGACCGGAGAGCTGGATGTCCGCTATGAACGACCCTGATTCTTCGGTCAGGGAGGCGGTTTTGTCGCAGTTGCGCGGGCAAGTCCAAAAGATCGATCGTTCGCCACTGCAGGAGCTTGTGGAAAACGACAATTATGAAGTTCGGGCATTTGCCTCCGAATTGCTTCTCGTCGCTGACCTCAAGGTGGTCGAAGAGCTGTTTTTCGATCTTCTGATCGATGAAAGCCACTTGGTTCGATCCACCGCCCTTCGAGCTCTGGCAATCAGGCGGGTCGAAGGCTGGGCGGACTTGCACGTTCGTTCGCTCGCCGACAAGGATGCATCCATTCAGGAAGCGGCCTTGGACGGTCTGCTCGGAGATCGGGAAGAGGGCGTTTCCCGGCTTCTGCAGTTCATCCGGCAACATCCGGGCGAAACCGTCAGTTCCCGGGCCAGAATGGAACTTGAAAGATTAGGCATTCAACCATGAGACTTCATCTCCGCTTTGCATCGATTTGCCTGATCGCGTTCCATGGTTTCGGGGCTTCATCAACGGCTTCTGGTTTTTCGGATATCGGTTCCATTCGGATCATGCAGTTTCAAAGAGAAGCTTCCGCTCACCTTCGTTATCCGGACGCCTTGCCCAGTTTGCTGGAATTGATGAATCAAGAGTCTCGGGCAAACTTCGACCCTGATCCATTGATTATTCGATCGCTGACGGATGAAAGGCTGTTTGAGAATCCGATCCTTTATCTCAATTGCGACGAATTGCCCGACTTTGAGTTTTCCGCGGATGAAAACGAGGCCATCCGCAGGTATATGGAACTGGGCGGCTTCGTCTATCTGGATGCAGGAATCAAAGCCTCTTTCTTAGGCGAGGACCTTGGCCACAGTTACGCTGCATGGGAAGAGCGCGAAGAGGTGCGGAAATGGTTCGAGCAAATCTTTCCCGATCGACCTTTTTCTCCTCTTCCCAGAAATCATGACGTTTTTCGAACCTTTTACAAAGGATTGCCCGACAACGAGTACCTCAAGTTGGAAGCGGATCAAAAAAGGCTTCCGGATACCGTCCTCTCCTTCGTCGAGCAGGAGAAATGGCCCCAAGGAACCTATTCCCTGGTCGGGATCAAGGTGAAGGAACGATTGGCTTGCATCGCTTCTCCCATCTGCGCCATGGGATGGGGCAGGGACGAATTCGGTTCGTGGGTTCCACCCATCTCCTTTCGTATTCGAGAATCCGCGGAAGGTTTCGACGAAACCCTCAAAATCGCTTCCTTTGCCGGAAACACCTTCGAGGTCACTCGGGAGGACGGACTCAAGGACGTCATCTACCAACTTCCCGGTCAGCGTCCTTTGTGGGTCAGGGAACCGAACGGACGTTGGAGAATCTTCAAATATTATTCCGGAGAGGAAATCAGCAATTACGCCCACTCTTTTTACGCCCGACTAGGCATGAACGTCTTTCTTTATGCCTTGCTTAATTAAGGGAATATCCAGATAGCTAATCACAAATGAAGGAAGAATATCCCTTTCCCACTCCGCCGGAGGCTCCCGATCCCACTTTGGGGCAGAGACTTGCGAACTCTCCTTATTTTTGGTGGTTTTTCGTATTCTTGATTCTGGTGGCGGTCATTTTTCTCGTTCCCTCCCAGTGCGCCATCGAAGGCTTGAAGTTTCCCGAAAAAAAGAAGGAAAACCTCGATCAGGCTCCTTTTCTCGATCAAGCCAAGGAGATGGTTCAGCAAGCGGACGGACTTTGGTACCCAAAGGGAGGGGATGAACCATACGAAGGGGTTGTAGTGACTCATCACGAAAACGGACAAAGAAAAACCCGCGCTAAATTCGTTGAAGGTCAGGCGGTTGGCTTGATCGAGGAATGGGATGCAAACGGTTCTTTGCTCGGCCCCCGTTTCAAGGGAGAATCCAAGCCTTAGCCTTCGCCTTTTTTCTCCAAAAGCGAGAGTTGGGCTTTCTTGTTTCCCAGGCGCGCATGCGTCAGGGAAACTGCGAGCAACAAGGGAGCGATCAAGTTGATCACGGGAAATGTCCACAGGAACATCGTTGCGACCCCGTGAAGCATTCCACCTGGGTTCTTTTTTCTTTTGTCCCTTGGGAGTCTACACTCGACCATTTGGCCGTATTCTCTGCCAAGCAGGTATCCGCCGATAAGGTACTGAAGAAGGAGGCCGATCGGAGGCATGAAACATCCCAAGAGCAATAGCGGGGAAGCCAAAAGGTAGACAAACAGACTCCAAAGAATGAATTTCAACGACAAGGTTATGGATTGAGTCAACTTGGGAGGAGCTACCCAGGGCAGGTCGGGATAGTGCGCTTCTCGAACCGCATCAAGGACGTCGTCGATGAAAAGTCCGAGAAAAGCGGCATATACGCTGGCGAAAAAGAAGTATCCCAAGAAGATCATGAACAAGACGCTCGCGAAACCGACGATAGGCCCAAGCCATCCATCCGCCCAACTCAGCCAACCGGGAAGTTCGATAGAAAACGAATCAAAGAGGGCAGGGAAGAAATTGATCCAAAGAACGATGAACAAGACGATGGTTCCCAAGCTGAGGACCGTTGCCCAAAGAATTGGTTTCCAAAGCCGTGAATCCGAAAGTTGCGAAAAGGCTAGCTTGAAATCTTCGATCATCGATGCTTTGCCAACTAAGGGGAATTGGAGCCCTTGGTCGACACTAGATTAACTCCTTGGGCTGATTTTTAAGGATAAATCCATTTTCAAGTGGACAAGAAGGTGCTTGGTTCTAATAAATTAAAAAGTGGACAATGGTTTCGGGAAAAATGGCTGACCACAAATATACGGCGGACAGCATCAAATCGCTCGATTGGAAAGAGCACATCCGTTTGCGTCCCGGAATGTACATCGGCAAATTGGGCGACGGTTCTTCCGAAGATGACGGAATCTACGTTTTGCTCAAGGAAGTCCTGGACAATTGCATCGACGAATTCGTCATGGGCTTCGGCAAGCATATCGACGTGGAAAGCGATGGCCAGGTAGTGACCGTACGCGACTTTGGCCGAGGAATACCTCTTGAGAAACTGCTCGATTGCTCCTCCAAGATCAATACCGGCGCCAAGTATGATTCCGAGGCATTCAAAAAATCGGTGGGGTTGAACGGAGTGGGCATCAAAGCGGTCAACGCCCTTTCGACCAAGTTCGAGATTCAGGCTTTCAGGGAAGGAGAAACCCGGCGGATTGAATTTGCCTGCGGGGATGTTCAATCCATCGATGATAAAAATAAATCCACCAAGGAAGAAAACGGAACTGCAATTACTTTTGTCCCGGACGATTCCATGTTTAAGAAGTATCGTTACCGCAATGAATATGTGGAGCGCATGCTTCGGTATTACACCTACCTGAATCGTGGATTGGTAATCCGTTACAACGGCAAGAGATTTCGTTCGAAGGATGGACTGAAGGATCTATTGGAGGAAAATATTTCCGAAACTCCCCTTTATCCCATTATTCATATTGAAGGAAATGATATCGAGGTGGCATTCACTCACCTCGACCAGTATGGGGAGGATTATTTCTCTTTCGTCAATGGTCAGCATACCACACAAGGAGGTACCCACCAGGCTGCATTCCGTGAGGCTGTGGTAAAAACAATCCGCGATTTCGCCAAAAAGAATTTCGAAGCGGGCGACATCCGCGGGGGTATCGTTGCGGCAATCAGTGTGAAGGTACAGGAACCTGTTTTCGAGTCGCAGACTAAAACGAAACTTGGTTCCCTCACCGTATCACCCGACGGTGAAACCATCCGCACATTTGTGGGCAATTTCCTCAAGGAAAAGCTCGATAATTATCTGCACAAACATCCGGAAACAGCTGATGCGTTGCAGGAAAAAATTCAACGCAGTGAGCGGGAGCGTAAAGAGCTCAAGGGCATACAGAAGATCGCGCGTGAACGGGCCAAGAAGAGCAAGGTTCACAACCGCAAGCTTCGGGATTGTCGGGTGCACCTCAATTCCAAGGACAAGAATCGTTTCAAAAGCACGCTTTTCATTACCGAGGGAGATTCGGCAAGCGGGTCCATCACCAAGGCCCGTGACGTTCAATTTCAGGGAGTCTTCAGTCTCAAGGGCAAGCCACTGAACACCTTCGGTTTGACTCGCAAGGTGGTTTATGAGAACGAGGAGTTCAACTTGATTCAAGCGGCTCTTGGAATCGAGGAGGACTTGGAGGACTTGCGATACAATCAAGTCGTGATCGCCACGGATGCCGACGTTGACGGCATGCACATTCGGTTGTTGCTCATTACTTTCTTTCTCCAGTTCTTTCCTGAATTGATTCGACAAGGACACCTCTTCGTTCTGCAAACTCCGCTTTTTCGCGTGCGCAACAAGAAAAGTACGCTTTACTGTTATGACCAAACCGAAAAGGATGCTGCCATCAAGACCCTTGGGCGCAATCCGGAGATCACTCGTTTCAAGGGATTGGGGGAAATCTCGCCTGACGAATTCAAGCATTTCATCGGAGAAGACGTTCGTTTGGATCCGGTCAAGATAGACGCCCACGAATCAATCAAGGAAATGCTGAATTTCTTCATGGGAAAAAACACTCCGACGCGTCAGGAATACATTATCAGAAATTTACGATACGAACACGATCTGGTGGACGAAGAGGATGGCGCCGATGAATCTCAAAAGCATGCCGAGTCCGATGCCGCTGAGCCTGCAGAAACTCAGGATGAACTTGCTCAAAGCGCGGCCGCTTAAAGTCCATTGCCAGTGAGCGACGAACCTGACAATCCCACTGAAGACGCCCAGGTCGAAGAGGGAAGCGGGAATGCCGCGGTTGTGGAATCGCCCGTGCGCAGGTTTGATCCGGAGGCTTTGGCGACGGAGGGGCCGAAGCGGGGGGAAGACGATGCCATTTACGTCGACGACATGTATGGAGATTGGTTCCTAGACTATGCTTCCTACGTCATACTTGAACGAGCGGTTCCTCATGCGGATGATGGGCTGAAGCCGGTGCAGAGGCGCATTCTTCACTCGATGCGCGAACTGGAGGACGGTCGCTACAACAAGGTGGCCAACGTCATCGGTAATACCATGAAGTATCACCCTCATGGTGATGCTTCGATCGGTGATGCCATCATCCAGATCGGGCAGAAGGATTTGCTTATCGACACTCAGGGAAATTGGGGAAACGTGCTCACGGGCGATTCTGCGGCCGCCCCGAGATACATCGAGTCGAGATTGACTCCCTTCGCGCTTGAAGTGATTTTCAGTCCCAAAGTCACCACTTGGGCCTCTTCCTACGACGGGAGGAACAAGGAGCCGGTCACTTTTCCCACTAAATTCCCCCTGCTTCTTGCTCAGGGCGCAGAAGGTATCGCGGTCGGTTTGTCCACGAAGATTCTTCCCCACAATTTCATCGAGATCATTGACTCGATGATCGACGCCCTGCGCCAAAACCCCATCGATTTGCTCCCTGATTTTCCACAAGGCGGAATTGCCGATTGCACCTCTTACAATGGTGGCGCCAGGGGTGGTCGCATTCGGGTGAGGGCCAAGATAGAAGTTGTGAAGAAACACCTTCTGAAGGTGGTGGAGATTCCTTTCGGAACCACTACCACCAGCTTGATCGATTCGGTGCTTGCGGCCAATGAAAAGGGAAAGATCAAGGTGGCTAAGATCGAAGACAACACCGCTGAATTCGTGGAAATCATGATTCATTTGCCATCAACGGTTTCTGCAGACGAAGCCCTGCCTGCCCTGTATGCCTTTACCGATTGCGAGGTAAGCCTTGCCCCCAACGCCTGCGTCATTCAGGACAATCACCCACAGTTTCTTTCGGTGAACGATTTGATCAGGTCTTCCGCCGAACGCACCCGCGATCTGATTCGTCAGGAATTGGAAATTCGCTTGGGAGAACTCCAGGAAAAGTGGCATTTCGCATCATTGGAAAAAATCTTCATCGAAAAAAGAATTTATCGTGACATCGAAAAGGAAGAAACCTGGGAGGGCGTGATTTCTGCGGTGGACAAGGGCCTGAAGCCCTACCTGAAGATCTTCCGACGCGCCATTACTCAAGACGACATTCTGCGCCTGCTGGAGATTCGCATCAAACGGATCTCCAAGTACGATTCATTTCGGGCCGATGAAGTGATCCAAGGATTCGAAAATGATATAAAGGAGGTGGAGGGACACTTGGCTCAGCTTACAAAATACGCCATACGATACCTCAAGGAATTGAAGAAGAACTACGGAAAAGGCAGGGAGCGAAAAACGGAAATCTGCAGGGAGGAAGACGGATCCCTTTCCCCCTTCGATCGCATCAACGCCGCTCAAGTGGTGGTGGCCAACGAAACCCTCTATGTCAATCGAAAGGATGGATTCGCCGGGTACGGTTTAAAGAGAGACGAAGCAGTGGAAAGGTGTTCCACTCTGGACGAAATCATCGTCTTCGGCAAAAACGGCATCATGAAAGTCATGAAGATCGCGGAGAAGATGTTCGTCGGGAAATCGCCCCTGCGCATAGGTGTTTTTCGTCGAGACGAAGAAAAAGTGTACAACATGGTCTACCGTGATGGTAAAAGCGGACGTTTGTACGCCAAGAAGTTCAAGGTTGGAGGAGTAACTCGTGACAAGGAATATCCCCTGTTCAAGTCTCATTCCAAATCCCGCATCTTTTTCTTTTCCGTTCATGACAACGACAAGAAAAACAGTAACGTACTGGTTCATCTCGACCCTGAGCTCAAACGGGTGAAGGAAATGGTGATTGAGTTTGATTTCGCTTGGTTGGATTTGCAGGGCAGAGGAGCCAAGGGAGCAACCCTGACTGCTCACAAAGTCGATCGCGTGGTCAATGCTCCACGAGAAACGGAGGGCTCTTCCAACGGTGCCCCGAAGGAGCCTGCGGATTCCTCCGACACTTCGTCGGTTGGCGAAGATTCGGTTCAAAAGAAAGAGATTCCTGCAAATGCGAAGCAAGTGGAGGCCACCGAGCAAAGCGATTCAAAGAATCAACGGACTCAATCCACTTTTGAATTCGATTGATTTTCCGCGATTTTATTCTTGTCGCATCGGATCCTGCTCAGTCATGAAGGCCAGGCTTTCCAGCGAGGAAGTTTTCAGAAAGCTTCTCCATCTTGTCGCGCTGGTTTTACCAGCCGGTGTTTTTTACGCTCCTGAATTCGGGGTATCCCGGTTTTCGACCTGCGTGGTCTTGCTTGGGCTTTCGCTGTGCTCGCTATCGATCGAACTGGTTCGGTTGAAGAATTCAAAATCGAACGACTTTTTTCTTCTTGTATTCGGATCGATGATGAGAAAGGAGGAACGCGACCGTCTTACCGGAGCCACCTACGTCATGCTCGCATCGTTTGTCTGTTCCTTGTCGAGCCTTTTGGGAGATGAATATGCCACCGCTTCGTGCTTTGCCCTAAGCCTATTCGTTCTTGGTGATGCCGCAGCTGCTTTGGTGGGTAAATCCATCGGAAAAACAAGAATCGGAAGGAAGACCGTAGAAGGTTTCCTCGGATGCTTCGTCTTGTGCCTTTTGCTAGGGTACCTGCTTTTTCCCCTCCTGCCCGGTTTTCTCGATTCCTGGGGTGGGCCGGTCACGCTTTTCCAGGCCTGCGTTCTTGCGGCAGCAGTATCCTTTTTGGAGCTTTTTCCCTTGCGCTTGGGGTCGTTTCATCTCAACGACAACCTTTACGTCCCGCTGCTTGTCGCTTTGATCGCAATGCTTGTTCGCTGACTCATCCGGTGATTTCTTCTTGAATCAGGCGCTTGCGAAAGGAGCCCATTGCCATGGGCGGCTCTTTTTTTTCCGTAGGTAGGAGAATCAGTTCGTCTCCGAGTACATGATAAAAGGCTCTTTGCTTGAAAAGGCTCATCCATCGGCGCCCTTTTTTCTTCGATGCATTCGTCAGGAAGCCTGGTTCCATGTGACTCAAGTCCGGAGAAGCTCCGGTCAACTCCCAAAACTCATGACCGCTTTCTCGGATGCGCTCTTGCAAACGGAGGTTTCTCCGGGCGTTGATCGCTTGATCCAGGATTTCGTCCATGGGGTTGCAGGCAGTCACAACGATGAATTCATGAGGTAATTTCGCTGGCAGGTTTCTTGAGATGAAAACAACTGAGAGATAATGCGGATTCATGAAGACTCCTCAGGGAATGGAGATCTCGAACAATTGCGCCACTCGCTTGACGAAGTTCTTTTCCTTGGCTGAGGAACAGGACGTGCTCCAATCGACAAGATAGCGCCTGAAGCTTCTTTCGGATGCGGTCTTTGTTTGGTTCAGGTAAGCGCATGCGGACCACCCTGTCTTGGGATCCTTTTGAAAAAGAGGTAGCAATCGTGTGGCGACCCACAAGTTTTCTTTTCTTAATATCGGGGAAGAGGAGAGGGTGTTCTTGTTTTCTCTCCACCAGGATGCCAGTTGGAAATTGCCCGGGGGTTGCAAATCTTTCAGGCGTTTCCTTTGGTAATCGATGAATTGCGGGGCATATGCTCTCCAGGTTTCAAAGGGGGGATCTCGTCTCCAGGCTTCGGACAATTTTTCAAGCGTAAAAAGGGAGGCGGTTTCACAGAGGCTTTCCTCAAACCATAGGTTTTGCTGATTTCCTTGTTTATACCCGCAAAGAACGTGCCCGATTTCATGAGAGAACTGAAAGGCATATTGGCACCAGTAACGGTCCTTGGTGTCCAATCGCACCAAGTATTCTCCCTTCGGACCACGATGGTAAAGAACGATAGGTCCGTTGTCACTGCGCTCGACCAGAAAACGAGCGTTCTTGAAACGTTCGGAATAGGGCAACAGCTGCTTGGCTGATTGCTCCAGCACGCAGCTCACCTCTCGCTCGGTAGCCAGTCCCCAATTTTTTGATTTCAGCTCGATTGCGCAGTAGGAATCTATGTTGAGAAGTGGTAAGAGCAGATGGATGGCCTTGAGAATTTTCA
Organism: Opitutales bacterium; assembly: GCA_038105525.1. Lineage (GTDB taxonomy): Bacteria > Verrucomicrobiota > Verrucomicrobiia > Opitutales > Seribacteraceae > Chordibacter. The sequence goes on along the minus strand of JAYOCQ010000017.1, from coordinate 13,596 downwards.
ATGTTCCATTCTTAGGCCCGAAAGGGATCGATTTCGAGCATTTCCCTCTCGCTCGTGCAATTCTTGAGGTTCCCTACTCATTATCTTCAGATGCTTGAGAGGCAGGACTAGAGAGATCCTCTTTTTCTCATCTTCATTCAAGCAGACGATTTTGTACCAACTTATCCGCTTCATCATAAGCTTGGCTCGTAACCCATCTCAAATGAATCGAGAGTGTTCTCTCGAAAAACCTTATCCGACGCGCCTCCTATCCGCTTGCGAAACCCATGATTTGAAGAATAATGGATAGTGGCCATGATTTTTCCCAAAATTCTTTCGAATCTCGCTCGCAAGCTCGTCCTTTTGGTTTCTCCCCTTTGGACCTTTGCCCAAGAGAGCGACCTAACCTTGTGGATCAGCTCTTTTCAGGATCAGTCCTACTATGAGCAAATGTCCGAATTGTATAACAGCAAATCGGATCGAAAAGTAAATTTGAAGGTGGAGGCATATGGCTTCAGGGAGATGCCGGACAAACTTGGTGCGGTCATGAATACGGGGCAGGGCGCGCCCGATCTCGTGCAACTCGACGAGACCTTTTTCGGGGTGTTTCTCAACGGCCCTTCCCCTTTCCTTGATTTGTCGGAAAAACTCGAACGATCCGGACTGAGAAAAAATTTGCATCCGAGAAGACTGGAGGTCTTTAGCTATCAAGGAAAAACCTATGGAGTCCCCCAATCCCTAAGCGCCTTGGTTTTGTACTATCGCAAGGATTTGTTCGAGGACTTTAAGATCAGCCCGGAGGACGTTGCCACTTGGGAGGATTTTGCCAAGGTCGGGGAAGCGTTGATGGACGATCACGGACAGCGCCTGCTCGCCCTGGACGGCACCCTCTTTGATTCCTTGCTCCGACAAAGAGGATCGGACCTCTTTGATGAAAAGGGCGAATTTCTGCCAGACGAACCAATCGCTCTTTCCATACTCGAGCAGTTTGCGCAAATGGCGGAGAAGCAAATTGCGGTATTGCCCGATCGCGGATCGATTTTCGACCCGGTGTTTTTCAGCGGGGATCTCGAGATGGGTGAAGTCCTGTGCGTGATTGGCGCGGATTGGTACGGACTGGATCTTTTTCAGCAATTCGCCCCGGGAATGGAAGGAATGTGGGGAATGATGCCTTTGCCGACCTGGAGAAAGCCGGACGGTTCGCTTGGGCCTAGAACCGCTACCTTTGCTGGACAGGGATTGCTGATCATGAATTCGAGCAAAAATACCGAGGAGGCGTGGGATTTCATCGAATTCGTGATGACCGATGCCGACGCCAATGCGGAAAGGTTTCTGCAAGGCAACAGTTTTCCCGCCTACCTTCCCGCGTGGAAGGATGAGAGATTGTTGGGTGAACAACCTTATTTCAGGCAATCGATGGGAAAATTGCTGGTCGAACTGGCGGATGAAATTCCAGTGGTTACGGTCAATCCCGGCCGGCCTCAAGCGATTTTCCTGATGAAGGAAAACTACTTTTCTTCCATCATGTATCGCTCCCAGACTCCAGAACAGGCGATTTCCGATATGCGTGAGGCGATGAAGGCAGGTTTCGGCGCCTCGAAAGGTCCTTAAGGCTTCCTTCTTTCGGCATGTACAAACTCAGGGGAGCAAATGCTTGCGGAAGCTCGCCCTCCCTTCTTTTGCTGATCGGCCCCTTCGTCTGTCTTTGGGGGCTTTTTTGGCTGACTCCCTTATGCAACGGATTCGGATTGGCCATGGGTATATCAGTTCATTCTGGTTCTTCCTATGATTTCATCCGGGGGTGGGAAAATTTTATCCGAGCATCCGAGGACGCAAAATTTCTGCACTCACTTAAAAACACCTTGACCTTTGTCGGCGGAACACTGGGGATCCTTCTGCCCTTGGGGTTTTTCCTGGCTGCGGTAATTTTTGACCTGAAGAAAAGGTGGCGCCCCATCTGTCTGTTCCTGCTGATCGTTCCCAGTTTGGCCCTTCCCGGAACGCTCGCCACTCTTTTTTATCTGTTCTTTCACGGAAAATCGGGAGCCTTGAACCAATTCGTCACCATTCCTCTAGGTTTGGACCCCATCAATTGGATGACGGATCCGGCGTGGATCCTTCCGTGCTTGATCTTCCAAGCGGTGTGGAGATGGACGGGGCTGATCACTCTCCTGCTTTATTGCGGAATGCGATCCATACCCCAATGGCAATTCGAGGTTGCCCGCATCGAGGGAGTTTCGAGTTGGGGGCGGTTGCGCACCATCCTTTTACCCGGGGTTCGACACTTGATCTTCTTTTCGGCAATCTTTCTGACCATCGATGGATTGGTCTCGTTTTCCGGAGCATATGGCTTGCTCGGAGGATCAGGGGGAGTGGCGGATGCCGGGTTGCTCTTCGTTACCTACTTGTATCAGGTTGCTTTCCCCGGGGGCAGTGGAAGGATGGACCTGCCATTGGCTTCCGCCATGAGCGTCCTGACCGCTTCCATCGCCACCTTCTGCGCTCTTTTTTTGATTCGGTTGAGAAATCGCCTGGGGATTGATCAATGACAAGGTGGTTGTCCAGGTCGGCCCTTCTGTTGGTTTTGCTGATTGCCGCCTATCCTTTCATCTGGTGCTTGCTTTCCTCCTTCAAGTCAAACCGAGAAATTCATCAACCGGGAAACCTTCTTCCCTCCTCGTTCGATCCCTTTGCGTATCGTTTGCTTTTTTCGGGCGATTTCATCGATTTCGGAGAAGTTCTCGGGAGATCGCTTTTGCTTTCCGGCGGACAGGCTCTTCTGGCCACTCTCGTGTGCTCTGCTGCGGGTTTTGCCTTGGCCAAGGTTGGCTTTCGCGCCAAACCACTTGTTTTTGTCCTCGCTCTACTGGTAATTCTGTATCCGAGGCAGGCCATGAGTTTGTCGGTGTTTGATTGGATGAGCGACATGGGAATGAGCGGAAGTTTGTTCGGCTTGCTCCTTTCCGGAGCAGCCAGCGGATTGGGTGTGATCTTCTTCACTCAGGTCTTTGGAAAGGTGCCGGACGAATTGATCGACCTCGCGAGAATCGAGGGACGCAGTCTTGGCGGAACCTTCTTCACTTTGATTCCGTTGATCTCCCCGGCATTGACAACCTTCGCCGCGCTTCATTTTCTTCTCTGTTGGCAAGACCACCTGCTGCCCTTGCTTATTCTGAGTCATGACCAACTGACTCTGCCCTTGGCCCTCTCCAGACTGAGCGATTCCAGTTTTAGAATTCCTCAGGCAGTGGGGTTGGCGGCGGGGGTTCTTTCCATGATTCCCTTGCTCCTTTTGTTCGGCTTGTCCTTCAGGCGTATGCGAACGGCTCTTAGCGAATGGGTGGTATCCTGATTGGTTCTATCCGCTCCCCCGTTATGGAATCAAACCAATGAGCCTCCTCCCACAAGGGGCTCAATCCAATGGTTTCATTTGGGCGGATCCCTGAAAAATAAGTTTTTACGACGATGGGTCGGCCCTCCGCGCATACTTCGATCAACCGATGATCGCCCAAGTTCTCCACTCGCCGCACTTGGGCGCCCAGGGCTGCTTTTTCCGGAGGTTCGATGAACCAATTTTCGGGCCGCAAGGCCAGGGTGACGGACCCGATGAGCCCGTCTTTCGCCGGAAGTGAAAGGCGAATCGATCCACTACTGAAACAGAGGCCTTCCGGGTCGCCTCTCTCCATCATGCCCTCGAAGCAATGAGCTCCAGGACTACCGAAGAATTCCGCCACGAATCGATGGGCGGGACATTCATAGATCTCTTCCGGGGAGCCCTGTTGCACGAGTTTCCCTTCCTTCAATACGCAAATCCTTTGCCCCAAAGTCATCGCTTCGGTCTGGTCGTGGGTGACGTAAAGGGTGGTGCGCTGATTTTCAAGGTGCAAACGGGCCAGCTCCCCGCGCATGCCGTTTCGAAATTGCGGGTCCAGGCTGCCCAATGGTTCGTCGAACAGACGAATCTTCGGATCGCGCGCGAGCAGTCGTCCCAGGGCGACCCGCTGGCGTTGCCCGCCGCTTAACTGGGAAGGCTTGCGCTTAAGGAGATCGAAAACGTTCAGTTTCCGGGCAACCGAATCAATCCTGCTGCTGATCTCCGCTTTTGAGACCCGTCTGGCCCGCAAGCCGTAAGCCAAGTTTTCAAAGACGGAAAGATGAGGGAAAAGGGCGTGGTTTTGAAAGACCATTCCCAGGTCCCGTTGCCCAGGAGAGAGGACGCTCGCATCACTGCCGAAAAGAAGAATGCTTCCTCTGGTGGGCTCTTCCAATCCTGCGATCAGGCGCAAAAGGGTCGTTTTTCCGCAACCCGAGGGTCCGACCACCACGACAAACTCCCCGTCGGCGACCTCGAGGTCGATTGCATCCAGAGCCTGGATGTTCGGAGGGAACTTCTTCTCCACTTGTTTGAGCGAAATCGCCGAGGACATTGCCTGTTCGATCATGTACAATATGGCCAATGGGTAAAGGTTAAGCTTTGTCGCTTGTGGAGGGCGATCAGGGCGCTTAGGATGGATGCAAAACCATGTATTTCCAAAGATTGAATCCTTTTTCGCCGTGCATGGCAGGGGCCCTTCTCCTGGCGTCGTTGGGTTGCGGATCGAAGGTCGGATCATCTCCCGAAATCACCAAAAGCATGGAGAACGCAGCCCTGGCAAAGATGGATGGATTGATTAAGGAGTGCAGGGTTTGTCACGGAGTTGAAGAAGCCCAGCGCGGACCGATTCTCGATGGGATGCAATATTGGTATCTCTATGACCAGTTGCTCAAGTTCCGTTCCGGAATACGAGGGCAAAATTCTGAAAATCGTTCCGAACACCTCATGGGAATCGGAGTGAAGAAAGTGTCGAACGACTTGGAAGCGGCTTATCTGGCGGATTGGTTTTCCCGCCAAGAGCCCAAGCCCGCGGTCAGAACGGTAAAAGGGGACTTGGAAAAAGGAAGAGTATTTTACCAAAGTCGCTGCGCTTCCTGCCATGGCAGCGAAGCGCAAGGCAACCAATCCGCGGGGGGGCCTTCGCTGAACCGTCTGGAGGGATGGTACTTTCTCGATCAGATGCGCAAGTTCAGAAGCGGGCTCAGAGGAAGTCATCCGATGGATCAGACGGGAAAGACGATGGCTGCGGCCGCCAAAGAGATTTCCGACGGAACCTTGCGCGACTTGGTCTTTTACGTCGTGCGCGAACACGGGCCTCCGGACGATCCTTGGAACAAGGGGAGAAACGTGCCCGCGAAGTCCGTAAAACCCTTTTAGCTTCCGTACTTTGCTTGGAGCGAGCTAAGTCGGTCGGGCGTACCGACGTCGTCCCATTCTCCTTCATGGAGGATGCCCCCCACTCGATTCTGGGCGATCGATTTTTTCAGTCGAGGAACGATGGAGAACTTTTCCACCAATGCCCCGTCAAGAATAGAGGGATGATAAAGGGCGATGCCTCCATAGAGGTACTCCGGACGCTCGCTTTCCATGACTCTTTGCATGGAAAGCGAGAAATCTCCACGTTCTCTCCAGGCTGGCTTGGGAACGAGGAAAAGCAGGGCCTGGTCGTCACCTGACAGGCTTTGGGGGATGCAGGAGAAATCGAGGTCGCACCAGACGTCTCCGTTGACCACCAAAAAAGGGGCGTTGCCCAAGAGGGGAAGCGCCTTGGTCAAACCTCCTCCGGTTTCCAGGGGTTCCGGGCCTTCTTCGGAATAGGTAATGGACAAGGACCACTTGGAACCGTCTCCCAGCGCTTCGGGTATCTTGAAACCCAGGTGACCGAGGTTGACGACCACTTCGCGAAAGCCGGCGCGAGCGAGTTTTTCCAGATGATGAACGATCATCGGTTTTCCTCCGATGGGCAGCAAAGGCTTGGGGATCCGGTCGGTCAGCGGTCGCAAGCGATTGCCGTACCCTGCTGCCAGGATCATTGCCTTCACGAGGGAGAATCGTTGCAGAAGAGGGCAGACTGATCGAGCAGGGCCTTTAGATCGGAAAGTTCCGGATAAGCGTTCAGCACCCGGTTTGCGTAGCCCAGCACTCTGGGAACGTCCGCCAGGTATTGTGGCTTGCCGTCGCGAATCTTCAGGCGATGGAAGATGCCCAAGCATTTCAAGTGTCTTTGCAAACCGCTCCAATCAAACCATCTGGTCACCGTTTCCGAATCGATTTCAGGAGGCAGCAATCCTGACTGAATGAGTTGCGTGCGAAAATTCATTACTTGGAGGGAAACCCAATCCGCGGAATTTTCCAGGTAGCAATCACGCAGCAAGGACACCAAGTCATAGGTGATCGGACCCAGCATCGCCCCTTGAAAATCGATGATTCCGGTGGATCCGTCTTCTCTGATCATGAGGTTCCTGCAATGAAAATCCCTGTGCATGAATGATTTGGGAATCTCGTCTACTCCTGAGATCAGAGGGCTGGCAAAATGGTCGAATTCTTGGGCGGCAAGACGGGGCAGGCACCACTCGCGAAAGATTTCCAGTTCCTTGGCTTGCCAGGACCGATCGAAAACCGGCAACTGAGCGGCCTGTCCGCGAAGGCATTGCTGCATTTTGAGGATTTCATGGATCGCTCGCTCATACAGATCGTTTCTTTGCTCGCTCAAGAGGGCTTCCTGGTAGTGCAGTCGACCAAAGTCCGAGAGAATCAGGAAACCCAGCTTCAAGTCTTGGTGGTACACTTTGGGGACGGGAAGTCCCGCCGTTCCCATGATTTCCGATAATCGTACGAATGCATCGCAAGGTTCAAGCTCCGGAGGCGCATCCATCACGATACGCGAGCCATCAGGGGCGCTGATTCTAAAGTACCTGCGAAAGCTAGCGTCTGCGGATGCCGGTTTCAGCGAGCAACCGCCGTAGGGGGTGGACCGCCCGATCCAATCGATCAGAGCCTCCATGCGCTCGTCCGCCACCGCAACTTCCACGACATCGTTTCTTCTGAAATTCCCGGAGCCGTCAAAGAAAAAAAACTCAAAGCGAAGAAAAAGGGATTTCCACTTGCGCCCCAGAAGGAGGTCAAGGAGCCTCCGAGATGAAATTCAAGCCCCTAGACGAAGATCGGGAACCAGGTATCGGGTGACGTAGTCTTCCACCCCCTCCTCAAGGGAAAAGAGATCCTTGTCATATCCTGCGGCACGAATCTTTTCGATCCTTGCTTCAGTAAAATATTGGTATTTGTCGCGAAGAACCTCCGGCATGTCAATAAAGCGTATCCTCGGTTCGATTCCCAAGCCTGAAAAGATGGCCCGTCCCAAATCGAGCCAAGTTCTGGCCCGCCCGCTGCCCAAGTTGAAAAGTCCGTTGACTTGACTGTTTTCAGCGAGCCAAACGGACATGAGAACCGCGTCCTTGACGTAGAGAAAGTCGCGCATCTGTCTTCCATCCTCATAGTCGGGGTGATGACTTTTGAAGAGGGTCATTTCTCCGGTTTGAGAAATTTGTTCGTAGGCCTTGCTTACCACGGAGCGCATATCGCCCTTGTGTTGCTCGTTCGGACCGTAGACGTTGAAGTATTTCAAGCCTACGATATGATCAAGCCATCCCCGCTCCCGAGCAAGCAGGTCAAACTTGTGTTTCGACCATCCGTAAAGGTTCAGGGGCTGAAACTTTTGCAGGTCGTCGTCCTCGTCATCCATGCCCGACGAGCCGTCTCCATAAGTGGATGCGGAGGATGCGTAGACGAAGCGGGCCCCGGTTTCCATGGACCATTCGCACAGTTCCCTGGTATAGCCCAAGTTGTTGTCGTTCAAATATTGCTCGTTTGTTTCCGTGGTGCTGGAACATGCCCCCAAATGAAAAATGGTGGAAATTCCCGATAATTCGGAACTGTTCGCCCCGATCAATTTGCGAAAATCTTCCGGAGTCAAATGGCGAGAATAGCTCAGGGAAGCCAGGTTCCTGCGCTTGAGGTTTCCTTCATCGGCCCAATCGACCAACCAGACGTCATTGAGATTGCGGTTGTTCAATCCCCAAATGACGGCGCTCCCGATCAGACCGGCTCCACCGGTCACGACCACGACGCCTTTGCCGAGATCACTCATTGGAAAGCTCGATCGATCTCGTTCTGGCGGCTTCTACCGCATGACGAACAATGGTTCGCAATTCGTCTGAGGAAAAGCTTTCCAAAGCCGCCTGAGTGGTTCCGTTGGGAGAAGTCACCTGATCGCGAAGTTCGCTTGGATGAAGTTCGGAAGCCTCCATGAGACGGGACGCTCCGGTAACGGTCAGCAGGGCGAGTTCACGGGCAAGCTTGCCCGATAATCCGATCGCCCGGGCCGCTTCTTCCAGGGCGCAGGTAAACTCGAATACGTAGGCTGGACCGCTTCCGCTGATGGCGGTGACACGGTCAAGGTCGTCCTCTTGCTTGAGTTCGTATGCGGATCCAAGGGACGAGAGAATCCGCTCTATGAGGTTTCGATCGGAAGAATCGGGAGCATGAGAGAAAAAATAACCGGTAACCCCGCGTCCGATCTGGCCCGGGGTGTTTGGCATGGAGCGGACGAGGTTTCTAGCCTGGGGAAAGGCTTGCCTCAATCGATCGATGCGAATGCCGGCCATGATCGAAAGAATCATGCAGCCGGCCGACTTGCTTGTCAACGAGTGGGGGAGCTGGTCGAGTTGCTGAGGCTTGCAACCCAGAACGAGAACCGAAGGAGAGGAATCGAGAATGCTTTCGACTTTGTCCACTCTCGTAATCCCGGTATTCTTCGAAAGCCGCTCGGAGGTGCCGTCCTGAGCGGAGCAACAGGACAAGTCGGCAGGAGAGAAGAGGTTGGACCGAAGAAGGCTTTGGACGATGGCGGAAACCATTTTCCCCGCGCCGATGAATGCGACCGAGGCGCTCATGCGCTTGAGTCTCCTTGTTGGAGAGCCTGAATGGTGATCGTGCCCCCCAACAGGTCGTGCAGGCATCTACGCTTGCGGTTGAGGAAGCAGAAGAGAAAGTTGAGAAGCCCGGGAAGAAGGAAGGGCGTGATCAAAACCAGGGAGCTCAATCCCTTGCAGGTTGAACGGAGGAACAGCCGAAGGACGGAGGGAGGATCGTTTGAGTCGATCATGGAAACGCTGCGCAATCCAAAGGTGGCTTTGCCCAAGGTCTGGCCGGCAAAGAAGCGCTCGCTTAGAAAAAAATACAGAATGGGCAGGATGCAGGCCCAAGCCGCCATGGCGAAGAGCATTTCGTAGGTTTCGGGGGACAAATCCGCCTGATCGATGAAACGGGCCATTTCCTCGGAATTGATCTGGTCTTCCTTGGGCAGCATGGATGCTTGCAAAAGGAGTTGAGAAAATTCTTCCTTGGAGTGGGCATCCCAAAAGCTTGGCAGAAAATGAGCCAACAATTGCAGCAGAAGAAAGAGAAGAATAAAATCCATGACGTAGGCGATCAATCGCCGAAGCATGGGAGCCGGTCGAAGAGAAGCGTGTTCGGCGGAAGCGGAAGGCGCGTCCGTTTCGGAGAAAGAGGATTCGGTCATGAGTCGGACGTGAGAAATTGTTCGAATGCTTGTACGGTGTTGCTCATCAGCATGGCTACGGTCATGGGGCCGACTCCCCCGGGCACGGGCGTGATCAAGGAGGCCTTGGAGGCAACTTGCTCGAAATCGACGTCTCCCACCAAGCGGAACCCTGATTTACTGTCCGAGTCGGGAATGCGGTTGATTCCGACGTCGATTACCACGCAACCGTCCTTGACCATGTCGGCTGTAACGAAACGAGGCTTTCCGATCGCGGCAATCAGAAGATCCGCTTGCCGGGTATGGCGGGGCAAGTCTTTGGTGGCGGAGTGGCAAAAGGTGACGGTGGCATTGCCGGGAATGGAACGGTTGAGCAGAAGCATGCCCGCCGGTTTGCCGACGATCAGGCTGCGGCCCAAAACGACGACGTGTTTGCCAGTGACCTCGATGCCGGTTCTCTTGATCAGTTCGAGGATGCCTGCGGGGGTGCAGGACCGAAAGGCGTCCGGTCGTTCCTGGCAAAGCTTGCCCAGATTGACGGCATTGAATCCGTCGACGTCCTTCAAGGGGGAAACTCGATTGAAAACGCGCACGGAATCCATGCCGGAGGGCAAAGGGGCCTGAACGAGAATCCCATGCGTACCGGGATCTGCGTTGAGGCGGTCGATCTCCTCGAGCAAATCCTCTTCCGAAACCGTAGGTGGCAGAACCACCAGTCGAGCTTCGATGCCCAGATCGGCGGCCACCTTCTGCTTTTTCGCCACGTAGGAGACCGAAGCAGGATCCTCTCCTGCTCGTATGAAGGTGACGCATGGTCGATCCGTTCCGAAGGAATCGATCCTTGCCTTGAGGTCCTCAAGAACCTCAAGGGCGATTCGGTTGCCGTCGATCAAAGCCATGATTCGATCGGAATGGGAAGAATGGATCCGAAAAGCTCAGTTTGCCGGACGAAGCGCCCGCACGCGAATGACCAGATCGTCGGATCCTTCGTCCACGGACTCGAGCTTGCCCATGACGTTGATTCTCTTGTCCAGGTGCTGTTGCGGGTCGACCGATTTGAGTTGGTCGAAGTCTAGGTAAGCGATGCGCTTTTTCGAGGAGTTTTCCAATTGGTAGGGGAAATCATATGCGAAACCGAACTTCCTGGGCTTGAAAACCAAATTCCCTTCGAAGTTGCGAATGATATTGGTGGCGGGAGGGGTCTTGGGCGGATCCAGCGGAAGTTCACTCGGTTCCGGTTTGACTTGTCGGGTTTCCAAAGGATCGAGTTCTCCGATCCCAGCGGGAGAATCGGAGGGTTGGCTGGAAATCGTCGCTTCTTCAGCGGCTGAGGCCGCTTTCGTCGGCTGGTTCCATTTTTCCCTGCCCACCACTATCGGTTCGATTTCCGGAGCGCCGGCATTGAAGGAGTCGGCCGCTCCGGACGACTCCTCGATTGGTTGCTGAGCGAAACCGGTGAGATTAAGGATGAAAAGGAGCGACAGTCCCAAGATGGAATGAAAATGAAAATGACGGGCGTTTAGCATAGGGAAGAAATTTAGGAAACTTGCTTGGGAAAGAGCAATTCAATTTCTGCATCTTTTAAGATACGGTACGTTCCGACAGGCATCTTATCCAATCTCAGCCCACCGATGGCAACCCTTCGAAGTTTTTTCACTCGGTAGTCGAAATGGGCCAGGCAGCGCCGGATTTCCCTCTTCTTGCCGTGTCCCAGAATGACTTCCAATTTGTTCGAGCCGACCGGATGACCTTTCCTGGAGCGAATCTCGTCCAAGCGAAGAAACTCTCCCTCGCTTTCGATTCCCTGCAACAGAGAGCGAAATGCTTCCTCGGACAAGGGCTGATTGATCTCCACCAGGTATTTTTTTTTCGCTTCGTGAGAAGGATGAGTCAAGCGATGGGCCAATTGTCCGTCATTGGTCAGAATGACCAGGCCTTCGCTTTCGAGGTCGAGCCGGCCGGCGCAAAAGAGGCGCAAACTGCGATGCTGCGCTTCCAGCAGTTCGAAGATCAAGCGTTCGGCATGAGGATCGTCGTTGGAACAGGTGAACCCCTTGGGTTTGTTCACTGCGAGCACGATCGGTTTTGCGAACTTTGCCTGAACGCGACGATCATTCACCTTGATCACGTCCTTCTCGGGATTGATTCGGCATCCCCGTACGGCCAGCTGTCCGTTGACCGTGACGTTCCCAGCGGAAATCCATTGCTCGGCGGTTCTTCGAGAGCACAATCCGGCATCTGCCAGGAATTTTTGTAACTTCGGCAGCTTGTCCATCGAAGGGAGGGAAGGAGATGAGTTCTTTGCCATGTATGAAAGTTGGGGTTGCGCAACCTTCAGGAATCCATCATTTATTGATGACAGTCAACAACAGGGATTGGGAGGGATGATAATTTCATGAGCGAAGAATCGAACAAAGTGAAAGTTGCTGTGGTGACCGGGGCCGGTCGCGGGATCGGGCGTGGGATAGCCCAAGCATTGGCTAGGGACGGCATGCGTGTAATTTGCGTAAGCAAGTCGGAAGCATCCTGCGGGTCAGCGGCCGAATCCATTCGCGCATCAGGTGGGCAGGCGGATGCCCTGGCCGTGGACGTCGCCTCCGGCGAAGAGATTAGAGCGGCGTGCGAGAAAATTCTTCAGGAACACGAATGCGTGGACGTGCTGGTGAACAACGCCGGAATTACCCGTGACAATTTGCTCTTTCGCATGGACGACCAAGACTGGGAGGACGTCATCAGCACCAATTTAACCAGCTGTTTTCACTGGATCAAAGCCTTGGCTCGTCCCATGACTCGCAAAAGGTGGGGCAGAATCGTCAACGTCGCCTCCGTAGTCGGTTTGACCGGCAATGCCGGACAGGCGAATTATTCCGCCGCAAAAGCCGGAATGATCGGGCTGACCAAAAGCCTCGCCCGCGAATTTTCTGCTCGTTCCGTCACCGTCAATGCGGTTGCTCCCGGATTCATCGATACCGACATGACTTCGGAATTGGACGAACGAGTCAAGGAAGTCGCGTTGAGCGCCATTCCACTGAAGCGTTTCGGGCAAGTCTCCGACATCGCCGAAACGGTTTCCTTTTTATGCTCCGACAAAGCCTCCTACGTCACCGGACAAGTTTTTACTGTTGACGGTGGGATGGTGATGTGAAGAAGAGAGTCCTATCAACCTAATCAACCAATCAACATCATGTCCGACAATAACGCCGATCGCGTAAAGAAAATTATCGTCAGTCAACTCAACGTCAGTGAAGAGCAGGTAACTCCCGATGCTAGCTTCATCGATGACCTCGGGGCCGATTCTCTCGACCAAGTGGAATTGGTCATGGCTCTGGAAGAGGAGTTTGGCACCGAAATTCCGGAGGAGGAAGCGGAAAAGCTTCAAACCGTGGGATCGGTCATCGAGTACGTTGAAAAGAACCTTTCCTCATAGTTCAGAGAGAGCGTCTGCTTCCGCAGGGCTGGCGCTCGCATCTTTACGTCACCTTGTTTAGCGCCATGAATCGCGTCGTTGTCACCGGGATGGGAGTCTTGACTTCCTTGGGCAGGGATAGTGGTTCCTTCTGGTCGGCTCTCAAGGCCGGCAAGTCCGGGATCACCGGAGTCACTCGTTTCGATTGTTCGGACATAGCCAGCAAGGTCGCTTCCGAAATCACCGATTTCAATCCAGAGGAGTTCATGGATCCTAAGGAGGCTCGCCGCAACGACCGCTACGCACAACTTGCGCTTGCTGCCACCCATGGAGCGCTCGATGACAGCGGCCTGTCTCGACAAGACTTGGATCCTGCCCGCACGGGCGTGCTGGTCGGATCCGGCATCGGAGGCATGGAAACGATCGAAACGCAAATGACCACTCTGATCGAGCGTGGTCCGAGGAGAGTCTCTCCTTTCATGATTCCATCGCTGATCGCCAACATAGCAGGGGGGATCATTGCCATCGATCTCGGGGCCAAAGGACCGAATTTTTCAGTGGTCAGCGCCTGCGCCTCCGGTTCGCATGCGATCGGCGAGGCTTTTGAGATGATTCGTCGCGGGGTTGCGGACGTCATTTTCGCCGGAGGCAGCGAAGCTGCGGTCACTCGCATCGGATTCGCCGGATTTTCCTCGATGAAGGCGATGAGTACCAATTTTAACGATGATCCCAGCCGGGCATCCCGTCCCTTCGACAAAAACCGTGATGGTTTTGTTA